>NKXN01000003.1 GCA_002261155.1 Bacillaceae bacterium SAS-127 | reverse complement strand
AAAAGGGGCTGTCCGAAAAGTGATTTTTCAGCCCGGAAATTAAAAATAGCAAAAGCCAAGAATGCCGTAAAATCAACATTCTTGGCTTTTTATTTTCGGTGCTTTTTACTCGAAAATTGACTTACTGGACAGCCCCTTTGATTTGTGTTTGTTATTTTTTCTTTAAATTAACTAACTAAAACCTCTTGAGTTTATCTAACCATCCTTCATTCCATTGAAAGAATACTTCCTCAGAAGGAGACTCGAACACTGATTTTGGATATGGTAATGCAAGTTCAGGGATTTCATTTAAGTTGAAATAGCGTAATTCAAAAGTTTCATCGTCTATCGGGTTTAGTTCTCCACTTTGAATTTCACATTCAAATAGAAACACATTATACTCAACTTGATGACCATTTGGATATTGATAACGAAAGTCTTTTCCGCCGAATACTCCTAATAATTTCTTTGGAGTAACATATAAACCTGTTTCTTCCCAGACTTCTCGAACCACGGCTTCAGCAGGGGCTTCCCCAAGTTCTATCGCCCCAGCAGGCAGACTCCACTTTTCTCCGTTCCCTTTGTTCTGAAATAAAATTTCTCCCGATTTATTCCGAACTATTCCTGCTACACTTGGCATAAAAATCAAATCTGCCCCAAGTTTACCTCTTAAGTTTTTATAATAGCCCGACATAGCCATTTCTTCATCCTCTCACTTAATTGTTTGCACCTTTAAAGTAACCTCGTTACATCCACATGATGGTCGTCTTTTGCCTCTACCTATGCCAGAAAGAAGCGATCTACAAATTCATCCGAAATATCCGATAGCTTTTGATATTGATAATTTGGGGCATGGTCTTTATCAATTAATACGGAGCGAACGCCTTCGTAAAAGTCATTTTGCTTTAAGAAGTTTTTCGCAAGCATGTAGTCCATTTGAAAGCATTCCTCAAGTGAGCTGTCTTTTCCTCTAATCAGCTGTTGCAAGGTTACTTTGAGTGAAAGGGGGGCTTTTGATAATAAGGTTTCTTTTGTTTTAGTTGCAAATCCACTTCCGTCACGCTCAAGCGATTGCAGGATGTCTTCGATCGTGTCATTGGCAAAGTGGCGATCGATATCCTTTTGCCATTTTGCTAATTCACTAGTGACTAACGGCTGCTCGGAAAAGCTATTCAATAATAGTTCTAACGTCGTTCGTACATTTTCATTGAGCCAGTTCGTCGCTTCTATTTTAGCTAATAAAGCGGTTAATTGATCTTGCTCTATATAATAATCCGCTCCGTTACTATACAAAACATCTGCTGCACGAATGACAGAGGCGGTTAAAGCTATGTAGCGACCGATATGTCCAGGGGCTTGGTTTAAAAAATAGGCAGCTCCCACATCAGGAAAGAAGCCAATATTCATTTCAGGCATCGCCCACTTCGTTTTGTCAGTAACGATCCGATGGCTACATCCGTATGTTAACCCAACACCTCCACCCATCACGATGCCATCTAAGCAAGCGAGGATCGGCTTTGGATAGCGATATATATATTGATCTAGCTCATATTCCTGTTCAAAAAAGTGCATCGCTTTTTCATAAGAGGCGTCACTCGATTTCGCTTCATACAATGTCTTAATATCGCCACCTGCACAAAAAGCTTTTGAGCCGGAGCCTTTCATGATGATGAGTTGCACTTGGTCATCATTCTCCCATTCTTGCAACTTATGAAAAATTGGTGCAATCATTGACAACGATAGCGCATTCAAAGATTCTGGACGATTTAACGTAATCAGCCCAATTCCATGATTATTAGTAGCAAATAACACATCTTGAGTCATTGTACTCCGCCTTTCTAGCTATGAATAAATTGAGGCTTTCTTTTTTCGATAAAGGCTTGGACGCCTTCTTTTGCATCTTCCGTGTTGAAAAGTTCAGCGAATTTTTTCCGTTCTCTTTCTAAGCCAGCTTGAACGGGCTCTTTATTTCCTTTCATAATGCATTCAATTGTGCGCGTTATACTTGTCATGCTTTTTCCATCAATAAAGCTTTTCGCTTTATCGATAGCCCTTTGTCTGACTTCTTCTTGAGGAACAACAGCTTGGATGATCCCTAAATGAAGCGCTTCTTCACTAGTCAACTGTTTGCTCGTTAAAATCAAATCCATGGCGATCGCTGTGTTCGTCATTTGCGCCAAACGCTGCGTGCCGCCGAAAGTAGGAAGCAATCCAAGCTTTAGTTCCGGGAGGCCGAGAATAGCTGATTCCGAAGCGATTCGATAATGACAGCTCATCACGACTTCTAATCCGCCTCCAAGCGCTGGACCATTAATGGCTGCGATCACCGGCTTGTTTATTGCTTCAATTTCATCGCAAAGCCTTTGCCCAGCAGTAGCCATCGCCAACCCTTTACCCTCTTCGCCCATAGCAGAAACAAATTCTTTAATATCCGCTCCAGCAATGAAAAAGCGACCCGTTCCTGTTAATACGATCGCTCTCGTGTCATCGTCCGTAGCAAGTGAAGCGAACACAGAGCGCAATTCCGCAATGCATGCAGAAGACAACGTATTGGCAGGTGGATGATTGATTTCTACAATGGAAATAAAGTTGTCTTTTGACACCATTACTAAGTGATTTTTCATAATGGATTCCCCCTTTACTTATGAAGATTGCAATAATCATGCCAACCTTAAATCCCAAGTGGGAAGGAGTTACGCAAGATGAAAATGTCAAAGTGTCTATACGGAATCGACAGTTTTGACACTTATTAATCAAACAGTAAAATAATTATAACAAATTAACAATTTTGTATTGTCAGAATATTATTTATCATCTATAATCCTAGTTTATAGATTGGTTTTTAAGTATATTAACAGAATTGAATAAGTGGGAACAGGTTTCTTAAGCTGAATGTCAGTTTAGGAATTAAAAGGGAAGTTTGGTGAAAGTCCAACACGGTCCCGCCACTGTAAAAGGGAAATGAGCTTGCAATTGATGCCACTGATCTAACTGGATTGGGAAGGCCTGCTTGGTCATAGTGCCCCTTAAGTCAGGAGACCTGCCTGTTTCGACAACACGATTGAACCTACGGGAGATAGGGAGGTGTTAGAATCCATCATAGCAAGGGTCGATTGATGCACCCTTTTATTCGGCATTTCTAACTTTTCCATTTGAAAAGTAGAAATGCCTTTTTTATTTTTAAAAAGGAGATGAACACATTGAACAGTAGTCATTTAGGTTATCCACGAATTGGAGAAAATCGAGAATGGAAAAAGACGTTAGAAGCATTTTGGGCTGGGGATATAGAGGAGTCTGTTTTTACGGAAAAGATGGAGAGGATTCGCTTAAGCAACCTACAAAAACAAAAGGAACGAAAGATCGATCTAATTCCTGTCAATGACTTTACCTATTATGATCACATCTTAGACACGGCGGTTATGTTTGGAGTGATTCCAGAACGTTATCAATTTGAAGAGAAGGGGAAGGTTCCTTTATCGGTGTATTTCTCGATGGCAAGAGGAAATCTAGAGGCTGTCGCGAGCGAAATGACCAAATGGTTCAATACCAATTATCATTACATTGTGCCAGAACTGACAGATGTACAGCCGAGATTAACGGAAAATAAACCCCTTCTTGCTTACCGAGAAGCGAAAGAGAAAGTTGGGATTAAAGGGAAACCGGTAATTGTCGGACTCTATACTTTTTTGAAATTGTCAAAAGGATACAAAGAGGAACAGCTTCCATCTCTGATTGAACAATTATTACCTTTGTATGAACAAGTGTTGCAGGAGCTGGAGCAAGAAGGAGTGGAATGGGTACAGATTGATGAACCGATCCTGAATGTTTCCTTAACAAAAGCAGAAATGGCGACCGTTGCCTCCATTTATCAACAGCTGTCTCAAGTTGTGCCGAAATTGAAGATCATGCTTCAAACATATTTTGATTCGGTTGAACATTATTCAGAAGTGATCAATCTTCCGGTAGCTGGAATAGGATTAGATTTTGTCCATGGATTAGAAGAAAACTTAGCGAATTTACAAGTGCATGGTTTTCCACAAGATAAGGTTTTAGCAGTGGGCATTGTTGATGGAAAAAATATTTGGCGTGCCAATTTGCAAAGAAAGGATGAAATTATTCAAGCCATCATGCGACTAGTCCCAGAGGAGCGTTTATGGATTCAGCCTTCTTGTAGCCTTTTGCACGTGCCGATAACGGTCGAAGGAGAGCTACACTTGCCATCTGAAATAAAAGAAGCCTTAGCATTTGCTGATGAGAAATTAGCTGAAATTCACCAGCTAACGGCTAAATATCAATCGAATGACGTCGATTTTTCACAAAGTACGGCAGCGGTCGATCGGCTGAACGCTTCAGCTTGCCGAAATCGTAGCGAAATACAACGAGCTGTCGAGGAGATTCATGAAGAGGACTTTAAGCGCAATGTTTCTTATCATGAGAGGAAAAAGAAACAGCAAAAAAAATGGTCGCTGCCCGTATTACCAACAACAACGATCGGAAGTTTTCCACAATCCGCGGATGTGCGAAAAGCAAGAGCAAACTTTAATAACGGTACATGGTCGAAGGAACAATATGAATCCTTCATAAATGAGCAAATGAAGAAGTGGATCGATATACAAGAAGAAATCGGATTAGATATTTTCGTTCATGGAGAATTCGAAAGAACGGATATGGTTGAATATTTTGGACAACGACTTAGCGGGTTTGTTTTCCTGAAAAGAGGGTGGGTGCAATCATATGGTTCTCGTTGTGTCAGACCACCAGTGATTTATGGTGATGTTGAGTTTCTAGAACCGATGACGGTAAAAGAAACGATCTATGCTCAGTCATTAACGAAGAAACCAGTGAAGGGGATGTTGACTGGACCTGTGACCATTTTGAATTGGTCCTTTGTCAGAGATGATGTGCCACGAGAGAAAGTATGCTATCAATTAGCGCTAGCATTGAGAAAAGAAGTAGAGGTACTAGAAGCAGCAGGCATTGAAATGATTCAAGTCGATGAGCCAGCATTAAGAGAAGGGTTGCCACTAAAGAAACGAAATTGGGAGGAATACTTAGCGTGGTCTGTAAATTCCTTCTTATTAACGACATCCTCTGTGAAGGATACGACACAAATCCATACGCATATGTGTTATTGTGATTTTAATAATTTTATGGAGGTCATTAGTAAACTAGATGCAGATATCATCTCGATTGAAACTTCTCGCAGCCATGGAGAACTAATTTCCTCAACAGGTCTACATTCATATCAAAATGGAATTGGCCTTGGTGTCTATGATATCCATAGTAAGAGAGTTCCTGAAGTAGCGGAAATACAAGGAATCATCGAGAAAACACTTGAGTTCCTTGATAAAGAACAAATTTGGATTAATCCCGATTGTGGCTTGAAAACAAGAGGGGAACAAGAAACGATCCAATCATTAAAAAACATGGTAGAAGCAACCTCTTTGATTCGCAATCAATTGGCAGTGAAAAGTAGGTAAAGCGATGCCCCATTCCCTTTTTTAGTTGCAAAGACCGATAACATCCGGAGAAGGGTTGATTTCTCCGGATTTTTCATGTTAGTGGTTAGTGCTGGGAAATGGTTGTGAATGGTCGTTTGACATTATCATTCACTCACTATATATTTTAATGAATAAATAATTGAATGGGCTGTGATTAGTGTGGGGATTGACGAAGTGCAAATGAAAAGTGTAGAAGCAATTATGCGAGAGATGCTGGAAATCCAGCAAAAGTCGAAGCGGTTTATCGAGTTGATTTCAGCTGATGAGCCATTTTCGCAAACTCAATTAGTCTTATTGTTGCAGTTAAAGTTAAGTGGTGGAATGAAGGCGACGGAAATTGCGCAGTTTTTTCAAGTGACGCCTGGTGCAGTAACTTCCATGTGCGACAAATTGGAGAACATCGGTTTGATTGAGAGAGTGAGAGAAAGCTCCGATCGCCGAGTCGTACAAATGATGCTAACGGCTAGCGGAGAAGACAAAGTCACAGAGCTATTCACTAAGTTCCCAGAAGAAAAGTTAGCTGAAATGGCGAAAGTATTAAGCGAAGTGAATCAATTAATGAGCCGTATTTTTTAGGACTTCATAAAAATGAAGTCTTTTTTTTATTGACAAAAAATATGGAAACGCATATGTTTTAGTTATCATATATTTTAATAATTAAAATATATAAAATTAAAGGAGTGTTGAGTTTGAGGAAAAATAAAGCTTGGACAGTCACGAGAGGTAAGGTGAAGAATATAAATGAAGCCTGTGAGACGATTCATGTTCGTGGAGCAGTGACTTTTCAACAAGATATAGAAGTGAAGGAACTGTCTATTTTCGGGCAAGGTTTTTTCCACGGTTCGGTAGTGGCAGAGCAGTTAACCAATAAGGGCGTTTGTATCATAAAAGAAGTGTGTGAAGTGAGCGCTATGAAAAACTTGGGTCATTTACAATTACACGTGGGAAGGGTCACAAATGTGGAAAGTTCCGGGTATTTGAAGGTGGGGAAAAGGTTAGAGTGTCAACGGCTAACTGTGAAAGGAGTGCTTAGTGGAGGAAAAGTACATGCAAACAAAGTGCATTGTCGTTTGTCGGGTCCAAGTCGTGTTCAAAAGCTAGTCGCAGATGAAATCATTGTTGAGAAGGCGAAAGGGACCTTTTCGTTGTTGAAGAAAAAACTCGCTTGTGAAAAGGTCGTTGGGAAAAAACTCACTCTTTCATGGACTGAAGCACAGGAGGTCGAAGGGGAGGAGATCGTTATCGGGCCAGACTGCCGTATTGATACACTTCGTTATAAGAAAAGGTATATGATTGATCCAACCTCTACTGTCCAACATGTCATTCAAATGGAGGGGAGCTAATGAGCTTATTGAAAAAATTTATGTTTATTCTTAGTCTTCCGGTTTTATCGGTTCTATACTTGGGGCTTCTTGGGAGTGTCCTGTTCGCGTTGTTGGCGGGATTACTGCGAACGTTTGGTTTTGAAGCGGTCAAAATAACTATTTGGCCTGATATTGCTATTCCCGCCATGTTTAGTTTTCCTTTTGCACTGTTGGTTGCTTTATTACTTTTCTTTTGCTCGATATACATCAAACGTTTGCTAAAGTTTGTTTTTTCTAACGTTCAGTGATTTTCATACTTCCAACGAAAATGTCCGGCAATCGGTTGGCTATAAGAAGATAATTTAATTTCTGCGGCAAAAGGTGGAGCATTGTGAATTAAATAAGGGACACCATCTTTTGCTCGTTTATCCGAGATGATGCCGGTGTGATCTGTGCCCTCTAAATAAACGACAATGTCTCCTGGTTGCCATTCCGCCAGATTTTTCGCATCGCCCGGAATGAATTCCGTCGTTAACGCTTCGGCATGTCGCTCAAGAAACACAAGCTGATTCGGCACTCGTCTGAAATCGATATTGGCATCCGGCTGCCCATTCACACGTGGATATAAAGACGGATTGGCTTGAATATCTTGATCAATTAAATCCTTCAATTCAATGTCGATGCCCATCAGTCCTCTCCAAATGACATCCGTACAAACCCCTTCACTTTCCGGTGGGTAGCCCTTGGCATAGTAGTTGCTCTCATACTTCGTTCGATTTTCTACTTCTTTCCTCGCCGTCTGGACGATATCTAGCGGATCAGCCACACCATTTTCATTTTGATCGACTTGTGAATATTGCTCTTCCACCACCACTTTTTTTGTAAAAGGGGACTGCAAATGAATCCCGATCGTATCTAAGATCATTCCTTTTCTGAAAAAGACGGTAAACAACGGGAGAATGATCAAAATAGCTATAAATGAATAGAAAAGAAGCTTTTTTAATTTCAATATTTATAACCCCTTTAATGAGAATTTAATTATCTATATTATACAAAATTATACAGGGGGTAGGGGGGATTTTATTCACCTCTAATAAGTTGATAATGAAAATGTAGAGAATTTGTTGAGATTTGTAAAAGGAAACCTTTTAATATGGTAGAATTATATAGTTCTAGTAAAGTTTAGGGAGGTTGCTGCTGTGAATAAGATTTCGATGACATTGTTTATGTCGATAAGGATCGGCATGTCTTTATTGATGAGCGGCCATTATTATTCGCTGATGGAAGATAGGGGCAATGCTGCGTGATTCGAATTATGATTGTAGACGATCAGTCGTTGATCAGGGATGGATTATGTTCGAACTTGAATCGGCGAAAGGAAATTGAAGTGGTAGATACAGCAAAAGATGGAGAGGAGGCGGTACAGCGAGCGGTTGAATCGAAGCCAGATTTAGTCTTGATGGATATTCGGATGCCTACCGTGGATGGGGTAGAAGGGATGAAACTTATTAAGAAACATATTCCAGAAATAAAGGTAGTGATGCTGACGACATTTAATGATAAGGAGTGGATTACGGAAGCGTTAGAGGAAGGAGCGAGCGGATATTTGTTGAAAGACATGCCAACAGATGCGATTGTGCAAGCGATGATGACCGTTCATCAAGGTGGAATTGTACTACCTCAACAATTCACTCAACCAATGCTAGAGGCTCTTCGGCAAAGACGAGTACATAACGAGAAAGAAGCGAGCGACATAGCTCAGCAAATGAAACAATTGACAGCACGAGAAACGGAAGTTTTAAAGGAATTGGGTTTAGGAAAAAATAATAGAGAAATTGCTGATGCGTTAGTGATTACAGAGGGTACAGTGAAAAATCACATATCCAATGTTATTCAGAAGCTCGAATTGCGTGATCGCACACAAGCAGCGGTGCTGGCTATTCGGTCTGGACTTGTTACATTTCCTACATGACTTTTCACATAATAGAGCATGAAAGGCGACATAGTCTGTCGTTTTTTTGTTCCTAAAATTCTATTCTTAGAAATACAATAAGGGGCTGTCCGAAAAGTGATTTTTCAGCCCGGAAATTAAAAATAGCAAAAGCCAAGAATGCCGTAAAATCAACATTCTTGGCTTTTTATTTTCGGTGCTTTTTACTCGAAAATTGACTTACTGGACAGGCGATTATTAAAGTTGTTGAATTTCGGAAGGTGAATAATTCAACATAGCTCTATTATCTACTTAGATGTAACGGATTCATTCTTTTCTTTATAAATAATGTTATAGATAAATATATTTTGAATAACAGAAATTAAACTACTAACAATCCAATATAACGCAATAGCAGCTGGTGAAATTAAACCAAATCCAACAATCAAGGCTGGCAGGATATACTGAACAATTGCTAATTGTGGATTACTATTCAGTGAAGGACCAGTTTTTAAAACTAAAATTTGAGCAATTCCCGCTATTATTGCTAAAACAACGCTCGGGCTTACCAAAGGTATCGTACAAAATAATCCTAATTCGTAAATAGGCGTCACATTCATTCTACTAATTGCATGATATAAACCGACTAAAATTGGCATTTGAATGATTGAAGGCAAGCACCCTCCTAAAGGATTTACACTAGAATCTTGCATCAACTGTACTAGCTCTTGCTGATATTTTTGCTGTGTCACAGCATCTTTCGAATTATATTGTTCCTGTAAAAGTTTTAATTTCGGTTGAATGTCTTGCAGCTTTCGCGAGTTTTTAATTTGTTTCAAAGTTAAAGGGAAAATGACCAATCGAACAACGATCGTTACAGCAATAATACTGCCTCCGTATGATCCAGTTAACTCTGATAAATAATGAATGATTTGCACAATGGGCCAGACAATGAATTCATTCCAAATTCCTTTATCTTCCACTGAAATAGGCTCATTATATTGTGTGCATCCAGTTAACAAAATAACACTTGCTAAACCCATTAAATGAATTACTTTCTTTTTCAACTCTTCACCTTTTTTCTATATTTATTAAATGTTTATACTCTATACATTTTTAGTATAAAGAGGTTTAATAAAGATACGACAAATTATTCCATATAGAATATTTAGGAGAAGCATATGAAAATTGGTACGACATTAAATAAAATACGAAAAAACCTTCAACTCACTCAAAAACAACTTTCAGATGGAATTATGACCCAAGGAGCTTATTCAAAAATCGAGAAAAACTATTTACAAGTGAATGCTGAGCAACTTATACAGTTGTTATCGAAAATGAATATAAGTGTAAATGAATTTACTTATATCATGAACGATTACAATTCAAATGAAAAACAATCGATTATTCACTCTTTCACATCATTAGATTTTGGTAATATCGCGCTTTTGCAAAATCATCTACGGCGAATTGAAAATTATTTAAGCATTGAGCAAGATCCTTTTATTGAGTCATTACAACAAATATATAAAGCAATTATTATATTGCAACGTGAAAAAGACATTTTAAAAGCACGAAAAATCATCTCGTCAATTTGGGAAAAAATGCAGAAATTAGATCAATGGTATATTAATGATTTCGAATTGTTAAACGCAATTCTTTTTTTATTCCCATTAGAAGTAGCGAAGGGAATCACGTATACCGCCTTAAAAAGATTAAATAAATATACTCATTATGAGCAGGATCTTACTTATTTAAAAATTTATTTTAATATTAACCTTTCCATGCCCTATATCGAAGCGCGACAATTTGAAGAATGCTTACAATTACTAGAAAAGACGGAAGCTGAATATATTCAAAAAATGAACTATAAAAGCACTGCAATACTCTTTGAAAGAAAGGCCATTTGTTTATTTTATTTACATCAACCTTACGAAATAGAATTAAATAAAATGGAGCAATTGTTGCATATTTATAAAGACACTGATACAAATGCTCTACTGAAAATGGAGTTCAATCTTTTAACTAAAAAAAATGAAATGGAGAATTGCTAAATGTAAATTCTTCAGTTTTATTTAACATAATCCGAGGGAATTCCCCTTCCTCAAGGAGCGTGAAGGGCACAGCCCAGCGAGTAGGGAGGGGATGAATCACGGTTCGGCACAGCCGAAAAGCGTTTCGTTGAGGACCTCCCGAACTTTGTCGAAAGAAAAAAGGATGAAATGTTCCATTTGTTATTGATGGGAATATATGTTCGTTTTATAATGATGACAAGGGAGGGGATCTCATGTATCGAACGTTGAAAACGGGCTTTACAGCGCCACAGTCCACGCTTCAACAATTGTTTCACCTACGTCGGATTTGCGGAACGATTTGGAATGACTGCGTGCAGCTGGCTCGGTATTATTACCGGATTTATGGCACATGGATCAATAAAAGCGACCTTCAATCCGAACTAAAAGGCTTGTATCCTCTTCACAGTCAGACGATACAAGCCGTGTGTCACAAGTTTTTGCGTGCCCGAGAAGGGGTTCGCCAAGCGCGGAAAACGAACATGTCTATCCGATATCCATACAAAGAAAAGTTCGTGTTCCATCCTAAATGGGTCGACAAATCCTTTGTACTCAAAGGACGCAAGCTGACGCTCAGCCTCGGCCGTTGGAAGGGAAAACAACAGACACCGCTCGTGTTGACACTCGCCTCAGTCCCAACTGGCACGGTCAAAGAAGTGGAACTCGTCTATGACGGACGGTGGCATGCCTGTTTGTCGTATGAAGACGGCATCGATCCCGTACCGATTCAAGACGGTCATACAGCCGCGATTGATCCAGGTGAGATTCATACAATTGCCGCCGTCAGTACTAGTGGACAAGCGCTAGTGATTTCTGGCAGGAAGATGCGCAGTGTTCACCGATTGCGAAACAAAAAAGTGAGCGAACTGCAAATGCTCATGAGTCGGTGTCAAAAAGGGTCCAGGAAATGGCGCCAATATCATCGAGCAAAAAAGTACATTCTCTCCAAAAGCGAACGGCAGCTAGGAGATCTCCTACATAAGACGACTCGTGCTTTTGTGAACTGGTGCGTGGAACAAAAGGTCGGGCATGTCGCTCTTGGTGATGTGGAAGGCGTCCAGCGACACACAAGCAAGCGAAACAAAAAACGAAAACGAATCCGTTCCAAACAAATCAACCAAAAACTTAGCAACTGGAGCTTTGGAAAACTCACCAAACAGTTGGTCTATAAATTAGAAGCGGCTGGCGTCTCATTATCGAAAGAAAATGAAGCCTACACGACGCAAGCATGCCCTGCTTGTGGAAAACGGAACAAAGTCCGTTCACGAAACTACCAATGTTTTTGCGGCTATGAACAGCATCGGGATGTCCACGGTGCAGCGAACATCTTATCGCAGTATGTGCATGGGAAGTTTCGAGAAGTGATGCTGACTAGTATCACGTATCTACGTCCTGTA
>NKXN01000029.1 GCA_002261155.1 Bacillaceae bacterium SAS-127 | reverse complement strand
TGTCGCACTCTACATGAGTGCGTGGATTGAAATCTGGACATGACGCTATATTTGCGGGCAGGTTGACTCGTCGCACTCTACATGAGTGCGTGGATTGAAATAAGAAGGATGAAGAAAAGCTTTTAGAATATGCGAGTCGCACTCTACATGAGTGCGTGGATTGAAATCACATCTTCTGACTTTGTGATCTCAATAAACTTCTTGTCGCACTCTACATGAGTGCGTGGATTGAAATAATGCTTACCTAGAAGGTGACCAAGTTTATGTGGTCGCACTCTACATGAGTGCGTGGATTGAAATACCCAAATGCACTGAGAGCGTACTTCAATACCTGTCGCACTCTACATGAGTGCGTGGATTGAAATATTTGACCTTGATCGATAGCGGTTAATATCTCTTGCGTCGCACTCTACATGAGTGCGTGGATTGAAATGACTTGAAGTCCGACCGCTTATGCAAAACGTGCATGTCGCACTCTACATGAGTGCGTGGATTGAAATCAAGATCGGTCGCAAGATATCACAGACGTAATTGGTCGCACTCTACATGAGTGCGTGGATTGAAATAAAAGGAAGGGGATAGCCATGTGGAAGAGCGTGTACGTCGCACTCTACATGAGTGCGTGGATTGAAATTAAACGTCTCTCCGATGATCTGGAATAAGCCAACGTCGCACTCTACATGAGTGCGTGGATTGAAATTAGTGATTGTGAAGAGGTCTTCCACCGTGGTACCGTCGCACTCTACATGAGTGCGTGGATTGAAATAAATTGAAGATGAGACAGCAACAAAAAATACGGGCATTCCTCGTTTAGAAATATATCGTCGAGGAATGCTACTGCATAGTTTAGAAAATTATAAAGATACGATTGATGAAGGTGAATGACATATACGAAATAAATAAAACCGCTAATTCATTGAAAGAGTTAGCGGTTTTAAATTTTTTATTCATAATTAAAAGGAATTTCTTGTTCTGTTGTCTTTTCTTTATCAAAATTATAAACGAGCATTTCTTGTCTTTTATTGAACAAGGCTGTTACTGGACAAAAACGCAGAATACCTTCACCTATTTTCATTCCACCTAACATGGCCATGACTAGATAGGAATTTCTCCAAGGTTGATTGATGAGCTTTGAAGTGCCCCAAGCAAAAATGGTAAAACCGGCCGTGATCCGAATTAACGCGTTAATGATTCCAATATTTGATGTGACTTTCATTTAGCTCGCTCCTTTAAAAAAGATGTTATTATAGCGTTATAATCCCCACAGGTTTGCATCTTATGCATAAAAAGGGCTATCCAAAAGCCGAAATATCGACTTTTGGATAGCCCCAAGAAGGATTTAAATCAATCCGTTTGTAACAATGAGTACATATTGATGTCAATAAACGTTCCTTTTGATTTTTCATACTGTCTTAATGTTCCCTCAAAAGTGAAGTTTAATTTTTGAAGAAGCCTTATAGAATTCAAGTTGTCTGGTTCTACTTTTGCTTCTATTCGATTGAGCTTCAAAGTTTTAAAAGCATAATCTAACAAAGAATGAATGGCTTCTTGAGCGTATCCCTTACCCCAAAATGCTTTCGCTAAGTCATACCCTATTTCGGCTTTCGCATGTTCAAAGTCAAGAGAATTAAATCCACAAGAACCTATGATCTTCTGCGACTCTAATTCAATGATAGTGAAACGAGTAGCTTTGTTACCTTGATCTAAATCATTCAAAAACTCGATCATTTCTTTTGCTTGATTTTCATCAGTAAAGTTAGTGATGTTCATAAATTTAGTAACATCAGGATCCGACCAAATGTGAAACAAGCTAGAAGAATCAGATACTTTCATTTTTCTTAAATGCAATCTTTCAGTGTATAGCTCTGTAGTCAATATTTTTACCTCCATTATTGTTTTGGTAACTGGATTAAAAATATCGTCATCTGTGCATAGTTCAGTCCTTTCATGTTTGCATGTGTCTATTGTACAAAGGCTAGATGTCAGAGTAAATAGTTTTTCTGTGATAGGTGAAAGTGGAACTCGGAAATGGAATTTCTTATCGGATTATGTTGCGATGCTTTATAATCATGTTATCTACGTTATTAAAAAGGATGATACAGATAATGAATGTAAAGGATTTATTACAGCTGTCAGTTACACAAGATTTTTCGGTTGTAGCAGGTGGCAATGCATTAAATAATATAATCCAAACAGTTGAAATTTTGGATTTTGAATTCGCGGCAGGTATTCAGCAAGTGAGAGAAACTGCTTTCAGCTCTTATAGCCTTGTACTCAGCAGTTTATTATTTGCCAAAGAAAAGCCAGAGCAGTTAATCGACACAATTAAAAAACTGATTGAATTAAAGGTGAGTGCCTTAGCCTATAAACCAGTTATTTTTGAGGATTTACCGAACGAGGTCCTAGATTTTGCAAATGAGCAGGGTTTCCCGATTTTACGTTTTGGTGGAGATGAATTTTTTGAAGATATCATTTTTGAAGTAATGAACCATATTAAAAAAAGGGACAATAAGCTCTTTTTAGAAAAGATGATGAGGTGCCTAATCGAAGAAGAAATTTCAGAGAAACAAATGCAATCCTTTTTACAACAAATGAATAAACCGTTTGAGAAATATGTGTTTGCAGCAAATATTAAAATGAAACAGTACGAGGACTCCCAATGGATGTACGACTTTTTCCAATTTGAGTCCTTTTTAACATCTGGTATTATTTGTACTTATAAACAAAGCATTCTCATCTTTTTTACAAACAAATACCAGAAACTTCAATTTGAGAAAATGCTAAATGAATGGATGACGTTTTATGCCATTCCAACAGATACATTAATGATTGGTTATAGCGAAGCTCACTTAACGCATACAGAACTTCATCTAGCTGTTAGAGAAGCCTACTATGCACGAATTATTGCTGAAATGGAAATGCAGTCTATTTGTCATTATGAACAACTTGCATCTGAACGGATGCTTATTGAGCTTTATCGAAAGGATGCCCAATTCGCTAACAATTATATAAAAATGTATTTAGGTCCGCTTTTAGAAGAAAGAGTAGATCGTGAGTTATTGAATACAGCAGTGACATTTGTGTTGAGAAAAGGGAATGTAAAAGAAGTAGCGGTCATACATTACTGTCATCCGAATACGATTCGTTATCGTATGACGAAAATACGTCAATTAATAGAACCTTTTGGTAACGAGCTCGTTTTTTATGAGCGTTTATCTTCAGCAATTAAATTGTATTTACTGCATACAACAATTGAAGGAGCGACTGTTGGATTGGAATCAGTACAAAAATAAGCTTGAAAATTTAGAATGACAATCAAATTATCGTATTTCTTCTCATGCTATCCTTGTTGTAGTTAGGAGGAGAAGAAATGAAACAATACATTGGTGATGGCATGTTGTTCATTACAGCAATTATTTGGGGGAGTGGGTTTGTTGTAACAGCTATCGCACTCGAATATTTAACCGCTTATGAAGTGATGGCAGGAAGGTTTGTTGTAGCTGCGCTTATACTTACAATACTATTTGGATACAAATTCAAAAAATTTACGAAATCTGTCGTGTGGAAAGGCGCCATCTTAGGAACCATTTTATACATCGCCTTTGCTTTACAAACGGTCGGTTTACAATATACGACACCATCTAAAAATGCATTTTTAACAGCTGTCAATGTTGTGATTGTGCCGGTCATAGCTTATCTCATTTACAAACGCAAAATTGATCGGTATGAATTATTCGGCTCAGGTCTAGCCATTGTAGGTATTGGCTTTTTATCATTGCAAGGTTCTATGACAATCAACATAGGAGATGTGTTGTCCCTTTTATGTGCAATTGGCTTTGCTTTTGATATTTTTTACACTAATCTTTTTGTCCAAAAGGAAGATGCCATTTCACTAACAATTGTACAATTCATAACAGCGGCTTTAATTAGTATAGTTACGGTATTTATTCAAGGGGATATACCGATAACAATGGAAAAAGAAGCGATATATTCGATTTTGTATTTAGCAGTTTTTTCAACAACGATCGCCTATCTTTTTCAAAATATGGCGCATCGATATACAACGGCCACAAAGGCAGCCATTATTCTATCAACAGAATCATTTTTCGGTATGTTGTTATCGGTTTTATTTTTACATGAAGTGCTGACAGGTCGTATGGTTATGGGAGCTATGTTAATCATGATCGCCATTTTAATTGCGGAACTAAAGCCGGCATACTATAAAAAACATACATAGAACTTATTCTCGGTTTTGTGTTACCATATTTTGTGTAAGGGGATTTTAAGCAAATTAAATAGGGAGATGGTCGAATGGCTTTTCAGATTGAAACAATTGATCATATTCAGCTGGCAGCACCTAAGGGGAGCGAGGAAGAAGCAAGAAAATTTTTCAAAGATATTTTACAATTTAAAGAAATCGAAAAGCCGGCTGAGTTGCGGAAACGAGGCGGGGTCTGGTTTGAATGTGGAAAAATCCAACTACATATTGGCATTGAGGAGCCTTTTTTACCAGCGAAAAAAGCACATCCTGCGTTCGAAGTGAAAAATATTACCGAATTAATGGAACACTTAGTTTCTTGCCAGGTCTCCATTACTGAAGACGATAACTTACCAGGAGCAAAGCGCTTTTACACGTCTGATCCGTTTGGAAACCGCTTGGAGTTTTTAGAGTGGGTAGAATTTAGATGAAATCTGAAAGTATCGAGTTTCATTTTAATACACTTGAACAACAGAGAGAAATCCTGTTTCCGACAGTTGAATCTTTAACAATGAATCAACTATGGGAAAGACCTAGTGATGGTAAATGGTCAATTGGTGAGTCAATTTATCATCTATACTTAATGATGAAGGTTCTACGAGTAGCAGCGGTAATAACGATTCCGTGTACAAAGTTATATGCGAAAAGTGTAAGGCGGAAATTATATGCTACGTCTATTCATGATATCTATCAAGAATATGGAAACAAACGCAAAAAGAGTATGAAAGCACCGTTTGTATTAAATCCACCTAATAACATTCGGCTCAATTTAACATTTGATGATGTAAATGCTCTATTAGTTAACGAAACTAGACGAGTCAAAAAGCTTGTTGAAGAAATTGATGAAGATATTGCCGGACATATCATCTTTTTAGACCCAGTAGCAAACTATCCTAATCTCATTCAAGCGATTCAATTATTAGCTATTCATGAAGCTCATCATTTTCGAATTATGAAACGAGATTTGGAAGAGTCCAAGTGAATGAGTCCCCGTTTGATGTTATACTGAAAGAAATATTCGAACGGTTGAAAGGGTAATTTGAAATGACGGTAAAAGAAGATTTTTTTGTTCGCAAGAAAAGTGAATTAGGTGTTTCTTTAAATCAAATGCAACGACAAGCGGCGCTTCAAACAGAAGGACCGCTGTTGCTGCTGGCTTCTCCAGGATCGGGAAAAACAACAACAATGATTATGCGGATCGGTTATTTAATTGAGGAAAAGGGGATAGCTCCGGCGCGGGTTAAAGCGATTACGTTTAGTCGGGCAGCGGCTCACGATATGAAATTGCGTTTTGAACGTTTTTTTCCTGACCTTCCAGCTATTGATTTCTCTACGATTCATGGCTTGGCCTTTGAAGTCGTGCGGGAGTATTTTCGTGAGACGAGAACACCGTATCAAATGATTGAGGGGGATAAAAGCCCATTGCATAAAAAGATCATCCTACGAAATTTATTCAAGTCGATTGTCGGTGAGCATATTACTGAAGATCAAATGGATGAGCTGACGACGTATATTAGTTTTATGAAAAACAAGATGATTCCTGAGGACAAATGGTCAACGGTCAAAGTAGATGTTCCGGAAGCCGAGCGGATTTTTCGCGAGTATGAGGCCTATAAGAAAACAGGCACGCATCAATTATTACTTGATTATGATGATATGCTGACGATTGCTAATGAAGTGTTTGAAGAGAATCGCGAGCTTCTTGACCGATACCAACGCCGATATGATTATGTGTTGACAGACGAGAGTCAAGACACGTCGATGGTGCAGCATGCGATGATTGAAAAACTCGTTCAACAACATAAAAATCTTTGTGTAGTCGCAGACGATGATCAAGCGATTTATAGTTGGCGAGGAGCAGAGCCATCATACTTGTTGAATTTCAAGCAAGTCTACCCCAATGCCACCGTTCTGTTTATGGAACAAAATTATCGCTCGTCTCAAGAGATCGTCGATGCAGCGAATCAATTTATTAAAAGAAACAAACAGCGCTATGATAAAAATATGTTTACGGACAATCCTTCAGTCGAGCCGATTAAAGTGAAGGATTTAGCAGATTACAAGTATCAAGCGAAATATTTAGTAAAAGAAATGAAGAAAATGGAACAACTTGCTGAAGTGGCTGTTTTATATCGCAATCATTCTTCTTCCATTATGTTAATGAATGAGTTTGACCGTGCCGGGATTCCTTTTTATATGAAGGATGTGGACAATCGCTTTTTCTCACATTGGGTCGTGGACGATATTTTAAATTTCATGCGCATGACGTTTACCGATAAGCGCCCAGATATTTTAGAAAAAATCCACCTGAAGTTTAATGGGTATATTAGTAAACAGCAAATGGCTGCACTGAAGCAAATTCGTAACAACGAATCGGTTTTTGATAACTTATTGAATCATGTTCAACTAAAAGACTATCAAGTGAAACAATTAAAAACATGCAAAGAAACCTTCCTGCACATGAGCGGCATGCCGCCGTTGCAGGCAATCCGTGTGATTAGAGACCGGCTAGGTTATGAAAAAGCACTAGAAAAGACGTGTGAACAACTAGGCTTTCGTAAGGAATATTTATTTGGTATTTTGAACACGCTTGAAGAAATTGCCGACACGTTAGAAACGATGGAGGAGTTTGCAGGGCGGCTCAAGCATTTAGAATCCGTTCTAAAAACAGCTCAAACAAGAAAAGGACAAAATGCCGTCACTTTTTCGACGTTTCATAGTGCTAAGGGACTTGAGTTTGAGCGTGTGTATATGATTGATTTAGTGGAAGGCGTGATTCCATCCTCTGATGACGATAAAAAAGGGGCAGAAGAGAAAATGGAAGAGGCCACTCGTTTGTTTTACGTCGGAATGACACGAGCAAAACGCCATTTAGAGCTGATTCATTATAAAGTGCGTGATGGGAAAAGGACAACGGAATCTCGTTTCGTTACGGACGTTAAAAAAATAATCAGTCCGAAAGAGGAAAAGCCTCATGAGGAAGCGCCCATGCAAAATCCGAATGCAATCCGAAGCAGAAGTGGCTTGGCAGTAGGAAATTTGGTGAAGCATCGAGTGTTTGGGAGTGGAGAAATTATTCAACTGACGAAAGAGGTAGTTGAGATTCAGTTTCAAGAAGTGGTTAAAAAGCTGGCTGTGGCTACTTGTTTAGAGATGGGCTTATTA
The DNA here is from genome assembly GCA_002261155.1 of Bacillaceae bacterium SAS-127. Classification (GTDB taxonomy): domain Bacteria; phylum Bacillota; class Bacilli; order Bacillales; family Domibacillaceae; genus Bacillus_CE. The sequence continues at coordinate 11,009 of NKXN01000029.1, read as the reverse complement.
GAGAAAGTTAAATAGATCGATCAAAACCGCTCAAAGCGAAGAAGCTTTAGAGCGGTTTTGACGTTGGTGCTTTTTATTATTTGTAGCAATAGTAAAGTGATTCACCTCGGGAAGCGAATCGTTAATTTTTTTCATTTAAGTGTATACATTTATTGTTACTTATTCGTTGTATAAGTATAGGGAGGAAAAATAATGAAGAAAGAAAACATACTGGCCTCCTATCTTATCAATTTAGGAGAGGAAGTGTTTAAGCTATTACTAGCGAAAGGAGCCAAAAAAGAAGATGCTGAAGATATCATTCAAAATACTTTTTACAAAGTGTACACGTTATTAGATGATCTAACAGAGAACAATATACGTCCGTGGTTTTTTAGAGTTGCGCTCAATGAATACATTGACTTAAAGAGAAAAAAGGAGCAGCGAAACATCTACTTAACCGAGGAGATTTACTCAAAGCTACAACATACAGACCACGAATTCGACATCATTTTAAATAAGGATGAGATTTATTATTTATTAAAAGACATCAAAAAGGACTACAAAGAAGTTTTCTTTTTAAAGTATTATTATGATTTTTCATATGAAGAAATTGCGTCTCTTTTGGATATTAAAGTAAACAGTGTCAAGCAAAAATTATATCGCGCACGTACGTCTATTCATTCAAAAATAGGAGGAGAATATTAATGGACACTTCGTTAAAAGGTGCTTTAAAAAAAGCTAAACGAAAACAACTATTGAAAATCGTTATTATTTCAACGCTTGTTGTACTTATACTAATCCCGACCCTTTATAAAACTGGTAATTACTTTGCAGGGAAAAGTTCTACAAGGCTTCACGAACAGCTCTTTTTACATAACGAGATTGCCGAACCTAACATTCAAATCGATTCTCAAGTTACTAGTAATCCCTCTACGTTTGGCGGCAATATTGTGACGAATCGTTCTAAAAACATTAATGGCTATGTAGTGCAATGGGGCACACTCACGAGTTCATATAATTGGATTAGTGTTGATATTGATCATAACGAGTTAATCCCGGGGTCTTATTGGTCTGATAAGGACTTCTACGAGTATGATAAACAAACAAAGAATAAAGTCGCAACATTTTATCATCCATCTATTAAAAAATACCATGATGGTGTACAAAATGAACTAAGTGAAATTTCACAAATGGAAAATCATGTTGCGGAAGTGGCCATTTCCTTCGATCATCCTTATACATTACAAGAAATTCAAGCGAAAATCCCCGATAATTTGAACATTGTATGGTTGTATATGGCATCACCAATTGTAGATGAAAGTCAGGGACCTTCCGGTATGCCAATTTATGGATTTGACCCATCTGATTCGCCAAAAGAAGCGTACGATAGCTTCATTGCTGCACTTAAACAATATGATGCAGATGGTAATCACGAAGCCATCCAGGAGTTTTTCAAATTAAATAAAAATAAACAGTTTAATGAAGTGAAAGTTTTAGGAGTCATGCTGACTGGTCAAACCCAAAATTTCAAAGCTTTAGAAAATCAAGATTTTATTCGAGGTGCCTCTGTAGGAGCTACTGCACCAATTGTCCCTTATATTAAACCGGAGAAATAATAAGTAAGAGACCAGATCAATATTTGGTCTCTTATTTATTGTAAATTTTGTCGAATATTTGGTTGTTATTTGTAAAAATATGATAAGATGGATATGAAAATATCACCAGAAAGGGTAGGTTTGATGGGATATATTGCTCATGTTCGGGAAAGTGATCAGGAAATTCAGTCTGTTGAAGATCATTTATTAGAAGTGAAACAACTAGCAGAATCCTACGGAGAAAAGCTTGGGATTCAACATATTGCAGGACTAGCTGGAGTGCTTCATGATTTAGGAAAATATACTCAAGAGTTCAAACAATACATAATAGAAGCAGTAAATAACCCAGATGCTCCCCCGAAAAGAGGTAGTGTTGATCATTCTACTGCTGGCGGAAAGTTATTGTATGAATTATTTCATACAGGAAAGAACATCCATCCTTATAAAGCCATTTTAGCTGAAATTGTAGGTAATGCGATTATCTCTCATCATGCTTATTTACAAGATTTTTTAAACTCTGAGTTAGGATCGAACTATTTAAATAGAGTGCGAGATAAAGAATTAGCGGAGTTTCATCTAACAAAGAAAGTCTTTTTTGAACATGTCATGAGTGAAGAGGAATTTCTTGAATATGTAGAGAAAGCTACTGCCGAGTTACGGGCCTTTTTAGCGGAAGAATCTCCTGAAAATTATGATAAACAGTTTATGTTTTTATCGAAGTTTATTTTTAGTACATTAATTGACGCTGACCGAACGAATACAAGGTTATTTGAGGAAAATCAAAGCAACGAATCAACAACAGATGCTAATGAATTGTTCCATATTTATTACGAAAGGCTACTAGAAAAAATCAATTCATTTAAACAGCATGAACATGCCAATACACCCATTAATTTGTTAAGAGCAGAGATGTCCAATCAATGTGAAGCATTTGCTGAAAACCCATCAGGAATTTACACCTTATCAATTCCAACAGGCGGTGGCAAGACATTAGCCAGTTTAAGATATGCTCTTAAACACGCCAAACTGTATAACAAAAAGCGAATCGTTTATGTTGTTCCATTTACAACGATTATTGAACAGAACGCTAAAGAAGTGCGAAACATACTCAAAGATGAAGTGAATATTTTAGAGCATCATTCTAATGTCATTGAAGATGTAGACGATCATGATGAATACCAAGATGGCGTGATGAATGTTCAACAAAAATTGAAGCTAGCGAAAGATAATTGGGAGGCTCCGATTATTTTTACGACAATGGTGCAATTTTTGAATGTGTTTTACGCAAAAGGAAGCAGAAATATTCGGCGGCTTCACAATTTAAGTGAGTCGATTATTATTTTTGATGAAGTCCAAAAGGTACCAATTTCCTGTGTTAGCTTGTTCAATCAGGCGTTGAATTTTTTGAAAAATTATGCTCATTCGAGTGTCGTTCTTTGTACGGCAACTCAGCCAGCATTAGATTTTGTCGAACATAAATTAGAGATCAATACAGATACTGAAATGATTGAAAATTTAGGCGAGGTCATCGAGGCGTTTACTCGTGTAAAAATGATTGACAAGGCGACGAACGAAACCTTTAATAATGCTAAACTTGCTGATTTTATCCAATCAAAAATGGAAGATATTCAGAGTATATTAGTCATTTTAAATACGAAAACGGTTGTGAAAAATTTATATGATCAATTAATCAATCGAGAACTCGATATTCCTATTTACCATTTAAGTACATCGATGTGTGCGGCCCATCGAAATGAGATTTTAGATGAAGTAAGAGAGCATTTAAACCAAGGAAATAAAATGATTTGTATTAGTACACAATTAATTGAAGCAGGCGTAGATGTTAGTTTTGACTGTGTCATTCGCTCTTTAGCAGGATTAGATTCGATTGCACAAGCGGCTGGTAGATGTAATCGTCATGGGGAAAAAGATATTCAAAATGTGTATGTGATTGATCATGAGGAAGAAAACCTTGATCGCTTAAAAGAAATCAAAATTGGTAAACAAGTATCACAAAAAATCCTTATTGATCTTCAGCGGGATGAAGCTAATCACGGTGGACATCTTTTGTCAATACAAGCGATGGAACGATACTTTAAAGAATATTATACGGAGTTTGAATCTGATTTAAATTATTTCATTCCGGCATTGAAAAAGGAAATGACCGAATTATTGACATCTTCAAAAGCGGGCAGTAGTTATGCTCAAGCTTATTATCGTAAAGAAAAAAAGCATGTGCCATTGTTCATTGTCAATAGTTATCATACAGCAGCCGAGCATTTTCGTGTTATTGATGATCAAACGACCTCTGTACTCGTCCCTTACGGAGAGGGAAAAGAAGTGATTGCAGAATTAAACAGTAACGGCTCCATCGAAGATCTTACTAAGTTATTGAAAAAGGCTCAGCAATACACGATCAGTCTATACAGTCATGAGAAGAGCCAACTATCCAACAATGAAGGCCTTGTCAGTTACTTGGATGGGAAAATATTTGCGTTAAAAGAGGGGGCCTATAATGATAAATGTGGTCTCAATCTTGAAAATGATAGCCTTCAAGCCTTTTATTCAATTTAAAAACCTATCTTTCATTTAAGATAGGTTTTTAAATAACATAGTATATTTTTCAATCCACGCTTACAAAAGCGACAAATTCAAAAGTAAATTATAACATATTAAAAAGAACAATGAGTTTTTCATATAATATGTAATTTAAAAAATTGACCAAGCGTTATTTATGGTATATTATTGAATTGTTGGTAAGTTAAAGGTTCATCGCTATATATTGGGGATAAAAAGGTTCTCCCAAAGCTGTCATCTCCAATGTTTGGTGATGAACCAAGTTAAAAGAAAGGGGTGAGTGTATGAGGAACGGAATCGAATTTGAAGTTTTCGGTGATTATGCGTTATTCACTGATCCACTAACGAAAATGGGTGGAGAAAAATTATCGTACCAAGTACCAACATACCAAGCGTTAAAAGGAATTGTCGAAAGTATTTATTGGAAGCCCACTTTACTAATGATCGTGGATGAAGTGCGGGTGATGAATGCGATCAAGATGGAGTCTAAGGGAATACGGCCGATTGATTATGGTGGAGGAAACACGTTAGCGAATTATACGTACTTAAGGGATGTACACTACCAAGTGCGAGCTCATTTTATCTTTAATCCTCATCGATCAGATATGGCTTTTGATCGTAACGAGCACAAACACCATAACATATTAAAACGTTCACTCAAAGTTGGTGGCCGCCGAGATATTTTCCTCGGAGCGAGAGAATGTCAAGCTTATGTAGAGCCATGTGTGTTTGGTGAAGGGGAAGGATTCTACGACAATTATGGTGGAGAAATTCACCTCGGACCCATGATACATGGTATTAATTATCCAGATGAAACGGGCCGAAATGAAATGGAAGTTCGTTTATGGACGCCGGTGATGAGAAATGGCGTGATTCAATTCATCCGACCGGACCAATGTACGCAAATTCGAAAGATCAAAGATATGGAAATGAAGCACTTTGATCAAAACAACGTGAATTCCGTAGAGGGAGAAGAAGCGAAGTTAGACATAGGAGGTGAGTAAATGAGCTGGCTATTGAATTTATATGAAACGTATGAAGCGAACCTCGATCACGTAGGTGCCATTGAAAAAAAATACAATGATAAGGAATTCACCTTACTTCCCATTTCACATACGACGCAAAATGCACATATTGAAGTCAATATTACCGAGAATGGAGAATTTCATTCAGCGGTCGTTATTGATAAAAGTGATGCCAGTACGTTAATTCCGTGTACAGAAGAATCAGCCAGTCGAGCAGGATCAAAAATAGCTCCGTATCCGTTGCATGATAAATTAAGTTATGTAGCGGGAGACTTTGTCGCTTATGGCGGAAAAATAAAAAAAGAGGAGCCGTTTACCTATTATATTGCACAACTAGAGGAATGGGCGAACTCTCCATACGGTCATAATAAGGTAAAAAGCATTCATAAATATTTAAGCAAAAAACAATTAATTCATGATCTAGTGGAAGAAAAGGTGTTATTTCTTGATGCAAATGGCCGATTAATCGATAAGTGGGAGAAAACATACGAAGCCTTACATGGTGAGAAACCAGCGATTTTTTCGGTAGTGAGTGGCGGTCAAGAAAGTACTTTTATCCGTTTTAACGTGCATTCGCCTAATGAAATATTAACGAAGATTTGGAAAGACAAAGACGTATATGATTCTTTCACTCGTTATTATAATGAGTTGTTAAGTGATGAAGATCTTTGCTACATAACAGGTGAAAGCTTACCGAGTACAGACAGACATGCAAATAAAATCCGAAACGCAGCAGATAAGGCAAAGTTAATTTCAGCGAATGATACGAGCGGGTTTACATTTAGAGGTCGTTTTAATAAAAGCCATGAAGTGGCCAATATTAGTTATGAAGTGTCTCAAAAAGCACATAATGCCCTAAAGTGGCTCATTCATCGTCAAGGGAAAATTGTTGATCAGCGAGTATTTCTTGTATGGGAAAATGATGACACGAATACGCCTGATCCAACCGAAGATACCTTTTCACTTGTGCCAGTTACTGCAGAGAAAAGAAAGAAGATATCGTTTACTAATCAAGAGTTTGCAGGAGAAGTGGCTAAGGCGCTTGATGGTTATAAGAATGATTTAAAGCAACGTTCAAACATTAATATTATCATTTTAGATTCTGCTACTACTGGTCGTTTAGCTGTACTATATTATCGGAATATGGAAAAAGAGCTTTATTTAGATCGACTAGCGAAATGGCATTCTACTTGTGTGTGGCTTCATCGGTATCGAAAAAATGAACAAGGGGAATTTGTTCAATTTTACGGTGCTCCGGCGACAAAAGATATCGCCTTTGCTGCATATGGTCCCAGAGCCAATGAAAAAGTAGTGAAGGGACTTATGGAGCGGATGCTTCCTTGCATTGTCGACGAGAGAAAGGTACCACGCGATATTCTTAACAGTGCTTTTTATCGAGCGTCTAACCCTGTATCGATGGACAAGTGGGAATGGGAAAAGACACTGAGCATTGCCTGCGCATTAATCAACAAAAAGGAGGGGTACAATTTGGCACTAGATACAGAGAAGAATGACCGTGACTACTTGTTTGGTCGTCTACTAGCCGTTGCAGATGTATTAGAAAGACGTGCTTTAGGTTCGGATGAAACTCGTGCAAGTAATGCGATTCGATACATGAATTCGTTTTCTAAGCATCCAGCACGAACGTGGAAAACGATTCAAGATAGTTTGCAGCCGTACCAAGCGAAGTTGGGGACAAAAGGGCTGTATTTGTCAAAGTTAATTGATGAAATAGCTTCCAAGATGGACTATGAAGATTTTAATAATAAGCCGTTATCAGGAAAGTATTTATTAGGGTTTTACAGCCAACGTCATGAATTATATCAAAAGAAAGAAACTAATGAAGCAACAGACCAGATGACTAATTAAAAAGGGGCTATGAACATGACTATTTTAGATCATAAAATCGATTTTGCTGTTATTTTAACTGTAACGAAAGCGAACCCGAATGGAGATCCGTTAAATGGGAATCGTCCGCGACAAAATTATGACGGTCACGGCGAAATATCTGATGTAGCTTTAAAGAGAAAAATAAGAAATCGTCTGCAAGACATGGGGGAATCTATTTTTGTCCAATCAAATGATAGAAAGGTAGATTCATTTAAAAGCTTAAGAGAGCGTGCTGAAGCTAACTCAGAATTAGAAAAAATATTGAAATCTAAAGAGAGTTCCGCAGATGCGTTTGCGACAATTGCCTGTCATGAATGGTTGGACGTTCGTAGTTTTGGACAAGTGTTTGCGTTTAAAGCTGCAGGTAAAGGGGCAGGGGTTTCTGTCGGTGTAAGGGGACCCGTTTCGATTCATACAGCAACAAGTGTAAACCCAATTGATATTACAAGTATGCAAATCACGAAAAGTGTCAATTCTGAGCCTGGTAAAGAAAAAGGTTCGGATACTATGGGAATGAAGCACCGCGTTGATTTTGGCGTTTACGTATTTTATGGCAGCATTAACACTCAACTAGCAGAGAAAACAGGCTTTAAAAATGAAGATGCGGAAAAAATTAAACAAGCGCTCGTTACGTTATTTGAAAATGATGCATCTTCCGCAAGACCTGATGGAAGCATGGAAATCAATAAAGTGTATTGGTGGGAGCATAACTCCAAATTAGGTCAGTATTCTTCTGCGAAAGTTCATCGTTTACTAGACATTAACAGTAAAGTGGAGGAGCCTAAAACAATTGATGATTACTCCATTACTTTAAATGAATTAGAAGGTTTGCGAGTTGACGTAATTGATGGACAATAAAGAAGATGGCTATTTAATGTTGTCTGGCATTCAACATTTTCAGTTTTGTCGACGGCAATGGGCACTCATTCACATTGAACAACAATGGGAAGAGAATGTTCGAACAGTCGAAGGACAACATCTGCATACGAAAGCGGATGATCCTTTTGTTAGAGAGAAAAGAGGAGAGAAACTCATTGTACGTGGAATGCCTGTAAAGTCTAATGAGCTTCAAATTACAGGGATTTGTGATGTGGTCGAGTTTATAAAAGATCGGCACGGGGTGGAGATCAATGGTGCTGACGGAAAATATATGGCTTATCCAGTGGAATATAAACGAGGAAAACCGAAAAAGAATGATTCAGATGTATTGCAATTAACGGCTCAAGCACTCTGTTTAGAAGAAATGTTGCTTTGTGAAATAAACATAGGTTACATGTATTATCATGAGATTAAACACCGCGTTGAAGTTCCGATTACAATAGAACACAAAAAGAAAGTGAAGTCTGTTGTTGCAGAAATGCAAGATTATTACCAGCGTAAGCATACGCCTAAAGTAAAAACAGGAGCATTCTGCAACAGCTGCTCCCTTCAAAATATTTGCTTACCAGCGTTAATGAATAAACGATCGGTGAAAAGCTATATTGAAGGGAAGATCAACGAATGAAAAAACTTTTGAATACGCTGTTCATTACTCAACCAGATGTTTATTTATCATTAGATGGAGATAATATCGTTCTTCTGAAGGAACAAGAGAAGCTGGGAAGATTGCCGTTACATAACTTGGAATCAATTGTTTCTTTTGGTTATACAGGGGCTAGCCCGGCATTAATGGGCTACTGTGCAGATCGCAATATTTCCTTAATATTTTTAACGAAAAATGGTCGGTTTTTAGCTAGAGTCATTGGACAAAGTAGAGGGAATGTAATCTTGAGGAAAAAGCAATATCGTGTATCAGAGGATGAAACAGCATCGGCAAAAATAGCTAGAAACTTTATTGTTGGTAAAATATATAATCAAAAATGGATGATTGAAAGAATGACAAGAGATTATCCATTACGAGTAGATGTCCCTCAATTTAAAGAAGTGTCTAAACAACTTTCTTCTATCATTTTAGAGGTAAGAGCATGTGAGGAGTTGGAAAGTTTACGGGGATGGGAAGGACAAGCTGCTGTAAGTTATAACAAAATATTTAATCAAATGATTTTACAACAAAAAGAAGATTTTTATTTTACCCTGCGTTCAAGAAGGCCGCCGTTAGACAATGTGAACGCGATGCTGTCCTTTGCTTATACACTATTAGCCAATGACATGGCAGCAGCACTAGAAGGTGTCGGTTTAGATGCTTACGTAGGCTTTCTACATCGAGATCGACCAGGAAGAGCTTCTTTAGCTTTAGATGTGATGGAAGAGTTGAGAGGCGTGTATGCTGATCGATTTGTCTTGTCTTTAATTAATAAAAAAGTGATGAATAAAGATGACTTCTTCAAAAAAGAAAACGGAGCCATTATTATGACAGAAGAAGGAAGAAAGAAGTTTCTAGCTGCTTGGCAAAATAAAAAACAAGATAAAATTACACACCCATACTTAGGAGAGAAAATTTCTTGGGGATTAGTCCCCCACGCTCAAGCTTTATTATTGGCACGCTACTTACGAACGGATCTAGACGAATATCCTCCGTTCCTATGGAAGTAGGTGAAACATTTGTTAGTATTAATCACTTATGATGTAAGCACCACTAGTAATTCTGGGCAAAAGAGGTTGCGAAAAGTAGCAAAAACATGCCAGAACTACGGTCAACGAGTCCAAAACTCAGTATTCGAATGCATTGTAGACGCCACCCAATTTGCGGCATTAAAAATTGAATTAACTAGCATTATCGACAAAGACCTAGACAGTCTCAGATTTTATCAACTAGGCAATAACTATAAAAATAAAGTAGAACATATCGGTGTAAAAGAATCCATCGACATAGAAGGACCTTTAATATTCTAGTGCGAACTTATAGTGCACATGAATTCCCGGGCGCATTCGCACCTGATATTTTTAGATTCTCTTTGTGATTTTGTAATATTTGTTACATTGTTCTTTGTTTTATAAAGAAAATAGTGTGTTTTTGGATAGAAAATGACTTTTTAAAGCTTTTTTGGTCAAAAATCGCTGTCGCACTCTATATGAGTGCGTGGATTGAAATGTTAAAGTCACTGATCATCACTGGTCGAGTAGCAGTCGCACTCTATATGAGTGCGTGGATTGAAATAAGTTCTTTGCCTAACAATTGCCCTAGCAAGTCCCGTCGCACTCTATATGAGTGCGTGGATTGAAATTTTATCGTTAGTGGATAGACGTTTGTCGAAAGTGGTCGCACTCTATATGAGTGCGTGGATTGAAATTGTATATTGATTATATTCGTCTACTTTTTTACCGTCGCACTCTATATGAGTGCGTGGATTGAAATATGTCGGTCACTACATCATTTATCTGATTATCCGGTCGCACTCTATATGAGTGCGTGGATTGAAATCACCAATGTCATCCACCACATCTTGTGCAGCTACAGTCGCACTCTATATGAGTGCGTGGATTGAAATATCTGAGATTACGGTTGGTATCACTAAAATTCCGTCGCACTCTATATGAGTGCGTGGATTGAAATTGACGTTGATGTAAAACAACTTATTGATAGCACAGTCGCACTCTATATGAGTGCGTGGATTGAAATAACATCATGTCATTATCAACATTATAATCAACACTGTCGCACTCTATATGAGTGCGTGGATTGAAATACACACTGATTGTATCTCTCTATGTTAACAAACTGTCGCACTCTATATGAGTGCGTGGATTGAAATCTAAGCAAGTTGTGGTAACCGATCCAAACAAAAAGGGTCGCACTCTATATGAGTGCGTGGATTGAAATAATATCAACTGGGCTGTTTGAATCGTTATAAATGTCGCACTCTATATGAGTGCGTGGATTGAAATTCGAATGTTAGCAATAGATTTAACAGGAATCCCGTCGCACTCTATATGAGTGCGTGGATTGAAATAATTGAGCTTTCTAACATGTTTGAACCTCTCCTTGTCGCACTCTATATGAGTG
>NKXN01000028.1 GCA_002261155.1 Bacillaceae bacterium SAS-127 | reverse complement strand
GTTCGAGTCCCGTCCGGACCGTCATTTAAATGTTCAAAGGAAAAAATCCTTTGAACATTTTTTAATTTGTTATAAAATTATAATTGTAAAAAAATAGTGTTTGTGTTAATATGAATACAACTAAATGAAGGAGGCATCGAAAATAGCACAATGGATATCCGATAATTTTTTCGCTTAATTAATTGAAAAGCAAAAAAATGACTTTGCCTAGGCAAAGAAGCGGGATATTTGTGTCTATTTTTAAATGCCTTGATCGGAATAAAAATAAATGAGTATAGCAGCAATCTCTGAATTAGAGGGTGTAGTCTATTCTTTTTTAATTTTATTTAAGGACACAGGTGTACGTATAGCCTGTGTTTTTTATTTATATATAATAAGTTAGTTTAATAAACAAGACACGCTCCGCTTTTTTCTTTGGTGAAGAAAAATGGAGGAATATGTATGTTTATGTTAAAAGTAGAGAATGTCAAGATGGAACTTGATGGAGTAGCTGTGTTTGAACATGCTTCATTAGAGATTCAGGAAAACGAACGAGTGGCTTTGATCGGAGAAAATGGGGTAGGTAAGACAACGCTATTAAAGGGTATTCTTGGGCAATTACCAATTACAGAAGGAAAAATTACGTTTGGGGTCCCTCACGATGAAATTGGTTGGATGATGCAGGATTCAGACGATGATGTTGGTCTTTCTACTCGTGAATGGGTGGAAAGTGAGAATCAAGAGTTGATCCAACTTAGGAAAGACTTGTTAAAGAGTCAAAAGGAGCAACGGCTAAATGACTATAGTGAAATTCTTCAAAGATATTTAGATATGGATGGGTACCAATGGGAAGTTCAAGTAGAGAAGATGTTAAATCAACTTGGTCTTTCACAGGCTGTATGGGAATTGCCGTTTTCTAGCTTAAGTGGCGGGCAAAAAACGCGGGCTAAGTTGGCGAGGGTGATGATGAAATCACCAAAATTATTAGTTCTTGATGAACCGACGAATCATTTGGATACAGAGACAATCCGGTGGCTCCAAGATTGGCTCAATCGTTATCGAGGCAGTGTGTTATTTATTTCTCATGAGCGAGATTTCATTGATCAAACGGCCCAAATGACGTACGAATTGATGAAAAAAGGAACGAAAAAATATCAAGGTGGTTATCAAGCCTATAAAATGCAAAAAGACCATGAGATCAAGTCACTCCAATCGTTATATGAGAAGCAGCAACAGGAACGGAAAAAGCTAATTGAAACGATTCAAATGTATAAAAATTGGTATCAACAAGCAAATGCTGCTGCAAGTGTGCGTAGTCCATTTGCACAAAAGCAAGCAGCGAAACAAGCGGCAAAATATAAAACGAAGGAGAAGGAGTTGGAGCGCTTAGAAACAGGGCTTGTCGACAAGCCTCAAGAGGTGACTTCTGTTCAAGCGAGTTTTGATGCGAGAGACTTTTCTGGAAAGAGGATGTTAGATATCGATCAAGTTAGTTTCTCCTATGGAAATGATCTAGTTCTTCGTCAAGTAAACATGCAAATTAAGCGAGGCGATCAACTAGCAGTGATCGGTAAAAATGGTAGCGGTAAAACGACATTATTAAAACTGATGGCTGAACAATTAACGCCGATGAGTGGAGAGATTGTGAGAAATCCACAGTTAAAGATCGGTTATTTTTTTCAAGAACTTGAAAATTTACACCGTGAACATACGATTTTAGAAGAAATTTTATCTTTGCCAAATATGACTCAGTCTGAGGCAAGGACGATTCTTGCCTGCTTTTTATTCCGAAAAGAAGAGGTTTATAAGCAAGTGAAGGAATTAAGCATGGGAGAGAAGTGCCGTGTTGCTTTTGTAAAGCTTTATTTTTCTGGATCTAATTTGCTTATTTTAGATGAACCGACCAATTATTTAGATATTGCGACTCGCGAACGGATAGAAGAAATGTTGGTTGACTACGAAGGTGCGGTTGTCGTCGTTGCTCATGATCCATATTTGTTACGGAAAATTGCGAATACGGTCGCGATCATTGAGGAAGGAACGGTGACTCACTATATCGGCACGTATGAAGAATGGGAACAGCATGTGAGTATCTTACCAGAAATTCAACAGCTAAAAAATGAGCAACAACGATTAGAGTGGGAAATTGCCGTGTTATTAAGTGAGGACAGCGTTGAAACAGAAGGGCAGCAGCTTGAAAAAGTGAGAAAGCTGAAACAGCAGCTAGAGCAGTTGAAACTGATGGAAGATTAAAAGAGGCGTCAGCTCGTAAAGTAGAGCTGACGCCTTTTTTCTATATTCTTTTGTGAATCAGGAAGAAGTAAGCAAATAAAGCGATTAAATTACAGCTCAGAATAATGATTCCCATAGGTAGTGCATTTTCATCCCCTGCCATTCCAACGAGTGGTGATACAAGGGCACCTCCGATTGAAGGAAGCAATCCAAGTAGAGCAGATGCACTTCCAGCTGCCTTTCCTTGGCTTTGCATACTAAGAGAGAAAGCGGTCGTTGAAACGACCCCTACACTTGAAACAACTAGAAAGAGAGCAATCACCATAGCGATTAATGGTAGTTTAGCAAGGACAACAACGATGAGCAGACCCCCACCTATAAATGCCATCAAGACACCACTAAAAAGCAGCTTCACTTCACTAATCGTACTAGATAATCTCCCAGCGACTTGAGCTGTAAGGATAATCCCAACGCCATTAATAGCAAATAAAATCGAAAATTGCTGAGGTGTTACCCCGTAAATATTTTGCAAAATGAAAGGCGACCCTGCAATGTAAGCAAACATGCTAGCCATAATGAGTGCTTGTGTGAGTGCTAACCCCATAAATGAACGGTTTTTTAAAAGTACCTTAAATGTTTTTAATGTCGCTTTTAAACTACTTTCTGAGCGATGATGTACAGGCAATGTTTCTGGTAAAAAGAAAAACACCGCTAAAAACATGATCAGTCCAATAACGCCTAAAATGATAAAAACGGCAGGCCAAGAAGTGAAATTTAAAACGGCTCCGCCAGAAATAGGAGCAAGAATTGGTGCAGCTCCATTGACAAGAGCGAGTAAAGAAACAAATTTCGTTAATTCCTTTCCAGAATATAAATCACGAGCAGAAGCACGTGCAATAACAATTCCAGCAGCTCCAGTTAGCCCTTGAACGAAGCGAAGGAAAACAAGTATCCAAATATTAGGGCTGAAAGCGCATAGCACAGAGGCTATGGAATAAATGATTAACGTAGAAATTAGCGGCTTGCGTCTTCCTTGTATATCACTTAAAGGGCCGAAAATTAATTGCCCGATAGCTAGCCCTAGTAAACAAGCAGTTAAGCTTAATTGTGCGAGCGAAGTCGTTGTATGTAAATCTTCTGCCACCATCGGAAGAGCAGGTAGGTACATATCCATTGATAATGGACCAAATGCTGTTAAAGACCCAAGAATAAGCACGATCCAAGTTTTGCTTAATGGGTTCGCCAGTTCTGTTTGTTTTTCTAATGAGTTCATCTTCTGTTTCCTTTCAAGTTAATTTCCAATGCATGAAACTAGTCTAACATAGGGGGTGGAAATATACACCTTTAGAACAGTAGTAATAGTAAACATGATTAATATCATGGTAGGTTTATATGAAAACATATTTATCAGTAAGTTATTCGGTACCTTTTCGACAAAATTTTACAAACTTAAAGAAATACGAGTCATAAATAATATTTACTTTTTTATAACAAAGTATTAATAGAGGTTTAATAAATGTGAGGTATTCTATGATTATCAACGACATAGGAACGATTCTATGTACATATATATTCTTTCTGGATTCAAGTTTTCATTACTTTTTCGACATATTTTAACAATTACTGTGAAGGACAGAAATAAATAATTTATTTACTTTTTTATAACAAAGCATTAATAGGGAATTAATAAATACAAGATATGATTAATTTATAGAGTATATGGGAACGATCCCATAAAGTTTCAGATGATGCTTGTAGATGATCAGTAGTTTTGTATTTCGGTAAATATTTAGTAATGGTAAATAAATAACAATATGGGAACGATTCCATAAAGTCTTGTAAAGGTGATGTTTAATGAATATTAAAGATGTGGCACAAAAAGCGGGTGTCAGTAAAACGACGGTTTCGCGAGTGCTAAATAATGAAAAGTATGTATCAGATGAGAAAAGAGAGCGAGTTCGTCAAGCTGTAGAGGAATTAGGCTATGCCCCCAATTGGGTAGCAAGAAGCCTAGTGACGAATAAAACCAACTTGATTGGTGTCATTGTGCCAGAAGTTGATTTGAGTTTTTATTACTCGATCATTTCAGAGATGGAAAAAATCGCTTTCGAAAAAGGCTATAAATTATTTGTATGTAATACACTTCATCGTCCAGAGAAAGAGATTGAATATCTTAGTTTATTAAAGGAGATGAGGGTGGATGGTTTGATTTTAATGCATGAAGAATTGGCGGAGCAATCGATTAACATCATTCAAGATTGGGGAATCAATTCGATCTTTTTATGCGGTGAAATTTTAGGTTCTGATATTCCAAGTGTACTTATCGACAACTATGCTGCGGCAAAGGCGATGACGGAGTATTTAATTGAATTAGGTCATGAAGAAATATTGTTTATTGCTGGTAGTGAATCCGAACATGCGACATTAAACAAGCGTTTAGCAGGTTTCATAGATGGGATTAAACATTCAAACAAACCAATTACATATAAAGTTGCTTATGGTGATTACTCCATGGACAGTGGTTATCAAGCAATGAAAGACGTTCTAGAACATAACAACAAACCCACTGCAGTATTTGCAATCAGTGATGACGTAGCTGTTGGAGCAATGAATTGCCTAATGGATTATGGGCTTCAAGTACCTAAAGATGTGTCTGTTGCGGGATTTGATGCCAGTAAAATTTCAACAGTTTGCCGCCCGAAATTAACAACGATCGAACAACCGATCGGATTATTAGCTAAAACGGGAATGGATAAGTTAATAGATCATATTGACAAAAAGACCCATGAGAAAAAGATCTATGTTCCGTATCAGTTGCTCATTCGTGAAAGTTGCAAGCCACTTAAAGGAGGTGAGCATGTAACGTAAACTACTAATTTGGAGGCTATAAAAATTTATGTGGTATTTTAAGGCTTTACCGAAAGGGAAAATTATTGAATTTATTATTGTTGCAATATTTTGCTTGTTCTTTTTTGGACCATTATTAAATCTTGTCATATTAGCGTTTTCTGGAGAGTGGAGATATCCCGATATGTTTCCAACATCTTGGTCGTTGGATTGGTGGAAGTATGTTTTTGAAAACGATCAAATTGTCAAATCCATTCTGTTATCCTTTTCAATTGCGACGATTGTCACCATCGTTTCTATTATCATTTGTATTCCAGCAGCCTATGCATTTGCACGACTGCAATTTCCATTGAGAAGAATGTTCTTATTCTCTTTCTTGTTGACAAATGCTTTCCCTAAAATGGGTCTTTATGTTGCGGTAGGTGTGATGTTTTATCAGTTTGGTCTTATGAATACTTTTGTAGGTGTTGTGTTGATCCATGTAATTAATACGCTCATGTATATGACTTGGATTCCTTCAGCGGCATTTAAAAATGTCCAAAAATCACAAGAAGAAGCAGCGAGAGATTCAGGCGCATCTCCTTTAAGAGTGTTTTGGCATATTACGTTGCCTATTGCCGCACCGGGTATTATTGTAGCTTCTATCTTTACTTTCTTGTCTTCTCTAGACGAAGCACAAGGAACTTTGCTAGTAGGAATTCCAGATTATCAAACGATGCCTGTTATTATGTATTCTATTATCGCTGACTATCCAGCTAATGCTGGTGCTGTATTTTCGATTATTTTAACATTGCCAACTATTGTGCTGTTAATGGCTGCTAAAAAGTTTCTTGGAAATGACGCCGTTGCTGGTGGATTTCAGATGAAATAAGGAAAAGGTGGATGTAATGAGTGTGCAATTAGAAGTGAAAGACTTAACGAATATTTACAAAACAGGAGATGGGATCAGAGATATCCATTTGCAAGTAAAAAAAGGAGAATTATTAACTTTACTAGGCCCTTCTGGTTGTGGAAAAACAACAATTTTAAGGTCCATTGGGGGCTTTGTTACGCCTCAAAAAGGACAAATTCTGATTGACAATGAAGATATTAGTCAATATACACCTGAAAAAAGGCCGACAGCTATGGTATTTCAAAGCTATAATTTATGGCCACATATGAACATATATAACAATTTAGCATTTAGTATGAAGCTCAAAAAGATGAAGAAAGAAGAGATTCGTGAACGAGTACAGTGGGCGCTGAAATTAGTGCATTTAGAAGGAATGGAAACGAAATTTCCCGCTGAACTTTCCGGCGGACAACAACAAAGGATTGCTTTAGCGAGGGCATTATTATTAGATCCTAAAGTCCTTTTGTTAGATGAACCTTTTTCCGCTCTTGATGCCAAACTACGTCACGAATTAAGAGAACAATTAAGAGAAATTCAAGCGATTCAAAATTTGACAATGATATTCGTTACGCATGATCAAGAAGAGGCTTTGGCTATATCTGATCGCATTGCCGTAATGAATAAAGGGAACATTGAACAATTAGATGCTCCAAAAGAGATTTACAATTCGCCTAAGACTTATTTTGTAGCAAACTTCATTGGGAAAATGAACTTTATTGAACGACAAGCGAAAGGTGGAATTGTTCAATTAGGAAATTCCTCGTTTGAAGTGAAGGATGTAGGAAATTCAAAAGTAAATATAGCTATTCGACTTGAAGATATAGAAATTAGTGATTGTAACGGAGATGTAACGGGGACAATCAAGAAAATTATGATGTTAGGTCACTATGCAGAAGTAACCATTGAAACAGAACTGGGCTTATTCAAAACATTTATTGAAAAGAGAAAGCTAGAGACATTAGCCGTTAATCAACAAGTAGAAGTAAGTATTAAAGCTGTTACATTTTACAAAGATAATCAACTACAACCGATTGTTAAAAGGAGCGAAAATCATGTTCAAAAACTTACAACAGTACACTAAAAAATTATCTATCACAGCTATCGCGGGTATGACGGCTTTATCACTAGCTGCTTGTAGTGATACTAAAGAAGAAGGTAAAATAGAAAGCGGCTCTAAGGCTGAAGAGAAAGTAAAGGTATCTTTGTATTCAACAGGATCATTAAATGTGCAAACCTTTTGGGAAGAAGTGATTCCAAAGTTTGAAGAAGAGCATCAAGATATCGATGTTGAATTAGTATTTTTAGCTGCTGGTCAAGGTGGACAATCAACGATGGATCGTATGCTGGCGGCGAAAAAAGCGAATAAAGATTCAGGTGTAGATATTTATGAAGGTGGACTTGAAGATGTCCTTCGCGGAGAAGAAGAAGGGTTATTTGAGAAGTTAAACGAAACGAATATTCCTAATATTGCAAATGTTAATGAGAAAAATATGGATGGAACGAAAGAACTGGCGATTCCACACCGTGCTTCTGCCGTTGTACTAGCCTACAATAGCGACAAAGTGAAAGAAGTACCTAATACACCAGATCAACTTTATAAATGGATTAAAGATCACCCTGGTAAATTTGCTTATAATGACCCAACGACAGGTGGATCAGGAAGCTCATTTGTTATAACGACGCTTTATAATCAGTTGCCAGAAGAAGCGATGAATACTCAAGACGAGAGCATCATGAAAGATTGGGATAAAGGATTCCAAATTTTAAATGACTTAGAGCCATACTTATACAAAGAAGGAATTTATCCTAAGAAGAACCAAGGGACGTTAGATTTATTGGCTAACGGAGAAGTAGATATGGTACCTGCATGGTCTGATATGGCTTTAGAACAAATGAACAATAAATTACTTCCAGAAACGACTAAATTAAAGCAACTAGAGCCAGGCTTTACTGGAGGTCCTGCTTATTTAATGGTTCCAGCAGATAACGATGAGAAGGAAAAAGAAGCAGCTCAAGAGTTTGTAAACTACGTATTAACACCAGAAGTTCAAGAAGTTGTGATTGAAAAAATGTACGGCTTCCCGGGTATTAAGTGGGATCAATTAGATCAAGATTTACAAAAAGAGTTTGAAAATGTATCAGGAGAATACAGAATCTTTAACGGTGGTACGTTAGGAGAAGAGATCAACAAGAGATGGCAAAAGGAGATTGCTAATTAATGAATGAAAAGAAGCAAAAGTTTTTGGGAGTGGCGATGGTTTTACCATCGTTTCTCTCCTTATTCATTCTAGTCATTTGGCCAGTTTGTATTTCGATTAAACAAAGTTTTTTAAATGAAAACGAAGAATTTACTTGGGATAATTATAAGTATGTTTTAACAGATCCTATGATGGTAGCTAACTTCAAGCATACGATGATCATTACATTAGTTTCGTGTGTATTAGTCTTAATGATCAGTTATGCACTTGCTGCCTATTTGAGATTTTCGACGAGTTGGTTTGCTAAATTTATCGGTAGATTCTACTTTATTCCGATGTTTATTCCAGGGATTATTGCCATCTATGGATTCATTAATATGTATCGTGAAACGGGCTGGATTGCTAGATTTATCGGTTCGGAAAACATGCCTACATTTTTGTATGATATTAAGGGACTTATATTAATGAATTTATGGTTTAATATCCCATTTACTACAATGCTTTTGCTTTCTGCATTATCAGCGATTCCTAACTCAGTGATCGAAAGTGCTAGAGATGTAGGAGCTAAAAAGCTTACGGTGTTTTTTAAATTCATTTTACCTTTGTCTTATAATACGTTATTAGTGGCACTAACCTTTGCGTTTATGGGTATTGTTGGTAGCTTTACTGCCCCGTTTTTAATTGATAAAAATGCTCCTCAAATGTTAGGGGTTTCGATGCAGCAGCATTTCTCTGTCTATCATGAATTAGGACAATCAAGTAGTATTGCGGTTATTTTGTTCCTAATGTGTGCAGCAGTCGGATTTATCTACATCAGAAATATGATGAAAAATGAAAGTTAGTCATAAGGAGTGCAAACTATGAAGCCAACGATCCATGAAATGAAACGAGACGTATTCGATCAGTCTGTTGAATATACCGTTGATGCTCCAGCGAAAGGTTTATATAGTTTAGATATTCAAGCTACGTCTCATTCCAATTGGGAACGAAAAGGAAATGAATCTAATTTATTAGTAGTAGAAGTAATGAACGAAGACAATCAAGCCTGTCATTATCATATTGTTACATATATGGGTGAGGAGCGTTATTGCTATAAATTATTTCTTGTATTTATTGCAAAAGGCTCTTATAAAGTAACGATCAGTAATAAAGAAGTTCCCGTTTGTGAACGAACGATCGTAACGGTTCATGAGGTGAATTTGAGAGAATTAAAGTTATCTCCATTAGAAACGTTAGCGCATCAGCATGCGCCAGTGTTATACGGAAGAAATCATTTCTCATCATTTGATAACTGTTATACGGATACTCCTTTAGCTTTGTCGTATTTCATGACGGAGTTAAGTAATGACATCATCGAAATAGAATATCATTATGTTTTTAGCCATGAAGATGAAGGAACACCAGGCCAATTATTAATGGCGAAATGGGGAAGAACACTAGATATTGAATATTGTTATCGAGTGAAATGGAACCGAAAAACGTCTGAAATCGTAGAAGCGAGATATCAAGGCCCTCATCATGAAGATCGAGCCTTTACCGGTCAATATGTGGGCGGTAGCCACCGTCCTATTTTGCAAACGAGAACGACCAATGGCAACTTTGATCATGTGATCGACTCAGAGTATTGTTTTTCGATCGCACCAGAGATTTTCTGGGACCACCAAACAGAGCCACGTGAATGGTTTATGAGGAAGCGTCCAGATATTAACTTAGTAATGATTAAAGAAGCAGAACGACAATTAGCCCAAAATTCGATTCCGATGAATCAAATCGCCTCGCCTACGAACTATTTATATGCCTATTGCTTTACGGATAAAGAAGAGAGTAATAGTGTGATTGACTTCGTATATCAGTTGGGTGGGAAAGAGGTTAGTTCCTCGCATGATTTTTATAGTCCAGTGTATGGGTTTGGTTCCTACAGTGATTCATTTTCGAATTTCACTATCGCTTTTGAATACGATGAAGTGCAACCATGTCTGTCTTCATTGTGTGTTCGGTTGTTAGAAGGTGAAAACATCACCATTAATAAAATAGAGTTTTATATGTTACGTGAGGATGGCATGTTGCATTTAGTGGAACGAACAGAACAGCCCATCATTTTAACAAAAGAAAGCTCGATGATTTCGATAGGGGGATTAAGCAATGAGTGAAACGTTACAGAAAAAAGTAGAGCTATTGAATAGCCAGATGATTGTTCATCAAAGCTCTGATCAAAGTCATATTTCCCATCGATTCTTTTTACCGGAAGGAATTGAATCTCTTACTATTAGTTTTTCCTATTCCCCTAAATTCGTTGAATATGGACTAGAGAATCAAGATATTGTACGTAAAGCTTTTGATTTTTATGATGATAAATTGGTAAAAAATAAAAAAGTCGTAAAGGATTTTTCTCCTTTTAAAAATTTATTAACGATTTCAATTGAAGATCCTATTGGATTTCGAGGGAATTGCCATCGTTTTCATCCTGAAGGTTATGAGATTCACGTGTCAGACGAGAACTCAACTCCAGGTGTATTGAATCGTGAAATGAAGAGTGGGATGTGGACTATTACAATCAATAGTCATTGTATTTTGTCAGAAACTTGTGATGTACAGTTGATTGTTCATGGAACACAATCTATTAATCAAGACAAACGGTGGTACAATAAGCCATTTGAAGATATAAAGAAGATCAACTTCACCACTAATAAGGAAAGTGAGAGCCCAAGTAAAAACAGTGCATATTCTTGGAAAAGAAGTGAAATTCATTGCCATACGAACCATAGTGATGGGGTTCAAACGGTAGAAGAGCTCGTAAGTAAAGCGAAGGAATTAAATATTTCTTGTTTAGCGATTACAGACCATAATACGATGAGTGCAACGGAAAAGTTGGAACAATTAGAGGCGACGTATGGGGTCAAGCTAATGAGGGGAATTGAGTGGACTACTTTTTATGGTCATATGTTAACACTTGGTTATGACCAATTAACAGCGATTAATTGGAGCAACGTGGGGCCTACTTCTATTGAAGAAAGTATCCAAGAAGTGAAGAAGGAAGGCGCGATTGTTGGAATTGCGCACCCGTATCAATTAGGATCGCCTTTTTGCACAGGATGTTATTGGGAGTATGAGACGTTAAATCTTGATTATTATGATTTTATCGAAGTGTGGAATGGAGAAAATCCACACATTAGTAGAATCAATAAGGCTGCCTTTGAAACATGGACTGAATTATTAAATCAAGGCGTGAGAATTCCAGCTACGTGTGGTCGAGATTGGCACGTAAATGAAACAAGTAAACAATTGGCCTTTTTATATTTATACTTACCAGAAAACCCAACGATTGTGGACATGAGACAAGCGATTAAAAGAGGAAATTCATTTGTTAGCATGGGCCCTCAGATCGAATTTAATGCGGCCAATGAATATATCTCAGGTGATGTTTTGTCTGTTCATAACCAAGATCAAATTAACGTTCAAATAGATATTTCCGAGTATAATGATTCATATGCGATTGTGATTGACTCAAATGTAGGAGCTGTATATAGAAGGGATTGTGAAGGGGATATTCGCCAAACTGTAGAAGTGAAAACGAATATCGATTCACAACCAGTCACCTGGATTCGGTTGTTAGTTTATTCGGATCGCAGAGAATTAATAGCCTTTACGAATCCGATTTATTTTGAAGCAGAAACGTATGAGTCATAACCGAGAAGTTACCTTATTTTCTTTAGCTTCTATCATATTTATTGAACAAATCTTTAGAGTTTTACAAGGAAATATCGATATTTTAGTGTTAGGGAAAGTTTCAAATGATGCAGTAGCTACTGTAGGGCTCATTAATCAAATTATGGCATTAAGCTTCATTTTTGTGAGCATCGCCGTTTTAGGAACTAATATTTTATTTTCCTATTATTACGGAGAAAGAAATTATTTAAAGATGTCACAAATGATGGCGAGCGGAATGGCCTTTGTCTTATGTGTAGCTATTGTATTATCGATAGGGTTACTCATTTTCTCCGAGGAAATATTGTTGACGATGGGCTTAGATGATTCACTAGTGGATTTAGGAAATGAGTTTTTTATGATTTTGGCACTTTCTATTCCGATCCAAGGGATTAATTCCGTTTTTCTAGTGTATTTAAGAAATGTGCAAATGAGAAGAGTCATTATCGTGACGTTAATCATTAGTACAATCATTAATTTCATCGGAAATATTTCTAGCTTGTTTTTATTTGAATCTGTTCACAACATTATGCTTGCAGTTGCTATAATGACAGGTGTGTCTTATTTAATCCCTTTCTTTGTTTATGGCTATTTTATTTTGAAATCAGACATTGTTCAGTTGAAAGTGAAATATATTCATTCATCCAATGTGAAAGAAATTTTTCGATTAGGTGCTCCGACAGCGGCTGAGCAGTTTTCATATATGATCTTTCAATTGTTTTTAAGTTGGGTGATTCTCTCTTGGGGATTAGAGCAACTAAAGGCAAAAACATATGTTCAAACGTGGTCGGAGTTTATTTTTCTTTTTACCATTACGATTGGGCAAGCGACACAAATTCTATTAGGTCAACGATTAGGAGCCAATAAAATAGAAGAAGTTGTTCCGATTGTTTCAAAGAGTATTAAAGTGAACTGTGTCATCAGCGTTATGCTTAGTTTATTATTGTATTTGCTTCATGATCACCTTGTCGCTTTTTATCAGCTCAATGATTCGATCGCTATGTATATTGCCAGCATGCTGTTGATTACGATTTTTTTAGAGCCATTCCGAGCGGTTAATGTCAATTTAATTAGCTCATTATATGCTATGAAAGATACGAAATTTGTTTTTATTAGCATTTTTTCTCTTTGGTTCATTGTCGTACCTATCCTGTTTATTTTTAAAAATGAATTAACGATTGTGGATGTCTGGATGATCATGGTCGGGGATGAATTATTTCGCTCAATACTATTCTTCTTGAGATGGAAGCAACAATTAAAAAATAGACTAGGAATAAAAGTGTTGCAAAAAATTGTTTAGTCTATAGGTAGTTGACTAATATGGGCAAAACTATACTAATAAGTACCCAAATTAAAAACCCAAGAATGTTGATTTAACACAGCATTCTTGGGTTTTAGCTTTTTCACTTTTTGGGCTGAATTATCTCTTTTCAGCCAGCTAAAGTACTACTTTATTCTCTTTTTTTTCGTTTCCATAGCAAGAGGGTAATTAAAGAAATAATTAATAGGACAAACCCACCAATGTATAGCCAAGATGATGGTTTGTTTGTAGGTGCTTGAGTTACTTCTTGTTTGTTATTATCTTGTATGGTTTGGTTGTTTGTGAATACTTTTCCGTTAGTGTTTTTGACGGCAATGCTAAACGATTCTTCAGGTGCTGATATGGTTGTGAGTAATGCTTTATCAGTTACATTTCCTGTTCGGTCGATGTTGTCTAAGACGATTAAGGCTTGTCCTTCGTTCCATGGAGAAGGCTGAATCCAAGCAACTTGTTTGGATGTTTCTGTTACAAACCCTTGACTAGCTAAATCTAACTGTCCATCTCTGTAAGGAATAATTAGCTGGTCTTGCACTTTGTGTAAAGATTCGTGTTTGTTTGTACCACCGACAAAGAGTAAAGAGTTTTCTTTCAATATCTTTTTAGTCACTTCTTGTTCTTTCACAATATCAATATGTTGTAGCGATAAAGTATTCGGAATCGAAGCGGTAATTATACTCAATTCTTGCAGCAATTGATGATCAACATTGTTAGGAATAACCATCACTCCACCCTTATTGTAGAAGGCTGAGGACCAGTTGGTAAATACTTGGTTATTTAGCTGCTCTTTCGTTTTTGGTAATGTCCACTGACTATCCGCAGAGATAAATACCCATTTTCGTTCATCTGTTTGGATACAAGCGACATCTTCTTTTAATCCTGTTACTTCCATGTACATGTCTAAGAAAGAATTATTTTTAACTACACTACTATCTATTTTTAGCTCTTTTTCGATCCATGTTTGATTCGTTTCTTTTAAGTTATTAAGTGTAATCGGATGAGGGACATCATTCACCCAAATAATCAGCTCTGCATTCGTTGTTAGTTCTTCTTTGACTTGAGCGAGTGAAGATGCTTTAAATTTCAGCTTTAAAGTCAATTGTGAACCTTCTTCAAAAGCAGGTACCGGATAATAGTAGTGAGGTGACTTCGGTGCATGACCGGATAAATATAAATCTTGGGCCCCCATCTGTTTGAAAGAGACGTTATTGCTACGAGTGGCCGTTTTTGGTGTGTTTGTAATCTCCATAGAGTTTCCTGATAGCTGAGAGCGTAAATCAGGATGCGAGAGCACAGGTAACTTGTCAGCGAGAGTGCTTTCGGTATCTGCTAACACAAACATCCCCTCAGTTTTGGTTTTGCCGTTTGCCAATTGAATCCGTTGTACATGTAGTGTATCTTTTTTTGCTTTTAGCTTACTTTGGTCGACTAACTTCTTGACTGTATTTCCCCACGAATCATAGATTCCCACAAAAATATAATTGCCCGTCCATTGATGAATGCTATTTTCTTGTTGAATGAGCACATTGTTTACAGCAGAAGCGGTGGATTGCAAGTTATTTTTTAGGAGTAATCCAGCCTTTACCTCTTCAGCAGAAGGGTTATTAGGAATCACGATGACCGTCGGTTGTTCTGCTGTATTAACAAACGGCTGTGGGAATTCTGCCAATGTTAATGGAGTCATTTCATTTTCTACGCGAAGGTAACTAGACGGTTTAATATTGAACCAATTGCCAGTCGTGTTTTGATTCACGCACACGCCTTCTTTGATTACTCCATAAAATTGGACATCTACTGTATGATTGCCCTTCGTTAAATGACTTTTCTGTAATGGAACGGTTAGTTGACTATCTTTTGTCTTAGTTGAAATTGCTACTGTCTTCACTGGCTGATTGTCAATAGAGATCGTTAAGCTAGACGGTGCAATTAAAAGTTCAGAGTGATTCCACTTTAAATGAAGCACATTTGCTTTGCTAGGTTGTTGATCCTTTGTTAACGAATAATTGTATTGAAACGTATTGTTTTGTCCATACAGAGTTTGATCTGTTGGAGTTATTCGCTGTGTAGAAGGATGCTTTTCCGTTGTTATTGCTAAATTAGTTTGTAATGTCTGTACTGGTGAGGCAGCTACTACATTATGATTGCCACCGATTAGAACTAGGCTAATACAGATGAACGTGATGATTTTTTTTATGTGCATAGTTGATAACTCCTTATCCGAAGCGGTCTGTTTTGTACCAGCGAACTTCTTGCTGAAGCAAAACGCGTTTGATTTCTAAGAATAATGAATAGACGACGAGAATGATCCACATTTGGCTATAAGTAAAATACATAAATAATACGATGAAAAAGTTGCCTCTGTTTAATTCGGAACGTTCAATACTCAAAGTAATGAATACTTCAGTGACATACAGTAAAAAGGCCAGTGCCCATAGCACGAGTGAAATGGTTCCGATGGACAACTCCAAATCAATAAATAAATTAGTCACGAACAAGAGATTGGACATGATGACACCAAAGAAAAACAAAAAGTAGGTGAAGAAGAAATAGAAGAGATCAAAGATGATCCGCTTTCTGTTTAGCTTAAAAAACTGAGAAAGGAATTTTAAGACAACATATTGATTTCCTCTTGCCCATCTTGTCCGTTGTTTCCACCATACTTTCCATGTTTGAGGCTCTTGCTCCCACGTAATAGCAGCAGGGAAAAAACGAATATGATAGCCTAATTCGTATACGCGAATGGTTAATTCGGTATCTTCTGCTAATGCTTTCTCATCCCATCCACCGAGCGTTTCAATGATGGAACGTCTAATGGCGAAATTGGTTCCAGGAATGGTTGCGATTTTGAACCAGCTCCACCGTCCGCCTTGAGCCATCCATTGAAAACAAATGGTTTCAATGTTAATAAAGCGAGTAAGTAGTGTTTCATAAGCATTGATGACACGGAACTTTCCAACAGCGGCTCCGGCTTTTGGATCATTTAATAGTGCCATCACTAAATAATAAACGGCATCTTTTTCAGGTGTATTGTCCGCATCATAAACAACGATGATATCGCCCGTGGATTTCTGGAAACCATAGTTTAAGGCGGATGATTTTCCTTTTCCTGAGAAAGGAGGTTCTGTTTTGACCGTTTGAATGAATGGGAATTTCTCATGAAATTGTGCAGCAATTTCGCCTGTTCGATCAGACGAATTATCATTGATCACAATCACTTCTAATTTATCTTTTGGGTAATTCAGTCGCGACATTGCACGCAAAGTAGCTCCAATGACGACTTCCTCATTATGAGCTGGGATTAGGATCGATACTTTCGGGAGATTCACCATTTTTCTTTCCCATTGAGGGATAACTTTCTCATATCGCAAAAAGTGTCGGAATCCGCCTTGCATAAGAAACATGTGATAAAGCAGCATGCTCCAAATGAGAACAAGTGAGATATAAAATAAAGTGTTGGCCATGCTTTAACGCTCCTTAAACAATTGCTTTTTTCGTTGAGATCTTAAATACAGAGTGTATAAAGTGAACAAGGTAACAAAAAAGAATACGACGATAGAAAGCAAGAAAAGTGCTTTTTCAATGAATGTCTCAGGCATTATTTTTTGTAAGTTGTCTTTAACATCGTTACTCTCTGTCTCATATTTTATCGAACTTTTTACAATTGTTTGCATGTCTAGCCATTCTGTATGGCTTACGGACTCAATGAGTTCAATGACATCGGGTAAATAATCTACCCCTATGTATGAATGGTACAAAGTACTAATCGTACTATCGCGAACAAGAAGTAAAGGTTCTAGTTGTTTCTTCATATCTTCTATTGGCATGTAGGATGTTGTGTCAATATACCCAATCGTTTCAGGATAAACAGTCATCCCATGCAAAAATGAAGGCTGTGCTACATAAGGTAACGTTCCTGTATTTTTCCCGACAAGGGGGCTGAACGACATTTGCCCAAAAATAGTAGAAAAATACTGAGGAATTGATCGATAAGCTGTATGTGTCAGTGTATCATCAGTCGCTTCAAACGAAACCGGAAAAAGTCCTAGGCTAGACAAGCTGTCGATCGTTGTCCGCATGGTTTCTTCCATAGAAATTTGCTCTTTCTCTAAAAGGGAAGACAAATATTGTTGATAATCTTCTTCGTTAGAAAATGCTTCAGGTTTCTTTATGGAAAGCCCATTTGTTTCAATATCGTTGCTTGGCTGTGCATAGCCGTGAGCAATAACGCTTCCACCGTTACTTTGTAGATATTGAAGTACTTCAAGTAACGGTTGTTGATCCGCCAGATAAAGCTTTTCAGATGTATCAGGATTGATGGATACAGGGGTCACAGCCATTAAAAAAGGAATTTGACGGTCAATAAAGTATTGCCCCACCTTTCTTAACGCTTCAGCGTCTGATGAAGGGGTAATATCCTCTAAGCGAATATAACTCGTATGTTTTTCTTCGTGATTACTACGGAAAAACTCATGAAGAGCATCTGCCAGGAAATATTGAAATCCATCAGTTAATGATTTAGCCCCCGCATAAAACACTTTGCCATTTTGATAGATAAGAGGGAATGACTTGTCATCTATTGTCCCTGTTAATAACACTTGATCATCGGTGTGTAGCTTACTTGGCGAATATACATTTAATACGTTAGAAAGAACGATTTCTTTGCCGGTACGTTGCTGTTTGAAGGAAGGTACTTGATTCATTTGTTTAAGTGGTCCTCCTTCATAGAGAGGAAATTGTTCAGCGTTTTTCCCGATCAATGCTAACTTCCCAGAAAAGCGTGAAGACCTCTCTGTTAAGATTGACGGCAAAGGTGTTTGATCTAACCCATAATAAACAAGCCAATCTGCCTCTTGAAGCATGTCTTGTGTCACTGCTGTATCTTTAACGACTTGGGTGGCGACATCAAAGTGACTGAGTAAACTGTCTAGCATCCACACACTTCCAGGCACATCTGTTTCATCGCTAGAATAAGTGAGCAGAACACGTTCTGTGGCTTGTTCTGCATGAGATCGAAACGGAAAAAGAGTAACAAATAACACCATCGTCATAATGAATTTATAGCGCATTTACTTTCAACTCATTTCCGAGAAGCGTCAATAATTCTTCTGCTTGACGTTCTTCTTCTTGGCCTTTAACTGTAATGTGCGCCACGTGAGAAGAGAAGCTCAATGTTTTCCCTTTTTCCGTTTGATAGTCCTGAAGTAGCTGAGTGAATCGTTCATAAATGATGCCAATATTTTCTTCAGGTGTATATGGAAGAAGGATGCCGAATGTATCTTGTTCGACACGAAATTTCTTATCTGTTGTGCGGGTCATCTGTTGAATATCTGTTAGAAATTTTTCAAGTAAGCGATTATATTCTTTGTTTCCATACATGCTTTTAAATTCTTCAAGGTAGTCAATTTTGTATAAAATAATGGTGAATAGCCCACCATAGCGTTTCGTTCGACCAATTTCAGCGTCGATTTCAAGAATCATTCGATCGCGGTTATCAAACCCTGTTTCCGGATCGATGGATACTAACGTTTTCACCCTAGATTGCGCACTCTTTAGTTCAGAAAGTAACTGTGCAGAGTAATCATGGATGTAACCACATAAAACAGTTAAAAGTACTAAGCCACTTCCAAAAATAAATAAATCGAACTCGGAAAATAAGAAAGATGGACCTTGAGGTTGTAAAAATAAATTCCAAAAATAGAGACTTCCTATCGTAAATAATACAATTAAAGTAGTCATTAACCCCCAGCGAGAACCGACCATTAGTGTTAGTAAAATAATGAAAACCGCTAAGTATTTTCCTTCTGTTTCTAGTTCATTCAATTGTGGAAGATAGGAAAAATATAAATGTGAACAAAGCAACAATAGTGCAATAGATAAAAAGAAGAGGCTTTGTTTACCGAATGTATCTTTCATTTAATAGTGTCCTTTCTGCTAATAATGGCAGTAAATTATCAAACGAATGGGTCTGTTGTTGTGAAATATCTATATACCCACCGTATTCCGAGTGTTCTTTATTTTGAACAGATAAGTTTTTCATTGCTTGATAATATTGAAGCACCTGTTCTTTTTCTTCTCTTTCCACCGAATACAAAACGGCTAAAGAATAGACAGCAGGTGATTCATAGGTTACACTCCGTATTTTTGTTTCAAAGTGATAACGACCGACCAATTTTTTTTCTTTTTGAAATTCTTGGTTTATCCACTTTGCGAAATGATCAGTAGATATATTTGCTTGTTCTAGGTGGTAAGCAACATATAGTTGATCAATTAAGTTAATTTCTTCGTCATAATGAAATGCTTTAGATTTCATGTTAAACGATTTTGGATAGAAACCATTTTGAACGGGAATGGATTGTACCCATTTTCGCAGTGAATTTGAGTCTTTAGAGGATCGGATATGTAATTTTTGCAAAATATCAAGTGCCTCGCTATCTAAATAACTAATCGTTAACACATTGCTTTTGGCTTTCGACGGAATGTCTACATAGTCCACTGGCCATTTTTGAGTAAACGCGTAGTCATTTAAGGACTCTCCTATGTCCTTGGCCATCTCTATATATTCAGGGTGATCAAATATATGAGCTGCTTTGTACAAAGCTCGCATAATGCGGGCATCATCAATCCATGCATTTACTTTGGAAGGTTTTCCTTCATTGATTTCCCAGTAAACTAATGAAGAGGGGTCAAGAAAATGATCTTGTAATAATGTGACTTGTTGAGCGAACTCTTCTTCACGTCCGCTGTCTACTAAATAAAGCATCCACAAACCTAGCGATTCAGACAAAAACACGTTGGCTCGCTTTTGCACATCAGTTTGAATAAGGCCTTCTTTTGTTAGTAAATGAGAGCGAATGAATTGTTCGGTTGCTAATTCATTTGTAGTATAACTTTCTTCTTTTTTTGCTGGTTGAACGTCCACGTTTTGGCAACCTAATAAAGTCATAAGCACTAGGCTAGCTAACAATAAACACACCCATTTCATTATGCTACCCTCCTTTTCTAAGGATAAAACTAACATAAAACAAACCGTATTAACACTTTATTTACTATAAAAGAATATTTTAGTACTTTTTACGTAGAAGCTCGTTAAACAACTCATTGTACAAGGTTGATCTCAACAAAATATAAACATTACTTCAGAATAGTTGTTTCTCTTCTTGTATTTTGATAAATTTCCCTATAAAATATAATTGAACTGGAAAATTGTAGCTAGGGTTCCGCTTCTGTTCGAGAAGGGCTGTGACCGAGGGCTACCTCTTCTGCAATAGCAGAAGGCACCTATTGACATAAAAGGTCCGAGGGGAAAGGTTCAGTGTATTTCGTATGCGCTGAATTCTTTCTCTCGGGCCTTTTTTTATTTTGAAATGGAGGAGAAAGAAATGAATAATGATCTTCAATTGTATCCAGGAGTGGCGATAGTGATTTTTGATGAAAAAAAGCAAGTGTTGTTGCAAAAGCGAGCGGATGTTGGTCTTTGGGGACTACCATCGGGTCATGTGGAGCCGGGGGAGACGGTGGAAGAAGCAGCCGTTCGTGAAGTTCATGAAGAAACAAACTTGCATGTTCTAATCAAAAAATTAATCGGTGTCTATTCAGAGCCATCTTCTCAAATTTTTCATTATCCTGATGGTCGAACGGTTCATTTTATTACGACTTGTTTTTTAGCTGAGGTCATTGGAGGGGAACTTCGCTGGCAAGCTAGTGAGTCATTAGATGTGAAATTTTTCGCGGTTGATCAGTTGCCTGTTGATTTATTACCGATGCATCCACGGTGGCTGGACGATGCTCTTGCCAATAAAGAGCGGGCATTTATTCGCTAGTTGGATATGCTACAATAGTAGCAATATTCACAAAAGGAGATAACAATCCCTATGCATGTACGTTTTCGGCTTCTTTATCTTATTCTTTGCTTGATGTTTTGTCTTGTGTCTGTACCGACTAGCTCGGTCGCTAGCATTGTTGGTCATGACAAGCAGACGAAGGATCAGCAAGGAAAGAAAATATATAAGATTGCTGGTGAACAGCATTTAGCCCCTTTTTCTTTTATCGATGAAAAAGGAGCGTTTACTGGCTTTAGTGTTGCATTGTTTGATTATATTGCGGCAAAGGAAGATGTGGAGTTTGAATATATTCCGATGGATCTTTATCAGGCGACAAAAGCTCTACAAAAAGGGGAAGTAGACGCCGTTATGGGGATGAAATATTCGGCAGAGCAAAATGCACGTTTTTCCTTTTCTGAACCGTATTTCACGATGGCTGATGCAGTCATTATCCCAAATGAATCTGCCGTAAAAGTGAAAAAGCTAACGGATTTACGTGGGAAAACGATTGTGATGCAGGAGGAGCCTGTCACTTTTGATTTATTATTAAATGTTAGAAGAGTGGATTTTCTATTAGCGCTTAATCATGAAGATGCTTTGCAGTTTTTATTTATGGGACGAGCCGATGCTTATCTTTCAAATAAATGGACAGCCGAATATTATTTGCAGCAATCAGGTAAGCAAAATGACTATAAGGTTTTGGATCATTTAGGGGTGCCTTCAGAGTTTGCGGTCGCTGTTAGACCGAATGAGACAGAGTTGCTGTCTTTAATTAATCGGTCGTTGAACCGTATGGAGGCGAGTGGGGAGTATCAACAATTATATAATGAATGGTTTGTCCCGAATACGGACGAGCGATTGAAGGAATTAAAAAACTGGATCGTCTTCCTCGTTATTATCATCACATTGGCATTTGCTGTTTTGTATATGACGTATGTATGGAACAAGCGTTTACAAAAAGAAGTGGGTAAGCGTACATCTGCGTTAGCTGTGGCGAATGAAAAGCTGGAAGTGCAGCGGCGAGCCATTTCTGATGCTAATGCGTTTAAAACGCAAATTATTAATCATATGTACTATGGAATCCTGACGTTTGATGAATCCTTTCAGCTGACAAGTATGAATCAGCGTGCGAGGCAAATGCTTCATTTGGCAGATAAGGAAGTTGTACAAACAACGGATATTTTAGCACAGCCGCTTATTCGTCGCATTCTTGATACATATGAGCATGTATGGGATCAGCAAATGGAGTTATTGAAAGAAGAAATTGAAGTCGAACATGAAGGTCAAACGCAATACTTCTTATATCGCTTAATTCCGCTATATGAAGAAGAGGGACAAATGAACGGTTATTTACTAACACTTGCGGACCGTTCAGAAGCGAGAATGCTTGAGGAGAAGCTCGCGACCCAAGAAAAAATGCGAGCACTTGGACAGCTTGTCGCTGGAGTTGCTCATGAAATTCGTAATCCATTGACATCGATGAAAATGTTTATAGACTTACTTCCGCGTAAATATGAAGACCCTGTATTTCGAGAAGAATTGCTCAAGCATGTACCAGAAGCTCTTCATCGGATGAATCGAATTGTGGAAAATTTATTAGATTATGCTCGGCCTAAATACCCGAAGAAGAAGCTGTTTGCAGTTGAGCCTTTTATACAGTCGCTTGAAGCGATTATTCAACCAACGTTAAGAAAAAAGGGAATTGAGCTCCGTTTACAGATGGAACGAGAGATGATGCTATATAGCGATCCAGATCAAATGAAACAAGTGATGCTGAATTTAATGTTGAATGCG
The DNA here is from genome assembly GCA_002261155.1 of Bacillaceae bacterium SAS-127. Classification (GTDB taxonomy): domain Bacteria; phylum Bacillota; class Bacilli; order Bacillales; family Domibacillaceae; genus Bacillus_CE. Next base: position 1,546 of record NKXN01000028.1, on the reverse strand, counting down.
ATCGATGCGATGGAACATCGTTCAGAAAAAATGTTATCGATTGTAGCCGAAACAGATGAAGGAGTAGGTAGGATTAAGGTATTAGATACGGGAGAAGGTATGGAAAAGGAAGAGATTTCTCATATTTTAGAGCCTTTTTATACAACGAAGGATCATGGGGTAGGGCTTGGATTAACCCTTTGTTATCAATGGGTGAAGGAGAACAATGGAGAAATGAATATTGAATCTGTTAAAGGGAAAGGGACGACATTTGTCTTAGCATTGCCTACAGAAGTAGAAGGGGGAGGACAGTAAGATGAAGCCAGCTATATTAATCATTGATGATGAATCGGCGATTGGGTCTTCTCTTTGCTTTGCTTTAGAAAGTGAATACGACGTGACGGCTGTTACCCATGTTCCAGCCGGATACGAGCTGTTGGGAAAAAAGAATATGGATATCGTGTTACTCGATTGGCGTCTTGGGAAATATAATGGGCTTGAGGTATTGACTGAAATTAAGACCATTCAGCCGGATATCGCTGTAGTTATGATGACCGCCTATGGAACGATTGAATCCTCCGTTGAAGCGATGAAGCGAGGTGCTTATCATTACATTACAAAGCCATTAGACCTTGATGAGCTAGAAGTTTTACTTAAAAAGGCTCTAGAGCACCGCCAGCTACATTATAAAATTCGAGAGCTAAATGATACGATCGAGAAAATTAAAGGCTATGATCAAATGATCGGGGAAAGTGACGTGATGAAACAAGTATTTTCCCTGATTGATCGTGTGAAGGATATTGATTCTAGCGTGTTGATCTTTGGAGAGAGTGGTACAGGGAAAGAGCTCGTCGCAAGAGCGATTCATCGGCAAGGAAAAAGAAAGAACGGGCCGTTTATTTCAGTGAACTGTGCGGCGATTCCAGAGGCCTTACTAGAAAGTGAGTTGTTCGGCTATGAAAAAGGTGCTTTTACAGGAGCCGTCCGTAGCCAAGAGGGGAAAGTAGCTGCTGCGAATGGTGGAACCCTTTTTTTAGATGAAATAGGTGAAATGCCAGCCACTTTGCAAGCAAAATGGTTAAGAGTATTACAGGAAAAAGAGATTACACCACTGGGGTCAACAGAAACGAAAAATGTAGATGTACGGATTATTAGTGCAACGAATAAACATTTGCCTAGTATGATTGAGGAAGGTTCATTTCGTGAAGATTTATTCTTTCGCTTGAACGTTATTCCGATTCGTTTGCCGCTGTTACGTGATCGCAAAGAGGACATCGATTTATTGATTTCCTATTTTTTGAAGAAATATGCAGAAGAAATGCAGCGACCGTTGCCGACGCTTTCATCTAATGCGCATGATCGATAGTGCTAATGATCATAGCTCGAACATATAAGGAGAATTTATTCATCAGTGAGCACGTCCTCTTCAAACGATAAGTTGATCGGTTCATCCAAAAATTCTTGTAAAATCTCTATATGAGTGACTGGTACACTTTGATCGACCTCTTCAAACTTAACCCCATCCATCCACACATGACCAGTTCCAGATAGCAATACACCGAAAGAA
>NKXN01000027.1 GCA_002261155.1 Bacillaceae bacterium SAS-127 | reverse complement strand
CCCTTTTGTCTACAAACTGAAGCGTCAAAGTCTTCTTTGACGCTTTTCATTGTTTTGCATCGTATTCATAATGAAATGATCTATGCCTTCACGTTGTTAGATCAAACGGTCGATCTAGCACGTAAAGTCGCTGATAACGCTCATTTGTCTTCAATAGATGTTCATGCTCACCTTGTAAGACAATGTTTCCTTGATCAAGGAATAATACACGATCCGCTTTATGAATAAACGCTAAATGGTGTGTGATCCATAGGACAGATTTTCCTTTTAACACATCAAACATCGTCGTAAGTAGCTCTTTCTCTGTTAACGGATCCAGTCCTATTGTAGGTTCATCTAAAATTACAATCGGCACATCCTGTAATAGAATACGAGCAAGAGCGATCCGCTGACGCTCCCCTCCAGAAAATCGGCTTCCCATCTCGTGCACTTGCGTTTCATACCCATTCGGTAAAGATTCAATTAAATCATGAATTTTCACTTGTTTCGCTGCTTCGTACACTTCTTCATCCGTCGCATCTGGACGTCCAAGACGAATATTGTTTAAAATCGTCGTATCGAATAGATGAGGATGTTGATTTAATACAGCAACCCATTGAGAAATACTAGCACTCATCTCATGAGTAGCTACTCCGTTCAATGTAATAGAGCCATTCGTTGGAGGAACGACGCCTTCGATTAATTTAAGAATCGTTGATTTTCCTGCCCCACTCGGTCCGAGCAAAGCCACTTTTTCACCTTGTGTAATAGAAAAACTAACATCATCTAGCACACGGCGATACTCATCATACTGGAAAGAGACATGCTGTAATTCAAGAACAGATGGCTCACCGTTTGGCACGATCAGATTCTCACCCTGTTTATCAGCCGCTTGCTTGCCACCTAATTCAAGCCCCGACAATCGATCAATCGAATCTTGATAAGACGGGATTTCACTAACAGCGTCTGATAGCGGTAAGAACGCTTCTGTTAGTGGAAACAACACTAGCACAAATGCTGCAATAAGCGTATAGTCAATGGCGCCAATCGAGCTTTGGTTCGCTGTCCACGCTAACATTGAAACAACCATAATCGCAATCACAACTTGCGCCATAGAGTTTCTCCATCTAACGAAACGATTCCGCTTTTGTTCTAACAATAACAACTGATGCTCCTGACGTTCATACTCCTCAATAAATTCCATCTGACGACCACTGTACTGCCAGTCACTTACACCCATGACCGCATCTGTTAATCGTCCATAAAGAACATGACGCCCTTGTTTAATTTGTTGCACTTTCGCTTTCATCACAAGCAAAGAAACAAACGGAAATAAAAATACTAAAACACCAGCGTAGATCGCCATTAATAAGGCAAACGGCCATGAAAAGAACCCAAGAGCTATCACAGCAAGTAAATAAATAAACAAGCTAACTAAGCTAGGAAATACCGTTTTTAAATAAATGTCTTGAAGCCGTTCCACATCATCTGCTAGTATCCCTAACACGTCCCCTGTCTTTAACTTCGAACGTGGATGTAAAACTTGTGGTTCAACTAACTGATACACTTTTAAACGCATTTTCGACAGGATTCTCAATACGACTCCATGGCCGACTAATCGCTCAATATAACGCGAGACCGCTCGTCCAATTCCAAAAGTCCGAACACCGACAATCGGAATGTAGACCATCAGTAAATTTTCCGGTCTTGTTGCAGACTTAGAAATTAAGTATCCAGACGTGTACATTAAAGAGGATGCCGCAAAAACAGTTAAAAACCCTAATAAAACAACAAATAGTAACAAGCGTTTGTTCTCTTTTAAATACGGGAGAACCCAACCTTTATCGTTCATGCCTCATCCCCCATTTGTATTCTCACCATCTGATAGTACTGGCCTTTCTTCTTCATAAGCTCCTCATGTGTACCCTCTTCTACTATTCTTCCTTGATGCAAGAAATAAATATAATCCATATCCAGCATCCAATGAAGCCGATGCGTCGCTAATAGGACCAGTTTCTCTTCAAATAGGTTGACGAATCTTTCTTTCAAGTCATATTCTGTTTCAATGTCTAAATGAGCTGTCGGTTCATCTAGTAACAAAATTGGACGTTTTTCAAGAAAAGCTCTAGCAATCGCTACCCTTTGTGCTTGTCCACCACTCAATGTACGTCCGCCTTCACCAATCTTTTCATCTAGCCCGTTCGGAAACTCTTGAAGCAACCGTGATAATCCCGCTTGATCGGCCGCCCACTGCACTTCTTCTAGAGTGGCATTCGGATGATAAAACGCAATATTATTGAACAGGGTGTCTTGAAATAAATAAGGATGTTGGGGAATATAAATAAGCTGTTCTTGCCATTCCTTTCTTTGCAAGTGAGTAAATGATTGTCCGTCGACCTTGATGCTACCCGAATTCGTCTCAATAAACCCACCAATCAAATCAATGAAGGTTGACTTTCCTGCCCCACTCTCCCCAACAATACCAATTTTCCGATAGCCTTTGATAGAAAGTGATACATCGGCAAGAGATGGCTTCCCTTCAATTTCATGTTGAACAGTCACAGAAGATAGTTCGATATTCGTTTTTTCGTTGACACGATCTATCGGTCGTCTTTCCTCTGCTTTAAACTGTGGAAGAGAAGCAATTTCTTTCAATTTCTTTCCCGCTTCTTTTCCATTTAACGTCGCATGATAATCCGCACCAATCTCCCGTATCGGCAAGAAATATTCTGGCGCCAAAATTAAAATCGTCAAAGCAGGCTGTAGCAACAATTCTCCTTCAATTAACCGTAAGCCCAAGAAAACAGCTACTGTAGCAACAGATAGCGTCGTGAAAAAATCCATGGCAAAAGAAGATAAAAAGGCAAACTTTAACGTTCCCATCGTCGTTTTGCGATAGCGGTCACTAACTAGTTCAATTTTTTGACTATGGGACTGACTTAAACCTAAATACTTCAGCGTTTCTAGTCCTCTTAATGAATCAACAAAGTGATTAGAAAGGACTCGATACATGTCCCACTGCTTATCCGCTTTCTTCTGAGCAGCCCAACCGAGTAGAATCATAAAAGCAACTAAAATCGGTACGACAACAATTAAAACAATAGCCGATGTACGATCCTGAAGCAGCACATACACGACAATCATCGCTGGAATAATCATCATATTTACCATCTTAGGAGTAAACAAGACGATATATTGTTTAAACTGCGAGATTCCATCTAGCAGTAACGTAACGATATTTCCTGTTCCAATTTTCTTTGCTGCACGCGGCCCTTGATGAAATAAACTATCTAGCACTTCCGCGCGTAATTTTGCGCCTATATCCGCTGAATAGCGATCCATCATTTTATTCTTTAGATGCTGAATACCATAACGAGCAAGAAAGCTAAGCACAAAATAAAGCGTTTCTGTGTATACCTCTTGAAAAGGGCCGGAATTAAAAAGATGAGTGACCACTTCTGCAAGCATAATTGCTTGCAGAAGAATGGACACTCCTTGTAACACCGTCAATATCGTAAGAGACGCTAATAATTTTTTCATACCTTCATATTGAAGTAATTGTTTATCCATTAATAAACCATGTCCTTCCCATCAACACGTTTACGGAATACATAGTAGTTCCAAATTTGGTAACCAAGAACGAATGGTAGAAGAGTAAGCGAAACAATCGTCATCACTTTTAATGAATAGGCACCTGATGCCGCATTATAAACCGTTAAATCATAAGCACTGCTAATCGAACTAATCATCACACGAGGGAATAGAGCAACGAAAATCGTTGAAATCGTTAAAACAATTCCCATGCCGCTGAAGAAGAAGCTCCAGCCATCTCTTTTCTTCTTCAACATAATGATCGTCGCTACGTAACAAACAACGATTAGAGCAATCATTGGGATCGTTACATTGCCTCGATACGTAAATAAATCTGTGTATTTATAAGAAAGCGCAACGAAAGCTACTAGTGAAATAAGAACTGGAAAGACAACTTTTTGTGCCATTTTACGAGCACGTACTTGCAAATCTCCCACTGTACGTAACGTTAAAAATACTAATCCATGCATTAAGCATAGTAATGTCACAACAATTCCACCAGTGACAGAATACGGATTCACATAATCAGTAAACCCTGCGTGCAACGTCATTGTTTCATCAATTGGCATTCCTTTTAAAAGGCTAGTAAATGCTACTCCGAATAAAAATGGAGGTACAATACTTCCGACAAGAATAGCCAAATCCCATGTATTTGTCCACTTCTTACTATCCACTTTTCCTCTAAATTCAAACGATACACCACGAACGATTAAAGCAAGTAAAATAAACACAAATGGAATGTAATAACCACTAAACATTGTTGCATACCAGTGAGGGAAGGCAGCAAACATCGCTCCCCCCGCTGTCAATAACCATACTTCATTAGCATCCCAGAAAGGCCCTATCGTATTAATCATAATCCGACGTTCGAAATCATTTTGCCCTATAAGTCTTCCAGCCATTCCTACACCGAAGTCGAATCCTTCAAGAAAGAAGAAACCGACAAACAGAACAGCTACAAGAAGAAACCATAATTCACTTAATTCCATTATTGGTAAGCCTCCTTATCGAAAGGATCAATGGTGTCATGTACATCTTGAGAGTCTTGTCCATGATGTTCCGTTCCTTTTTTAATCTCTTTCACGAACAAGTAAACTAACACAATTCCAAGGATTAAATAGATCGTTGTAAAGGAAATGAACGAGAATAACAATTCATTATATGAAACGTTAGGCGAGATCGAAGCAGATGTCGTCATCAAACCAAATACAGTCCATGGCTGACGACCAATCTCTGTCATAATCCAACCAGCTGTATTCGCAATGAATGGGAATGAAATTAACCCAACCATCGTCTTTAACAACCATTTTTGATTCATTAATGTCTTTCTATATTGGAACCATAAACCTAATGCTGCAGCGAAGATCATCACCATACCAGCAACAACCATGACTCTAAAGCTCCAGAATGTTGTTTTCACTGGTGGAATATAATCTCCAGGGCCATACTTTTCTTCATATTCTTTTTGTAATGTCAGCATTCCTGGTACAGAACCAGAGAACTTCTCGTAAGTTAAGTAACTCAATGCATACGGAATATGAATTTCAGCTGTGTTTTCTTGTTTTTCCACGTCAATATTCGCGAATAACGTCCATGGAGCAGGGTCTGCACTGTCTTCCCATAAACCTTCACTCGCTGCCATTTTCATTGGCTGTGAAAACATTAAATGCTGTGCTTGAGCGTGACCACTGAAAGCAATCCCTAATCCTGAAATCAATGCTACAACCATTGCCATATTGAAAGACTTAGTAAAAAATTCAACTTCTTTTTTCTTCAATAGTTTATAAGCACTTACACCACCAATGAAAAACGCTCCCGTTGCAAATGAACCGAAGATAACGTGTGGGAATTCCACCCATAACTGAGGGTTCATCAATAGTGCAAAGAAATCATTCATCTCAGCGCGACCATTATTTATCGCAAAACCTACTGGCTCTTGCATAAAAGCGTTAGCTGCTAAAATCCAAAGAGCTGATAACATCGTTCCAATCGATACGAGCCAAATACACATTAAATGCACTTTCTTCGATAAGCGATCCCAACCGAAAATCCACAATCCAATAAATGTAGATTCCATAAAGAACGCAAGCAACGCTTCAATCGCAAGCGGAGCACCGAAAACATCTCCAACGAATCGTGAGTATTCAGACCAGTTCATTCCGAATTGGAATTCCTGAATAATCCCCGTTACTACCCCGACTACGAAGTTAAGAAGGAATAAGTGTCCCCAAAACTTCGCCATCTTCTTGTAAATTTCTTTCTTTTTCACTACATAGAATGTTTCCATTAACGCTACCATGAACACAAGTCCGATAGATAATGGCACAAACAAAAAGTGAAAAATCGTCGTAGCGCCAAACTGAAGTCTAGCTAGCAATAACTCTTCCATCTGTTGTTTCCCTCCAAATTTTCTACTTGTTGTACGCTAGAGTTGATTTTGTTCACAGGTTCATATTTTTATCTAACATAGTTATTATTGTAGACCAGATATATGGGGAATTTATGATACCTTTTTAAACAACTTGTGATAGATTTTCGTATAATTTGTGACAACCTTCACATGAACTTATGACGATTTTTTGTATCTTATGGCTTACGTAGTTGACAAAATCAAGAAATAATTATTCCTCTCATACGGAAAGCGAAAAAGTGGATATCCCATTTCACATTCAAGTCTTCCGATCTCTTCTGTTTAAACTTCGTCATATATAAATAAGAAAGGCTGCATACTTAAAAACAAAAGCATGCGGCCTTTCTTATGCTTTAAAGCTGATAATAATGACGAAGTAAATAAGAAACCCATTTGCAATGAGGATGATTCCGAATGTTTTCGAGCAACCCTTTTATAATAGCAAGACTTAGCGTCGGTTCAAGTAGTTGTTGCTTCAACAGAATTAACGACTCTTTTTCAATTGACTCTTCCAATTCCTCTAATTTTCGTTCAAGGATTTCAAGGATTTGCTCTTTTGTTACGTCTTCATTCATTGGTTGCTTCATAACTTGGAATAGCTCTTGTGAAATAAATGGGGTGGTCGTGTGTCTCGCTAGTACATTGGTTTTTTCGACAAGCGATTGGGACAGTACATTCAAGTCTAATGGTACATTATAGAATAAGAGCAGCTCTGAATAAGTCTTCATAAAGCCTTTAATACAATACATCAAATCATATTTCGTATGCTCGACTTCTTGGCTATATAAACGTTCAATCATAGATAGGATCGTATTTTCTACTGAAGTATCATAATTGCGCATTTTTATTATAAATTCCTCATTAAATGATTGCGTCTGCTCTTTAATAAGAATTTTAGTAAATTGAGAATGATTTTGAAAAGAATGAAACGTAGTGTAATAAAATTGATAGAGAAGTTCTCTATTGTCATGCACGTTTCTGACCACGTAGTCAATATCAGAGGTGATTTGCATCATAAAATGATCAATTAAAGCTAAGATCAATTCATCTTTTGACTTGAAGGATAAGTAGAAAGCACCTTTAGAAATACCACAATTCTCGGTAATTTGTTGAACAGATGTTGCTTCAAAACCTTGTTTTGCAAACAATTCCAACGCACTTTCCATAATCAATTGTTTTTTAACCATTGTATCTTCTCCGCTCCTCTATTATTGACAATTGACCGATTAGTCATTATTATAAATAATTGAATGAAATCAGTCAATTTTAGGGTGGTGTTCAAGTGAAAGGATTAGTCAATTTCGTCCTTAAGAATAAACTGGCAGTATGGTTACTTACCATTATCATCACTGTATCAGGGATCTATTCGGGGACACGAATGAACAAGGAGATGATTCCCGATATTTCGATTCCATACTTAATGGTCATGGACGTATATCCTGGAGCAACTCCTGAAAAAGTAATGAATGAGGTATCCATACCGTTAGAAAAGGCTATCGACGGCCTTGAAGATGTAAAAGCTGTTTATTCAAATTCCTATTCTAACATGGCCAATATTCAAGTGGAATACGAATACGGAACTGATATGGATGAAGCCCAACGTGCCTTACAATCGGCAATCAGCAAATTGACCTTGCCAGAAGGAGCACAAGAGCCAAACGTGACAGCCATTAGCATGAACATGATGCCCGTCGTTGCTCTAAGTGTAAGTAGTGAAAAAGAAGACATTGTTGAGTTAACGTCGACGGTAGAAGATATCATTCTTCCAAAAATCGAAAAGATCGACGGTATCGCATCAGCCACGATGACCGGTCAACATATTGAAGAAGTACAACTTACGTACAATGAAGAAAAGATGGCGAAACTTGGCTTAACTGAAGAAACTGTCAAGCAAACGATTCAAGCAAGTGATCAAGCTGTCTCATTAGGTCTTTACGAATTTAAAAAAGGCGAACAAGCAGTAGCCGTAGATGGAAAATTCATGACCGCTGAAGAATTGCAAGACATGTTAATCCCTGTTACACCGTCTGCTACACAACCATCACCATTTGTGAAGCTTAGTGAGATCGCTACCATTGAAACAGTGGGCAAAGTCCAATCCGTTTCACGTACAAACGGTGAAAATGCTATCGCTATTCAAATTGTGAAAGAGCAACAAGCTAACACAGTGGAAGTCGTCAACAGCGTGAAACAGTTAGCTGAAGAAGAAAAGGAAAAAATCGACGGACTAGTGATCGATGTCTCTCTAGACCAAGGAAAACCGATTGAAGATTCGGTCGCAACCATGATGGAAAAAGCGATATTCGGTGGTTTAATAGCCATATTAATCATCTTGCTATTCCTGCGTGATTTTAAATCAACCATTATTTCCATTGTTTCTATTCCAGTTTCGATCTTCATGGCCTTCCTATTGCTACATTGGATGGATATCACGCTCAATGTTATTACACTTGGAGCCGTGACCGTCGCCATTGGTCGTGTCATTGATGACTCTATCGTCGTCGTTGAAAATATTTATCGACGTCTACATTTAAAGGAAGAAAAATTAACCGGTCGTGCCCTCATACGTGAAGCAACGATTGAAATGTTCAAACCAATTCTATCCTCGACATTAGTAACGGTAGCGGTATTCGCACCATTAATTTTCGTTGGCGGGATGGTCGGTGAGATGTTCATGCCGTTCGCATTAACGATGACGTTTGCACTTGGTGGGTCGTTACTTGTCGCGATTACGATCGTTCCAGCACTATCTCACTTCTTGTTTAAGAAAAAGCTATATAGTGAGAAAACAGAAAGCCAGCATAAAGAATCTGGCAAACTATCTACTTGGTATAAAGGCATCCTTCAATGGACACTAAACCATAAAGTCATTACCTCGCTTATTTCTGTTGTGTTATTAGTTGGTAGTTTAGCATTAACACCACTCATCGGTTTTAGTTTCATGGGTAGTGAAGAAGAAAAAGTCATGTATTTAACTTATACGCCAGAAACAGGCGAACTTAAGGAAGATACATTGGCGAACGTAGAAGTAGTAGAGAAAGAGATGCTTAAACGTGATGATATTGATATCGTTCAATTATCGGTTACAGAGAGCGGCGACACGACAGCTGCCATGATGGGTGGCGGAGATGGTGGCGCATTAATGTACCTCATCTTTGACCCAGAAATGGAGGATTTCCCAGCCGCTCGTGAAGAAGTGGAAGACTATATTTCCAACGTTGGACAATCTGGTGAATGGAAAACCCAAAACTTCCACTCTACACCAACATCAACAAATGAAGTCAGCTACACCTTCTACAGTGAAGATTTAAATAAGCTAAACGAAGCTGTAACAATGGTAGAAGATGTAATGAGTGAAAATGATCGACTAGAAGAAGTTTCTTCAAGTGCAGAAGATGCCTACGTCGAACATACATTTAAAGTTGAACAAGACAAATTATTACCGTACGGTTTAACGACAGCACAAATCGCTATGATGTTAAACCCAACGACAACACAGGATGTATTAACAACTGTAGAAAAAGACGGTGATATATTAGAAGTCATCGTTCAACAAAAACAAAATAAACAACTCGAATCAATCGACGACCTTTTAGCGACAGAAGTGCCAACTGCAACGGGACAAAAAATGCCGCTTTCTGAACTCGTCACTGTTGAAGAAGGTACAACGTTAAATACACTAGCTCGCAGTAAAGGCGAGTACTACGCGACTGTATCAGGAACGGTCATTGGCGAAGATATTTCGAAAGTAACCTCCGATATTAAAAAGGCTATCGATGAATTAGAGTTACCTAAAGGGGTTAACGTTGGCGTTGCTGGGGTAGCAGCCGATATGAATGAAACGTTCACACAACTCGGTATCGCTATGCTTGCCGCGATTGCCATCGTGTACTTCATTCTTGTCGTTACCTTCCGTGAAGGTGTCGCTCCGTTTGCGATTCTCTTCTCGTTACCATTCGCCGTCATCGGCTCATTCGTTGGTCTACTCATTGCAGACGAAACGATCTCTGTCTCCGTCATGATGGGTCTATTAATGTTAATCGGTATCGTCGTCACGAACGCCATCGTTCTCGTCGACCGTATTATTCATATGGAGCGCGATGGTTTAAGTATACGTGAAGCTGTTTTAGAAGCTGGAGCAACTCGCCTGCGCCCAATCTTAATGACAGCCATTGCGACAATCGGTGCATTGATCCCATTAGCCATTGGTTCTGGCGGTGGCGGATTAATTTCGAAGGGGCTTGCCGTAACCGTTATCGGTGGTTTAACAAGCTCGACGTTATTAACATTAATTGTCGTACCAATCGTGTATGAAGTACTATCAAAGCTCTTTAAGAAAAACCGGAAAGAAATTGAAGAAAACTAACGAAGTAACCCTACAAGGTGATGATTCACCTCGTAGGGTTTTTCATGCTTATCAAGTACCACAAAACGTCTGATAAGGCTTCCCAGATGGAGCTGGTAACGTACAATATTCAACTTGCTCCGAAGAATACGCATAAGGATCGGAAAGAACAGCTACAAGTCGCTCCATCACGCTATAATCCCCTTGCTCCACCGCTGCTTCAAGTGCTTCTTCCACTCGGTGATTCCTTGGAATAATAGCAGGGTTGCTACTACGCATCAATTCATTGGAAGCGGCTTTCGATTCTTGCTGTCTGCCTAGTCTCTCCTGCCATTGCTGATACCACTCAGTAAATTCCGCAGTGCCAAATAAAACTGTATCTTCTGGCTGATTTAAAGTGAATGCACGGAACGTATTCGTATAATCCGCTCGATGCTCATGCATCATCTTGAGGAGGTTATCAATCAGAGCCTTATCTTCTGTTTCTTCATTAAATAGCCCTAATTTCGCTCTCATGCCCGCAAACCAATGCTCATGAAACAACCTTGGAAAATCGGACAGCTTCCCTTCCGCCAATTCGATCGCCTGCTCTTGATCTTCGTGCAACAGCGGCAATAGTGCCTCAGCAAATCGTGTTAAATTCCACCCAGCCATGCTCGGTTGATTGCCATACGCATAGCGCCCTTGCCTATCAATAGAGCTAAACACCGTCGCCAAATTATACCCATCCATAAAAGCACAAGGTCCATAATCAATCGTTTCGCCACTAATCGTCATATTGTCCGTGTTCATCACCCCATGAACAAAGCCAACGAGCTGCCATTTGGCAACCAGCTCCGCCTGACGCTTGATTACTTCTTGAAGCAGAGCAAGAGCGTGATTCTCCTGCTCTTCCACCTCAGGGAAATGGCGCTTTAATGTGTAATCAACTAATGTCTGAAGCTGCTCCACCGTGCCCCAATTAGCTACATATTGAAACGTGCCAACACGCAAATGACTGGACGCTACACGAGTTAACACCGCACCAGATAGCTCTGTTTCACGGAATACCGGCTCCCCCGTTGCCACTACAGCTAAACTGCGAGTTGTCGGAACGCCAAGCGCATGCATCGCTTCACTAATAATATATTCCCGCAGCATCGGCCCAAGTGCCGCTCGACCGTCACCCCCACGAGAATAGGGCGTTCGACCAGGCCCTTTCAGCTGAATATCCACTCTCTCATCCTGAGGCGTGATCTGCTCGCCTAATAACACCGCTCGGCCATCCCCTAACATCGTAAAATGACCAAACTGATGCCCCGCGTAAGCTTGAGCAAGCGGGGATGCTCCTTCAGGAATCTCATTCCCGGCAAACACCGCTACCCCCTCTTCACCTCGCAATGCTTGAACATCCAGTCCAAGTGAAGTAGCTAACTCTTCATTAAAAATGACCAATTTCGGTGCATTCACTGGATCTGGATTCGTACGAGAAAAAAATGATTTCGGCAAATGGGCGTAACTATTATCAAAGTTCCATCCTATTTCTTTATTATTTGTCATAAATGCTCCTTTTTTGTTTACTCTAATCATGACAGCCATGATCAGCATATCATCCTTTTTAATGTATACTTCTGCCAATTTATTATACACTGAATGTATGGTCTTAAGTATAGTAGCAACTGTTCAATAGTGGAGATGTTTCGTAAAGAATATGCTCTTTTATTGAAAGGAGTGATCACCCAAAACATTACTTGTATAAGCGACCTTAAGTGACGATTGATTGAGAAATTACAATTGTAATTGAAAATTAACTTTTTACCCGTCAAAGCCATTTATAGCCCTTTTCTAACGACAGCAGCAAGCTTGAATTCGCAACACCTATTAAATCCAGCAGAAAATCGCTTGTTTTCCCTTGACAAACAATGCAGGATATATAATAATAAATTTGTAATTAGAATTATTATTAATAACTAATAAAAATTAAAAACTCATTAGGAGGAACATTTATTATGTCTCTAATCGGAAAAGAAGTACAACCATTCCAAGCATCTGCTTTTCAAAACGGTCAATTTATCGATGTAACAGAAGAAAACTTTAAAGGAAAATGGAGCGTAGTTTGCTTCTACCCAGCAGATTTCACATTCGTTTGTCCTACAGAGCTTGAAGATCTTCAAAACCAATATGCAACTCTAAAAGAACTTGGCGTTGAAGTATACTCTGTTTCAACAGACACTCATTTCACACATAAAGCATGGCATGATCATTCAGAAGCTATCGGCAAAATCGAATACATTATGATCGGTGACCCATCACAAAAAATCTCTCGCAACTTCGATGTATTAGATGAAGAAACAGGTCTTGCTGATCGCGGTACTTTCATCATCGATCCAGATGGTATCGTACAAGCTCTTGAAATTAACGCAGGTGGCATCGGCCGTGATGCAAGCACACTTGTTGGCAAAATTAAAGCAGCACAATACGTTCGCAACAACCCAGGTGAAGTTTGCCCTGCTAAATGGCAAGAAGGTGGCGCAACACTTAAACCAAGCCTTGATCTTGTAGGTAAAATTTAAGGAGTAGAAATCCATGATACTAGAAGCAGATATTAAAGCACAATTAGAACAATACCTTCAACTGATGGAGGGGGATGTACTACTCAAAGTCAGCGCGGGAACGGATGACGTTTCTCGCGACATGGTGGCTCTAGTAGACGAATTAGCTACCATGTCCCCTAACATCAAAGTTGAAAAAGCGTCTTTAGAGAGAACACCGAGTTTTAGCGTGAACCGCATCGGAGAAGATACTGGGGTTACTTTCGCTGGTATCCCTCTCGGACACGAATTCACATCATTAGTATTGGCTTTACTACAAGTGAGTGGTAGAGCGCCAAAGGTTGAACAAAGTGTCATTGATCAAGTGAAAAAGATCGAAGGCAACTATCATTTCGAATCTTACATTAGCTTGAGCTGTCACAACTGTCCTGATGTTGTACAAGCACTCAACTTAATGACCGTTCTCAACCCTGGCATTACCCATACAATGATTGACGGTGCGGCGTTTAAAGAGGAAGTCGAAAGCAAAGACATCTTAGCTGTACCATCCGTTTACTTAAACGGTGAAGCTTTCAGCAGCGGCCGCATGACGCTTGAAGAAATTCTAGCAAAGATGGGCGAAGGTCCAGATGCATCAGCATTCGCTGACAAAGAGCCATTTGATGTACTCGTTGTCGGTGGCGGACCAGCCGGTGCAAGTGCCTCTGTATACGCAGCACGTAAAGGCATTCGTACAGGCATTGTCGCTGAGCGCTTCGGCGGTCAAATTATGGACACGATGAGTATCGAAAACTTCATTAGTGTGAAACAAACAGAAGGTCCAAAGCTTGCCGCAAGCCTTGAAGAACACGTCAAAGAATATGACGTAGATATCATGAACTTACAGCGTGCCAAGCGCTTAGAAAAGAAAGACCTAATTGAAATCGAACTAGAGAACGGTGCCGTACTAAAAAGTAAAGCTGTCATCCTTTCGACAGGTGCTCGCTGGCGCAACGTAGGCGTACCTGGTGAACAAGAGTTCAAAAACAAAGGTGTCGCTTACTGCCCACACTGTGATGGTCCGTTATTCGAAGGAAAACACGTAGCTGTCATCGGCGGTGGTAACTCCGGTATCGAAGCAGCGATCGACCTTGCAGGTATCGTTAAGCATGTAACCGTTCTTGAATTCATGTCAGAATTAAAAGCTGATAAAGTCTTGCAAGAGCGCCTTTACAGCCTACCGAACGTAACAGTTCTAAAGAACGTTCAAACAAAAGAAATTACAGGTACTGACAAAGTAAACGGTATTTCTTACATCGACCGTGAAACAGAAGAAGTTCACCACATTGAACTAGAAGGTGTCTTCGTTCAAATCGGTCTTGTTCCTAACACAGACTGGTTAGGTGATGATTTTGAACGTACGCGCATGGGTGAACTCATCATTGACAAACGCGGCGCAACAAACATCCCTGGCGTATTCGCTGCCGGTGACTGTACAGATAATGCATACAAACAAATCATTATCTCTATGGGATCTGGAGCAACTGCCGCTTTAGGAGCGTTTGATTATTTAATTCGAAATTAATAAGTAATAGGAAGAAGCCACTGTATGATCTAGTGATCTGCAGTGGATTTTTTGTGTTTTTTATTTGAAGTTTCACTAATAATTAGGCTTGAATGCAAACTTTGTATCATATACTATGAAACATGCACTATATTTAATAAAACATCACAGGAGCTTACAAAGTGAAAAAATTACTAAAAGTATTACTTGTTTTAATCGGAATTGTTCTAGGAGGTTTAGGCGGATTTTTAGCCTATATGACGATTACAAATAAGAAGCATGAAAACGTTGAAAAAATGCAAGTAACAGCTAATACAGAAAAAGTATTAAAGGTTGGAGAACCGTTTAAAACGACCACATTTAATATTGGCTATGCTGGCTTAGATAAAGAGCAAGATTTCTTTATGGACGGAGGCAAAGGGTCTCGTTCTAGTAGCAAAGAGCAAACGGAAGAAAATTTAAAGCACATGCTTCAATTCATGCAAACAGAGAAATCAGATTTTCTGTTGCTTCAAGAAGTAGATACAAAGGCTCTACGCTCTTATAATATTAATCAATTAGATTATATGGAAAAGGGGTTAAAAGGGTATGCATCGACATTTGCATTCAATTACAATTCTCAATGGGTGCCCGTCCCGATTCAAAAGCCAATGGGATCTGTGGAAGCTGGTTTAAGCTCTTTTTCCACTTATAAAATAGAGGAAGCAACGAGATTTCAGCTACCAGGTGAAGAGCCTTGGCCAAAGCGATTATTTGAATTAGATCGTTGTATCGTTGAGCTTAAAATCCCTGTAGAAAATGGCAAGTTTTTGAGGTTAGTTAACCTTCATTTATCTGCTTACGATAAAGGCGGAAAAATTAGAGGTCAGCAAGTCAAATTTTTAAAGTCTTATATGAATGAGCATTATAAAAATGGCGATTACGTCGTTCTTGGCGGAGATTGGAACCAACTTTTATCCGATGTGCAATTAAAGGACCCAGAATTTAAAAAGAACTGGCCCGAGTGGTTAGTGCAGCTACCAAAGAATTTCAATGAAGGCGGATTCCAATGGGCCGTCGATCCAACTGTATGGACCGTTCGTGACGATGTGAAGAAGTATGTAGAGGGAGAAAACTTTGTCACCATTATCGATGGATTTATCGTTTCCCCTAACGTAGAAATTGTGAACGTTCAAGGTCATGATTTGAAATTTGAACATAGCGATCATAACCCTGTAAGTGCAACACTTCGATTAAAAGAGTAACAACTAGATAAAAAATCATAAAGGCTGTTTAACATCTGACTTTCATAGGCGTTAAACAGCCCTATGTTTCATGAGTTTGAACATTTGTTATGCTAACATTAATACAGCGACTTTTCTTTGTTCATTATTTATAATGATAAAACTCATCCAAAACATCATCAAATTCTTTCCAAGTTAATAAAGTATACGGCTCTTCCAGATCTAATATAAGATGGACACCCTCTGCTACTATCCTCATTCTTGTAGCCGGATCATCTCTTTTACCTGCTGGGAAGATAGCTAGTCTTGTCAACTCCTGCTTTCCGTTTTCCCAAGTCCATTTCTTTAATTCTAGCTGATTTATTCGTTCTTTTGATAGAATGTCTTTCCCCTTCCAATCACACATTTCAAAAAGAGGATACATATCTCCAGTCCATCGTTCAATGACCCCTATGACTTTAAGAATGATATAATCTCCTGACAACAATTGATAACTAACAGCATCACCAGCTTTTAAATGCGTATCCACCACAAATCTCTTTCGTACTTTTTTGGCTTTTGGTTGCGGAGAAAGGAGCTGTTCTTTTAGTTTAGACAAAACAGCTACGCGTTTCTTCTTCAATTTAGGTTCTTCTTCCCAACGTGCAAGATCCGCCTCACTCTCAATAATATGAAGGGCTTTATCTCTCACTTCCTCTTGAAGTCTTCCTAATTTCCATTGAATTAAAGCAAATGATAGCCAAAAAATCGAGATTTCATCATCATCTAATTCACTTTGAAATTCTTCAATCACGATCCTGCTCGCCTCTTCGTTTGAATAACGATCGCCTAATAAATCTTTATATCTAAAACTAACATTCTCAGCTATATCATCCGATAAAATGGCTACTCCCCAAGCTCCCATACGGTTTACCTCCAAGAAAAATTAATTTTAGAAAAGTCTGAACCAGTACTACTACGCTGTCTAGCTATTATTGAGAATATTTTATCCTCTTAAAGTTGCAATGATTCTATTTGGTTTCAATATCAAATCAAAAGCTTCTTCAATATTCTTGCATACAATGTCAGCTTTCAATAAAGATTTTGCGGAACATCCTTCTTCCCCGATTACTATAATTGATATGCCGCAAGCTTCAAACATTTGTCCATCATTAAACCCATTTCCAATACATATGCATTGTTCTGCTCCAAGTTTTTCTGCAATTTCTCTTTTATTTTCTGCAGCATTTGAGTTATCAAATACCTGTATTTCAATAGGCATATTAACACATTGACTGCTTGCAGTACCATGAGTATCAGCAGTTACTAACTGTACTCTTATTCCTTTTTTATTAATAGCCTCTATTTTCTCTTTTACTGAAGGAATAACTTTACCATCACAAGCTATAGTTCCATTGTAGTCTAATAACAGATTTTTAATTTTTATGAGTCCTCTTCCTGGTATATTAATCTCCACTATAAACCTCTCCTTACCCTTAGTTTATACATCCTCGCTATTAGTCATAGGCGTTTCTTCGGTGTGCATTTGTTATTTTTTAAATGGTAAACTACTTTTTAAGCATTTTTATTTTTAATAGATTTCTCATGCTGAAGCAGCCATTCCTTTCTCCATAGACCTCCTGCATAACCAGTCAATTTTCCTGTGGAACCAATAACTCGATGACAAGGAATGACAATGCTTAACTTATTTCTACCATTCGAACTCCCGACGGCTCTAACCGCTTTTTCATTTCCGATAGCAGTAGCTATGTCCATATAAGATACAGTTTTAGCGTAAGGTATTTGGGTTAAAGCGTCCCATACTGTTTTTTGAAAGTCAGTCCCTACATATTCATATGGGAGTGTGAATTGTTGACGACACCCGTTGAAATATTCATCAAGTTGCTTGTAGCATTCTGTTAAAACCAATGGAAGGTCAACTTCAACTGATCGCAAAGTCTCTTTTTTATCCCTTTCAAAAAACATAATAGAACGTATAACTTCATCAGTACTAATTATTTCTATTATTCCAATCGGTGATTCATAATCTACTTTATAATTTTTTGTCATATAATGACCTCCATAGATAAGATTCATGATCCATCCAATTCATTCTGGAATCCCCTTCTATACTCGCTAGGTGAACAGTTGTTTAAAGTCCGGAACACTTTATAAAAATTAGAAGGACTTTGGAAGCCAACCTCATAGCAAATTTCTATGTTTGTCATAGCGGTACTTTTAAGAAGATGGGCGGCTTTATCAACCCGTATTTTTTCTAAATAGGTACGTGGCGTCTCAGAAGTTTCTTGCTTAAATAAACGTTCAAGATAATAAGGACTTAAGCCTACATTATCTGCTACATCCTTTAACAACAAATGTTGTTTATAATGGTTAACTAAAAAAGCTACGATTCTTTTGACAGTTTCAACATGTGGAGAATGTTCAACTTCTGGCTGACATCTTTTACAAGGGCGAAAACCAGCTTCTTCAACCTCATTGATATCATAGTAAAATGCAACATTCGCTTTTTTAGGCTTTCTCGATCTGCAAGAAGGGCGGCAGTATATTTTCGTTGTTTTTACTGCCGTATAAAATAGACCATCATATGTACGATCACAGGTGATAATTTTGTCCCACATCTCTTCAAAAGTAAAATTGATATTATTCACCATGTCCATCTACCATCCCTTCTGCTCTTATACTATCTCTCATACAAATGAGACGTATCCATATATGCTAGTAATTGATTAGCATTATTTTCCAAATAAGCCATTACTTTATCTGATAGGGCATTTCCAAAACTAAAACGCCTCACACCTAATTCTTTTAGCTTATTACAATTGGTTAGGGCAGGTAAAGATAATACATTGAGTGGCGCATTTACGTTCATAGTTATTTCTTTCATCTCTTCAAACTCTTTCAAGCGTTACGGCCGAAAGCAAATCCCAAGCATTTCCTAGAAATAATAGTTCATCTGAAAAATGCAGCTCATTGAATGCCTGAATCTTATTCATTTGATTTCCCTCCAATTGTTTGTTGGACCCATTTTAACAAGTAATCAACCTCCATTTCGTCCTCATTCTTGCTCTTATGGTCTGTCTAGTAAAACAAAAAAAGAAGCTATAGCTGCTTCCCTTTTCAAAAGTCTATTTCCCTATGTACTTAATACTAAATAAACTTCTGTATCCGATTGTTTGAATAAGTGCGGTATTTTTGTATAAGCTTTATAATGTAATAAAGGATGGTGATAAGCATGCTAACAGACGAAACGCAAAAAAAATTATTGGATAAAATCATTCAAAAGACAAATCCAGCTTTCATCATACTATTTGGTTCATTTGCTAAAGGTATGACACATGATGAAAGTGATATTGATCTTGCTTATTTCAGCGACACGCAGCTATCATCTTATGAACGTTTTATACTCGCTTCCGAGCTTGCAGCAATTGTCAATCGAGAAGTCGATTTAGTCGATATTAAACAAATCGACACCGTATTTACAATGCAAATCTTTGAACAAGGTAAACCAATTTATATTCAAGATGAAAACGAATTTACACGCCAAAAAATGCGTGCTTATAGTATGTATGCGACGTTAAGTGAGCAGCGAGCCCCCATTATTGAGGCAATTAAAGAAAGAGGAAGTGTATTCGGCGATGAATGATGTCATTTTGAATAAAGCAATGATAATTGAACGCTGCGTTAAACGGGTTCACGAAGTATACGAGGGGAACCCTGCAAACTTAACCGACTTCACAAAACAGGACAGCATCATTTTAAATATTCAACGTGCTTGTGAGGCAAGTATCGATTTAGCCATGCATATCGTCAGCGAACGCAAGCTTGGGGTGCCAAAAGCAAGTCGTGAAGCATTTAAACTATTACAAGAGGCTGGATTAATCGAAGCCAATTTAGCAAAGACATTGATGAATATGGTCGGATTCCGAAATATTGCTGTACACGATTACCAAGCATTAAAACTTGATATTTTAGAGGCGATTTTAGAAAAGCATATTGATGATTTCAAGGATTTTACGAAGGTGATTTTGCAATTAGAGGAATGATAGAAGCCTTTAGTACATGAGTTTGGCATTATTGATGATATTAACAATAAAAGCCTATCTAGCGACTACTCTTCTGAACTAAATAATTGCATTCAAGTAGACGATTCATTAAAAAACACCTAGAACGCTATTTGCTCAACGTTCTAGGTGGTGCTTTTTAAAAACATCACTGTGTTGATTAACCAAATTAAGACAGGTTTCTCCCGTCATGATCAAAATAATAATAAGGGGTCCTTTTTGTCGTCTTTTTATAGAAGATTATACATAACCAACACGCGTGAACTAAAGGTTTAGAAAAATAGATTTCTGAATTAGGGACCTTATCCAATATGTGAATAAATGGTATGAAAACTCATTACCTTTTTTATACCAGCTCTTCATCTTTTCTATAGTCCTAGTTTTTTTCTAGAGACAGACCGCTATATTGTAGCTGTAGCATTTAATTTTCCTAAAAAATTTTTTAAGCCATCTGTTGTTTCTTTACGTTCGAATAACTTTCTATCTTCGGAAATATTAGACATTCCATTTTCAGTTAGATAATCTTTTATTGTATTTACTGCTTTTTCTATTAGTTGACTTGATTGTTTATCATCTAATAAAACATTTTCCATTTTATTAGAAACCGACTCAGCTTCTTTATCAATTTCTAAATCAGTGTTCTCATGATATCGAGGTTCGATTAAGTATTTAAAAAGCATCATTATATGCCACCTTGCTCTTCTAAATATCTTGCCTTCTTCTGTATTTCTTATAAATGCATCTACTCTATACCATGCTAAACCACTCACATAATAAACATTTAAATAATCAGAACTTTGAAATAATTTACCTCTTGTTGACTTTTCAACTTTACCGTATTGGCCAGATACCTCGTGTGGTAAATCTAAAAACATGGCTGAAGTAGCTTTAATTTGAAAAGGAATATTTATAATTTTTATTTTTTGTATCTCTTCATTCCTATATTGCTCCGTTCTCCGCTCATAGTATAAATCAAATCTATTTCTGCTTCGCTTTACCTTGTAGTATTCCTCAATATCTTTTTGTTCTACCTTTAATGCAGCAAGTTGTTCAGGCTTAAGGGAAGTTTGACTATTGGTAGCCTTAATAATTGCATGTTTTGTTTCCTCATCTGTTGTACCAATTAATCTAATAGGAATATATATATTTTCAGCTTTAATATTTTCTCGAGACTCGAATAATACATTACTTGTTTGACACCCATTAACAATTTGATAGTTTGTTAAAGTGGCCTCAGTAGTTACTATACTAACATCGTCAGCAATAATTGTAATACCATTATTTAACAAACCAAAAAGATGCGCGTTACTTCCTGTAATTTCCCTTGACATATTAGAATTCACATCAATATTTTCATCACTACCTAGATAATCCCTGATATTATCTTCAAAAATTCCTTTTTTCAATTTTTTTCTCCATCTATTTCATCTGTTAAAATATCAAATAGACTTTCCAATCTGATTAAACCATAATATCCAGAAGACACCTTTTTTGTAGGATCAATTGGATAGGGGACGGGCTGTTTATCCAAATTAAATTTTATTTCGAGATTACTATCCAACTTTCTATAAAGTTCCATTATTTTTTTTAAACCTAAAGGTTTGAAGTTGATTCTTTGATCATTAAACATGACTTTATTAATTAAATCTTGTTTCCCTTTATCTAAGGTTGATTTCATATGTATATCTTTAAAATCTAAATCTTTAGTTGACAAAGTAGCAAAGTATAAATCCACACTTGGTAATTCCTTGAATTTATTACTTTTACTATAGATATATTTACTGATTTCCCACTGATCCTTTAGTTCCTTAATTTCACATTTTTCTAAGTTAAAGAATCTTAGTACACCCATAAAAAAATCTTGAACTTGAGTTCTATCAAAATCTTTACTTACTTTAGCTTGAGTGAATATAAAATTAACATCAATTTTTTTGCATTTTTGCAAATATAATCAAAATCCTCTTCACTTTCAATCAACTTATCATTTACAAAAATCGCTACACCATCAACACCGAATGCAGTTCCCGTCTCCATACTTTCAAAATTTGCATTAACATCGTTACCATATACTTTAAGAATTAACTCGTTAATAAATCTTTCGAATAAAGCATGTTCATCCTTTGCTTTGGTTTTAGATATTCCATAATTTTTAGCGAAATCCTCCAAATAACTTGAAATTATTGGATGATTAACTTTAGTTACCTTTGCCATATTTAGTTCTCCCTTCGATGCATTAACAATTATTTATCCAAATGATATTATATAAAAAATATTACCATTTACCCACATAATGGTTTATCTTCTTTAAAAATTTCTTAAGAAGTTTTAAGTTATTAGTTCAGAAACCCCTATGAACCGCACTTACTTATGATACGGTTCCCCCCGATTAATCCGAAAACTCCGATAAACCTGCTCTACCAAGACTAACCGCATCAACTGATGAGGAAACGTCATCTTTGAAAAAGAAAGTGTATCATTCGCTCGCTGCATAACGTCCTTTCCTAACCCTAGCGATCCGCCAATCACAAAAGCGATTTTGCTCTTGCCGTAGGTCGCGAGTTGGTCAAGTTGTTTCGCTAGTTCTTCGGATGTTTTCATTTTGCCTTCGATGGCGAGGGCGATGACGTGGGCGTCTGGGCTGATTTTGGCGAGGATGCGTTCGCCTTCTTTGTTTTTGACTTGTTCCATTTCGGTTGGGCTTAGTTCTTCTGGCGCTTTTTCGTCAGCGACTTCGATGATTTCGATTTTGGCGTAGGCAGAAAGGCGCTTCGTGTATTCGTCGATTCCTTGCTTTAAATATTTTTCTTTTAATTTTCCAACTGTAATAATTGAGATATTCACAGGTTTCCCTCTCTTTACAAACAATTTACAAACAGGATATCCACAGAAGTTATCCACATATCAACAGAAGTTATCTGTTTTTTCTTTATTTATCCACTGTTAGTTATTTTAGATTATCATAACATACTGTTACAACTGGCTTCTATTTTTTCCATCTGCTTTCTTTTTTCCGCAACGATCTGCCTGATGTCTGTGGGTAAAAAGAAGTTAATTCGCTTCCTCCTCTTAAAATTAAAATGTGGTTAATATCCTCTTTACATTCCCTTGAAAAAATAAAGAAGAAGAATTCACCATTTGAGGAGGAATAAACAAATGAAAAAGATTAGAACGAAAACTCTTCCATTCATGTTAGCCGCAGGGATGGTATTTAGTTCTGCCCCTATTTTCCCGGAAGCTGCACCAAGTACTATGTTAGAAGAGAACTTTGATGCCTCATCATCACTTCCGGCAGGTTGGAAAGTTGTTCAAGGACAAGCTTCTGTACAGAACGGCAAACTGACGTTAACATCCCCCTCTACCTCTCAACCAGCACGCGTAGTTGTACCGCTCGCTGAAGAAACAGGTGATTATGTTATTGAAGCGGATATGACGTTTTTATCTGCTGTTGAAGACACACGTTGGGCTTCTATTATGTACCGCATTCAATCCGAAGATTATCCTTATTATCAAATGGCGATTCGTCGTGGAACAACCGCATTAAATGGAGTTGAATTTGCTTTTCGTAACGATCGCAATCAATGGGCAGTCTATGATAAAACGTTTTACTCGGAGCCATTTGCTTTTAATCAAACCTATCGCTTGAAAATTGTCGCCAAAGGCAATCGTGTGCAGCAATACATCAACGATCAGCTTGTGATTGATACGGATGCTGCTTCGGCGTCTACAAATGGCGATATCGGCTTTCAAGCAGCTGGAACGACGGTGCAATTTGACAATGTAAGAGTGTCTTCTCAAGAGGCAGAATTACCGCCGCTATCACAGTCTGGTGCCTTTTTACCGAAAGAAGCGGAAACAAATATTTTGAACGCGCCGACGATTTTATCCTCTAATGCCACGCCACAAGCGGTTGATTCACTTGCTGGCACAGGCATTTCTTCGATGATACTGAACACTGATCAGCAGTTAATGGTGAACGGCACGCCGCTTCAAACGATGCTTGAGAACATGCAAGGGAAGATGATTCCTGTCATTCAAGTAGAGGATGAGAGAACGGTTGAGCCACTAGTTGCTTTGCTAAAAGAACGAGCGATTCAAGACGTGCATATCGCTTCAGCTAATCCGGCACTCGTGAAGCAGGTGAAAGCAGAGATTCCGACGGCTAGGGGAGCCATCGTTTATGATCAACAGTCGATGAACAAGCATGATATCAATCATTTGATCCAACAAATTCACGAAAACGATGCGAAAGTAGCGATCATTCCACAAAAATTACTGACAGCAGATCTTGTGCATACTCTGCATAGCCGAACAGTTTCTGTATGGGGAATTGCTGGTTCTCAAGAAGCGGATGCTCATGCTCTTATTCATACAGGTGTCGATGGGATTATCGCTCAAGATACAGCACCTGTTTTAACAGCATTTAGCCAATATCCTGAAAATACACTTGTTCAACGCCCAATCGTTGCTGCTCATCGTGGGATTCCTTCTCTCGCTCCTGAAAATACGATGGCCGGTTACGAAAAAGCGTACGAGCTAGGCGCAGACTTAATTGAAACAGATCTTCATCGTACCAAAGATGGTCATTTAGTGATTATGCATGATTACACAGTCGATCGCACGACGAATGGCAAAGGAAAAGTAGCGGAAATGACTTTTGAAGAAATTCGTCAGCTTGATGCTGGTGTGAAATTTAGTCCGGAGTTCGCAGGCGAAAAAGTACCTTCCTTCCGCGAGTATTTACAAGCATTTAAAGGAAAAGATGTCGTTCTTTTAGTTGAATTAAAGGCAGGCGGTATCGAGGAACAAGTGCTTCAAGAAATTGAAGAGGAAGGAATGGCTGACCAAGTATTGATTCAAAGCTTCAGCTTAGATAGCGTAAAAAAATCACATGAGCTACAACCAGCGATCGGCACGGGCTTTTTATACTCAGCGGCTGTTCCAGGAACAACAGAAGGTCGCGTGAAAGATGCTCGCAAAATGTTAAATTACGCCGCTACAATGAATGTGACGCTCAACTCAAGCTATGGTAGTCTTTCTCCAGAATTTATCACATATATGCGTCAGCGCGGCATAACGAATCTACATTGGACGTTCCGCAATGAGCAAGCTTTAGAGGAGCAACTAATGAACGGCATGATCGGCCCGATTACTGATTACACGCAATGGCTCAGCGCCGCACCCGTTCGTCTAGAGACACCGATTAAGAAACGCAATTTAAAAGTCGGAGCGATGGCAACGATCCAAGCAAAAGCTTTCGTTAACTATCGCACCGAGAAAAAAGAAAATATTGAAACAAGCTTATTTGCCTCTGACAACCAGCAAATTGTTTCCATCGAAGGTAACACCATTCAAGCATTGGCACCAGGTAAAACAAATGTATTCGTACAACACACTTTCACAATGCTCGGAAAAGAATGGCACTTAGTCGCAGAGCCAATTGAAGTGACAGTGAAATAAGATACTTGCGCCTTCCTCGAAAGATGAGGAAGGCTGTTTTTTTATGGGACATGATCCTCTCAATTAAAAAAAGCCGATCTCCACTAGAAATCGGCTTTTTTCTAATTATTCACAATGTTAACAACTAATCCACACGATGTTATCCACATATCCACAATAACTATCCACATATAGTGGGGCGAATATTAGTTTGCTACTACATATTCCGCGTTGTTTTGACAATATTCACAGGTTGTGGACAGCTTTTTGTCGTCGTCTAGTTTTTCGATCGTTGGTGACGTTTCGTATTCATCGACAATGACATCTAATGCGAGTTCAGCATGTTCTTTGCAGCAATAAATCATGGTGTTCAGCTCCTTTTTGTTTTCGAAAAGAAACGCAGAACAGCTTTTCGCGATTCTGCGTGCTTTTATTTACATAATTCCTTCTGTCGTCAGTACAACAGTGACGTTTTTCTTTTGTCCATTTCGATAGAAGGTTACTTCCATCTTATCGCCCACTTTTTTATGTGTATACATATATTTGCGAAGTTCTAAAATATCATTGATTTCTTCGTTGTCTAGTTTCACAATCACATCTAGCTCTTGCAAGCCAGCTTTCGATGCTGGCGTGTTTGGCTGAACTTGTTCAATCATTGCACCATCTGTGACACCTTCAGGCAATTTTAATGTTTGTTGTTGGTGATAAGCTGGAATCTCGTTAACGTTTCGCAGTTGCACACCCATTGATGGACGTTTCACTTTTCCGTATTTCTCTAAGCTATCAATGATTGGCATTGCGTAATTGATTGGGATCGATAAGCCGATACCTTCAACTGCTTGCTGAGCAATTTTCATCGAGTTGATGCCGACAACTTGACCAGAAATGTTGACGAGCGCACCACCACTATTTCCTGGGTTGATCGCTGCATCTGTTTGTAGTACCTCTGCTTGCCAGTCGATCATGCCATCTCCGTTAATATCGACCGGAATCGCACGTTCTAGTCCGGAAACAATTCCTTGTGTCACTGAACCGGAAAACTCTAGACCGAGTGGGTTTCCGATCGCCATGACAGGTTCACCAATTTTTAATGCATCGGAATCGCCAAATTCAGCTACGTCTTTCACTTTTTTGCCATCGA
This sequence comes from Bacillaceae bacterium SAS-127, assembly GCA_002261155.1. Lineage (GTDB taxonomy): Bacteria > Bacillota > Bacilli > Bacillales > Domibacillaceae > Bacillus_CE. The sequence continues at coordinate 42,989 of NKXN01000027.1, read as the reverse complement.
TTTCGATGACGGCTAAATCAGTCCAAATATCACTTCCGCTAAGCGTTGCAGGTACTTTAGTTCCGTCAGCTAGAGATACTTCTAACTTTTCGGCCCCTTCCACGACGTGATTATTTGTCACAATGAAAGCTTTGCCTCCCGCTTTTTTATAGATAACGCCAGATCCTGTTCCTGCGGGTTGAGCTGTTCCACCTTCCCAAAAGTTCCCGGATTGAATGTTCGTGATCCCAACAACGGCGTTCTTCACTTCATCCACCGCTTTTGTCACATCCGTCGTGACATCCAATGAAACATTTTTCGTTTTCGTTGATGGTTGTGTCGTTTCTTGATTGTTTTCATTCAGTCCGAAAGTATCAGTCATGTTCGAAAAAACGAAAGTAACTAGTAAGGCACCTACAATCATGCCAGCCAAACTGGCTAGAAAGTAACCACTTTTTTTAGGGCCGCTTTGATTTCTTCCCGTTCTTCCGTGATCATCGTAATAACCCAAATATCTCACCCTTTACTATTGATGTTGTGATTATTTTCCCCATTTAAAAAAATTATAACGCTTCCCATCAAAAATTCAATTAATATGCAAAGTGAAGGAAAGAGACCGCCTTCAATGATGAAAAGCGGCCTCTATACTTATAATTCAGTTAAAAGCGTTGGCGTTTTTGGATCGGTATCGAGCAATTCAAACTGCTCTCCGACTGGCATATCTTTCATTTCGAGTGTTTGGGTCACACTCATTTTCGCCAAATCCTTCATATTATTGTCTTGACTTAAGTGAGCAAGGTAAATACGTTTCGTTCGGTCTCCGATGACATCACACATCGCCAATGCCGCATCTTCGTTAGAGACGTGGCCGAAATCGCCTAATATCCGGCGTTTAATACTCCATGGATAGCGACCCATTCGCAGCATTTGGACATCGTGATTGCTTTCAAATACGTAGACATCCGCATCTTTAATAATGCCTTTCATCCGATCGCTGACGTAGCCTGTGTCTGTGATCAACACAATTTTTTTTCCTTGATAATGAAACACATAAAACATCGGCTCGGCTGCATCGTGGGAAACACCAAAGGATTCAACGCTTAAGCCGTTAAAGCTTTTGACGGTTTCCATTTCAAAGATGAACTTTTGTTCCGTATCCACTTTGCCGATGAGTCCGTCCATTGCTTGCCACGTTTTTTCATTCGCGTAGATCGGTAGCTGATATTTTCTCGCTAACACTCCGATTCCTTTAATGTGATCACTATGTTCATGGGTGACTAATATCCCTGATAAATTTTTAATATCCCGATCAATAGAGGAGAATAAAGATTCCATTTGTTTGCCGCTTAAACCCGCATCTACTAAAAAGGAATGTCCATCTGCCTCTACGTAAAACGCATTCCCTGTGCTTCCACTCGCTAGCACGCTAAAATGCAACATCCTGTTCACTCCACTTATTTTTAACTATCTGTTTCATTTGTATAAATCGTTCCATCTAACGCATTGACGTAAATTCTTTCGATTTTGTCGTTATTTTTTATTTTAAAATACCAAGTAGGAGAGAGGACTTGCGCCTCGGTTACTTTAACGACCGTATAGTAACCGAGCTCGGCATTAGCTATTTCGCTGTTTGGCTTAATGAAACCATTTTTATAGAGGCTTTGAACGGCTTGAAAGGCTGGAATGATCGTTTCCTTTTCGTCATTCTCCTTTACTTGTCCTAACAGCCTTTGCTCATACTTGATAATTTCTCCATTATCATTCAGTTCGATTTCAAGCCTTCCATTGATGTTTTCAAACAGCTTTTTACTATCAACATGCTGATAGAACACCGCTTTTTTCTTCTTTTCATCCATCCCCCAATAACGGTATTCTTTCCCATAAACAACATGGTCGTCCACGAAAGAACGGATGTCTTGCACTTTATTCTCTCCTAGCTTGACTGGCTTTTGCAATTTACTATAAACAATCATTTGACTATCAGAAAGCTGAATTTGCTGATTTTTTAGCTTAGCCAATTCCTTTTTCTCAAAGCTTTTCGACTTTGCCGTAATAATCGCTGCTTCGGTAATATCATTAGGTAAGTCTTCATATTTAATGTTGTATTCTTTTAGCTTTTCTTCAACGGGCTCTTCTTTCATCGTTGCGTATTGATTAGCACGATCTTTGTTAAAAAACATGACAAGTAGGAAAATGTTCAAAATGAGAAAAACAGCAATAAAGATTGTTTTCGTTTTACTCCAATCCATGACTACTGTCCTCCATTTCTTCATTCCATAGCAGTTCTTTCCAACGACCATCATATTTATAAAACCAAGCTGGTTCAAGAACAAGAATTTTATCCGTTTGCAAATCAGGACGCATATGGTAGCCAATCGTCATATCTTCTAATAGGGCGATATCAAAATTAGGCTGTTGTTTCACTTGATCGAATGCTGTCAAGCTATCTTGTAATGTCACCTCATCCGCTTCAGAGGGAATTGAAATATTTAAGGTAAAGTATGGTCGAACATATTTATAAATCTGTTCTTTCCCCCAAATTTGCATGATTTCTGCCATGCCCTGATCATTAAAAACTGGCTGACCGTCAATAAATAATCGATAGCTAATTTGCGGAGAGCCTGGGATTGCTTCAAACAGTCGATATTGGTCTGTCCAACCACTATGCTCATTAACAAAATTAATGCTTTTATCAATTAATGTATGCAGCGCTCCACTGCGAACCGCTTCCTGAGCTGGATTGACGTATTCTATCTTCTTGTTCTTATGAAGCACTTTCATTAAACTTGAGCCGTCTGTATACTCTTCTCCGTTCGTTTTTGTTCCTTTTTTCACAATGCTTGGATCTGTAAATAAAGCATCTTTAAATTTCAATGTATCAATATCGTCTGGATAATACTTATACCTCATTAAAGAAGGAGAACCTTCTGGTAAAAATAGCTGGCGGTTATCACCTAATTGTTTTGATAAATAAACATCCCATTTCAAAGCTTGGTTGGAATAGTTTCTTTTAAATGTGCCTAGCGTAGCTGACGAAACTTGACTTTCAAATACGAGACGTTCGTTCGTTGAGACAAAATAAACGATCGTTCGTTTATCTCTTGTATTCATCCGACTAATCACTACACGATCGAAAACCGCATTGGGCACTTTCTGATTATTAAATGACCATAATGTATTGATTGTATAAAATGGAATGAACGTTGGAAATACCAATTTTAATTTATTATCTCCATACATTAAGCGGTCAAATTCTTTATCAGTGGTCGTATTTGAAATGTTTTTCGGTTCGTTAAAGGTCCATCCTTGCAGTTCATTCATTATGTTATTTATCTCATTTTCATTTGTCGTACCAAAATGACGATCGCCATCATGAAATAACACTTTTGATGGCTTAATAAGATCGGCAACTTCTCTCGTTTCACCGATAGATACTTCATGAACATAATCATCTTCAATCGTTTCTAAATTCGGCTGATAGTTCCAAATACTTAACGTCAAAAGAATGCTAGTGAAAACAAGCACGACTAAAACAACACTTTTGATGTGTTCATAATTCATAGCCAATCATCCTCTTGAGATAACTCATATGGTAGCGTAAAGAAAATAGTTGTACCTTTCCCTTCTGCGCTAGTCGCCCAAATATCGCCACCATGTGCAGTAACAATTTCTTTAGCAATCGCAAGCCCTAAGCCAGTTCCACCCATTTTGCGCGTTCTTGCACGATCTACTCGATAAAAACGTTCAAAAATCCGCTCAAGATTTTTCTTCGGAATCCCCATGCCTTGGTCACGGACACTGACGATAATAGCATTGGATTGTTCCTCTATCTGAAATGTAAGTCGGCCTCCTTGTGGAGAATATTTCAAGGCGTTAGAAATAATATTATCTAGCACTTGCGTCAATTTATCGGTATCGACCTCGACATAAATCGGATAATTAGGTAGCTGTCTTTTAAACGTGACATCTTGAGACTTTGTCATTTCAAATCGATCAATAATTCGGTTGTAAAACTTTGTGAAGTTGACCTCTTTTTTCGTAAGCTGAAAATCACGACTATCAAATTTAGATAGCTGCAATAAATCATTCACTAGTCGGATCATTCGCTCAGTTTCTGTCTGTGTCACTTCTAGAAAATGTGGGGCAATATCAGCATCTTGCCAAGCTCCATCTGCTAATGCCTCTAAATAACTTCTCATCGTCGTCAAAGGCGTTCTCAATTCATGAGAAACATTCGCCACAAACTCACGACGATCCGCTTCAATTTTCTCTTGTTCAGTAATGTCATGCAGCACAGTAATTAATCCATTCACAAAGCCTGTCTCTTTTTGAATGACAGAAAAGTTGGCACGTAAAATATATGGGCCTTCTTCATTGCTATAATCCAATATGACGGAATCTTGTTCATTCAGCAAATCTTCAAGTGAGTACTCTTCCTCTAAACCAAGCACAGAAGCAATTGGCTGTGATAGTACTGTTTCACGTGAAACATTTAATAACTTAGCTCCTGGTTCATTAATGAGAATCACACGGCCTCTCCGGTCAGTTGCAATCACCCCATCTGTCATATAAGACAAAACCGATGATAACTTTCTTCGTTCTCCCTCCGTCGTGGCTTGAGCTTCCTGAAGTCGCTTCGTTAAGTTATTAAACGTGACTGCTAACTCACCGATCTCATCCTGCCCATACACTTTCACCTTTCGCGAAAAGTTTCCTTTTCCAAGTGCGACAGCTTGACGACGCATATCTGTGATCGGGCGAGTAATGGTACGAGCTAACACGACACCTAAAATAGCTGTGATCCCTAGAGCAAGGGCAGTGGCTGAAAATAGGATTTCATTAATCTGATCCATTTGTCCGAACACATTTTCAATCTTTCCAACTAAATAAACCGCACCGATCACTTCTCGATTCGAAATGATAGGAGATGTTAACACCCAAAAGCGCTTATTCGTTTGCTTATCAACGTACATTTTTTCTTCGTCAGCGCCAACAGACAACGTCCTCTTCACTGAAATTTCCGTTGTTCGTTGACCGAGCGTTCCTTGTTTCGTCGGATCGGATGTACCAATAATTCGACTACGTGCGTCAATGACCCGCACTTCCGCAATATCAGAACCCGAAAAATCCTCTAATATCTTTTGGATATCTTGCTCAAGCGTCGGCGTATCCCCCGTTCGCTCTTTCAACATCTCTTCCCTTAAATTATATTCAAGTAAATTCACTCGCTGTTGCAAAGAGGTTGTAAAATTTGTGACCAGCTTCTTTTCTAATTCATTAACAAAATAAACGCCAATAATTTGCATAGCGAATAAAATAAGCAATACATAAATTAATACAAACTTTAATTGTATCGAACGGAAAAAACTCACTTTTTTCATGTATTATTACTCCTGTTCAGGATTACGCAAGTAGTAGCCTACCCCTCTTCTCGTTACAATCCAGGATGGGTGACTCGGATTATCCTCGATTTTTTCACGTAAGCGGCGAACGGTCACGTCCACTGTGCGAACATCTCCATAATAATCATAGCCCCAAACTGTTTGCAACAAATGCTCCCTCGTCATCACTTGACCAATATGTTTCGCTAAATAATGAAGCAATTCAAATTCACGGTGAGTCAGTTCAATCGTTTCGCCACGTTTAGATACCATGTAAGCATCCGGAAGAATCGTCAATGTACCTACCGTAATTTCATTTGAATCGTCTTCTTCCTCCACTGGCGCAGGAGCAGCTTGATGGCGACGTAAATTTGCCTTCACCCGAGCAATCAATTCCCTTGTGCTAAATGGCTTTGTCACATAATCATCCGCACCAAGTTCAAGCCCAAGCACTTTATCAATCTCCGAATCTTTAGCTGTTAGCATCACAATGGGCATTTCGTATTTCTTCCTTACTTCCCGACACACTTCCATTCCATCCCGTCCCGGAAGCATAATATCCAATAGAATCAAGTCAGGCTGTACTTCTTCTACCATCTCAACAGCCTGATCCCCATCGTACGCACAATGAACTTCATAACCTTCTTTTTTTAAGTTAAATTGTAGAATATCTGCAATTGGCCTTTCGTCATCTACAACTAATATCTTTTTTTGCATTTTGCTCTCCTCTTTTCTTCAAAAGTCAAAAAATATTTACAATCAAATGATTCAGTGAAGAGGTTATTCCTTTATTTTATCATAAGAAAACACCGATTTCTTCCACCTTTTATTTACTCTTAACAAAGCAAAAAAGACTGACCCCAAACAATAATATCTACTATTTAAAAAGAGAAAACCCTCTTCATTGAGATATTCTTATGGATGTCAGCCTCCTTCAGACCGTCTTTTCAACATCAATACCACATCTATTAACTGTATCATGAACAGCAGCCTTTTTCATCCTTTAACAGCCTGTAGGAATATATATCCAAAGTTTCTTCTGCACAATCTTTTTCTTTCACAAAAAAAACACCGCGAGAGTTATAATCATCGCGATGCTTCTTTGATGGCTCAGGACGGAATCGAACCGCCGACACATGGATTTTCAGTCCATTGCTCTACCAACTGAGCTACTGAGCCAAACTAGTATGTATTTAACAAAAAACTGAGCGGCCAACAAAGAAGGTACTCTTAGAAGTCATGGCCGACTAATAAAAAATAGGATTCATTAAGTAAACGATAAAAAGTAAATGATTCATGGCGGTCCGGACGGGACTCGAACCCGCGACCTCCTGCGTGACAGGCAGGCATTCTAACCAACTGAACTACCGGACCATAAATATTGATTACTTTTTTAAATAGAACTTGGTGACCCGTACGGGATTCGAACCCGTGTTACCGCCGTGAAAGGGCGGTGTCTTAACCGCTTGACCAACGGGCCATTCAATAAGAATGGTGAGCCATGAAGGACTCGAACCTTCGACCCTCTGATTAAAAGTCAGATGCTCTACCAACTGAGCTAATGGCTCGAAACATTGTTGCTACTAGCAACTTTGTTAATACTATCACAAGGTGTTTTAGCTGACAATAGGTTTTTAAAAAAAATGTCGAAAAAAATGTGTCGTTAGACATAAGGAGAGGTGGAAGTGCGAATTAAAACTCAAAGAAACACTCCGTAAAGTTGAAAAACTGGATGGAACATTGAAGGAATCAACACACAAAAAACCGACCTCTCAAAACAGAGAAGCCGGTGCCTTTTATATTAACCTTGCGCCCAAACGCTACGAACAACGTTTGTTTGATTACGGTCTGGTCCTACTGAGAATGTAGATAACGGAATGCCCGTTAATTGAGAAACACGCTCTACGTAGTGACGAGCATTAACTGGAAGGTCATTTAATGTTTTGCAGCCAGTGACATCTTCTGTCCAGCCTGGAAGCTCTTCATAAATTGGTGTACATTCAGCTAGAATGTTTAAGTTCGCTGGATACTCTTCAATGACTTGATCTTTGTAACGGTAAGCGACACAGATTTTCACTGTTTCAATACCTGTAAGTACATCGATTGAGTTAAGAGAAAGATCCGTTAAACCGCTGACACGACGAGCATGACGAACAACGACACTGTCAAACCAACCAACGCGACGTGGACGGCCAGTTGTCGTACCGTACTCACGGCCTACTTCACGAATTTGGTGGCCAATTTCATCATGAAGTTCTGTCGGGAACGGGCCATCTCCTACACGGCTAGTGTATGCTTTTGCTACACCAACAACGTGATTGATTTTTGTTGGGCCTACACCAGAGCCGATCGTTACGCCACCTGCTACTGGGTTAGAAGATGTTACGAATGGATATGTACCTTGGTCGATATCCAACATAACGCCTTGAGCGCCTTCGAATAATACGCGACGACCTTCGTCTAATGCGTCGTTTAAAACAACAGACGTGTCACAAACGTAGTGTTTAATTTGTTGACCGTACTCATAGTACTCGTCAAGAATATCTTCAATCTTGAAGCCTTCTGTTTCATAGAAGCGCTCAAGTAAACGATTTTTCTCTTCTAAGTTGCGAGTTAATTTCTCTTCAAACGCTTTGCGGTCTAGAAGGTCGGCCATACGGATACCGATACGTGCTGCTTTATCCATGTAAGCTGGACCGATTCCTTTTTTCGTTGTACCGATTTTATTGTCGCCTTTACGTGCTTCTTCTACTTCATCAATTTTCAAATGATAAGGAAGAATCACGTGAGCACGGTTACTAATGCGTAAGTTATCTGTTGACACGTTTTGGTCGTGTAAATATTTTAATTCTTGAATTAATGCTTTAGGATCTACTACCATCCCATTGCCGATCACACAAGCTTTCTCTTTATAAAAGATACCTGATGGAATTAAATGTAATTTGTATGTCACACCATTAAATTTAATCGTGTGTCCTGCATTGTTACCACCTTGGTAACGAGCTACTACTTCTGCGTTTTCTGAAAGGAAATCAGTGATTTTACCTTTTCCTTCATCGCCCCATTGTGTTCCTACTACTACTACTGACGACATGTATAAGCACCTCCGAAGGGTCCGTAAATTTCTTTGTTATATCAAGCACCTTTTATTTTAACAGGTTAAAGTAAAAGAAGTCAAACTGAAAACACGAACACTTTATTATTTTTCTGTAAAATTGTTCGTAAAATAGCAAATACCAACAGTTTTTTCTTTCACTGTTGGTATATCATGTATGTTATCCGGTTTCATCGAATCGCCGCTCTAAGTTAACAAACTTATTATATTCCTTCACGAAGGCAAGTGAAACCGTACCTACAGGACCATTACGCTGTTTGGCAATAATGATTTCAATAATATTTTTGTTCTCAGATTCTTTATCATAATAATCGTCTCGATATAAAAAGGCCACAATATCTGCATCCTGCTCAATCGATCCAGATTCTCGAATATCAGACATCATTGGACGCTTATCCTGCCGCTGCTCTACGCCACGAGATAACTGCGACAGAGCAATCACAGGCACTTCAAGTTCACGAGCGAGCGCCTTTAATGAACGAGAAATTTCTGATACTTCCTGTTGGCGATTCTCACCCGAACGACCGCTACCTTGGATGAGCTGCAAGTAATCAATTAAAATCATGCCAAGTCCGTGCTCTTGCTTTAAGCGACGACACTTGGAACGAATTTCACCAATACGTACACCTGGTGTATCATCAATATAAATACCTGAATTAGACAAACTCCCCATCGCCATCGTCAGCTTGCGCCAATCTTCATCGGTAAGAGAACCCGTCCGTAAATTTTGAGCGTTAATATTTCCCTCAGCACAAAGCATACGCATCACGAGCTGTTCAGCTCCCATCTCCAAGCTGAAGATCGCCACATTTTCATCCGTTTTTGTGGCCACATTTTGCGCAATATTTAAGGCAAAAGCTGTTTTACCGACAGAAGGGCGGGCAGCTACAATGATTAAATCATTGCGCTGAAAGCCAGCTGTCATACTATCGAGCTCGGCAAAACCAGTTGGAATCCCTGTTACATCGCCTTTACGATTATGAAGCATTTCAATATTGTCGTACGTACGCACGAGCACATCTTTAATATTATGAAAAGCACTCGTGTTTTTTCGTTGTGCCACTTCCATAATGCTCTTTTCGGCTTCACTTAGCAATGATTCTACTTCATCTTCCCGGCTATAGCCTTCTTGAGCAATATGAGTCGCTGTACGAATTAATCGACGTAAAAGTGATTTTTCCTCAACAATTCGAGCATAATATTCGATATTGGCCGCTGTCGGGACCGACTCAGCCAATTCAGTTAAATAGACGACGCCGCCGACATCTTCTAAATCTTTAATAGCTGCTAGCTCTTCTGTCACGGTCACGACGTCAACCGCTTTGCCGTGATCGTTCAGCTTCAGCATATGATTATATATCTTTTGATGGGCGGTACGGTAGAAATCTTCTGGTATCAAAATCTCAGAAGCAACCGTTAAAGCGGATGGCTCTAAGAAAATGGCTCCAAGAACAGCCTGTTCCGCTTCAATACTCTGCGGCGGAATTCGATCTGTCATAACATCGCTCATCGCTTACCTCTCCCTTAAAAAACAATCTCGTTGATAAAAAAATGTGACCAGAAGCATCCGATCACATTTTTTCAACCTTATTATTTTAGCATGAAACGAATTATTTTTCTTCCGTTACATGAACTTTTAATGTGGCAAATACTTCATTATGAAGCTTTACTGGTACATTTGTGTAACCTAGGGCGCGAATACCATCTGGTAGATCCATTTTACGCTTATCAATGGCAATCTTATGTGTTTTCTTCAGTTCATCCGCAATTTGTTTCGTTGTGACAGAACCGAATAAGCGACCGCCTTCTCCTGTTTTTGTAGCAATTTCCACTGTTAATGCTTCTACCACTTCTTTTAATTTTTTTGCATCTTCTACTTCTTGTTTAGCAAGCTCAGCTTGTTTTCTTTTTTGTGCATCTAACGCTTTTTGGTTTCCTGCTGTCGCTTCTACAGCTAATCCGTTCTTGATCAGAAAGTTATGAGCGTAACCATCAGCTACATTTTTAACTTCCCCTTTTTTCCCTTTTCCTTTTACGTCTTGTAAGAAAATAACTTTCATTCTTCATGTCCTCCTTCAAAAAATTCATCGATTGCTTTTTGTAGCTGAATTTCAGCGTCAACAATAGTTGTTTCTTTCATCTGTGTAGCAGCATTCGATAAATGCCCTCCGCCGTTCAGTTGCTCCATAATCACTTGAACGTTGACATCACCGAGGGAACGTGCGCTAATTCCGATCGTATCTTGTTCACGATAGGCAATTACGAATGACGCCTGCACTCCATCCATTGTAAGAAGAGTATCAGCCGCTTGTGCAATCATAACGGCATCATACACAGAGTAGTTGTTTCCTTTTGCAATAGCAATACCATCTCGGTAAAAATAAACCGTTTCAATAATTTGTGACCGTTGAATATACGTATCAATATCCTCTTTCAAAAACTTTTGAACGAGGATCGTATCCGCTCCATGAGCCCGTAAATAAGAGGCTGCATCGAATGTTCTTGAACCGGTTCGAAGTGAGAAGCTTTTCGTATCGACCACAATTCCCGCCAATAAAGCAGTGGCTTCGAGTCTATTAATTTTATGCACTTTTGGCTGATATTCAAGCAGCTCCGTAATTAATTCGGCCGTCGATGAAGCGTAAGGCTCCATATAAACGAGCAGTGGATTTTTAATAAATTCTTCTCCGCGACGATGATGATCAATCACCACGACCTTCTCAATCTTATTCAGCAGCTTTTCTTCAATGACTAGTGAAGGCTTATGAGTATCAACAATGACTAGTAGCGTATCATCTGTTGCAATATCCAAAGCTTCTTCTGGCGTAATGACACGAGAATATAAATCTGGACTATTCTTGACTTCCGTCATTAAACGCTTAACGGATGTATCAATTTCTGAATCATTCAAAACGATATACCCTTCACGGTCATTCATTTCAGCAACGCGTCGAATCCCCATAGATGCTCCAATGGCGTCCATGTCGGGATATTTATGTCCCATGACAATCACTTTATCGCTTTCAATCACCAATTCTTTCAAAGCATGAGAAATCACACGAGCTCTGACGCGTGTTCTCTTTTCCATAGGGTTTGTCTTTCCACCATAAAACTTTACCTTCCCATTCAATTGCTTGATGGCTACTTGATCGCCACCGCGACCGAGGGCTAAATCTAAGCTTGATTGCGCTAGATCCCCAAGTTCCGGCAACGATATGTCTCCTTGTCCTACACCGATACTTAACGTTAAGGAAGCTGCTTGTTTCGATGTACTTTCTCGCACCTCATCTAAAATAGAGAATTTCGCGTCTTCTAACTTGTGTAATATTTTTTGATTAAGTACAGCAAAGAAACGCTCAGAAGAAATCCGCTTTAAAAAGATGCCATACTCTTTTGCCCAATTATTTAATATAGAGGTGACCATACTATTTAAATGGCTACGGGTCTGGTCATCCATCCCCTGCGTTAAATCGTCATAGTTATCTAAGTAAATAATGGACAACACCGTTTGTTCTTCCTCTTGTTTCCTAGCAACCTTCATTTGCTCTGAAATATCGATAAAGTAAAGCATCTTTTCTTTCGGCTTAATCACTACATTAAATTCTCGTTCATTTAATTGAATGATATCGCCTTTTTCATTTTTAATAATGGGAATGACCGCTTCTGCAAGCTCATATAAAGAGTTTCCTGCCAATGTTTCCTCTTGAAAATAGGACAAAAGAAAAGAATTTGCCCATTCTATGTAGTAGTCTTCGTTATACAAAAGGATTCCTATCGGCAGCTCCATTACGGCCTCTTCTCCAACTAGCTTCACCCTTTTGGAAAGTGTTGTTACATACAATTCAATTTCTTCATGAATCTTTCTTTCCGCCCGAAGCAAGAGGAAGAAGCCAATCGTACCTACCGCTAAACCAACTAATGCTATGAACCAGTTGTAAAAAGCAAGCACAAATAATGAGAGAAATAAAACCAACATGATTCCATATAGCAGAAGTTGAATCTTCTGCCGACTGTAGTAAGAAAGCATCATTTCAGCTCCTAAAATTAAAAGTAAAGCCACAAGTTATGGTTTTTGTTGAAGGCGCTGTCGCAAATCAAAACCTAAGTCAATTATACCTAATAATCTTACAAGATAAAGAAGAGGAAGGAAGACAATTGATAAAACCGTTAAAATGATGGGCACAATTTTTGGCCATTTCTTTACATCAGCCAAGAAATAGAAGAAAGATAAACCTTGTATAATTAAACAAAATTGTAGCATAAACATCAAATTAACATAAGTTGAATACCATGAACTTCCCACTTCCGGGATTGCAACAAAGCTCAAAAGCAACAAAATTAAATAATACCATAAGATGCTTTTAGGCATTCTCCACATCCGAAATGGTTGAAAATGAGGGACATCAATTTTTAACTTTTTTAATATAGGAAAGTTCACAAGCATAAATACAAATACTGCTGTCAAAGCAAATAAAACAAATAAGCTAGGCGTTAAAGCATTAAAAAAGGAAAACCCTTCTTGAAATTGTTTCACTGCTTCTTCTGGGAATGGTTGACCCAACTCTTCCATTAAGTCCACTGACTCTTGAAAAGAATCCTTAAACGCTTCGTTCATTTCTGTTACTACATTGATCCCAGTAAGTAAAATCGTCGACACGTATAACAGGACAATATTCAACAAAAATGTCAGACTTCCTGCTATAAATATAGACAGTTTATCAAGCTTTTTGTATACCATACTCCCCATTACAATACCGGTAGAACAAAAAATGAACGCTAACGGTACCGCACCCAATCCTCCGACTACACTAGCTGCTAATAAGCTAATCAATCCAAACAGCACCGATGGTTTTAGTGAATATTTAGCACTAAACACTAAAAAAGGAAGGATGAGAAATAAACTAGATAATACGGATACTCCTGGAACATAAATCGATACTAACAAAAGCACAACAAAAAGCGCTAGCATCCATATTCCTTCATTTAACACTTTTTTCTTTTCCACTCAAACACCTCATTAAATAATAGCTGACACACTTCCTAAACCACACATCCTAACTAGAAAGTGACCATCATCCTACTATTTTATCCTCCTTTCCCCCTTCCTTCAACTAAGAAGAGCGGTAGGCGCTGATCAGCAACGTATGGACTGGAACATTCCGCACGAGATAAAGGAAACACGATGAGCGTCAGTGAATCGATGTTGACTTATCGCAAGGAGGAATGTGGAAGTCCACTAGTCGCTAGCGCCTGGAGCTGGACACTTGGAAGAGCGGAAGCAGCCGTTTAGACTCGGCAGACATAAGATGGACCGCCGTAGTGGCGTTCTTTGCCACATAGGCGTGACAGCTTATGTCCGAGAGTCTGGCTGCTGCAGCTCGACAATAGAAAAGCGGTCAGCGCTGGTCAGCGACGTATAGACAACAAACTCGCCAACCTATAGAAACAGGCAGCGAGTTTGAAAAATAATGTCCGCAACATTCTAATTCACTAATCGATCCGCTTCATCTTGAAAATGAAAGCGCTGAACCGATTGTTGTAACTCTTGATTCAGACCCTTCAACTGCTCAGTCGCAACCGTCACTGATTGAACAGCGCTTAATTGTTCATCTGTATGATTATTTACTTTTTCACAAGCTACTGCTGTCTGCTGAGAAAGTGCAGCCATATAGCTAGATAAATCAAGCAATTCATCTTTTCTAACCGCCACTTGTTGCATATCAAGATGTAGCGAGTCAATCAACTCTTTCATATTATTCATCAGCGTCGAATTGCTTTCAAAAATTTGATTAGCTTGTTTTACCACTTTTGTTTGTTCAGTAAAATTCTCTTTCGTCTGAACAATTTGATTCACTGCTTTATTTGATCCTTGCAAAATCGTTTCGATCATCTCTTGGATTTCCTGTGCTGCTTGGTTCGATTGTTCCGCAAGCTTGCGAACTTCGTGAGCAACAACGGAAAATCCCTTTCCATACGTACCTGCTCGAGCGGCTTCAATACTCGCATTTAACGCTAATAAATTCGTTTGCGCTGAAATATCTGTAATCGTATGAATGATCTTTTCGATTTGTTGAATTTCAGTTCCTAGCTCGGTGATCACTTGCTCGGTTGAATCGATAAATTGCTTTGAAGTTTCATTAGACTGCTGTAAAGAGTGAATGTGATGTACACCTTGCTGATTCGCATGATCGGCATCTAATGAAAAGGCAGACATCTTCTCCGTTTTAGCAGAAACCGCATTAATAATCTCACTTAAGCCTTCAGATTGTTCTTTCGCTGATTTGGCTTTGTCAGCAGAACTAGCCGATTCAACGGCAATTTCGTTAATTTCAACGACCGTACGTTCACTCGAAGTAGCCGATACTTGTGCCATTGTGTTTAATTCAGTGATCGATTCTCTAACATTTTGAGCTGATTGCGAAACCACTGCAATAATATTTTTCATATTATCAATCATATGGTTGAAGCTATGGCCAAGCTGTGCCACTTCATCCCGACCTTTGATTGTCACTTTCGTATGTAAATTACCTTTTGCCACTTCACTCACCGACTGATTTAGTTGCTCAATCGGTTTCGAGATTTTCGCTGATAAATAATAAATAACGACAATCATAATCATCAAAATGGACAGAGCTGTAATTAACAATATGTTTCTAATCTCTTGTGATACACTGATTAACTCAGCTTCATTAAACACTGCTCCTACTGTCCAATTCGTATCATTCACTATCTGATAAATAAATAATTGTTCTGTCCCTTGATCGAATGCTATTCCGCTATCTTTCTCGCTAGATAAGGCCCTTTTAAATAAAGGCTGCTCTGTTAAATTGTTTCCTTTTTCTTTCGGATGAACAATCGCATCCCCATTTTCCGCCATAATGACAGGATATCCTTTATATCCAATATCTAAATCATTAATATGATTCGTTAAGCTTGTTAAATTAATATCCGCTCCTACGACCCCGATTAAATTCTTTCCACTATATAATGCTTTCGATACAGTGATCACATATGTCCCCGAATCATTTTCATATGGTTCACTCCACACAGCTGCTTTCTTATTATCAACTGCTAATTTAAACCAACTTTGACTAGTCGGATCATAATTATTGGATAAATTTGTAGCAGGGACCATTTTAAATTGCTTATTCGGTGCAGCAAAATACACATTTAATACATCTTTATATAAACGAGTATATTGATTGAAAATCTCCTGAAGATCTCTTTCAGCCAAGCTTTTTGCTTCTGCAGAGGCGTTTATCGATTGACCATATATTTTGACTTGTTGGCTTTCTGATAATAACTGAATACTCTCATCATATTTTTGTAAAAATTGTTGAGAGGAGTGCTCTAATTCCTTCACGATTCCTTTAGTCTGCTCTAACACATCTGCTTTTGTTTTCTCTTCTACTTTCCATCCTGTAAAAACGATGATAAAAGCAAAGGAAACCAACAGTAAGATCGCAATAGGTACTATGAACTTTAATCGAATAGATTTCAGTTTATTCACGCCCTTCTATAGCATCACTGTTATCTATTATAGTCTCTTTTACCTAGTGATTATATAGGATTATTGTAAAGATTTTGTTTATTTTACTATGACAATAGAAACAGCACATCAGCTAGTTACCGATGTGCTGTTTGAATCAATTCAATTTAAAACGCTCTACAGCATGTTTCAATTCCACACTTAATTCCATCAAGCTTTCTGATGACCTTGTTACTGACTCGATCGCTCGAAGCTGTTCATCAGCAGAAGCGCTAATTTCTTCACTTGCAGCGGCAGATTGTTCAGCTGCTGCTGCAATTCCTTCCATCACTTGCAGCACTTCATTTTTTGACTCGCCCGCTTCAAAAATTTCACTATTAATTGTTGTAATAGCACTTTCCATATCCTCCACTAAAGAAGATAGACGAGTAAAGATTTGCTCTGTTGCTTCTACAACAGCAGTTTGTTGATCAAAATTTTCTTTCGTTTTCATCATTTGGTTGACTACTCGATGTGATCCACCTTGTATGTCGGTGATGATTTCTTTCACTTGATCAGTCGCTTGTCCTGATTGCTCAGCTAGCTTTCGAACCTCGTTTGCTACGACCGCAAAGCCTTTTCCATGTTCTCCAGCACGTGCCGCTTCAATCGAAGCATTTAATGCTAATAAATTCGTTTGAGCAGAAATATCTGTGATCGTTTGAATAACAAGCTCAATCGACTTGATTTTTGTCTCTAAAGCTGTAATCACTTTCTCCATCTCATCAATATACTGCTTAGATTCCACACTCGTTTGACCTAGCTCCTGTATTTGATGGAGACCGGCTTTATTCGCTTCCTCCGCTTTCTTCGCGGCATTTGCCATATCTGCCGCTTGATCCGTAATAATATTCATCTGATCGCCAAGATGATGCGCTCTCTCTGTTGCTTCGGCAGATTCTTCTGCCGATTTGGCTGCACCTTTGGCGATTTCATTAATAGCGGCTGCGATTTGTTCACTTGATGCATTCGTTTCTTCTGATACTGCACTTAAATTCTCTGCTGCTTCTGTCACACTGGATGCTGAATGAGTCACTGTCGAAATGATTTCTTTCATACTGCTAGTCATTTCATTAAAAGAAGAAGCAAGCTGTCCTACCTCATCCCGAGTAGTGACTGCTACCTGTATACTTAAATCACCAGTTGCTACTTTCCTAGCCGATTGTTGAAGCTCATTAATCGGCTGCGTAATTTTAACTGAAAGTAGCCAAATAGCTACGATCATTAATATTAAAACAAAGAGTCCGGTAAAGATTAATATCTTCTGAATCGTTTTTGATAAGCTAAGCATGTCCTGTTGTTTATAGGACGCGCCAATTTTCCATCCGGTATTTTCAACCGTATTATAAACAAATACTCGATCTTCACCTTTAAATTGATAAGTAATAACATCCTCTGATGAAGAAGCATTTAATATTTGCTGAACAAAATCATACTTATTTAAGTCTTTCCCTTGTTCCGTAGGGTGAACAATGCCCAATCCGTGGCTTGAAAAAATGACAGGGTATCCTTTATAACTAATATTCATACCGCTAATTTTTTCTGTTAATGTCGTTAAATTAATATCTGCTCCAAGCACCCCAACAGCTTTGTTTTGATATTTCACTAATTTAGAAATAGTGACTACATATTCGCCGGTTGCTACATCAATATATGGTTCACTCCAGACCATTTCTCCACCTGTTGCCGAAGCCTGCTTATACCAATCACGTGTTAACGGAGTATAGTCTGCTGGCAGTGAATTTGGATAAAGATCGATCGTTCCTTTTGGCGTAGCAAAAAAAACATTTTCCACATCTCCATATGAATCCAAATAATCTCTTAAAGTTTTTTCTAAAGCTGCTTTTTGTTTGCTGTTCCCCGACTGCACAATCTCATTTCCATAATTTAATAAGATAGGATGGTCTGACAACAAATCAATACTTTTCTCATGCTGCTCCAAAAATAATAATGTCGCCTGATTCATTTCCTTAACCATTGCTTTTGTCTGATTGATAATATCTTTCGTCATTCTTTTTTCTGTTTGACTATTGGTAAAGATAATAATAATAGAAAAAGATAAAACCAGTAGTATAATCAAAGGAATCATTAACTTAGTTTTAATCGACTTCAAAGCTCCCACCACCTGATGTTTATATAATATTCTCTTTACGTTTTTATCGGCGTTTTCTAAAGAAAATATATATATCTATTAAATTTTTATATTAAGCAAAGTACACGTCGATCAACATCGAAAAAATCAGCTAATAGGATATATAAAGGATATGTTCTTACAAATTAATAACTCCCTAAAATAGAAAAAGCAACAAGGATGGTCTCCTTGTTGCTTGAATAATCATTTTATTATTCTCCAGATACGAATGGAAGAAGAGCTACCATACGAGCGCGTTTAATTGCGATAGTTAAACGGCGTTGGTATTTAGCACTTGTTCCAGTTACGCGACGTGGAAGAATTTTTCCACGCTCAGAGATAAACTTTTTCAAAAGATCAATATCTTTATAATCGATGTGTGTGATATTGTTTGAAGTGAAGAAACACACTTTTCTACGTTTACGTCCGCCTCTGCGTCCACCTGCCATGTTCATTTCCCTCCTTTTTTTATCAATTAGAATGGAAGATCATCGTCTGAAATATCGATCGGCTGACCATCATTTGCAAACGGATCTTCATTCGTACGTGTATAACCTGAGTTGTTATTATTGCTTCGTTGTTGATTCTGTTGCTCAAATGGGAAGTCTTGTTTCTTTTGTCCACCGCTGTACATCCCATTATCACCGCCACGCTGCTCATAATTAGAAGAAGCGCTTTTCGGCTCAAGAAATTGTACACTTTCAGCAAGGACTTCAGTTACATATACTCGACGACCATCTTGTCCCTCGTAGTTACGAGTTTGAAGGCGACCATCTACTCCTGCTAAACTACCCTTTTTCAAAAAGTTTGCTACGTTCTCTGCTGGACGACGCCAAACAACACAATTAATGAAGTCTGTCTCACGTTCGCCCTGCTGATTCGTAAACGCACGATTAACAGCTAATGTAAATGTAGCAACAGCGACTCCATTTGGCGTGTAACGAAGGTCCGGATCTTTAGTTAAACGACCAACTAAAACGACTCGGTTCATCATCAGAATCAACTCCTTTTTCTTTAAATGTTTCACGTGAAACATTTAAAAAGTGTAGTTTATTTAAACGGATTATTTTTCTTCTTCACGAACAACGATATGACGGATAATGTCGTCGCTGATTTTCGCTAAACGGTCAAATTCTTCAACCGCAGCAGCTTCTGCGTTAGCGTGTACCAATTGGTAGAAACCTTCACGGAAATCGTTAATTTCATACGCTAAACGACGCTTACCCCAATCTTTAGATTCGATGATCTCCGCACCGTTAGAAGTTAAAATGCCATCAAAACGCTCAACAACAGCTTTTTTCGCTTCCTCATCAACGTTTGGGCGGATAATGTACATGAATTCGTACTTTTTCATCTTTCTGTCACCTCCTCATGGACTATACGGCTCTTTTCCTTTCGAAAAGAGCAAGGAGTAAGTATTTCATTACTCACAATATAGGATTATAACACAATAACTTTCAAGATGCAACGTTATACATTAAATCTAAAATGAACAACGTCTCCATCTTTCATAATATATTCTTTACCTTCTAAACGAACTTTCCCAGCTTCTTTCGCCGCCGTCATCGATCCTGTTTCTACAAGATCATCGTAAGAAACTGTTTCCGCACGAATAAAACCACGCTCAAAGTCGGTATGAATGACACCAGCACATTGAGGAGCTTTCATTCCTTTACGGAACGTCCAAGCACGAACCTCTTGAACACCTGCTGTGAAGTAAGTTGCTAGTCCTAATAAAGAATAAGCAGCACGAATCAATTGGTCTAAACCAGACTCTTCAATACCTAGTTCTTGTAAAAACATCGCTTTTTCTTCTTCATCAAGCTCAGCAATTTCCTCTTCAATTTTGGCACAAACGACGATCACTTCTGCATTATCTTCCGCAGCAAATTCACGTACTTTTTGTAAATATTCATTTCCTGATGGATCGGCAATTTCATCTTCGCCAACATTCGCTACATACAACATTGGCTTTCTTGTTAATAGATGAAGTTGTTTGACGGTTTTTTCTTGTTCTTCCGAAAATTCCACTGTACGAGCTGGCTTATTTTGTTCTAACGCTTCTTTTAGTTTAACTAAAATCTCGTTTTCGATCACAGCTTCTTTATCTTTTTGCTTCGCTAACTTAGCTACACGCACTAAACGCTTTTCTACTGATTCAAGGTCAGCTAAAATTAACTCCAAGTTAATGACTTCAATATCATCAATAGGGTCCACTTTTCCAGATACGTGAGTGATGTTATCATCCGCAAAGCAACGAACCACTTGGCAAATCGCATCGACTTCACGAATGTGAGCCAAAAACTTATTACCAAGTCCTTCTCCTTTACTTGCTCCCTTTACAATCCCTGCAATATCTGTAAACTCAAACGCTGTTGGTACCGTTTTTTTCGGTTCTACCATTTCCGTTAACTTATTCAAACGCTCATCAGGTACCTCAACGATCCCTACGTTCGGATCAATCGTACAGAACGGATAATTCGCCGATTCTGCTCCCGCTTTTGTAATCGCATTAAATAATGTTGATTTACCTACGTTCGGCAATCCAACAATCCCTGCCGTTAATGCCATTTCATTCACTCCTCTATTTAAAATCAAAAGATAGATTTCCCTACCCTAAAACCTTTTCCAATTATAGCAGAAGGCTTTAAACAAGAAAACAGCAGCGTTATTCATTCGCTGCTGTTTTCAATCGGGCCTAGCACTTTTTTCATTTTTTTCGTAAACTCTCTCCGCGGAAGAATGACACTATGACCACAGCCTTCGCATTTAATGCGAATGTCCATCCCAAGACGGATAATTTTCCAGCGGTTTGTGCCGCACGGATGTGGTTTTTTCATTTCTACACTATCGTTTAACTCGAAAACCTTTTCCATCTGATCACCCCTCTTTTCCTTGCTTCGCTACAGCTTCTGCCTGCTCATCTCGAGAATACATGACAAGACGTGGAAACGGAATCTCTATTCCATTTTGATCTAAGCATTCTTTTACTTCTTTACGAATATGCCTTGCGACAATAAAATGATTCATCGGAGTTGTTTCTGCAATAATTCTCATCACAACATCGGAAGCGGCTAACATTTGCACACCTAACAATTGAGGAGGTGCAACAATTTGTTCATACTTATCAGGCAATGTTTCTAGGAATTCATTTAACACTTTTTCTGCCTTATTAATATCTTCCTCGTAGGCGATACTTACGTCAACGACAGCCACACTATTATGGACTGAAAAGTTAGTCACCTCTGTAATCGAACCATTCGGTAAAATATGTAGCTCTCCTGTCCAGTTTTTTATTTTCGTCGTACGAAGGCCTATTTCTTCTACCGTTCCTTCAAACTGACCAATGCGGACGAAATCACCGACTGAAAATTGATCCTCAAATATAATGAAAAATCCAGTAATCACATCTCTTACAAGGTTTTGTGCACCAAAACCAATCGCTAAACCAACAACCCCGGCACCGGCAATTAAACCTTTAATATCAAATGTCAAAATAGACAAAATATTAATTAAGGCAACGAAATAAACTACATAAGAGATAATATTCTCTATTAACTTAAAAAGTGTATTTTCTCGACGCTCTGAAAAACCGATCGGCGTTTTCGAACGAATTAAGAAGAAATTGCGCACAGCTGCCTTTGCTACTTTAATTAATACAGCTGATAGAATGAGAATTAAAATAATTTTCAATGTCCCTGTACCAATCGCCATCCAAAATTCTTCGCTTGTATATTTCTCCCACATTTTTTCCATCATTTTCTGAAGTCTATCCATCGTATCTCCTCCTCTTCACTAACTGAAGAATCTTTTTTCATTTTAACAAGAACGATCATGAATTTGTAGCTATGTCTATTTTAGATAAAATTCTGACTTTTTGCACAGATCGATGTATAGAAAATAGTGGATTTCCGTATACTCTTACTATAATCTGCAGGAGGTGTGATATGAATCTTAAAAAAATGTTTGATCGAAAACCTGACTCGTTAACTATTCATTATAAAGAACAGCAAGCTTCAGCGATCGTTGCTGATCATTTACTTTCTTTATTACCGCCACCCGGCACTCGTCCCATCGTTTTTGCCTTTATCGGCACTGATCGATCAACCGGTGATTCGCTCGGTCCATTAATTGGCACACTGCTTTCCGAAAAACTATCGCCCGGCTTCCATGTGTATGGAACACTTGAGCATCCTGTTCATGCGGTAAATCTTTCTGACAAACTATCTCTTATTCAAAAACAGCATCAGCAGCCTTTTGTGATCGGAACAGACGCTTGCTTAGGCACATTGAAAAACATCGGAAATATCCAATTAGGAAATGGACCAGTCAAACCGGGAGCAGGTGTTAAAAAAGAACTTCCAGCGGTCGGTGATGTTCACATTACAGGAACAGTCAATGTGAGCGGATTTATGGAGTTTTTCGTTTTACAAAATACTCGGCTACATTTAGTAATGAGCATGGCTAAGATCATCGCAAATGGCATCGCAAAGGCGGGAATTCATTATCAGCTGTCAACTGATAACCAATTAATTGAGCATAACTACTATCCGTCTTCTTTGTTAAAAGCGGAAGACTCATGAAAAAATAAAAAATAGCTGCCGGCTATTGGCAGCTCATTCATTAAGCAAATCAAGGATTCGATTTAAATCATCTACAGATAAAAATTCAATTTCAATTTTTCCTTTTTGCTTATCTTTCATTTGTTTAATATGAACAGCTGTACCAAATCGTTCGCGCAACACTTCTTCTCTTTCTTTCAATAAAGGATGCTTTTCTTGTTTCGGGGAAGATGTTTCACGTGGAACATTTTCATTTATTCGTTGAATAAGTTTTTCTAATTGCCGAACGTTTAAATGTTCTTTCACGGTTTGGTCAGCCACTTGATTTATTTTTTCTTTGCTTTTTAATCCGACGAGTGCTCGCCCATGTCCCATTGATAGTTTTCCATCCATAATGTATTGCTGAACTCGTTCTGGTAACGTTAATAAGCGAACATAGTTGGCGATATGTGAGCGACTTTTTCCCATTCGTTTCGCTAATTGTTCTTGGGTAAAGTCCAATCTTTCCATTAATGTTTGATAGGCGGTTGCTTCCTCTATTGTTGTTAAATCTTCACGTTGGAGATTTTCTAACAGCGCCATCTCCATCATTTGTTGATCTGATAGTTTGCGAACAACGACAGGAACTTTGTCTAGTTCAGCTGCCTTTGCTGCCCGGAAGCGCCTTTCTCCAACGACGATTTCATAGCCTTTAATGCTTTGCCGAACGATAATAGGCTGCAAAATTCCGTGCTCAATAATCGATGCCTTTAATTCTTCAATCGCTTCTTCATTAAATACTTTTCGCGGTTGATAAGGATTGGGGCGCAACTCTTTTAGTCTTACTTCCTTCACAGCTTCTTCGTTCTCAGGCTCTAAGTCTTTGAAGATAGCATTGATTCCTTTTCCTAACCCTTTAGCCACTAGCAGCTACCTCCTTTGCAAAATCTGTATACATTTCTGCTCCTCTTGAACGTGCATCGTATAAAATGACCGGTTGGCCATGACTAGGTGCTTCACTGAGGCGAATATTACGAGGAATAACCGTCCGATATACTCGATCTTGAAAGTATTTTTTTACTTCTTCAATCACTTGAATCCCTAAGTTTGTACGAGCATCTAACATCGTCAAGAGTACACCTTCAATATATAGTTCTTGGTTCAAGTGCTTTTGAACGAGTCGTACCGTGTTCAATAGCTGACTTAAACCTTCAAGTGCATAGTATTCACATTGCACAGGAATAATAACGGAGTCCGCTGCTGTTAATGCATTAATCGTCAGCAATCCGAGCGAGGGAGGACAATCAATAATGATGTAATCATACTCATCACGGATTTCTTCTAATGCACGTTTTAAACGAACCTCTCTCGAAATGGTTGGTACAAGTTCAATTTCTGCGCCAGCAAGTGCAATGGTGGCTGGCACAACAAAAAAATGCTCAATTTCCGTTGGCTTAATCGTATCGGCTAATTCTACATCATCGACTAATACATCATAAATACAATGCTCGACTTCCCCTTTTTCGATGCCAGAACCGCTTGTCGCATTTCCTTGGGGATCAATATCAATTAACAACACTTTCTTGTTTAAAAAGGCTAAACAAGCTCCTAAGTTCACACATGTTGTTGTTTTTCCTACTCCGCCTTTTTGATTAGCAATAGCAATGACTTTTCCCATTTGAACCACCTACCTTCTCTTATCCCTTGAAACTATGTTTTCTCTATTTTAACAAATATCACCTCTTTCGTTATCATTCCACGAGTAAATTCTTTTGATTTGAATAAATAAAAAGGGTGAATTCCATCTCTGGCCATTCACCCTTGCGATTTTTTCTTTGGTATTTTAATAGTAATTTGATAAAAGTCCTCAAATTCCTCTTCTTGTGATTTCAAGTCAATGCCGCTGTCTGACACCATCGATAGTGACTGCCGAATCGTATTCACTGCAATTCGAACATCTTTACTAAAGGATTTTCGCCGTGGCTTCGGCGCTTCATTCGATGCTGTTAGCCATTGAACGACTCGATCCTCTACTTGCTTGACATTTAAATGCTTTTCGATGATCTCATTCATTAACTGAATTTGTTTTTCTTCATCCTTCAGCGGAATGAGCGCTCGAGCATGGCGTTCGGTTATTTGCTTTTGCATGATCGCCTCTTGGATTGGTTGAGGGAGCTTTAATAAACGCAACTTGTTCGCTACTGTTGATTGTCCTTTTCCAAGACGTTGAGCCAAAGCTTCTTGTGTTAATTGATGAAGCTCTAGTAATTTTGCATAAGCTAGTGCTTCTTCAATCGCTGAAAGCTCTTCTCTTTGCAAATTCTCTATTAAGGCAACAGATGCGGTTTCTTTATCGTCCATATTATTGATAATTGCAGGGACTTCTTCCCAACTCAATGTTTGGACGGCTCGCCACCGACGCTCACCAGCAATCAATTCATATCGACCATCTTCCATTTCACGGACGACGATCGGTTGAATAATCCCGTGTATATGAATGGTTCGAGCCAATTCTTCTATTTTCTGATCATCAAATATTGTTCTTGGCTGAAAACGATTGGGAACTATTTCGGAAACCGGAATCTTTTTTATATTTTCTCCCTCGGCTACTGGTTCTCCAGGCTGTTCTTCAGCTGCTTTTCCCCCTATGTTAAAAAAACGAGAGAAAGGATGCTTCATGATTCCCTACACCACCTTTAACAAACTCCCTGTATACGTATTCTCTCTATACGTATCATGTTCCTTCTTCATTTTACACCATGCTTATGTCGAGTAAAATTGTCCACATGTGGACAATTTTACTCGATCGGTGTTTTATTTGGTGTACCTGGTTTTCGAGGATACTTTTTTGGTGTTTCTTTTGTTTTTTTGATCACCATAATTGTGCGATCGCTTTCCTCCATTGGCAACGTAAAGGAATGCGTTTCTTGTACCTTACCGCCAAGAGTAGTAATCGCTTTCTTTCCATTTTGTAATTCTTCTTCCGCACTTGCTGCTTTCATCGCTAGAAAAACACCGCCTTTTTTCACAAGCGGCAAGCATAATTCACTTAATACAGACATTCTTGCTACAGCTCGTGCCATCACAATGTCATATTGCTCGCGGTGTTCTGACAGCCGACCGAATGTTTCAGCGCGGTCGTGGAAAAAATGAACATTTTCTAATTTTAACTCATTCGCTAAATGATTCAAAAATGTAATGCGTTTATTTAAAGAATCAACAATCGTTACACGTAAGTTTGGAAATGCAATTTTTAATGGAATGCTCGGAAATCCCGCTCCTGCTCCAACATCACAAATCGTTAATTCACCAGAAAAATCATAGTAAAAAGCGGCGGATAACGAATCATAAAAATGTTTTAAATACACTTCTTCTTTTTCTGTGATCGCCGTTAAATTCATTTTTTCATTCCATTCAACGAGCAGCTCATAATATAAGTCAAATTGTTCAAGCTGGGAAGGAGAAAGGTGAACGCCCTTCTCCTCAAGCAGCTTTAGGAATTGTTCCTTATTCATGCTTCATTCATCCCCTCACTAAAGTTAACTTCCGATACGAGCAATCCGGCCTTGTTCAATATACACAAGAAGAATCGAAATATCTGCTGGATTGACCCCTGAGATCCGGGAAGCTTGAGCAATTGATAGTGGTCGAACTTCAATTAATTTTTGGCGAGCTTCTGTAGCTAATCCACTAATCGCTTCGTAATCAATATCTTCAGGAATTTTTTTATTTTCCATTTTCTTCAATTTCTCTACTTGCTGAAGTGATTTTTCAATATAGCCTTCGTATTTAATTTGAATTTCTACTTGTTCTTCTATTTCAGCACCTATTTCCGTATCAACAGGGACAAGCTGCTTAATATGTCCGTAAGTCATTTCAGGACGTTTTAGTAAATCAGAGGCACGAATACCATCCTTTAGTTCACTTCCGCCAGCTTCGCGAATTAATGCTTGTGTAGTTTCATTCGGTTTAATAATGATCGATTTCAACCGCTCTATTTCCCCGGCAATATCCGCTTTCTTCTTCGTGAAAGACTCATAACGGCCCTGTGAAATCAGACCAATTTGATGGCCAATTTCTGTTAAACGAAGGTCGGCATTATCGTGGCGAAGAAGCAGACGATACTCGGCACGTGACGTCAGTAAACGATACGGTTCATTTGTTCCCTTCGTAATTAAATCATCAATTAAAACACCGATATAAGCGTCCGAACGGCTTAAAATCACTTCTTCCTTCTCAAGCACGCGGCATGCTGCATTAATTCCGGCCATTAAGCCTTGACCAGCTGCTTCTTCATAACCAGATGTCCCGTTAATTTGACCAGCTGTATAAAGGTTTTTCATTTTTTTCGTTTCTAATGTCGGCCAAAGTTGTGTTGGAACCATCGCATCGTATTCAATCGCATAACCTGCACGCATTAATTGTGCTTTTTCTAAACCTGGAATCGTTTTTAACATGCGATATTGCACATCTTCCGGCAAGCTTGAAGAAAGCCCTTGAACATAAACTTCCTCTGTATTTCGACCTTCTGGTTCAAGGAAAATTTGATGACGCGGTTTATCGTTAAAGCGAACGACTTTATCTTCAATCGACGGACAATAACGTGGCCCTCGTCCTTTAATCATCCCGGAAAACATCGGCGAACGATGAAGATTTTCACCGATAATCGCATGTGTCTCCTCATTCGTGTAAGTTAACCAGCATGGTAGTTGATCCGTAATGAACTTGGTTGTTTCATAACTAAATGCCCTCGGCTCATCATCACCAGGTTGAATTTCTGTTTTACTATAATCAATTGTGCGGCTATTAACACGCGGTGGTGTTCCTGTTTTAAAGCGAACGAGGTCAAAGCCAAGCTCTTTTAAATGATCCGATAATTGAATCGATGGTTGCTGATTATTCGGTCCACTAGAATATTTTAAATCGCCGATGATGATTTCTCCGCGTAAAAATGTACCTGTTGTAATGATTACAGCTTTTGAATAATACATCGCACCTGTTTGCGTGACAACTCCACGACATTCTCCATCTTCCACAATCAGACGTTCAACCATGCCTTGAATTAATGTTAAATTCTCTTCATTTTCGATCGTTTTTTTCATTTCTTGTTGGTACAGGATTTTATCCGCTTGTGCTCTTAACGCACGCACAGCTGGTCCTTTTGCTGTATTAAGCATCCGCATTTGAATATGGGTTTTATCAATATTTTTACCCATTTCTCCGCCTAATGCATCAATTTCACGAACGACGATGCCTTTTGCTGGTCCTCCAATGGATGGATTACACGGCATGTAGGCAATCATATCAAGGTTGATCGTGACCATTAATGTTTTGGCGCCCATGCGAGCAGCGGCCAAACCTGCTTCGACTCCGGCGTGACCCGCTCCAACAACGACCACATCGTATTGACCGGCTTCATATTGTGCCATAACTGTTTCCTCCTTTATTTATTTTCCTAAGCAAAATTGTGAGAATAACTGATCAATTAAGCTTTCATGAACGCTTTCGCCAATGATTTCGCCTAACAATTCCCACGTTCTCGTTAAATCGATTTGAACAATATCGATCGGTGTACCCATTTCTGTATTTTCAATTGCATCGGTAATCGCTGTAAGCGCCTGATGTAATAAAGCAATATGACGAGAATTAGATACATAGGTCATGTCGCTTGCTTCAATCGAGCCTGAAAAGAACAGGGAGGAGATGGCTTCTTCTAATTCATCAATTCCTTGCTCTTCTAATAAAGACGTTGTTACAAGTTGCTTATCACGCGCTAACTCTCTTACTCGATCCATATCAATTTTTTGTTCTAAGTCAGTTTTGTTGACGATGACAATAACATCCATACCAGATACTGCTTCAAACAAATTCTCATCTTCCATTGTTAACAGATCAGAGTAATTTAACACGAGTAAAATCAAGTCGGCTTCTTTTAATACTTGACGAGAACGCTCGACTCCGATTCGTTCAACGATATCTTCCGTTTCGCGAATCCCTGCTGTATCGACTAGTCGCAGAGGTACTCCACGAACATTCACGTACTCTTCAATGACATCTCGAGTTGTGCCTGGAATATCGGTGACAATCGCTTTATTTTCATGCACAAGCGCATTTAGCAATGATGACTTCCCGACATTCGGACGTCCGATAATAACCGTAGACAATCCTTCACGCAAAATTTTTCCTTGTTCAGACGTACGTAGCAATTTATCAATTTCACTTTTTACATGTGTTGATTTTTCAAGTAATACGCGATGCGTCATTTCCTCGACATCATCGTATTCCGGATAATCAATATTCACCTCTACATGGGCGAGAATTTCTAGAATCTCTTGACGAAGCTTGCGTATCAGCTTAGAAAGGCGTCCTTCCATTTGATTCAAAGCAACATTCATCGCTCGATCCGTTTTTGCTCGAATTAAGTCCATCACCGCTTCCGCCTGTGATAAATCAATCCGCCCATTTAAAAAAGCCCGTTTTGTAAATTCTCCAGGCTCTGCTAGACGTGCTCCTTGATTGAGAACCAGCTGCAGCACGCGATTGACTGACACTAAACCACCGTGACAATTAATCTCCACCACATCTTCACGCGTAAATGTTTTTGGACCTTTCATTAAAGATAACATCACTTCTTCAACGACTTGGCCTGTTTTAGGGTCAATTAAATGTCCGTAATGAATCGTATGGGTATCGACTTCCTTTAAACACTTTCCACTTGGACTTTTAAACACTTGATCAGCAATAGCAATTGCTTCATCTCCGCTCAACCGTACAATCGCAATCGCACCTTCACCCATCGGAGTGGAAATAGCCGCTATCGTATCAAATTCCATGTTCTTCACCTCTTTCTTAAATGTTCATCTATATAAACCGTAAACTTTTATCCTGAAACCATTAGAATAACATAGGAAAATCATTTTAAAAAGAAGGTTATTTATCCACAACCTTCTTTTTAACCGTTACTATTTTAACTTATTCACGTGTGGATAACAATAAAATATCCGAGGTGTGCATTTGATTATGTTTTTTATCTTTTAATTAATAATCGGATAAATAGACCATTTTTATTGCTACAAAAAAGAGGTATCCCAATGATTACACATCAGAGTACCTCTTTCATTTTTCCATAATTATCAACGTTCCCTTTAACTGCACACCATTCTTTATTTGTTAACTGAAGTGGATGTGCTTGTACCAGGTTTATTGATAATTAACGTTTGAATAATCATAAAGATGTTACCTACTACCCAGTATAAGGATAAAGCTGCTGGTAAATTGACAGCAAAGACGATAATCATAATCGGCATGAGCCAAAGCATCATCGCCATTTGCGGATTTTGATTCGTCATTCCTGCCATCATTAGCTTCTGCTGAAGGAATGTCGTTGCTCCTGCAAGAAGTGGAAGGATAAACAACGGATCCGGAGCACCAAGATTGAACCATAGGAAACTATCATGTTTAATCGCTTCTGTTCTCATAATCGCTTGATAGAAACCAAAAATAATTGGCATTTGAACAAGTAATGGAAAACACCCAGCAAGCGGATTGACACCATGCTTTTGGAACAATGCCATCGTTTCCTGTTGCATTTTCTGCTGAGAAACTGCATCTTTTGATTTATATTTCTCTTTAATCTTCTGCATCTCTGGTTGCAGTTCTTGCATAGCTTTGGTGTTTTTCGTCTGTTTAATCATTAATGGTAAAATCACTAAACGAATAATGATCGTAACAATGACAATCGCCCATCCAAAACTATTTACCGCCTCTGCTGTCTTTACGATGACTTGAGAAAGCGGATAAACGACAAATTCATTCCAGAAGCCTTCACTTTCTGGTGTAATTTCTTTATTTACTTCCGTACAACCAGATAATAACATCATAGTTGCCACTAAGAAGGCTAGGGTGAAAATCTTCCGTTTCAAACTACTATTCCCCCTGTCAACTTTCTTTACGATTCTTCATTTTTAGGTTTATGATGATTCGTTTTTAACGCTTTCGCTCTTTTTAATACGTGGATTATACTTTGTTTGACTTCAGGACAAGTCATGTCAGCTGCTGGCTTTCTAGCAATAACGACATAATCAAAGCCCGGTTGAATTTGTTCTTTTAGTTCTGTAAAGCTCTGTCTAATATAGCGTTTAATTCGATTGCGTGTGACCGCATTACCGATCTTTTTACTTACAGATAATCCAATACGAAAAGGAACCTTTTGATCGGATTTGTACATATATACAACAAATTGTCGATTGGCAAATGACTTCCCACCATTAAATACGGATTGAAATTCATTATTCTTCTTAATCCGAAATGTCTTCTTCATCAGTCTCGCCACCCGCTCAAACATGTATTAAGTGAATTGATTTATTAGAAAAAAAGACCACTGAGATTTTTCAGTGGCCTATGCAGATAATACTTTTCTTCCTTTAGCACGACGACGAGCTAGTACACGACGGCCGTTTTTAGAACTCATGCGGCTACGGAAACCGTGAACTTTACTTCTTTTACGCTTATTTGGTTGGTAAGTTCTTTTCATTATAAAACACCTCCCTAAAGGATCGGTAAAATTTAATCGTTTAAGACAGTCTTTTTGATTATAAAGACGAAGTTTTATTCTGTCAACCACTTCTCTAATTTTTTTTCAATCCTATAAAGTACAACTTCAATCAGTGAGAGGTTTCTTCATCTTCTACGATACAGGATCCATGCTCAACAGATCTTCAAAAATTTTTCTTTTCGCCTATCTCTTGTATGCTTTGTATAGCTGTGGATAGTTTCTAACTCACTTTTTCATTATCCACACCCCTTACATACAGCTTTTTCACAAATACACTCCTGTGGAAAACTTTTTTTCACAACTGGATATAACTGTGGATAAATTTCGAAATGCATTGCAACTACTTTAATTATCTGCTATTATTATTTTGTTTTCACTCTGAATGAGTTATTATTGTTTTATAGTTATCCACAATGTGTGAATAGTTTGTGGAAAAGATATTCACGCCCTATGAAAAAGATTATCCACAACCTGTGAACTCTGTCGAAAAACTATTTCTTTCTTTATTATATATTTACTAACAACCAAAGGGTTGCATAATTATGAATTCGCACTCGGGTCACTTAAACAAAGGTTGTACAATCCAGCAGAAGGAGGGAGACAATGGAAAACATCGACGATCTTTGGAACAAAGTTTTACAAAGTATAGAGAAAAAAATTAGCAAGCCTAGCTTTGATACTTGGCTAAAATCAACAAAAGCTTATTCATTACAAGGAGATTCAATTACCATCACTGCTCCAAATGACTTCGCACGTGATTGGCTAGAAGGTCATTATTCACAGTTAATTTCCGGGGTAATTGGAGAAATTACTGGAGAACCATTAGCCGTGCGATTCATTATTCCAGAAAATCAGCAGTCGGAAGAATTTGATGCGTCTAAAGCTAAAAAGCGACAAAATAAAAAAGAAGATGCACATGAATTTCCACAAAGCATGCTGAATCCCAAATATACATTTGATACGTTTGTAATTGGTTCAGGAAACCGATTTGCCCATGCTGCCTCTTTAGCGGTTGCTGAAGCACCAGCAAAAGCTTACAATCCACTCTTCATTTATGGGGGAGTCGGACTAGGCAAAACCCATTTGATGCATGCGATCGGCCATTATGTACTCGAGCACAATCCAGAAGCAAAGGTCGTTTATTTGTCATCTGAAAAATTCACAAATGAGTTTATTAACTCGATTCGAGACAATAAGGCCGTTGATTTTCGCAACCGGTATCGTAATGTCGATGTTCTTTTAATTGATGATATTCAATTTCTTGCTGGTAAAGAACAAACGCAGGAGGAATTCTTTCATACTTTCAACACTTTGCATGAAGAAAGTAAGCAAATTATTATTTCTAGCGATCGTCCTCCTAAAGAGATTCCAACGCTAGAGGACCGTCTTCGCTCTCGATTTGAATGGGGATTAATCACAGATATTACCCCTCCAGACTTAGAGACTCGAATCGCTATTTTACGCAAGAAAGCAAAAGCGGATAATCTAGATATTCCAAATGAAGTCATGCTCTATATTGCTAATCAAATAGATACGAATATTCGTGAGCTCGAGGGGGCACTTATTCGAGTCGTAGCCTACTCTTCATTGATCAATAAAGACGTAAATGCTGATCTTGCAGCAGAAGCGTTAAAAGATATTATTCCAAGTTCTAAACCAAAAACGATCACAATTCAAAACATTCAAAAGGTCGTCGGAGAACAATACAATGTGAAACTTGAAGATTTCAAAGCGAAGAAACGCACCAAATCTGTTGCTTTTCCTAGACAAATTGCCATGTATTTATCTAGGGAGCTAACTGATTTTTCACTGCCGAAGATTGGCGAGGAATTTGGGGGACGTGATCATACGACGGTGATCCATGCTCACGAAAAAATTTCAAGACTATTAGAAACCGATAGCCAGCTACAACACAATGTGAAAGAAATCCAAAACCTTTTGAAATCTTAATAATGTGAATAACTTAGCTTACTTTACGAACAGTCTATCCACATGTGGATAGACTGTATTTACTTTCGTTTTGTAGACTTATCCACATATTCACAGCCCCTACTAGTACTACTATTATTTTTTAATATAAAATAATTAATATATGCAGCTAAAGAAATGATTATTCTAAAAAATAAAATGGAGGAAGAAAAATGAAATTTTCAATTCAAAAAGATCGATTTGCGCAAAGTGTACAAGATGTTTTGAAAGCGATCAGTTCACGAACAACCATTCCAATTTTGACGGGAATAAAAATAGATGCAGGTACGGAAGGTATTAAACTAACAGGTAGCGATTCTGATATTTCAATTGAATCTTTTATTCCAAAAGAGGAAGAGGAAATTATTCTTGCTGATATTCAACAAACAGGATCAGTTGTATTAAATGCCCGTTTTTTCAATGAAATTGTCAAAAAGCTACCGTCAGACACCATTGAAATTGAAGTTCTTTCATCTTTTCAAACGGTCATCCGTTCTGGTCAAGCAGAATTTAATTTAAATGGCTTAGACCCTGAAGAATATCCTCATTTGCCACAAATTGAAGAAGAAGAAGTGTTCAAACTACCTACTGACTTATTAAAAGCAATGGTAAGACAAACAGTATTTGCAGTGTCCACCTCAGAAACACGCCCCATCTTGACAGGTGTAAACTGGCAGGTTGAAAATGGGATGTTAAGCTGTATTGCAACAGATAGTCACCGATTAGCATTAAGACAAGCAGCTGTGGAAACAGCCTCAGATGCGGAATACAATGTGGTCATTCCGGGAAAGAGCTTGAGTGAATTAAGTAAGATTTTAGATGATAGCCAAGAAGCTGTAGAAATTGTCATTACTGAGAATCAAGTGTTATTCCGTGCAAAACATTTATTATTTTTCTCAAGACTTTTAGAGGGAAATTATCCTGACACAAGTCGCTTAATTCCTACAGACAGTAAAACAAAACTAGAATTAAACACGAAAGAATTTTTACAGGCCATTGATCGAGCTTCGTTATTAGCGAGAGAAGGCCGAAACAATGTCGTAAAGCTATCGATGATTGGAGACGAAATGATTGAAATCTCCTCGAATTCTCCTGAAATCGGTAAAGTGACGGAGCAAGTTAAGAGTCAGGCGATAGAAGGAGAAGAACTAAAAATTTCTTTCAGCGCTAAATATATGATGGACGCTCTAAAAGCACTTGAAGGAACAGAAATTAATATCCAGTTCGCAGGTGCAATGAGACCTTTTGTCATTCGTCCACAACACGACGACTCGACGTTACAATTAATCTTGCCTGTTAGAACGTATTAATTTCTTTAAAAATATAAACAATGGAAAAGAGGCTGTTCCTTGAGCTGGGCAGCCTTTTTTTCGTGAAGAGCTAAATGGCGCTGTCCGCTTTTCTAGTGTCCAGCTGCACCTCCTAGACACTAGAGTCAAATGCCAGCTTGACTGCATGACTGAAGTACGCCATTTCGTCATTCTGTCATTTGCTTGTCGTGTCTGAACAGTCGGCTCCGCTTTTCTTTGTCCAGCTACAGGCGCTAGCGACTAGTGGACTTCCACGATCCTCCTTGCGATAAGTCAACATCGATTCACTAACGTTCATCGTGTTTCCTTTATCTAGTGCGGATCATTCCAGTCCATACGTCGCTAAACAGCGCCTTCCGCATTTCTATCTTTGTGTTAATGTAAAAAGTTTAGTAAAATAAAGTATTAGAGAATTCAATCGAAGGCAGTGAGAGAAAATGGAAAATAGGATAGTAATTGAAACGGAATATATTGTTCTTGGACAGTTTTTGAAACTGGCTGAGGTGATTCAAACGGGTGGGATGGCCAAGTGGTTTTTGAGCGAGCATGAAGTGTACGTGAATGGTGAAATCGATCAGCGTAGAGGTAGAAAATTACGGGTAGGCGATAAAATAGAAATACCTGGATTTGGTGTTTTTGTTATAGCGGATTCATAAAACAAAAGGGTGTTTTGCTCATGCACATTAAAGAACTATACTTAGAAAATTATAGAAATTATTTGCACTTAGATGTGGAGTTTGAAAATAAAGTAAATGTGTTTCTTGGAGAAAATGCTCAAGGAAAAACAAATGTAATGGAATCTATTTATGTGCTTGCTATGGCAAAATCTCATCGAACCTCCAATGATAAAGATTTAATTCGCTGGGAAGCGGATTATGCTAAAATAAAAGGTAGAGTAGAAAAATCTCGAAATTCTGTCCCGTTGGAGTTAATTATTTCCAAAAAGGGTAAGAAGGCGAAATGCAATCATTTAGAGCAGCAACGCCTTAGTCAGTATATTGGGAATATGAACGTGGTCATGTTTGCGCCAGAGGATCTTCATCTTGTGAAAGGAAATCCTCAAGTGAGAAGGCGTTTTATAGATATGGAGATTGGACAAGTATCGCCAGTGTATCTTCATGATATTAGTCAATACCATAAAGTACTACAACAGCGAAATCATTATTTAAAACAATTACAAATCAAAAAAACAACTGATTATACGATGCTGGACGTATTAACGGAGCAATTAATTGATCTAGCTGTCAAAATTGTGAGAAAGCGTTTTGACTTTATTCACTTACTTCAAGATTGGGCAAGCGCCATTCATTCTGGTATTTCGCGAGGAGTAGAAAAGTTAAATATTATATATGAGCCGTCTGTTGGGGTATCAGAAGAGAATGA
This sequence comes from Bacillaceae bacterium SAS-127, assembly GCA_002261155.1. Taxonomy (GTDB): domain Bacteria; phylum Bacillota; class Bacilli; order Bacillales; family Domibacillaceae; genus Bacillus_CE. The sequence goes on along the minus strand of NKXN01000027.1, from coordinate 7,099 downwards.
TTGGTCAAAAATGGTAAGTGTATTTGAAGAAAAGTATCATTCGCAAAGACAAAAAGAAATTGAACGAGGTGTTACTCTTAGTGGACCACATCGAGATGATCTCATATTTCATGTGAATGAAAAGAATGTACAAACATTTGGTTCTCAAGGACAGCAAAGAACAACAGCACTATCTGTGAAATTAGCGGAGATTGAATTGATTCATTCTGAAATTAAGGAGTACCCTATTCTTTTATTGGATGATGTATTGTCAGAGCTTGATGATTACAGACAGTCTCACTTGCTGAACACGATCCAAGGGAAGGTACAAACATTCGTTACGACAACAAGCACAGAAGGAATCAATCACCAAACTTTACAAGAAGCGTCTACCTTTACTGTTGAAGCTGGTACGATGACACAAATAAAGTGAGGACTTAACTATGTATGTTCACATTGGAGATGACATCATCCTTCAAATAGACAATATTATTGCCATCGTAGATCAGCAGACAGTCGATGTAACTTCGAAACAAACAATCGGTATTATTTATGATGATACGCTATTAAAAAGCGGGAATTTTAAATCAATTGTTGTTACAGACAACCAATTATATCTTTCATCGTTTTCATCAAACACATTAAAAAAGCGGATATTCGATAATTATTTGCAAAAGCCTGGAAGATAAAAAGTTTTACAGGAGGCTTTTGGAGAAAGAGCAGGTGAATGAATTTGACTATGGAACAACAAAATACAACGAACCAGCCTTCCTATGATGAAAACCAAATACAAGTTTTAGAAGGTCTTGAAGCAGTTCGGAAACGGCCAGGGATGTATATTGGCTCAACAAGTGGAAGAGGTTTACACCATCTTGTATGGGAGATTGTAGATAATAGTATTGACGAAGCATTAGCAGGCTATTGTGATGAAATTCAGGTAATCATCGAAGAAGATAACAGCATTACGGTCAAAGATAATGGTCGTGGGATTCCAGTTGGTATTCATGAGAAAATGGGGCGTCCAGCTGTAGAGGTTATTTTAACCGTACTTCACGCTGGCGGAAAGTTCGGCGGCGGTGGATATAAAGTATCGGGAGGTCTTCACGGAGTAGGAGCGTCTGTCGTTAACGCGCTATCGACTCAACTAGAGGTATACGTTCATCGGGATGACCAAATCTATTATCAATCTTATCGACGCGGAGTCCCTGAAGAAGATCTGAAAGTAGTCGGGGAAACAGACCGTACAGGAACAACCATTCAATTCCGTCCAGATCCGGAGATTTTTACGGAAACATTAGTCTATGAGTACGATACGTTAGCGAATCGTCTTCGCGAACTAGCTTTTTTAAATCGTGGCATTAAGATCATTATTGAGGACAAGCGCGAAGAAGGCAAAATAAACGAGTACCATTATGAAGGCGGAATTAAATCGTATGTTGAGCATTTAAACCGCACGAAAGAAGTTATTCATAGCGAACCGATTTACATGGAAGGGACAAAAGAAGGAATATCTGTAGAGATCTCTTTGCAGTATAACGAGGGATTCACTAGCAATATTTATTCTTTTGCCAATAATATTAATACCCATGAAGGTGGAACACATGAGTCAGGGTTTAAAACAGCATTAACTCGTGTCATCAATGATTATGGTCGTAAACATGGTTTACTTAAAGAAGCCGATCAAAATTTGTCTGGAGAAGATGTACGTGAAGGGTTAACAGCGATTGTATCTGTGAAACATCCAGATCCTCAATTTGAAGGACAAACGAAAACGAAATTAGGCAACTCTGAAGCGAGAGCTGTGACAGATTCTGTTTTTTCTGCTCGTTTTGAGTCGTTCTTGCTAGAAAATCCAGCTGTTGCTCGTAAAATTGTCGATAAAGGACAAATGGCTGCGCGTGCGCGAATGGCGGCGAAAAAAGCGAGAGAGTTAACTCGTCGAAAAAGTGCGTTGGAAGTTTCAAGTCTTCCTGGAAAACTGGCAGATTGTTCTTCGCGTGATCCAGAAATTAGCGAAATTTATGTCGTGGAGGGTGACTCGGCAGGTGGATCAGCGAAACAAGGGCGTGATCGTCATTTCCAGGCGATTTTACCGTTGCGAGGAAAGATCATTAATGTAGAGAAAGCACGATTAGATAAGATTTTATCGAACAATGAGATCCGTACCATCATTACTGCTTTAGGAACAGGAATTGGAGAAGAGTTCGATATTTCGAAAGCTCGTTACCATAAATTAGTCATCATGACAGATGCCGATGTAGATGGCGCGCACATTCGTACATTGTTGCTTACATTCTTCTTCCGCTATATGAGACAACTGATTGAAGCTGGTTATGTCTATATTGCTCAACCGCCTTTATATAAAGTGACAGTGGGGAAAAAGATAGACTATGCTTACAAGGAGCGTCAATTAGAAGAAATTCTGGCCGAATTACCGGAGAATACAAAACCAGGAATTCAACGTTATAAAGGTCTTGGAGAGATGAATCCAGAGCAGTTGTGGGAGACTACGATGAATCCAGAGACAAGAACATTGCTTCAAGTGAGCTTGAAGGATGCTATTGAAGCGGATGAAACGTTTGAAATTCTTATGGGTGATCGCGTCGAGCCTCGTCGTCAATTCATTGAAGAAAATGCCCTCAATGTGAAAAATTTAGATATATAATGCCCGTAAAGGTTGCTTAATAAGCAGGATAGATTGAATCTATCCTGTCTCTCTTTCTATAAGTGTTTGTTAAAGGAGGTCTTTGAAAATGGCTGAAACACCTAATTCTCAAGTAGTAGAGATTAATATTAGTAAAGAAATGCGCTCATCCTTTTTAGATTATGCGATGAGTGTCATTGTCGCTCGTGCTTTACCAGATGTGCGAGATGGCTTAAAGCCTGTTCACCGTCGAATTTTATATGCGATGAATGACCTTGGCATGACAGCGGATAAAGCATATAAAAAATCTGCTCGTATCGTTGGTGAAGTTATCGGTAAGTATCATCCTCATGGTGATACAGCGGTGTATGACACAATGGTGCGTATGGCGCAAGATTTTAGCTACCGTTATATGCTTGTCGATGGCCATGGAAACTTCGGATCAGTTGATGGCGATGCAGCAGCGGCAATGCGTTACACAGAAGCTCGTATGTCCAAAATCTCAATGGAATTATTACGCGATATTAACAAAGATACCATTGATTATAAACCCAACTATGATGGATCTGAGAAAGAGCCTGCTGTACTTCCAGCTAGATTTCCTAATCTATTAGTAAACGGAACTTCTGGTATTGCTGTTGGGATGGCGACGAATATTCCTCCTCATCAATTAGGTGAAGTCATTGATGGCATTGTTGCATTAAGTCACAATCCAGATTTGAACATCCTTGAATTAATGGAATACATCCCAGGACCAGATTTCCCTACAGCTGGTATGATCATGGGCCGAAGTGGTATTCGTCGTGCGTATGAAACGGGTAAAGGCTCCATTGTGATTCGAGCGAAAGTGGACATCGAACAAAAGGCGAGCGGTAAAGAGACGATCATCGTCAAAGAGCTTCCTTACCAAGTAAATAAAGCAAAATTAATTGAAAAAATTGCTGAACTTGTACGCGATAAGAAAATTGATGGTATCACTGATTTGCGTGATGAATCCGATCGCAAAGGAATGCGTATTGTGATGGAGATCCGCAAAGACACGAATGCCAGTGTGCTTTTAAATAATTTATATAAATATACAGCGATGCAAACGAGCTTTGGGATTAACTTATTAGCACTTGTTGATGGACAACCGAAAGTGTTAAATCTGAAAGAGTGCTTATATCATTATCTTGAACATCAAAAAGTGATCATTCGTCGCCGAACAGAGTTTGAGTTAAGAAAAGCGGAAGCAAGAGCGCATATTTTAGAGGGGCTACGTATTGCTCTTGACCACATCGATGAAATTATCGCCTTAATCCGTGGTTCACAAACAACGGATATCGCAAGACAAGGATTAATGGATAATTTTTCTCTATCCGAAAAGCAAGCACAAGCGATCCTTGATATGCGACTGCAGCGTTTGACAGGGCTTGAACGAGAAAAAATCGAAGAAGAATATCAAAACCTTTTAACGTTAATCGCTGAATTAAAAGCGATTTTAGCAGATGAAGAAAAAATCTTAGAAATTATCCGTGAAGAGCTATTAGAAATTAAGCAACGTTTTAATGATGAACGTCGTACAGAAATCATGGATGCTGGCGTAGAAGGAATTATGGATGAAGATCTTATTCCCCGTGAGCAAGTCGTTGTGACATTAACACATAACGGCTATGTGAAACGTCTGCCTGCCTCAACTTATCGTAGCCAAAAGCGTGGAGGTCGCGGAATCCAAGGTATGGGTACGAATGAGGACGACTTTGTTGAGCATCTATTAACAACATCTACTCATGACACGATCTTATTCTTCACTAATAAAGGGAAAGTATACCGATTAAAAGGGTATCAAATTCCTGAATATAGTCGAACAGCTAAAGGAATTCCACTCATTAATTTGTTAGAGGTGGAGAAGGGTGAGTGGATAAACACGATGATTCGTGTCGAAGAATTCACTGCTGATTCTTACCTGTTCTTTGCCACCAAGTCAGGTATTGTGAAACGGACATTGCTTGCTGATTATGCAAATATCCGTACAAATGGTCTGCGTGCCTTGAATTTACGAGAAGATGATGAGTTGATTTCCGTTCGGTTGACAGATGGGAAGCAACAAATTGTTATGGGAACAAAAGATGGCTTGATGATTCGTTTTGCAGAAGAAGATGTTCGAGAAATGGGGCGTGTATCGACTGGTGTGAAAGGAATAAGACTTTCAGCAGACGATGCAGTTGTTGGCATGGAGCTTTTACATGAAAATGACTATGTCCTTATCGTTACAGAAAATGGTTACGGAAAGCGCACCTCAGAAAGTGAATATCGTATTCAAACAAGAGGCGGTAAAGGGTTGAAGACTTGTAACGTTACCGAAAAGAATGGTTCTCTTATAGCTGTAAAAACCGTTACTGGTGAAGAGGACTTAATGTTAATTACTCTTGGTGGTGTCCTGATCCGAATGGATGTCAATGATATTTCAATTACGGGACGAAATACGCAAGGTGTGAAACTGATCCGACTAGATGACAATGAGACAGTAGCAACTGTTACTAAAATCGCCAAAGAAGAAATACAAGAGGATGTACCTGAAGAGGAGGATACATCCGCTGAATAGTAGTAAAAAAAGCCTGAATTCCATTTTTGGTACTCAGGCTTTTTTACTATAAATAGCCAAATTTGAAAATTATAGTCCTTATTCTTTTAATGATTTGGTAAGATATAAATAAAAACTTGGAGATTTGACCTATGTATATAAAAGTAGAGGAATTGCAAGCGGGGAATGTGTTGCAAGAGGATGTCATGGGAAAAACATCTTGTCCCTTAATTGCTAAACATACAATCTTAACGGACCGTCACATCGAATTGTTAAAAGCTTTTTTGATCCAGGAAGTAGATGTTCAAATGGAGGACCCTGCTCTGTCAGAGACAACAGATCCTTCTGATCAAAAGGATCACGAGAAAGACGCGATGAATTCTTTAAAAGAAGATTTTTCAAGACGTTACATTGAATGTGAGCAACAATACAATAAAGAATTTCTTAAATGGCAAGCAGGTATGAGCATTGACATTGTAAAGATTCGAGAAATTATTCTTCCTTTACTTGAATATGCTCGATTGCATTCAGATGTTTACCTACAACTGCATACATGGACGGGTGGACACTATCGTTTTCATCATCCGCTTGCTGTAGGATTAATTAGCGGTGTCATCGCTGAAAAGTTGAATCTTGAAAATGGAATGATTATTCAAGCGGCTCTTGCTGGCATATTAGCTGATTGTGGTTTAGCTAAAATCCCGATGAATATTTTGAAAAATAGTAGTTTCTCCACTAGTGAAACTGAAAAAGAATTAAGGAAACATCCTTTGCATAGTTACAATATGGTGAAAGACTTGAAGTTATTGAAGCAAGAGGCGAAAATAGCTATTTTCCAACACCATGAACGACTAGATGGTACAGGGTATTCTATGGGAGACAAGGGAGAAAAAATTCATCCGCTGTCACGAATCGTTGCAGTAGCCGATACATTTTATTCGATGACTGCTCAAAAGGATGATCAGAGTCAAATACCACCTTTTAAAGCACTTGAAGTATTAAAGGAGGACTACTTTGGAAAATTTGATATAGAAGCTGTAAAAGCTTTAATAGCAATTTTCACTAAGATGGGTCCAGGAACAGAAGTACGATTATCTAACGGTCAACGAGGCAGTATAATATTTATGAAACAACAGTATCCGACAAGACCATTAGTGCAACTCGCTGGGAATAACAATATTGTAGATTTAGAAAAAATGAGAGAACTTTATATAGAAGAGATTTTATAAATTATATCGTTTTCAAGAAATGGTGAGAGTGGTTCTAGTAAAACGACCACTCTCTTTACTATTTGTAGTGAAGTATTTGATTGAAATATTTTTTAAAAAAGTTATAGAATCTATTGACGATATAGAAATAAGATGATATATTATAAAAGTCGCTTGAGGGTGACAAACATTGATCTTTGAAAACTGAACAAAATAAACGTCAACGTTAATTCTAAAAAATCTTAGTTTATCTAAGTAAAGCAATTTATGAGCAATCAAACACTTTATCGGAGAGTTTGATCCTGGCTCAGGACGAACGCTGGCGGCGTGCCTAATACATGCAAGTCGAGCGGACTTGATAGGAGCTTGCTTCTATTCAAGTTAGCGGCGGACGGGTGAGTAACACGTGGGTAACCTGCCTGTAAGACTGGGATAACTCCGGGAAACCGGGGCTAATACCGGATAAGTTCTTTCTCCGCATGGAGAAGGATTGAAAGATGGTTTCGGCTATCACTTACAGATGGACCCGCGGCGCATTAGCTAGTTGGTGAGGTAATGGCTCACCAAGGCGACGATGCGTAGCCGACCTGAGAGGGTGATCGGCCACACTGGGACTGAGACACGGCCCAGACTCCTACGGGAGGCAGCAGTAGGGAATCTTCCGCAATGGACGAAAGTCTGACGGAGCAACGCCGCGTGAGTGAA
>NKXN01000026.1 GCA_002261155.1 Bacillaceae bacterium SAS-127 | reverse complement strand
GTCTGTAACCTTTAGATAAGAATAAAAACTAGTGTTTTCAGACGCAACAAAAAAACCCGCTTCAATAAGCGGGTTTCAGAATAATATTATCGGGCAATGATATGGAAGCCAGAGTCAACATGAAGGTTTTCACCTGTAATTCCACGAGACATATCACTGAATAGGAAGACAGCTGTATCTCCCACTTCTTCTTGCGTTGTTGTACGACGAAGCGGAGCTGTTTCTTCGATATCTTTTAAAATGGAGTTAAAGTCACTAATACCTTTCGCCGCTAGTGTACGGATCGGGCCAGCAGAAATGGAGTTCACACGAATTCCATCTTTACCAAGGTCAGCTGCTAAATAACGAACGCTCGCATCTAAAGAAGCTTTCGCCACACCCATCACGTTGTAGTTTTTCACCACGCGCTCGCCACCTAAGTAAGTCAACGTGACAATGCTTCCTCCTTCTACCATTAAAGGCTTTGCATATTTTGCTACAACCGTTAGTGAGTAAGAGCTAATATTATGAGCAAGGAGGAAACCTTCGCGTGAAGTATCGACGAATTCGCCATCTAGATCTTCTTTATTCGCAAAAGCGATACAATGAGCTAAACCATGAATCGTGCCGACTTCTTCTTTAATTTGTGCAAAGCACTTTTCGATATCAACATCAACTGTCACATCACACGGTAAAATAATCGACTCATTTCCCTCTAAAGTTTCTGCCAGATCACGGACATTTTTCTCAAGGCGTTCACCTGCATATGTAAAAATAAGGCGAGCACCTGCTGCGTGTAAAGAGCGAGCAATTCCCCAAGCAATACTTCTTTTATTGGCTACACCCATCACAACAAATGTTTTTCCAGCTAATGAAAGTGTCATTTTCGTTCCCCCTGTTATTACAAGTTATTAGTACCTAGTAATAATATTAACAGGAATTACTGAAAATGAAAAGCAATGAATGAAAAAAAGAGCTCATAAAGTCCACAATGTTTGCTGCTTTATGAGCTCTTTCGCTTTTCTATTGTCTAGCTACGCTTTTCTTTGTCCAGCTGCAGGCGCTAGCGACTAGTGTGCTTCCGCCCTCCTCCTTGCGATAAGTCAACATCGATTCACTCTCGTTCATCGTGTTTCCTTTATCTCGTGCGGATGACTTCAGCCCATACATCGCTAAACAGCGCCTTCCGCTTTTCGTTTAATCAAATTCTAGTTCGCGTTTTAGTTCGTCTACGTATTCTTTGGAGCCTGTGACGATGAGGCGATCATTTAAGTGTAATTCTGTATCTCCGTGAGGAACGATGGATTCGTTACCACGGAAGATTCGAACGAAGATGACATCCCCTGTAAATGGGAATTTTCTAAGTGAAATCCCCTCATAATCAGCATTATGCAACTCGATTTCGTATAGAGATGTTTCTTTGTTCGTTAAAATACTAATAATACTAGGCGATTCAATTAACGCTCTTAACAACGCTTTTGAAGAAAGGAAATAAGAGAATGTTTCGATGCCTTCTTGAATCATCCGCTTCTCTTGTTCTTCTCTTTCCACATGAGCGATGACTCGTTCAACGCCTCTTTCTTTCGCTTCAATGGCCAAATGCGCATTATGAGCCTCATCTCCTGTTGTGATCACGAGAATATCAGCATCAAACACACCATTTTCAGCCAATAAGCCTACTGATAATTCATCTAGTTCGATAATATCAAAAACAGACTTACTTAAATGCCCCTCTTGGATTTCTGGTTTTTTGCGGTAAACAACCGTATCGTATAAAGAAGACTTTAACTCTTTAGAGATCGGCATAGTATACTGATTCGCTCCAACGAAAGCCACTTTAATTTGCTTTTCTTCCCTCATATACGGCGGGAATAGCTTTTTAAAGACGACTGGCGTAATTAAGCAAGTGATAACTGCAACTAAAATCAACGTTCCGCTCATTTGTGCCGTGATTACACCAAGACCTTCGGCAATTTTAGCTGCCGCAATTACTAATGACAATGTTGATGTTAACAGGAAAGACGATGCTAAAATGGTTTTCATATCGTACCATTTTTTCAAATATAACATTGGCAATACTTTAGAAATAAATAAAGCCAATATTAATAATGGAATGAGCAATAACGTCTTTTTATCACTTAAAAGAGACCATAGCTCAAGCTCCACCCCGACCATCACAAAGAAAATTGGAATTAAAAATCCATATCCAAATGAGTCAAGTTGGCGTACTAGCTCGTTTTTCGGTGCTAACAATGAAACAAGCACTCCCGCTAAAAAGGCACCAAGAATATTTTCAGCACCTACATATTCAGATAGAGCGACAAGCACAAGCATTAATGTAAAGACGGCACGAGTACCGATTTGCACAGTACCAGTTGATAGCGCTTCGAAAAAAGGATTATTTTTAAACCTTTTAGCGACAAAATAAAGCAGAACTCCTACTCCAAAGAGAACAAGGAGTAGCCACATATTTCCACCTTCTGTGCCATTAACCGACACATAAACAGCTAGCAAAATCATTGTCACTAAATCGGCAATAACAGCCACAAGTAAAATAATTTGCCCGATAACCGTCTTCATTAAATGAGCTTCTTTTAGCGTTGGGACAACCACGCCTAGTGAAATTGTCGAAATAATTAACGTCATCAAAAATGCATCTTCTATTAAGCCTAATAAAACAAATAAATAGGATAGCCCGTACGATAAAACGAGTATGCCAATAAACACCATAGTCGCTGCTACAAAGGCATTCGGCTCCTCATTTGTTTTCAAGTGCTTCTTCTTTCGCTTTTTATTCGAGGAAAATGCAGAGAAATCAATCTCAAGTCCACTTAAAAACATAAGAAAAAGAAATCCAAGTGTTGATAGAATCTCCAACCAAGCATCGGGTTCAACTATATCAAAGCCACTTTTCCCCAAGATAAGACCTACAATGATTTCTGCAATAACGACCGGAATGAAATTTAACTTCAATCGGTGTAATAATATCGGTGTGAAAAAAGCAGCCACAACAACGATTAATAATGAAAATAACGAAGCATGTTCTTCCATAAATTCTCTCCTTCCCCACTCATTAATTAAGATGTACTCACTATACTATCAAAATCATTTGAAGTTGTCTTTTAAAAAAGATTAATCTTATATTAAGTTTTAACTAGGAAAAACTAATGATTAAAGGAGTGTCATACTTATGAATATCGATATTATCGGAGACATCCACGGATGCTTTCAAGAATTTAAACAGCTAACGACTGAGCTTGGCTATTCATGGGATAGCGGACTCCCTCTCCATCCTAAAGGGCGATTACTTGGATTTGTCGGCGATTTAGCTGATCGCGGTCCCGCCTCTCTTCAAGTGATCGAAGTGGTGCATGACTTATGGGAAAAACAATTGGCTCACTATGCTCCTGGCAACCATTGTAATAAATTATATCGGTGGTTTTGCGGCAACAACGTTCAAGTCACACATGGACTAGAAACGACCGTAGCCGAGCTAGAGCAACTAGACAATCGAGACTTTAAGCGCGTGAAAAAGAAATTTATAAACCTTTATGAACAGGCGCCACTTTATCAAATTTTAGATGAAGGTCAATTAATTATCGCCCATGCTGGCATCCGCGAGCAAGATATTGGAAAATTCACTTCAAAAGTGAAAACGTTCGTCCTATATGGTGATATCACAGGAGAAAAACATCCTGATGGCTCTCCTGTACGCCGCGACTGGGCTAAGCAATACAAAGGTCAGCCTTGGATTATTTACGGTCATACACCAACAAAAGAAGCGCGACTTATCCACCATACCGCTAATATCGACACAGGTGCCGTCTTTGGCGGAAAACTCTCCGCCTTCCGTTATCCCGAAAAAGAGATCGTCTCTGTCCCTTCCTCCATGCCTTTCGTTCCAGAAAAATTTCGAAGCTTTGAGTAAAAAATAAGCCCGCCTCATTCAATTGGCGGGCTTTGCTATCAATTTCTTCGACTTTCCAACTACTTCTTTACCCTAGCAACCTCTGCAAATCAGCAGCCAGTGGCAAGTAGAACTGTGACTCTTCTTCAGTGACGGGATGACGAAAGGCTAAGTCACTACAATGAAGAGCTTGGCGATCAATTTTCGCTATAGGTCCCCCATACAGGTCGTCACCTAATAACGGATGCCCGATATAAGAAAGATGCACTCGTATTTGATGGGTGCGACCAGTCTCTAGCTTCAATCGGACTTGAGCAAAGGTTTCATATTGAGCTAACACTTCATATCGAGTACAAGCATATTGACCATCCGCTCTTACTTCTCTCTCAATAATGCTCGTCTCTTTTCGACCAATAGGCTGTTCAATCACACCAACTGTATGAGCAAACACCCCCGAAGCAAGAGCCACATATGAGCGAGAAATAAGCCGTTTTTTTTGCATATCTGACAATAAATGATGGATATGTCGATGTTTCGCTACTAACACAAGACCTGACGTATCACGATCGAGCCGTGTAACAATATGCACAGTGGCCTCGATTCCCTGTTGTTCATAATAACCGATTAAAGCATTGGCCAAACTTCCTGTCAGATGCTCCCTAGACGGAATCGTATTCATGCCAGCAGGCTTTGCGACCACTAATACATAATCATCTTCAAAAACGATCGACAACGGCAACCGTTCTCCTTTTATCCCATCACTCGGTGTTTCCCGAGGAAAAATCAATTCAATTCGGTCCCCTACTTCTATACAATAACGGACATTCTCCTCTTGACCATTCACTAAAATTTTGCCGCCGTTATATTTAATATCGGTCAGTGCTCGCTTAGAAATTTCTTTGCCAGCTAAAAATTCTCGCAACAGTTTCCTACAATCGCTCGCTTCAACGGTCCAAATTAAACGAAATCTCTTATCCATTAGCTACTAACAAACGAATCATGAACTCGCTTCCAAAAAGGGAATGGACGGAAACGAGCAAAGCGAATTTTTTCATTAGCTACCCGATATTGAATCGATTTGACATCTTTATGAAGCAACGTTAAATGATCAATCGTCACAAGAAAATCTGGTCTATTAACAGGTCTTAGCATGCAAGTATGGTGAGCGGGCAAAATGAGTGGGGAGCCTACCGTACGAAACACTCGGTTATTAATAGAAGCCATCTCTGCCAATTGCAGAGCACGAATTGACGGATGTAGAATCGCTCCACCAAGTGCTTTGTTATACGCGGTGCTTCCTGAAGGTGTTGATACGCATAGACCGTCACCTCGGAACCGTTCAAAATGATCGCCACGAATTTCCACATCCATTACTAATGTGCCTTCCACACTTTTCACCGTGGATTCATTTAAGGCAAGGTATCGCGTTTCTTTACCGCCATGCTGATATCGAATAATTGTTTCTAGTAACGGATATTCAATAATTTGATAAGGCGTGCGGGCAATGGCAATGACGAGCTTTTCAATTTCGTCAGGCACCCAGTCCGCATAAAAACCTAAATGACCGGTATGAACACCGACAAATGCCGTTTTATCAAGCCTAGAACTATAGCGATGAAAGGCGTATAAGAGCGTCCCATCCCCACCAACAGAAATAACGATATCTGGCTGTTTTTCATCATACGTTAACTTAAAATCAAGCAAATAAGTGCGAATTTTATGCATTAAGGCATTGGATTTTGCATCGCCTTTAGACGTAATTGCAAATTTCATGTCAGCCACCCTTTTTCCGTTTATTCTTTCTTCCTACGCTCATTCGTTTGCTCTTTTTTCTTTGTAAAAAAAGCTTGAGCTTCCTTTATTTCTTCGCGAATTAAAGACATTTCCTCATCTAATCTGAAAGCTGCCTCAGCTGCTCGCTGTAGTCTCATTTGAATTTCTTCAGGAAACTGTCCATCATATTTATAATTTAAAGAATGTTCAATTGTTGCCCAAAAGTTCATCGCTAGCGTGCGAATTTGAATTTCAGCTAAAATTTTCTTTTCACCATTAATCGTTTGAACCGGATATTCAATCACTAAATGATAAGAACGGTAACCACTGGGCTTTTTATGAGAAATATAATCTTTCTCCTCTACGATCGTAAAGTCTTTACGCATTCGCAGCTTCTGCACCACTTTTTTTATATCATCGACAAACTGACACATCATCCGTACGCCGGCAATATCTTGAATTTCCGTTTCCAATCGCTCGAATGGAATGCCCTTTTCGTATGCTTTTTCAAGAATACTAGCAATTGGCTTGACGCGGCCAGTAACAAATTCGATCGGTGAATGCTCATCCTCAAGCTCAAATTGAGTCCGCATCCCTTTAAGCTTCACTTTCAATTCCTCTACTGCTTGTTTATAAGGTGATAAAAACTCATCCCAACGTATCATCTATCTTCCCTCTCAGACATCATTGCATTGTTATTGATGCAAAAAGATCTTCTCTACAGCTTCAACCATCTCTTCCCCGTAGTTGCTATTGCCTTCAATATTATTGATTAAATAAGAAAGCTCTTCATTCCAGTTACTTAACTGAAGACGAGCATCCGCTCCAATAGCAAACAAGCTCGCTCCTTTTCCCATCGCCGTCTGCAACTCCGCCCAAACACTTTCATGTATGTATAAATAAATGAATTCATCATTTTCTTCAGCTAAATAAACAAATGCTTTTTGATCTGAATCAACAATCATTTGTCCGCTTGCTTTCACTGTAGACAATGAAACCGGATGCTCCGAAAGTAAACCTAACTCTTCCTCATTCCATATAGCTTTCGTAAAATGGATCGTCTTTCTCATCCTAATTCCCCCTTTAATTCTTGCCATTGTTTCATTTTGTACATTTCATCGTAAAAAACCCATTATATATTTTAACACATCTTTTCCCTTCAAATATAGATACATGACCTTTAGAATAAGAAGTACAGAATAAACTATAGGAGAAGAGGAAGCAAGTATGAGTCAACAACTGGAGATTGAGTTTAAAAACTTATTAAAAAAAGAGGAGTTTCTGCAACTACTTCAAGTCTTTCACGTACAAGAAGAAGATTTCGCTTTACAGCATAACCACTATTTAGATACGACGTCTTTTCATCTAGAAGAGCAAAGTTGTGCCCTTCGCATTCGAGAAAAAGAAGGCGCATTTGAACTTACCCTTAAACAACCAGCAGAAATTGGTCTCCTAGAAACAAATCAAGTATTGCTGAAGGAAGAAGCAGAAGTGCTATTGATGAAAGGAGAATTTCCAGAAGGAATCGTGAAGGAAGTCCTTCAACCGCTTTTACTAGATTTTGATTCTTTTCATCACTTCGGTACGTTATCAACGAAAAGAGCGGAAATACCGCATGAAGTAGGCATTCTCACATTTGACAATAGTTTCTATTTAGGGAAAGAGGATTATGAATTAGAATATGAAGTAACAGAAGAGCAAAAAGGGAAAGAAGTATTCGACCATTTACTAAAAAAATTTCAAATTCCTAGGCGAATGACCGATAATAAAGTTAGAAGGTTTTTCTTAGAAAAATTACGCCAATTAAACAAAAAATGATCGGAGAAAACAATGAGTAACGATTTTTTTAAAACAATCTTTCAAACAAGTATGATGCAAGGTATGCCAACGTTTCCTACTAGCCCTCTTACATCAACGAATCCGTCACAAATATTCGGTGCAGTGCTACAGCAAGCATTAATGCAAGGGCTGAAGCTTGAGAATGGGTCTCCGGTGTCACCCCCAACTACGGGAATGTCGTTACCAGAGCTGTTGCCTACAAAGCCTGGTGCCGATGTGATTAAGCCTGGTGGGAAGCCGATAAAAACTGATTTTGATGACATTATTGCAAGAGCAGCGGAAAAATATAATATTCCGAAGAAATTGATCCAAGCAGTCATTAAGCAAGAATCTAATTTCAATCCAAATGTTGTCAGCCACGCTGGAGCAAAAGGCTTGATGCAATTAATGCCATCTACCGCTCGCTTCCTCGGTGTATCCAATCCATTTGATCCTGAGCAAAATGTCTTTGGTGGAGCAAAATATTTACGACAAATGCTAGATAAATTTGACGGAAACATTAAACTTGCTCTAGCTGCATACAACGCCGGACCAGGTAATGTGAAAAAATATGGAGGAATTCCACCGTTTAAAGAAACACAAAACTACGTCCAAAAAGTAACGAATACTTACTATTCATAAGTGCTAAGCTTCCTTATTTGTCTTCGCATAGGATTCTCTATCATGATGAATCCTATGCGAGAACACTAAAGGTCGCTCAGCACTTTTTTTTAGATTTTGTTAAAAGACTATCTTTGAGCAGGCACTTTGTTTGTGTTATACCATCCCCCTTGTTAAAATGAATTTACTACTACAAGGAAAAAAGGAGTTATTGGTATGGCCGAAAAATCAATAGCACCATATGAATTTATCGGAGAAGAGAAACTTTCGGAGCTTGTCGATTTGTTTTATTCAAAAGTAAGCAAGCATCCTGACTTATTTCCAATTTTCCCTGATGATCTAACTGAAACTGCTCGTAAGCAAAAACAGTTTTTAACTCAATATTTAGGCGGACCACCTTTATACACAGATGAGCATGGTCATCCCATGCTTCGCGCTCGTCACATGCCTTTTCCGATCACCCCTAAACGTGCCAACGCATGGCTTCAGTGCATGTCAGAGGCAATGGATGAAACAGGAATAGACGGAGAGTTTCGCGAATTTTTTTATCATCGGCTCGAATTAACCGCTCATCATATGACAAATCAGCCCGAAGAACTAGGTGAAGAAGATTGAAGCCATCTGTATTACTTAACCGAATTTGTTCAACTCAACAAAAACCATTGGAAATTTACATGTTTGTTGATCCCCTATGCCCAGAATGCTGGGCTTTAGAGCCGATTATTCGAAAGCTACAAATGGAGTATGGGCATTATTTCAGTTTAAAAAAAGTGCTGACGGGCAGACTGTCGACTTTGAACCTGCAAAAGCATAAATGCAATAGCTTAGCGAAACAATGGCAAACAACTGCTACTAGAACGGGAATGTCTTGTGACGGGAACCTTTGGATGGATAACCCAGTTTCCTCCCCGTTTATTGCTTCAATCGCTATTAAAGCTGCCGAGCTGCAAGGACGTCGATGCGGAAGCCGTTTTTTACGAAAATTACAAGAGCAGCTTTTTTTAGAAAATGAAAATATTTCTGATCTTGCCATATTAACAGATTGCGCTGATCAATCGGGCCTTGATAGAGCGGAGTTTTTAAATGACATTCATTCCTCCAGTGCAGCTAAAGCTTTTCAATGCGATATGAAGATCTCAGCAGAAATGGACGTAGAGGAAGTACCGACCCTCGTTTTCTTTAATGAAAATATCGAGGAAGAAGGCATTAAAATTTCTGGCCTGTACTCTTATGAGATCTATGTACAAATTCTACAAGAGATGCTTGAGGAACTCCCAGAACCGCTAGCGCCTCCTTCTTTAGAAGAGTTTTTACAATATTTTCGCTTAGTCGCTACGAAAGAAATTAGTGAAGTATATAATCTATCGATCAAAGAAGTAGAAATGATTATGAAAAAACTCCAATTGCAACGAAAAGTACGCAAAATCACCGCAAAGTACGGATCTTTTTGGGAATATATAGAGGGATAACAAAAAACAAGCCGCTTGAGATTGTAAGCTTAACTTATGATCTCAAGCGGCTATTTGTTTGGAGCTGAATACATAAGAAAAGACCTTGTATTAGCTACAAGGTCTTTTCTAACGAACAAAGGGGATGGGAGAAATTTTTCACGGTCAAACAAAGGGGTATATGTTTGTTTGTGATCAACTTCACGTTTTATATATTATCACCTTAAATAGTAATTGACAACACTTTGTATAACCTTTCACATATTTGTCATAACAATGGGATAGTAAGCGTAAACTAACATAAACTGGTATGCCTTTAAAGGAGGAAGGAAACATGAAATGGCTCGCCTTTTGGCTCTACGTCAGCTTGATCGTGGTCGCCTTTCTATTTAATTTATTAGGTTTAATGAGATTATATCCTTTATATGTAACAGCACCGCTACTTTTCATCGTTCTGTTTGTCCCTATCTATTTTTTGAACAGGAAAAACAAAAAAGTCTCTAACTAGTAGAGACTTTTTTGTTTTTAACCTATCTAGCTACAGGCGCTATCGGCTCGAGGTCAAAAGCCAATCCGCCTAAAAGGTTAAAGAACAACCTTCCATACGGCTCGCCTTTTGCTTGTCGCCGATGAGCAAGCGCCTTCCGCTTTTAACCTTATCTAGCTACAGCACCTAGCGACTAGTGGACTTCCCCTCTCCTCCTTGCGATAAGTCAACATCGATTCACTAACGTTCATCGTGTTTCCTTTATCTCGTGCGGAGCGGTCCAGTCCATACGTCGCTAAACAGGTGCTTCCGCTTTTAACCTAACATCTTTTCCATTTCTTCTAGTTTTTGTTTGAAGACTTTACATGCTTCTTCGATTGGAGCGGCTGTGTTCATGTCGACTCCAGCTTTTTTCAGTACTTCGATCGGGAAGTCTGAGCTACCCGCTTTTAAGAATTCATTAATGTAACGATCAACAGCTGGCTGGCCTTCTTCTAAAATTTGAGCGCTTAGAGCTGTTGCTGCACTAAAACCTGTCGCATATTGATACACGTAATAATTATAGTAGAAATGAGGAATTCTCGCCCACTCTAGGCCGATTTCTTCATCAACAACCATGTCTTCACCAAAATACTTTTTATTTAGTTCATAATAAGCTGTTGTTAAAACATCTGCCGTCAATGCTTCTCCATTTTGTGCTTTCTCATGGATTAAATGTTCAAATTCAGCGAACATCGTTTGACGGAAGACCGTACCGCGGAAGCCTTCTAAATAATGATTCAAAATATATAAACGCTTCTTCTCATCATCAAGATTTTTTAACATATAATCATTCAACAGCGCTTCATTGCACGTAGAAGCCACTTCGGCCACAAAAATAGAATAATTGCCGTACACGTAAGGTTGAGAAGCACGTGTATAGTAGCTATGCACGCTATGGCCAAACTCATGAGCAAGCGTAAATAAATTATTCACGTTATCTTGCCAGTTCATTAAAATATATGGATGTGTACCATATGCGCCAGATGAATAGGCACCACTGCGCTTGCCTTTATTTTCAACGACATCGACCCAGCGATTATCTAGCCCTTGTTTCAATACGCTAATGTACTCGTCTCCTAACGGGGCTAAACCTTTCACCATATATTCTTTTGCCTCATCGTAGCTAACTTTCATTTTCACGTCTTTCACAAGCGGTGTATAAAGGTCATACATATGCAATTCATCGACACCAAGCACTTTTTTGCGTAGCTTAATGTAGCGATGAAGCAAAGGTAAATGTTTGTTGATTGTCGTTACTAGATTATCATACACTGTTTCTGAAATATGATTATTAGAAAGAGCAGACTCTCTCGCACTTTGATAATGACGGACGCGAGCATAAAAATTATCTTTTTTCACTTGGCTGCTCAACGTACTAGCAAATGTATTTTTAAACTTGCCATACGTTTCATATACAGCTTTAAACGCTTCTTCACGCACCCGACGATCGTCTGACTCTAAAAATTGAATAAAGCGTCCGTGCGTAATTTGCACCTCTTCTCCATCCTCATCTTTAATTGTCGGGAACTCAAGGTCCGCATTGTTTAACATCCCAAATGTATTGCTAGACGCTGAAGTTACTTCTGATGCTTGAGCAAGCAAGCTTTCTTCTGCAGCAGATAGCACATGTGGTCGCTGTAAATTAATTTCAGCAATTGCCTGCTTGTACACTTGCAACTTTTCATCTTGATCTACAAATGCTTTTAACTTCTCCTCATCAATCGCTAACAATTCAGGTGTCGCAAATGATAATACATTCGCAATTTGTGTATATAAATTTTTCGCTCGATCGTCCATTCCTTGGTAGTGTGCATTCGTTGTATCTTGGTCATAACGCATATGTGAATACGTATATACTTTACCCATACGTTCTAACAATTGATCTTGATATGCGAAAAATTGATACAGCTGTTCTGCATTCTCACTAAGTGTCCCTTGGAAGCTCTGTGCTTTGTTAGAAAGCTCTTTCACTTCTGCGTATTCTTTCTCCCACGCCTCATCACTTGCAAAAATATCTTCTAACTTCCATGTTAACTCCTCGGGTACCTCACTTCTTAAAGGTAACTGTTTTGCCGCTTGATTATTTGTCATCTAAAATCCCTCCTACATCTACTATTTCACTACTTTATCATATTATTTCGCCTACCGAAATTCAAAGAAAAAGCCGTCTAATAATCCATTCTTCATATTGTTCGGTAAACCTTTTTTCTCTGTCCATTTGTTGATACGTATGCGTACTACTTTTCAAGCTTTCAGGACTAGCCTTTTGTAGAAGAGAGAGATATTCTTCAACTAACTGATATAATTTAGGGGACTGAATGAGTGGAAATACATTCAGTTGCAGTCTACCTTTTTCTATATAGGTTTCTAAACGTGCTACCGCTTCTTCTATTGTATGCAAAAGCCCCTCTTTCCATAAATAAAACTGCCACTCTAATGGGTGACTTTTAAAAAGCAGCATATGCCGAACAGGAATACCCACCCATTCTGGTAATAAAAACGGATTGTTTCCTGACTCATAGACATCACTGAAAAAAGGATGATATTTTCCTTGTTGAAAATAAAGTTGTTTGTGAATCCATTGATGTTTTTGCTTTAACCAATGAGCTAAGGAAAATGAGCGGACGGATTGCTGTTGAGAAAATAGAGGGGGGAAAGCTAAGTGAGAAAGCGGAATATTTTGCACAGAAGCTGTATACAACGAGGAAGTAACAGGAGTAAGTCGTGAATAAAAGGTACATATTTCTTTCTCAGGGCAATAAGCTAAAAACCAAAACCCAAAGGCATCCGAATATCGAAAGAACAACCGATGGAAAGCAGTAAACTTGAAATACCCTCCTTGCCTAGCAATCAAAGGGCCTCCATATATCCAAAAAGGGAAATAACCATGTTGAATATACCCGTTTGTCCGCTCGACAAACAATTGCGTAGACAGCGAGGAGCATTGGAATTCAACGGCGATTTGATCCGCTGCCAATATGTCTGGCCGTTGAGAGAGCGGCGCCAAAAACGGTTCGAGTCGAACTTTACTATAATGACTCATCCAAGCGTACAAATCAGCTTTTCCTTTCAAATGGCGGGCTGATTCACTTTCGGAAAAAGAAAAACAGGTGGAAGTATGTTTATGAGCAAAATGAGGAATTTTGATCGCTCCCGCTTTAAAAATGACGGGATGACGACATTGAGGACAAGAATAAGAAGATTTCCTTAACATCCTTAACTGCCCCTGTGACCATTTGAGTGCAAGATTTATCGGCTTTCCATTTGCATCTAACGCAACAAGCATATTTTCACTCCTTGTTATTTAGTCTACACGTGATATTCGACCTTTATCGGAAAATCCCTTCAATACACAAAAAAAGCTGATTTCAGATTGAAATCAGCGAACATACTAGTCAAAGTATTGACGAACCGTTTGGAATACATCTCTTTCCATTACGCATGTTCCGTACTCTTGAAGCCTATGGATAGTCATACCCGATTCATGGGTATATTCTAAAAGAATACTTAATGTATCTTCAATATCATCTTCCTCGAACTCTTCTTCATCAAACTCAACATATAAATAGTATTTGTTATCAAAAGAGTATAGCTGCGTGAAGAGATCATCTAAATCCGAACGTTTACTTAGCTGAATGATGTCTTCAAAGTCATTAAATACAAGAAGAAACTCTAACCCTGTCTCTTCTTCCTCTTCTTCGTTGACATTAAAATGTTCATCTAAAAACTCTTCAAGACGGTCATCTACCGGAAACTCCCGATATTTGTCTCCGGGAAGCGGCAGTTCAATACGCTGTCCATCTTTCGTTAAATTAGCTCGAGTGACTAGAATTTCCAATCCCTTATCTAAGGCCTGAACTTGAATCCATAACGGCCCATCGACAGTAAATCCTTCTTCGTCATGAATCTCCTCCATCATATCCCAGAAAAGCTCTTCACTGCGATCACGATTATACCAAATCTCATCACGATCAAAGCCTCTCTCCTCTATATCAATGTAAGAAATGTAGAACTTAACTGTGTGGTCATTAATGCGCTCAATTTCCATAACTACCTCTCCCTTCCCTCTAAGGGTACTTGAGGATTTTCCCCTTGTTATTAGGCTTTTCCTAGAATGGCCTGATGATATACATCACCTTATCATTATTGTATGACAAAGGAGCCATAAAAGAAAATATAAAGATTAGAAAAAATATCAGTGTGTGGCAATTCTATCTGAATCTTTTCATTATTTCAAGGGGAAATGCCCAAAATAAAAACCCCCACACAATTGTATGGGGGATTCTATACATGTTAGTTGACCAACCGCTGAGCTTCCAAAAGTTGAAATGTGCGGACTTTCCTTGGAAGGAAACGACGAATTTCATCCTCGTTATAGCCGACTTGCAATCGTTTTTCATCCATAATAATCGGACGGCGTAGCAATCCGGGATTACTTTGAATTAATTCAAACAAATCTTGCAGTGGCAACATCTCAAGATCTACATTTAATTTCTGAAAGATCTTTGAGCGCGTCGAAATGATTTCGTCCGTGCCATCTTCAGTCATTCTCAATATTCCTTTAATTTCTTCGATGCTCAAAGGCTCGGAAAAAATATTTCTTTCAACGTAAGGAATTTCATGTTCTTCTAACCAAGCTTTCGCTTTACGGCATGAAGTACAACTAGGTGATGTATATAGAGTAACCATTCCTCAATCACACTCCTTAAAATAAAATATAATACCAGTTGTTTATCATGAGGAATCTTCGTTCATAAAGACTTCTATATAAAATCTTTAAATACGGCTACGATATGTATTATACCATGAACAGAAGATCATTGAATATACTTTTCATTACTTTTTAATAATAATTTTAAAAAATAAATCCTCTAATCTGTAACAAACTTAATACTTATATACCCTAAGCATAACCACTTTAAACTTTTATCCAGTCATTTTATTTATTTCATCAATTTTTCTCTTAGTAATTCATTTTTCAATATATCATCTTTCTCCTCTTCTTCTAAAGATAACACTTCATGAACCGGATCAAATGGTTCACCATATATTTCCTTGTCTTTATACTTATGAATGAGACGATATGTTTTCACCATGCTTTCATAGATCGTTTCTTCGGACTCATGCGTGGGTGACCAATAAAGAATCTCCATATCATTCACTTCGTTTGTCGCTAAAGAGCGTCGACGATATCCGATGCTTGTCGCGTGATCGAACCCTTCTCGAGCATAAAACTTCAACCGTTTCTCCGTATCTGTATCTTCGTAATTAACCGGTTCAACTTCTAATATAATGGGTTTCTTTTTTCCCTTTAACTTGTTAATTAATTGATGACCAAGTCCTTGACCGCGTGCAGCCTTAGATACGAATAAATAATCAACAAAGACAAATTCATCGAATTCCACATAAATAAGGACATGATGAGGCCCTTCGTCTTTATAATAAATATCTCCACGTTCTTTTAATAATATTTCCATATGATCCTTTGATTTCATTTCTTCAATAGGAAAATATTGATTTAGCTTTTCATACCAATGCATAAAATTAAATTCTCTCCTTTTTCGACTTTATCAAGCCTTACTTTCATAGAAATCACTTGTCATTGGTTTAAAAGTGAAATATAACAAAAACAACAGCCATGTGTATCTTTTCCCATGAGCGAGATGAATAAACGTATGAATTGATTTTTTTCGCATAAAAAGAGCAAAAGGAGCTACTTCCCGTTTCGAAAGTTAGCTCCTTTTGGACATATCTTATTTATATGTTTCTTGATATCTTTTCATTTCTTTTTCTGAACAGTAGACGAAGTGACCAGGTACGATTTCTCGCATTTGAACGTCATCTGCTTCCGTGTATTGATGCATACTCGGATTATATGTTTTTCTCACTCTATTTCTTTCATAATCCGGATCTGGCAGCGGAATAGCTGAAAGCAAAGATTGCGTATACGGGTGAAGTGGTTTTTCGTATAACACATCACTCGACGCAAGCTCCACTAGCTTCCCAAAATACATCACGCCAATTCGATCACTAATGTATTTCACCATCGATAAATCGTGGGCGATAAATAAATACGTCAATCCTTTTTCCTTTTGCAGCTTTTGTAATAGATTCACGACCTGTGCTTGAATCGATACGTCAAGCGCTGAGATGGGTTCATCAGCAATAATAAAATCAGGCTCAACAGCAAGCGCACGCGCAATTCCAAGACGTTGACGTTGACCGCCGGAAAATTCATGCGGGTAACGATTAGCATGTTCACGATTCAAACCAACTGTCTCAAGCAGTTCATATACTTTTTCCATACGCTCTTTTTTCGACTTCACGAGCCCATGAATATCTAGACCTTCTGCAATGATATCTGCTACTTTCATACGCGGGTTCAACGAGGCATATGGATCTTGGAAAATCATTTGCATTTTACGATTAAACTGTTTTAACTCAGATTTTGATTTTTTACCGTGAACATCTTTTCCATCAAACAGCACTTGACCGTCAGTGGCATCATATAGACGGATAATTGTGCGGCCCGTCGTAGATTTTCCACAGCCTGACTCTCCAACAAGCCCTAGCGTTTCACCGCGATAAATATCAAAGGAAACATCGTCGACTGCTTTCACCATATTCGGCTTGCCTTCGTTAAAATATTGCTTTAGATGTTTAATTTCTAATAATTTTTCAGCCATGTTAACGAGCCTCCTCAAACAATACCGGCTTATCATAATTACCTGGCATTGGACGCTTTTGCTGTTGCACCATTAAAGGTGGTTCAACTTCAGGTGCTTCGGGATGTAACAGCCACGATTTCACAAAATGAGTATCCGACACTTGATAAATTGGTGGTTCTTTCTCAAAGTCGATTTCCATTGCGTATTCACTCCGAAGGGCAAATGCGTCTCCTTTAGGTGGATTCAACAAATCTGGCGGCGTCCCTGGAATGGCATATAACGCTGTTTCTTCCGATGCCTCTAAACTTGGCATAGAGGAAAGTAATCCCCATGTATATGGATGACGTGGGTCATAAAAGATTTCATCGACTGTCCCTGTCTCAACGATTTGACCACCGTACATCACCGCTACCCGATCCGCCACATTCGCTACGACCCCAAGGTCATGAGTGATAAAAATAATCGATGTATCAATCTTCTTCTGTAAATCTTTCATTAATTCTAAAATTTGTGCTTGGATCGTTACATCCAGTGCCGTTGTCGGTTCGTCCGCAATTAAAATTTTCGGATTGCAAGCAAGCGCAATGGCAATCACGACACGCTGACGCTGACCGCCAGAGAATTGGTGCGGATATTGCTTTACTCGCTCCTCTGGATTTGGTAATCCAACGAGACTCAGTAGCTCAACTGCTCGTTTTTTTGCCGCGTCCTTGCTCATATTTTGATGTTTAACCAGTGGCTCCATCACTTGTTTTCCGACTGTCATTGTTGGGTTTAATGACGTCATCGGGTCTTGGAAAATCATCGAAATTTCTTTCCCTCGAACTTTCTCCATTTCCTTTTCAGACAATTTCACTAAGTCTTTTCCTTCAAATAACATTTGTCCTTCTTTAATACGTCCTGGAGGGTTCGGGATTAATCGCATTAATGTTTTCGTCGTCACCGATTTCCCTGAACCGGACTCTCCTACGATCGCCAACGTTTCTCCTTTTGTTAAGTGGAAATCCACGCCACGCACTGCTTTCACTTCGCCCGCATGCGTATCAAAGGAGACGTGCAAATTTTTTACATCAAGTACTTTATTCATTGTTGTTTTCTCCTTTCTTTCTATTTACGCATTTTCGGATCGAGTGCATCTCGTAATCCATCAGCTAGTAAGTTAAAACTTAAAATTAACATACTGATAATAATCGCTGGAATAATCAACATATGCGGATACATTTGCAATGAATTAAAACCATCGTTAACTAATGATCCAAGAGACGCTTCCGGTGGACGAATACCTAAACCGATAAAGCTTAAGAACGCCTCTGTAAAAATCGCACTTGGAATCGTAAACATCGTTGTTACGATAATCGGTCCCATGACGTTTGGCATTAAATGTTTCCAAATTAAACGGTTGTTTGATGCGCCGAGCGTACGTGAAGCTAACACAAACTCCTGATTTTTTAATTTCAAGAATTGTCCACGTACAATCCTCGCCATACTTACCCAACCAGTAATAACCATCGCCATCGTAATGGAGAAAATACCTGGATCAAAAATGAGAATAAATAGAATAACAACAATGAGATTCGGAATTCCTATTAAAACCTCAATAATCCGTTGCATGATGGTATCAACTCGGCCACCATAGAAGCCTGAAATTCCCCCGTAAGCAATCCCGATAATTAAATCGATGACCGCTGCAAGCACCCCAATATAAATGGAAATACGTGTTCCATACCAAGTTCTCGTCCATAAATCGCGACCTAAGTCATCCGTTCCAAACCAGTAATATTGTTTGACATTCTTTGCTTCATACATATCAAAGCCATCTTTATCTTTCCCATCAAACGGCAACCAGCTAATATTTTCAAGCCCAGGTACTTTCGGTGGAAGTTTCGCATGAGAAATATTTTGCTGTTTATACGTATACTCATTCATCGATGGTCCAAAGATTGCCATAAATGAAATCAAGATAATTAAGATAAGACCGATAATAGCCCCTTTATTTCCTTTTAATCTCAACCAAGAATCCTGCCAAAAATTCAAGCTTGGTCTGCTAATTTTTTCAGCGTCATTTTCACGTCGATCCGCAGGTCGGAAAAGATCTTTAGAAAGTTGATCGTTCGTCTGTAATTTATCCATGTTCATCATTTCTTCCCTCCACTTATACGGATACGTGGATCGATTACTCCATATAGAATGTCAATAACAAAGACAACAAATATAAATAAAGCACTATAGAAAAGAGTCGTCCCCATAATCACCGTAAAGTCATTTGTCGTAATAGAACGCACGAATTGATCACCTAAGCCAGGTATACCAAAAATCCGTTCAACTACGAGGGAGCCTGTCATAATGTTAACGGCAAGCGGGCCGAGTAAGGTAATAATCGGAATGAGCGCATTACGAAGAGCATGCTTCACCATGATACTAGTCGCGCTAATTCCTTTCGCACGAGCCAACATAATATAATCAGAGTTTAATATTTCTAATAGTTCAGATCGCATATAACGGGCGACCGTGGCGATAACAAAGACCGATAGCGCGATCGTTGGTAAGATTGAATAAGAGAAGTCTTCCCAACCTAGCACTGGGAATAGATCCCATTGAACCGCTAAATAATATTGTAAAAACCCAGCAAATACAAAGGAAGGGATTGAAATACCTAGAACAGACAAGGTTGTTGCTACGTAATCAACTGTCGTGTTATGTTTCAATGCTGCTACTAATCCTAAAATCATACCAATGATTGTTCCTAAAACGATCGCCTGGAAACCTAATAATGCAGAAGGCCCAATCCGTTCGACAATCATCGTTGATACGGGGCGATTATCGTATTGGAAAGACAAGCCTAAATCTCCTTGGAATAAACCTGTCATGTAGTTCACATATTGAACTGGAAGAGGATCATTGAGTCCATATTTATCAAGAATAATTTCTTGTTGCTCTGGAGTAAGCTTTTCTTGATTCGTTAATGGAGACCCAGGAAGAAGTTTCATTAAGAAGAATGTAATCGTTGCAATAATTAATAAAGTGATAAGCATATAAAATAGACGTTTAAGCGTGTATCTTAACACTTTTTACCCCTCCTTTACTTTTTAATAGATAAAATTTTGATTAATTCTGACAAATACTGCCCAATTCGGGAAAAAGGAGAGTATATGCTTTTAAAAAAGCATATACCCTCCCCTTTTATTTCTGGAACATTCTTATTGAATTTCCGCCCACTTGTAAGAGTAATCTCCACCAGCGTTATGAAGTAGAATACCTTTTACATTCGTATTTTGTAAGTAAGCGCGTGATCTTTGATAAATCGGAGCAATTGCTGCATCGTCTTCTAATAAGATTTTCTCAGCTTTCACTAAGTTCTCCCAACGCTTTTCAGGTTCCATTACTAGTGTTGTTTTTGCTTCTTTAATCAACTTGTCATACTCTGGATTTGAATAATCTTGTTGGTTATGCGCCCCACCTGTCACAAACATATCAAGGTATGTCATTGGATCAAGGTAATCTGGACCCCAACCAGAGATTGAGAAGTCGTAATTCATTTTTGTTTCAAGATCAAGCTTTTGCTTAAATGGCTGTAGCTTAATGTTCACTGTTAAGCCTTCTAAGTTTGTCTCAAGCTGTTCTTTTAAATATTCAGACACTTTTTTAGCTGTACTGTCATCATAAGTAAGTAACTCTAACGTTACTTTGTCCTGACCAAGTGCTTGTTTCGCTGTTTTCCAGTGTTCTTGTGCTTTTTTAATATCTGTTTTTAAGTAACTGCCAGCCGTTTCACGGAAGTCTTTTCCATCTGGACCTTGAACGAAGTTCGCTGGTACAAAGTAATCAGCTGGTTTTGAACCGTTATTTAAAATAACGTCTGTAACACCTGTTTTGTCAAAAGCCATTGCAATTGCTTTACGAGCATCAACGTTTTTCAATACTTCATTCTTCTGATTTAAACGTAAGAAGAATGTAGAAGCTTGATCAAATGTAAAGAATTCTTCTCGGTCTTTGTACTTGTCCACAAACTCAGATGCCACAATAATACGATCCGCATCTCCACTTTCGAACAAGTTGACATCGGCTTGTACATCTTTTACTATTTTCGTGTGAATTTCTTCAAGTTTAACTGTGTTCGCATCCCAATACTCTGGGTTTTTCTTCATCACGAACTTATCTTCTTTTTTCCACTCAGATAGTGTGAACGGACCGTTGTACAACGTTGTCTCTGGTTCAAGACCGAACTTGTCGCCTTGTTCTGTCACGAATTTCTCATTCAATGGCATGAATGTTCCGAAAGCTGTTAATTCTTTAAAGTAAGGAACAGCATTTTCCAATTGAACTTCTAATGTTTTATCATCTACTGCTTTGACACCTAACTCTTCAGGCTTCATTTTTCCTTCGTTTACTGCTTGAGCGTTTTTAATATCATACATAATATAAGCATACTCAGCAGCTGTATCTTTATTTAATGCACGTCTCCAAGAATAAACGAAATCATTAGCCGTTACTGGATCACCATTCGACCATTTCGCATCTCTTAATTTGAACGTCCACGTTTTGCCGTCTTCGCTAATTGTCGGTTCGCCTTCTGCGATCCCTTCAACCGCTTTATCATTTTCACCTAAACGATAAAGACCTTCCATCGTGTTGTTTAGAACTTCAAAAGAAACTGCATCCGTTGCAATGCTCGCATCCATTGAAGGAATATCTTGTGTGTTAGTTAAATTTAATACCTGTTTATTGCCGCTTGATTTTTTGTCGCCTTTTGAGCTTTCCTTCTCTTCACCGCCGCCACAAGCCGCTAGAAACGTGCTCATCGTAAGCAACAGTACAAGAAAAAGCGCCATACTTTTTTTCTTCATTCGAAAACCCCCTCAACTTAAAATATCTTGCTGATTATTCAGAAGATTTATTTACTAATTATAAACGATCTTAACTTTTTTGCAATAATTATTTTATATTTTATTTACAATGTTGAAACAATTCAATGTTTTGCTTTTTTTGTTAGTTCTTTTGTTATATCAAGGTTTGCATTTTAGTTGAATAATCATTCACCGCGTTAAAGCGCTTTCACTTTCATATTCTTCTGAAAATTTTTCTTTGATATTATTTTATATATATAATAATATCCAAATATATTATGATGATATTGATTAGATAGCGGCTTTTCGCTATAATTCTGTTCATTTATAATGGAAAGGAAATGGGTGACGATTTTGACGAATTTTCTCCGATTATTGTTTATAATTATTGGAAGCAATGTAATTTTCTCTATATTATTTTCATTGTTTTCGTCCAATTTCTTAAAAAGCCTTCTAGACTACTCTTTCTTTTTCTCACTGATCAGCTTAACAGTGGGAGCTAGTTTGTTTGTGATTGAAGGCGGCTTCTTTAATGGAATCCGTTATAGTGTCAAGAAGTTGAGAAAGTCATCGAAGGAAGGCGAATATATAGCCAGCTTTGATAACTTAGATGATACAAAAGAAGTTTATGAAGAATATCCTAAAAAAAGCGTGTTTACTTGGACTTATCCACTTTTAGTTGGTGGTGGAATGTTAGCCCTTGCTACATCTATCATTGCATTTGTGATCAACTAGATGATTTGTTCTCTTGACTCCATTTTTTGTTTAATTTATAATCGGGTCAACTCATATTTGAAGTGTATAAGAAAGAAGAGTACATACAGAAGTTGGTTATCAGAGAGCCTGCGTTGGTGTGAGCAGGTAGCCAAACTGTTTGGAATGGACTTTCGATGCTCCTTTTGCGAACATATCATAGTAGCAAAATGGCGTACCCCATGCGTTAAATGGCTAAAGAGGCTTAGCGACAGAGCTTAAGCAACTTAGGGTGGCACCGCGGATCCAACCATTCGTCCCTATTTTGGGGATGGATGGTTTTTTTATGTTTATTTTTAACTATTTAATAATGAGGAGAGATTGAATGATGGAAAATATTTTTTCAGGTATTCAGCCGAGCGGCACGATTACATTAGGTAATTACATTGGAGCGATGAAGCAATTTACAGAACTACAGGATGATTATAATTGTCACTTCTGTATCGTTGATCAACATGCGATTACTGTACCTCAGGATCGGTTACAACTTCGTAAAAACATTCGTAGCTTAGCCGCTCTTTATCTTGCAGTTGGGATTGACCCAGAGAAAGCGACGTTATTTATTCAATCGGAAGTACCTGCTCACGCTCAAGCTGGTTGGATGCTTCAATGCGTTGCCTACATTGGGGAACTTGAGCGCATGACACAATTTAAAGATAAATCATCAGGAAAAGAAGCGGTCGTTGCTGGTTTATTAACGTACCCTCCATTGATGGCTGCTGATATTTTATTGTACAACACGCATTTAGTACCCGTTGGTGAAGATCAGAAACAGCATCTTGAGCTTACTCGTGATTTAGCGGAAAGATTTAACCGCAAGTACAATGATATCTTTACGATTCCAGAGGTGCGCATTCCAAAATCAGGAGCGCGTGTCATGTCGCTTCAAGATCCGACAAAGAAAATGAGTAAGTCAGATCCGAATTCGAAAGCGTTTATTACCTTGTTAGACGAACCAAAACAAATCGAAAAGAAAATTAAAAGTGCTGTTACCGATTCAGAAGGCATCGTCAAATTTGATAAAGAAAACAAACCGGGCGTGTCTAACTTACTTTCCATTTATTCTGTTTTAGAACAAGTTTCTATCGAGGAGCTTGAACAGCGCTATGAAGGCAAAGGCTACGGAGAATTTAAAGCAGATTTAGCAGAAGTGGTCGTTCGCCACCTTGAACCAATTCAAAAACGTTATTACGAATTAATTGATTCAGAAGAACTCGACCTTATCCTTGATGAAGGAGCAGCAAAAGCCAATAAAGCCGCTTCAAAAATGATCAAAAAAATGGAAAACGCCATGGGACTAGGAAGAAAAAGAAAGTAACAACAAAAGCGAAAGGCGCTTGCCTAACGACATACAAAAGACTGAATCCAAATCGATTCAGTCTTTTAACATTTATTGATTACTTGATTGATTAATCTTGGAAGCGTTTTCAACTTCCCATAGCTTTTCAAAAAAAGCTTGTCCTTTAATCAGATTTTCGCATAAACGATAGTGGTGTTTCGACCAGCCCGTCTTCGCCTCCTGATTAAAAGCTTGCTTTACTTCTTCAAAGTCCATGGATTGAATTTCCTCATACTTATCAGGTGCCCATTCGGTATACCAATAACGAATTTCAGCTGAGTTTTTTGATAAGAACAGTTGATCTAAAGCCATAAACAGCAATTGCTTCAACTGTCTTTCTTTACGCGTTAATCCTTTCATGCTAATCGGCTCAAGAGATAACGGATGGTATTCTTTGTTTTCGGAAGTGGAATCAAATCCATATTTTTCAACTGGATGAACTTGGAACATTTCGTACACAAGTTGTTCCTGTCGAGGAACGAGGCGACTTTTTCTAACAGGAATCATATATCCCATTGTGTCAATCGCTAAAATTCCCTTTCCATCTGAAACAACAAAGCAGTGTTCAAGTTGAATTCGTTCGTGATTTCTACGTAGAAAGGCTTTTTTTCTTACATCTTCAAGTAGTTGCTTTGGCAGATCAGATAATTGATTCTCAATATAATCAAATAATGGCTCTTCAATTAATACGACTGGCACTTGGTCTAATAACTCGACAGCGTCATCTTTGCGCCATTCGTGAAAATGGCATACATTATAGCCATTTTCCTCTCCTTCAAACCAATTCACCCAGACATCATGAAGATACAACATAATGACCCTCCTCACTTCTTCATCTATTTGTCTTAAAGTATGGGCAAAATAAAGTAATATTATTCCTTGTAAGTCTATATTTTCTCAACTTTCCACTTTGACGGGAAATAGATGGAAATAGCCATCAATACGAATCCGATAATGAACAAATAGCATTCTGATCGACCTATAATGAAACTTGCATATTCTTTCAACGTCCAACCAGCCGTCAACAAGTTCAAATACATAATACAGCTAACTCCTCCGAGAACCGTCAATCCAAACCCGATTAAAAAGAGCGCGAGACGAAAGGCCATTAGCTTCTTCCTTTATTTATTTTTTTCTGCTTGTCCTATATGTATGATGGAGTACTAGAAACATGCAAAAAAGAGATAACTAAAATGGAACTTTTAGTTATCTCTTTTCTTATTATTGATTAAATTTACGTAAAGCGATCGTCGCGTTATGACCACCAAATCCTAAAGAGTTGCTAAGAGCAACTTGAACTTCTTTTTTCCGAGATTCGTTCGGCGTATAGTCAAGATCGCATTCAGCGTCTGGTGTTTCATAATTAATTGTTGGTGGAATCATATCATTTTTAATCGCTAATGCAGTAAAAATGGCTTCCACTCCACCAGCAGCTCCAAGCAAATGACCAGTCATTGATTTCGTCGAGCTGATGGAAAGCTGCTTCGCATGATCGCCAAACACTTCCTTAATGGCCATCGTTTCAAACTTATCGTTGTAAGGCGTGCTCGTTCCGTGAGCGTTAATATAATCAACAGCTTCTGGAGAAATGCCGCCATCATTAAGCGCCATTTGCATCGCTCTTGCGCCACCTTCTCCACCTGGAGCTGGTGCTGTAATATGGTGAGCATCTCCTGTTGAACCGTATCCTACGATTTCTGCATAAATTTTTGCCCCACGTTTTAAAGCATGCTCCAGTTCTTCAAGTACAAGGATTCCTGCCCCTTCACCCATGACAAATCCATCGCGATTTGCATCGAATGGACGGCTTGCTGTCTTTGGATCTGGATTGGTAGACAGCGCCGTATTGGCACAAAATCCAGCCATTGACATTTGTGTAATCGGCGCTTCACTTCCGCCTGTAACCATTGCATCGGCATCACCGCGCTGAATCACTTTAAAGGCATCTCCAATCGAATTTGTCCCTGTTGCACAAGCTGTCACTGTACAAGAATTGACTCCCTTCGCACCTAAATAAATGGAGACTTGACCTGCTGCCATATCCGGAATCATCATCGGTACGAAGAAAGGACTTACACGGCGATAGCCACGCTCTAAAAATGTTTTAAATTGATTTTCAAATGTTTCCATCCCACCAATACCAGAGCCTACCCAAACACCGATTCGTTCAGCATTTGTTTCATCAATCGTTAAATCGGCATCCTTCACAGCCATTTTTGCCGCAACAACAGCAAATTGAGTGAAGCGGTCCATTTTGCGTGCTTCTTTCTTGTCCATAAATTGCTCAGGGTCAAAATCATTAATTTCGGCCGCTACTTTTGCCGGATAATCGTCAGGATTCACTCGCGTTAACGGCTTAACTCCACTTACCCCACTTAATACATTTGCCCATGCTTCTTCTAATGAATTTCCTACAGGAGAGACAATACCAAGCCCTGTAATGACTACTCTACGTTTTTCCATACTTCCCACTCCTCATGCATTCATAAAAAAGTTTTTCGTTTTAGCGTCCCCATCTCATAGCAATGGCACCCCAGGTTAAGCCACCGCCAAACCCTACCATCACTAGTAAATCATCGTCTTTAATTTTACCAGCTTCCAATTCTTCAACAAAAGTAAGCGGAATCGAAGCTGCTGATGTATTTCCATATTTATTAATCGTGACCGAGACTTTTTCTGTCGGAAGATCTAAACGTTGTCTCGCCGCTTCAATAATACGAATATTTGCTTGATGCGGCAAGAGAAAATCAACATCTTCTTTTTGTAAACCGGCTTTTTCTAGCACATTGATACAAGACTCTCCCATTTGACGCACAGCAAATTTGAATACTTCTCGTCCGTTCATTTGAACATATTGATCTTGATATAAATGTTTGAATCCCGTACCATCTGCCCCAAGCTCAAATGATAAAATTCCGCGTCCTTCTGAAACAGGGCCAAGTAATGCCGCACCAGCACCATCACCGAACAGCACAGCCGTATTACGATCATTCCAGTCTAGTATTTTAGATAATTTCTCAACACCCACTACTAACACATATTTGTAAGTACCTGTGTCAATAAACTGCTTAGCTGTCACAATTCCATACATGAAGCCTGCACAAGCAGCACTAACATCCATAGCTGCCGCTTTCTTCGCTCCGATCTGCTCTTGAATCATGCAAGCAACAGAAGGAAAAGAATAATCTGGCGTGACCGTAGCAACGACAATTAAATCAATTTCCTCTGGGTGGATACCCGCTTGCTCCACCGCTTTTCTCGCTGCTTTTACCCCCATATCAGAGGTCCGTTCTTCCTCTTCAGCAATTCTTCGCTCTTCTATTCCAGTCCGGGTCCGAATCCATTCGTCCGACGTATCCATCACTTTCTCTAAATCTACATTTGTTACAATTTTTTCAGGCACATAGCGCCCTATACCAAGAATACCAGTATTCATAAGGTTTCCCCTTCTTTCAACATCTTTTTAAGATGATATCAATTATTAAGACTTGGTACTAATTTTACTGAAAACAACTCCATTTTGCAATAGGGGGAATTTGTAGAGTGAGGTCGAGCGAAATTTTTTTCCACGAAAAAAGAGAGCATCTATGAGATAGATAGCTCTCTTTCGATTTAGTTATTCTCTTCGGCATCTTTTTTCCCTAGTTCATAGGCTTCGTTCATCACGTTTAAAAACATTCCCATGAAAGGCTCCATCAGATCCATTGAGAACTCAATGCCTGCCTCTTTTACTTTTTCCTGTGCCTCTGGAAGGTATTTCATCGCAATTTGCATAAACTCTAAATTTTTATTTTCGTTCATTTTTTCTCCTCCGCTTTTCTTGGAAGCTTACCAGTTTTAATATAGTGATCGATGTCCCTGTTGATTCTACTGACAAAATCAACCCCCAGTACCGGGCTAAATTCGCTTAATGAGATTACTCCGTCTTGGAAGTCAAAGTGAAGGTTTCCGGATTTCAATTCTCCTTTAACAAAGCGCTTAGCAGCAAGTAAATACAATTTGTCTACATGCTGTACTGTACTCGTTAATACCGTTTCTTTCCCAAGGTTAGATTGATCAGCAACAAAACCGATGGCATATAGCCCTTGCTCCTTTAATTTCTCAATAACAGGTACATTATATCCATCTCCTGCTGGATAAACAACATCCGCATGCTGAGCCATAATCAGTTCTAACAATGTTAGCGCTTTTTCAGAATCATCCCAGTCGCCTACATACTTTGTGACAACTTGAATATCTGGACGTTCAAATTTTGCCCCTTCGACAAACCCTTTCAACTCCGGCTGCCATTTATAAGTAGCTAAAATACCAATCGTCCCTGTTTTAGATGCTTGTGCCGCTGTCATCCCACCAAAAAAACCCATCGCATGAGCTTCAAACTTTAAACTTGTTGTATTTTTCTCTTTCGCGTTGCCATTGAAGCTGACAAAATGCATATCGGGATATTCTGGTGCAATTTTATTAAAATAATCAGCGTACTCACTGCCATGCCCAAATACAAGTGTAACACCTTTATGTTCGAACTCTTCAACTGCTCGCTCCACTAAAGCTTGAGAGTCCATTCCTTCTTTATAAAAGATTTCAGAATCGTATTCAGACTGAATTTTCATCATGCCTTTATAACCCTTCGTTCCCCACACTTGATCATTAATCGTTTTAGGAACAAGCAATCCTACTTTTCCAAGTACTTCTGAATCATCATTTGTTTGACATCCCATCGTAATTACTAGCAAAAGAGCAGTGAGTGTCATTAACATTATTTTTCTTATCATAAACTAAGTGCTCCTTCTAAATAGATATCGCTCCCTTTTCTATCTTACTGTTATTTCACAAAGAGAAAAAGAGAAATCTTTTATTAAGAACAAATAAAAATATAAATGAGCGAAAATATCTCTTTATTGAGCTCTAATTGATATGCTAAGATTAAGGATGAGTGACAAAAAAAGCTTTTCATTGAAGGAGGAAAAATTCGGTGCAATATATTATGACTTTCTTTTGGTCTTTCTTACTGATTCAAATGTTAAGTTACGTTGTTGGTTCCATGAATGGAGCTGAATTTGCTTGGATGCCTGGTACCATCATTTCAATCATCGTAGCTATTCTTCTATTTGTTATTTCTGCCCTTGTTCCAAATGATCCGGTAGAACATCATTAAAAAAAAGGCTGTCCACATATAGGACAGCCTATTTTTTTCATTTCACTATCAATTCACTATTTTCTACATCAATAATAGCCGTTTCATGAGCGGAAACTTTCCCAGCAATCATTTCTCGAGCGAGCTTCGTTTCTAAGTGATGCTGAATAAAGCGTTTCAAAGGTCGAGCTCCATATATAGGGTCAAATCCTTCCTTCGCAATTAATTCCTTCGCCGCTTCTGTCACTTCTAGTCTAATTTGCTGCTCTTCTAGCCGTTTTCTTAAATCATTAAGCATTCGATCAGCAATTCCTTTAATATTAGCAAGACTTAGCGGTTTAAATAACACAATATCATCCACACGATTCAAAAACTCCGGTCGGAAATGACGCCGTAATTGTTGAAGCACTTGCTCTTTCGTCTCTTCTTGGATTTCTTCTGCGTTTTCTTTTCGTTCTAACAAAAATTCCGAACCAATATTAGACGTCATAATGACAACAGTATTTTTACAATCAACCGTTCGACCTTGGGAATCCGTAATACGACCGTCATCTAACATTTGCAGTAAAATATTAAATACTTCTGAATGCGCCTTCTCAATCTCGTCAAGTAGCACGACAGAATACGGCTTTCTTCGTAAAGCTTCCGTTAATTGTCCTCCTTCTTCATACCCAACATATCCGGGAGGTGCACCGATTAAGCGAGAAACTGCATGTTTTTCCATGTATTCCGACATATCAATTCGGATCATTTGATCTTCACTGTCAAATAACGTGTGTGCGAGCGTCTTCGCCAATTCTGTTTTCCCTACACCTGTTGGACCGAGAAAAATAAACGAGCCAATTGGACGGTTTGGATCTTTAATGCCGGCACGTGCTCGCAACACGGCATCGCTAACGAGTTGAACCGCTTCATCTTGTCCAACCACACGCTCATGCATAATACTCTCAAGACGCAACAGTTTTTCTCGTTCTCCTTCTACGAGCTTCGTCACTGGAATGCCTGTCCACCGCGAAACAATCGCTGAAATTTCTTCATCAGTCACTTCTTCTCTTAACAACCGGTTTTCATTGTTTTCAGAAGCAACCATCGCTTGTTCCAAATCATGAAGCTCCTTCTCCATCTCTGGAATTTTGCCGTGGCGTAGTTCAGCTGCCTTATTTAAGTCGTAACGATTCTCCGCATCTTCTAGCTCTCGTCTCAACTTCTCAAGACTCTCTCTTTTCTCCTGAACACGGTGAATCGCCTCTTTCTCCGATTCCCATCTTGCTCTCATTTCATTCGCTTTTTCCTTTAAATTGACCAATTCTTCTTGTAATTGAATGAGGCGATCTTTACTCACTTGATCCTTTTCTTTTTTCAACGCAGCCTCTTCAATTTCTAGCTGCATTACCCGCCGAGTCACTTCATCGAGCTCACTTGGCATCGAATCAATCTCAGTCCGAATCATCGCACATGCTTCATCAACTAAATCAATCGCTTTATCCGGCAGAAAACGATCGGTAATGTAGCGATTCGATAATGTAGTAGCTGCAACAATTGCTCGGTCGTGAATATTGACTCCGTGGTGAATTTCAAAGCGCTCCTTCAAGCCTCGTAAAATGGAAATCGTATCTTCTACTGTTGGCTCTTGTACAAGTACCTGTTGAAAACGACGCTCAAGTGCCGGGTCTTTCTCAATGTATTTACGATGCTCCTCTAACGTTGTCGCTCCGATACAGTGAAGCTCTCCGCGTGCCAGCATTGGCTTTAACATATTGCCAGCATCCATTGCTCCCTCTGTCTTCCCCGCACCAACAATCGTGTGGATTTCATCAATGAACAGCAAAATACGTCCATCACTTTTCTTTACTTCATTTAGTACCGCCTTCAATCGCTCTTCAAACTCTCCACGAAATTTAGCTCCAGCAATTAAAGAGCTCATATCTAGTGAAAAGATCGTCTTATCTTTTAACCCATCCGGGACATCTTTACGAACAATCCGTTGAGCCAGCCCTTCGACAATCGCCGTTTTCCCTACACCCGGTTCGCCAATTAATACGGGATTGTTTTTCGTCTTTCTTGACAGAATCCGAATGACATGACGAATTTCTTGGTCACGCCCGATGACTGGATCTAGCTTTCCCGAACGAACTTCTTCTACTAAATCACGTCCATATTTACTTAACGCTTCATAACTTGCTTCTGGATGTTGAGATGTCACTTTTTGATTCCCCCTTATCTCATGAATAGCCTTTTCTATTTTCTCTTTCGTTAACGCTTCTTTCGTTAAAAACTGCTTCATTTCATAGTCGGTTGTATTGGCTAAAGCAAGGGTCACATGTTCAACTGATAAATATTCATCTCCCCATGCTTCTTTCATCTGATCAGCTGCTCTCATCAATGTTTGTACACTAGCGGATAAATAAGCTCCGTATTGGACACCTGCTCCTGAAATAACCGGCTTTTTTGCTAGTTGTTCTTCTAAAAAAGCCTTCCAGTTAGCTTCACTACTTCCGGCACGCTCCATAATCCTAATCAATAAACTATCTGGCTTGTTCACTAATACTAATAATAAGTGGCAAAGATCGATTTCTGTATGCTCACGCTCTTTCGCAAGCGTTTGAGCATCAGCTAATCCTTGCTGCAAAGAATGCGTCATCCGTTCTATATCCAATATCGCTCACCTCTTTTGACCATTTTTGACCTTTATCATAATTATATTTGTTTACCAATATAATTGTAAAGTGATATGCTGATAATTGGAGAAAAAAGGTGATCTCAACCAAAATACTTTACAGTCTCCCTTTGTTTAGTGTTAAATGATGAAGGTTAACTATTTGTTGGAGGTTTATGACCGTGAATGATGTTATTTTGTTATTAAAATATTTATTGTTAGGAATGTTTCAAGGGTTTACAGAACCGATTCCGATTTCATCAAGTGGACATTTGCAATTGGCGAAACACTTTTTCGGAATTGAAATTAAAGGTTTAACGTTTGAGTTGATGGTGAACACCGCTTCCTTACTTGCAGTATTGGCGATTTATCGTCAAGATATTATTCGCCTTGCAACCAATGGGTTAAGCTATGTGAAAACGAAAAATCCAGATGATCGTTCTGAGTTTATGTTTATCGTCTATTTAATTATTGCGACGATCCCAGCTGGAGTAATTGGTGTAGTCTTTGGAGATTTCATTGAAAACAAATTATCTTCTGTTCGTACAGTAGCTATTACGTTAATTATTACCGGGATTGCATTATGGACGATTCGTAACTTGCGTGGACGTAAAAATGATGGCGATATGAAATTAAGAGATGCGTTAATCATCGGCTTTGCCCAAGCTGTTGCTCTAATCCCTGGTATTAGCCGTTCTGGTGCAACGATTGTAGCCGCGATGGGGCTAGGAATGAAGCAAGAAACGGCACTTCGTTTTTCTTTTTTATTGTTTATCCCTGTAAGCCTTGGAGGTGCGATTTTAAGTTTTTCAGACATTTTAAGTGATCCACAACTTACTCAACTGGCCATTCCTTATGCGCTTGCCTTTATTGGCTCATTTGTTATGTCTTATTTTTCATTAAAGTGGTTTATGAATATTATGGCTCAAGGAAACTTAAAGTACTTTGCCATCTACTGCTTTATCGTCGGACCACTCGTGCTTTTCTTCACCTAATCATCAAACGGGGGAGACCATTTTACTTGGTCTCCCCCTTCCTTTTACTATCTAATGTTTAAAACAGAGGTTACGCGACTTAACTCACAAAACTTTCGTACCATTTATAGAAAAGAAATACTTTTTTGCCTCTCGGGTTGTTTATTACTTTTTTTACTATTAAAATAGGTGTTATTAAATTTGTTTACAGAAGGAGAATCCGATGAGTAGATGCCTTTCTCTTTCAGAAAAGTTTGTCCAATTATTTGAAGAAGAGAACACCGTGAAACTCTTCCGCAAAGGAGATTATTTGTTCCAAGAAGCAACAGAAGCAAAAGAGCTTTTTCTATTGTTAAACGGGAAAGTACAAATTAGCAAAGTAGTCCCAGATGGTCGCGAATTATCATTGCGTATTTGTGGAAAAGATGACACCATCGTCGAATTTTCCTTATTTAACGGGGATACGCAATATTCATACAACGCAAAGGCTTTAGAAAATGGTGAAGCTCTTGTCATGACTAAAAAACGGTTAGAAGAAGCCATTTCCTCCGACCCTAAATTAATGATGAGTTGGCTCCAATATACTCAGCTAGACAATCAAAAAATGCAATCAAAATTGCGCGACTTAATTTTACATGGAAAAAAGGGCGGCGTATATTCCACGCTCATTCGATTAAGCAACACATTCGGAGAACAAACCGAAGAGGGAATCCTTATCACTGTGACATTAACGAATCAAGAAATCGCTAACCTATGCGGCACATCTCGTGAAGTCGTTAATCGTATGTTCAGCGACCTCCGTAAAAAAAATATTCTATCCATCAAAAAAAGCCAACTAATCATACACGACATTCAATACTTAAAAAAAGAAATCGACTGCGAAAACTGCCCACTAGAAATATGCCAAATTGACTAATCAAAAGCGGAACCAACTTGATCAGCTGCGACAAGCAAAAGACGAGCCGGCTGAAAGGTTGTTCTTTAACCTTTTGGACGGATTGGCTTTTGACCTCGAGCCGCTAGTTGGTGGAGCTAGACATTATCAAAAGCGGAAGGCGCCGTCTAGCGACGTATGGGCTGGAGCAATCCGCACGAGATAAAGGAAACACGATGAACGTTAGTGAATCGATGTTGACTTATCGCAAGGAGGAGTGCAGAAGCACACTAGTCGTTGGCAACTGGAGCTAGACTAATCGAAAAGCGGAACCAACTTGGTCAATCGCTCGAAGTCAAATAAAAAGGATGCAGCTACTCTATAGCTACATCCTTTTTATTATGTGCCTAGCCCCTTCTAACCAATATGCTCTTATTGAATACCGAGAGCGATTTTGGCATAGCGAGACATTTTATCACGCGTCCACGGCGGATTCCAAACAATATTTACTTCTACTTCTTTCACTTCAGGAATGTCAGTCAATGCTGCTTTCACTTGATCAACGATGACACCTGCTAGCGGACAACCCATCGCTGTTAACGTCATCGTTACAATCGTCTTTCCGTCCTCTTCCATATCAATATCATACACGAGACCGAGGTTAACAATGTCAATGCCCAGCTCCGGGTCGATGACTTGTTCAAGTGCTCCCATAATATTTTCTTTTAAATCTTGATCCATACGTTTTCCCTCCTCTTTCTATTCCACTATTTCTACTATAACAAAAGGAAGAACCAATTATCACCCTTTACGCTTATAATTATTGACAGCTTTCCTATTGGACATATTGTTTTATTAGAGCGTACACTAAAGAAGTAAACATATAGAAAAAAGGAGAGTGCCGCTTGATGACTGAAAAACATTTAATTGTATTAGATTTAGACGGAACGTTGCTTACTGATGACAAAACCATTTCTCCTCGAACGAAACAAACACTTCAAACAGCTATGGAGCAAGGCCATGAAGTGATGATTGCGACTGGTCGTCCTTATCGCTCCAGCGAGCTTTACTATAAAGAGCTCGGCTTAACGACCCCGATCGTGAACTTTAACGGCGCCTTCGTTCATCATCCAAGAAATGATGCTTGGGGGATGTATCACGAACCAATGGATGCAAAAACAGCGATTGAAATTGTTGAAGCTTGCCATGATTTTAATTTCCATAATATTGTTGCCGAAGTAATGGACAATTTATACTTCCATTATCATGATGAGCGACTCATTGACGTCTTTAGCATGGGAAACCCTACAGTCACAACAGGAGATCTTCGACGCGTACTAACGGAGCATCCTACTTGCCTACTAATTCATGCTGTTGAAGAACATGTACCGAATATTCGTAAGCATTTAAGTGATGTTCATGCCGAATTAATTGACCACCGTCGTTGGGGTGCTCCTTGGCACGTCATTGAATTAGTAAAGGCTGGCTTAAATAAAGCAGTCGGTATTCAACGAGCGGCAGCTGACCTTCACATTCCACAAGAACGTATCATCGCTTTTGGAGATGAAGATAATGATTTAGAAATGATTGAATACGCTGGAATTGGGGTCGCTATGGGCAACGGCATCGCTCCACTGAAAAACATTGCTAATGAAATCACGTTAACGAACGAAGAAGATGGGATCGCTGTCTTTTTAGAAGATCGGTTAGGATTGTCAAAACAAAGATAGGATTTGCTGGTTACATAGCCTTCCATTATAATGAAGGATAAATACTTAATTGTTGGAGGTTCCTATGGCGAAAGAAAATTCATTTGATATTGTCTCTAAAGTAGACTTTTCAGAGGTAACAAATGCGATTCAAATGGCGATGAAAGAAATTCAAACACGTTATGACTTCAAAGGTAGTAAAAGTGAAATCAAACTCGATAAAGAAGAACTTGTATTAGTATCCGATAATGATTATAAGTTAGAGCAAGTGAAGGATGTTTTAATTGGGAAATTAATTAAACGATCCGTTCCTATCAAAAACTTAGACTACGGAAAAGTAGAAGGTGCATCAGGAGGTATGGTTCGACAACGAGCGAAAATGGTACA
Source organism: Bacillaceae bacterium SAS-127 (assembly GCA_002261155.1). Classification (GTDB taxonomy): domain Bacteria; phylum Bacillota; class Bacilli; order Bacillales; family Domibacillaceae; genus Bacillus_CE. The sequence continues at coordinate 31,511 of NKXN01000026.1, read as the reverse complement.
AGGCATCGATAAAGATACAGCGAAAAAGATTAATACCCTCATTAAGCAAAGCGGCTTAAAAGTGAAATCTCAAATTCAAGACGATCAAATGCGCGTAACTGGAAAAAACAAAGATGATCTGCAACAAGTGATGGCAGCTGTTCGAGGAGCTGACTTGTCAGTAGACGTTCAATTTGTCAACTTCCGCTAATTTTTCATTTCAAAAAAGGCTTCGAAGCTCTTGTAAGCTTCGAAGCCTTTTTCTTATCTTGCTGCTCTTCCACGTTTCCAAACAAGATAGATAAACACCATAAAAATAATATATACAGCAGCCAATGCGGCAATAAAGGAAAGGTTAATTCCCGATTCTTCAGCTAAAACAAATACCTCTGATTGTTCCCGATCTAGGATAATCGTAAAATCCCCATTCTCCGCTCGCGATAAATTATCATTAAGTAAGCCTCGTAATTCTTTATCATTCGCAAGCTCTTTAGCTGGAATCGTTACTTTTTGTGTCTCATTTGTATTATTGATCGCTACAATGAGCGTTTCATCTTGATACTCTCTCTTAAAAACGACCATGCCATTTTTTTCGTATAACGGCTCATATGACCCTCTCGTCAAAGCTGGCAATTGCTGACGAAGATCGCCAATTTTCTTCATATAATCAATCAGCTCTTTATCGATTCTAAAGTTCATAAGACCATGATTTTCTACTCCTTCTCCTCCATCAAGAGCGATTTCAGATCCGTAATAGACAACCGGTGTCCCTGGGATCGTATAAAGATAGGTTAAAGCGAGCATCCAACGAGTACCTGGAAACATATTTTCCTGAACAATATCACGAGTAAATCTTGCCGTCTTATTCGTATCTAAATAATGAGCAGATAATTGCGGATCTTTCCATGAAGCTTCGACTTCTTTTAACAGGTTAGGAGTTTCACTTGAGCTTTCGTTCACGTTTTTAAATTGTTCACGTAATGGGGACATCATCGACCCATTCATCATTCCATCTAAACCAGCTTTTTGGTATGCTGCGAGTTTATTTACATTCACATCTTGCTCATTGCTTTCACCAAGCAAATAGAGGTCTTTATTCAATCCTTCAGAGAAATTTCCCCAGAAAGAAACGGGAGCATGTATCGCGTCGCTTAAATAATAACCATCAATCTTTGTTTGCTCGCTCCAATAGTTCGCCACTTGGATGAGTTCTTTCGTTACTGCCTTATTTTCTAAATTAAGTGTCGCCATTTCCCCAAGCCATTTCTCAGGTGCGACTTCACGCTTATTAGTGAACCAGTCGACTTTTTTATCATCTTCCGTCCAAGGATGAGCCGTGCTCACACGTGTCACCGGAAGATCGATTAGCACCTTTAAATCACGCTCATGTGCTTCATTAACTAGCTTTTCCAGCTCTTTCATCGTGCCAAATTGCTTATTTATTTTATAAAAATCGGTCGTCCAGTAGCCATGATAGCCACCTTTTTCATTTTGAAAAATCGGACTTAAAATCACCGTCGTAAATCCCATATCCTTTATATGATCCATTCTACCAGTGACCCCTGTAAAATCGCCACCTTGATAAGCTGAAGGATCATTATTATTAACTTCTTGATCGTTTTGATTATCACCGTTATTAAAGCGATCCACCATTAAATAATACATGGTTTCGTCTTGCCACTTGCGTTCTTCTTTTTCTGCCGCACTAACAGGAAAGGCGTATAAAAGAAGAAACGGTAACAATATAAGCGAGCACAATCTCCTTTTCACTTCCGCTTCCCCCCATATCTAAATGATCGTATCGCTTTTAAGATTACGCTTTTGTACACATTACGTCAAATCAGAATAAAGAAAATTCAACAAAAATACAAATAATATTTGGAAATTTGGAGAGGTGTCGCATCTGGTCGAAGAAAGCTCCTAATCTAAAAAAAAATCTAGCTCCTCCACTACACAGTGAAGGAGCTAGATGATCATACATATTAAGCTAAGAAGTTCAGTCCCATTGGCAATTTAAACCCTAAGTAGAGAGTAATAATTAGTAACAAAACGGCACCAATTAGCACTTTGCTCGTCTCTTTTCCTTTTTTCTTGCGCACTAACACCATTTCCATTAGACCAATCGTTAAAATACCCGCAAGCATTTTCATACCATACAACATGTCATCGATCGAATGATGTTTGATGAACAGCAATAAACCTGTGCCTAACACAAGAATATAAAATAATCTTAATCCCATATGTGCACCTGTTGAATATTTTCCAAGTGCGATAAAAAACAAGATGACTGCGATCACCCATGTTGTAATATGTAAATGGGTACTGTTAAAAAATAAAGCGTCCACGTTTGCTCCCCCTCCTTTCTCACCCTTTTCATAGTAACATGTTCCGGAATTAGAAGAAAAGTAAAGGCTCCTTTTTAGCGAACATTATTTTGCAAAGTACCAACTTTCTCAATCGTAATTTCCACGGTATCGCCAGCTTTCAACAAATTAGGTGGGGTCATACCAAAGCCTACACCCGCTGGAGTTCCTGTCGCAATGACATCGCCCGGTTCTAACGTCATTCCTTTAGAAAGTGTGGAGATAATTTCATCAATCGGAAAAATAAAATACTTTGTATTCGATTGCTGACGAATTTCTCCATTCACTTTCGTCTCAATATTTAATTGATGCGGGTTTTCAATTTCATCAGCAGACACAATCCATGGCCCCATTGGACAAGTACCATCTAAGCTTTTGCCAAGGAAAAATTGCTTATGACGCTTTTGAATATCGCGAGCAGTCACATCATTAATGATCGTATAGCCAAAAATATAATCAAGTGCGTCTTCTTTGTTAATTTCTTTTCCACGCTTCCCGATAATGACACCTAATTCCCCTTCATAATCAAGCGCCTCCGTTAAATCAGAATAAGCTGGAATCACATCTTGACAACCAATAACCGCTGTTGGTGCTTTTGTAAATACCATTAAGTCAGTAGGAATGCTTTCTTCTCCACCCATTTCAATCGCATGATCACGATAGTTTTTACCAATACACATCACATTTTTTGATGGGCGTGGGATCGGTGCTAGCCACTCGATATCACTTGCGGTAATGGCTGCATCACTTCCTGCTTCCTCCACATAGTTTGCAGCAACACTTGGTAAATTCTCTACTTTGTCAATCGCTTCAATGAGCGTAGTTGGTAATTGCTCGCCAGCTAATGCGACTAAATCCCAAACAAGCTTCTTTTTTTCATCATATACCCCATATGTTTCTTGTCCATTTACGCGAAAACTAATAAATTTCATCATTTCTCCCCCTTATTTTTATTTAGTCAAATACGTGACCTTTCTCCATAGAGATTCCATCGGGCCTCGTTTCAACTTAGATAACCATAATTCAGAAAGTACCACTTGGGCAGCAAAAATAGCGAATACGAGCCAAACGCCTGTTGTTAATGTAATTTGACCATAAAACCCTAGTCCATAATGATAGAAAATCAATGTGCCAACAATGGATTGCAGTAAATAGTTCGTTAATGACATTCGGCCAACAGAGGCGAACGGTCTCCCGATTTTTTCTGCATACTTCCATTTTCCCAAAGCAATAACCAATGCTGCATAGCTAATCGCCAACAGTGGGCCGCCGATGAAATCTTGAATGAGCACGTAAGCAAGATTCGGCTCCACAACATATGGTAATGATTTCAATATCACGCCCGTCAGAAAGAACGATATAAATGTCATCATCGCCCACTTTGGCCTCTCACTCCATCTGGAAAACACATTCAACTTCTGAGCACCAGCCCCAATTAACAAATGAGGAAAGATCGTAATCAACTGAAAAATCACTGAATCCGGTCCATTCGTCACTAACCAGTCCGTCAAACGTTGAGCAGTAATTTCCATAAAGCTACCGCTTCCGTACGCAGCCATGGACTGATTGATGCCCATAATATCGGTCCACAGCACCACACCGGTAGGATCGACTTTCGCCATTAATAACGAAAGTACGCCTAGAAAAACAGTAGGAATAAACAATAGTAAACTTCCGATTATGATTAATGTTTTTCCAGATAAGCGTAAAAATAATAAAAGCAAAAAGCCCAGCACCGCATAGTTAATTAAAATATCACCCGACCAAATTAAAAACGCATGAATGACTCCAATTAACAATAGAAAAGAAAAGCGTCGAATCCCTATTAAAGTATACGACATTCCTCGCCCTATTGCGCTTTCTCGTTGCATCGCAACCCCAAACCCAAACATCATCGCAAACAACGGATAAAAGCTTGCTTGAACGAAAATATCAATCCAACGATAATTTTGAAAATCTGTCGCCGCATCCCACCATTCAAACGGATTATAGTACAAATACGGAGAATGAAAAGAGATCATATTCACTAAAAAAATACCGAGCAATGCCACTCCGCGTAAACTATCCAATGATTGAATACGGGGTTTTCCTTCTATAATTGCCATACAACCACACTTCTCCCCTTCCATTTTCACAATTTTTATTTATTTACATATCATATCATTAAATCCGAAGAATAAGGGTGTGAAATGTCTTGCCGGCACTCGTTGGAACAATAACTGTGATCAATGTCTCTTCAAGTGGCGTTTTCAATGTCGGCGATGTGTTCCAAATCCATCCCGTCGCACAAACAAAAACCTTTTCTGGAGCTGGTTCATTTAATACTGGTCATGGATTAACGGTATCTTCCAATATGTCTAGCACTAACACATTGGATATCGATGGCATTGACCAAGGTATTATTGGCTCTTTATAAGGAGGTAGCTAATGAACATTCATATTTCCCAAACGATCAATATTCGTTTCATTAACATTACTAGTATTACCAATTCCTCGATGCTCCAGATCGGCACAAGTGGTCAAGTAGAGCAAGCCTCTTACTTATTAAACACAGGTGGCTATACACAACAAGCACCTCCAGCAACAGAAGAAACCGTCACTTTAGAAGCTAGCCCAACACCACCGTTTCTTATTCCACTTCCACAGTAATATTCTTTTTGAACGGAGGGACTTTTATGATTCGATTGCAAGACATCCAAACTCTATGGCAGTACATTCAACAGCAGCAGCGACAAATCGATTCTTTGACGAAAAAAGTGCAAACACTTCAACAAGAAATAGTTGAGTTAAAAAAGCGCCCTCCCGTTTCAGTCGATAAAATTGAATATTCCTTTGACCAATTAAAAGTTGAAACATTAGCTGGTACGTTGAACATCGGCCTAAGCCCTAGCGAACTATCCGGTATTAAAGATTACGCTGTCAATGCACAAGGGCAAAATCCGACCGATCATCAGCAATTACTACCGCCATTATTAGATGCTTCTAATCGCTTTATCGATGAAAACTTACATCGATTGATTGAAACGTATGAAGGACAATTGCAAAGATCGATAGCTCCTGAAATGAAAGAACATATTAAAAGGGATCTTACAAAGCAATTACCTGAAAGAATTGGTTTTTATTTAAATCAATGTAAAGAAGAACCTCCTGAAGTAGTAAAGGAAAAAGTTCTAGCGAAAATAAAAGCAGATATCGAGCAAGCCCTAGCAATATTTATTAGTAAAATACCAGAAATGGAGTGAATGCTTTGAATTTACAAGTGATGAATCGTGAATTAGAAGTGGGGCAAATTTCAATTATCGCTGTCTCAAGTTCTTCTTATTTTCAAGTTGGGGACACCGATACGATCACATTGTATTCATCGTTTGATACGCCTCCTGAATCATTAATTATCAGTCCTTTTGTACCACTTTAGTTGCAGGTAACACATCATGCGTCTATCTATCGTTGATCACTTTGAAGCAAACACTGTTTTTATCGGCTCAGTATTAGAAATTGGCGACACCAATCAATCACAAGCCTATTCCACTGTCTATGCGATTCAAGAGCCTAGCAAAGGCTTTATCGATACCTCTCAACGACCGAGCGTCGTATTACCACCTCCGACAGTCATCTGTCCGAAGAAGCAGAAAAAAGCAGCTATTATTGATGCTTACCCATTCATTCATGTCGGCCACGTGCATATTACAGGTATGTCGACTGCTGCTGTTGGCCTTATTGGATCCGCTAACGAAGCGACAGGATATTGCAGAATTCAACACGTACGAAAATTAAAATCTAAACAAATTCAAAGTTAAAAGGTGGAGTTTTTATGCCTGCCATTATCGGTCCTTTACAAATATTTAATGTGTCTGGTGGCATTGTCCATTATGGTGACACATTAGTGATCTCACCTAAAGAGAGCAGTAAATCCTCTTTAGGCTCAGGCTCGTCTAACACGGGGCCATTTATCGTCACTTATACTTGTTTGAATACGAATACTATTTTAGATAGTACCGGCGTTGATCAACCGATAGTTGGTACTTTATAAGATTATATAGAAAGCCTAGCTTCCTAATCACCTGTATGCGATGGAGAAGCTAGGCTGTTTATTAATCTATTTGTAGAGTATGAGCCCCGTCAAAAAAGAATAAATATTTTCGAGCGACCTTTCGTTTCCAAATTTGTTCAACGGCTTTAGCATACAATTCAATTTGCAAACGGTAACGCTCCTCAAGTACTGGACGAGCTTCATTTAATCCTCCCACAAAACGTCCAGTAATTTGATCAGTTTTATAATCGAGCAAATATAGCTGACCGTCTATATCTATTAAACAGTCAATCACTCCTTGAACGAGCACAACCTCTTCTGGACCACTCCAATCGGTATGCAATTCACTTGCCTTCACACCCATATTAAATGGCGTTTCTCTGTATACATGATCAGCCCGCAGCAACATTTGTCCCACTTCCGTCTCAAAAAATGAAACGATGCGATTCGGATCAATCACCTCTACCTGTTCACTCGTTAATAGCTCTCGCTGTATGAGCTTCTCTAGCAAAGAATCAATATTTGCCGCTGTTGGCTGTTCGTGTAACGGCACATGTTGCATCACCGTGTGCACAGCGGTTCCGACTTCCGCCGGGGAAAGCGCCTTTTCTTGCATAAAGGCTGGGCGACTGAAAATCGGACGCTGAAAGCTTTTCACTAATTCATTCCCTGCTCCCTCATTATAAATCTCATTCATCCGTTTTAAGTCAGATACCGACTGCTTTGAACGCAGTTTCGTTGCCACTGTATTTGAGTATTGCCAGCTCATACGCTCGATAATTTGTTGTTTATACGGTGAAGAGATGTCAATGGGCTCACTGTTTTCTACTTTAGTTTGCCAATCTACTTGTTGTAGATCAGCCTCTTGCTCGGGCTCTAGCAAACTTTCTGGATGGACGATTTCAACCTTCCATCTCGAGGCATGATGATGGATATCCGCAAAATGATCAAGATTCGGCTGATCACTAAGTGTCCACTCCCGATGCCTCACTAAAGCTGGACCAACCCAATCAAAATAAGAGATTGCCGCTGCTCGATCGGTATCACTTAATAACCAGTCCGTACTACTCCACCCTTTCTCCCAGTTTGCTAGCGATTTATCTATATTCTTCTGCGTTCCGAGTAAAAATAGCTTCTCTTTTGCTCGCGTTAATGCCACATAGAGAACACGCATTTCTTCCGCTAACAGCTCCAATCGTTTTTTCCGCCTTAAAGCGAGCTGCGGCAAGGATGGATAGCTAATTCGTTTTTCTATATTCGTATATTTAGCAGCAATCCCGTAGTCTTTATCGAATAAATAGGACTGACGAATATCCATCAAGTTAAATTGGCGACCAAGCCCCGCTACAAAAACAACCGGAAACTCCAATCCTTTGCTGGCATGAATCGTCATTAAACGAACGACATCCTCTTGCTCATTTAATGCTTTCGCTTCCCCTAAATCATCGCCTCGCTCTTGAATCCGTTCAATTAATCGTAAAAAGCGGAACAACCCTCTAAAGGAGGTTTCTTCATACTGTTTCGCTCGATCGTATAACGCACGAAGATTTGCTTGCCTTTGCTTTCCACCTGGCATCCCACCTGCAAAATCGTAAAAATGCGTATCTCGATACAGCTGCCAAATAAGAGAAGATAACGCTCCATTTCTACTGATCGTTCTCCAATTCGATAACTTCTCCAGAAACTTATTTATCTTTTCATGAATGGCTTCATGCTCTGCAGCTGGCTTCTCTTTAGCAAACGCTTGAACAGCATCATAATAGGTGCCTTTTTTAGAGGCCAGACGAATCGTCGCTAAATCATTTTCTGAACAGTTCACAATCGGTGAACGCAATACAGAAGCAAGCGGAATATCTTGGTACGGGTTATCGATCACCTTTAACAATGACAGCATAATGACCACTTCGGTCGCTTGAAAATAGCCACTAGACAGCTTCGCATAAATTGGAACGCCCGACCGTCTTCCTTCTTCCATGATTTCCCCTGCCCAAGGCATAGAGCGCAACAAAATCACAACGTCACGATATTGGATCGGACGCTCAGTTTTCGTTTTCGGATCATAGACTGGATATCTTGATTGCACTAGCTCCTTAACCTTTTGCACGATCCATCTTGCTTCCAATTGCGATTGTTCAGCATCCTCTAGGCCCACTTCTTCCTCTTGCTCAACTGCCGCTCCCTCTTGCTCGATAACCGTCACTTCTACAGGAACAACAGGATCCTCTGGATAGTCAGCTCCCTTGACCAATGCAGCTTGTGGATCGTATTCGATTTCTCCCACTTTCACACCCATGATTTGCTTAAATAAATAATTCGTTCCATCAAGCACTTCTTGACGACTACGAAAATTTTTCGCTAAATCAATCCGCATACCTGTGTGTTCACCTGTTGTTGAAAATCTTCTATACTTGCTTAAAAATAGATTTGGTTCTGCTAAACGAAAGCGATAGATACTTTGTTTTACATCCCCAACCATAAACAAGTTGCCCTTTTCTTCTACACCTGACGTGACAAGACGAATAATCGACTCCTGTACGAAATTGACATCTTGATATTCGTCCAAGAGCACTTCTTTAAATTTTTTCTGATACAATAGTGCCGCTTCAGAAGGAATTAATTCACCTTCACCTTCTCTTCGTTCAGCTAAAATCGCTAAAGCAAAATGCTCTAAATCACCGAAATCGACAAGCCCTTTTTCCCGCTTCATCGCTTGAAACTTATCGGCGAACTTATGGACTAGCTGAGCAAGAGAAGTAATGATGTCTTTCATTTCCCTCATATCACGCAAATAGCTTTCAGGCTTGCGAGAAAAATAGTCTTCTTTTAAAGAAGTGATGATTTTCTTTAATTCGTTTCTGACATCCTTTGATTTATCCACTAACCCCGGGTCATATTCCTCGCCTTTACAAGTTTTTAACGTGGAGAATTTCACCGACTGCATTTCTTCATATAGCTTTCGCCAAGAGAAAATAGACTCGCGAAGCCGTTGAACTACTTGTTGGTCGGCAGTGAAATTCACCATTCTGGGAGACGGCCCACCTGACATGTTTGCTATTGCCACTAATTCATTAACGAGCGTTTCCGCTCCTTCAAGCTGCAGCTCAATATCAAATTTCAACGCCTCCATAAATGGCAAATCATCGATATTGGTCGTCTCTTCATCAACATCATATAGCTGCGGTAAACGATGTAACCATTCTTCTGGATGAGGATGCGATTTAGCAAAGTCATACAGCCGTCCCACAATCATTTGTAATTGAGCATCGCTACGATCACTAGAAAAAGTATCCACTAAGCGGTAAAAATCTTCATTTCCTTCTTTGCCGTATTCTTCTTCAAATAAATCATCTAACGCTTCATCTCTTAACAATGACCCTTCCGCCTCATCAGCAATTCGAAAAGAAGGATCGATATCGATCAAATAGTAATACTTACGAATGACTTCTAAGCAAAAAGAGTGCAATGTCGAAATCGATGCTTTATTTAATAAACTTAATTGTTTCCGCAAATGTTTAGAGGTCGGATCAGATACCATCGCTTTTTCTAATGCGAGTCCAATTCGATGCCTCATTTCAGCAGCGGCGGCGTTCGTAAACGTCACGACAAGAAGCTCATCAATATCAATAGGCTCGTTTTCATTTAACACTTTACGAATGATCCGTTCCACGAGCACCGCTGTTTTTCCTGAACCAGCGGCGGCGGCTACTAAAATGTCGGTGCCTGTCGCTGTGATCGCTTTCCATTGATCATCTGTCCAAGTCACTCCCGCCGGCTTTTCTGGTATCAATTGCTCACTCACATTTATCCCTCTCTTCGCTCATTTTTTGAAAAATTTCTTCCTTCTTTTGCGGCATAATCGTGCGATACTGATTGTCTTCGATCATGTCGTCGAATTGACAAACAGGTCGATAAGAACAAAAATCACAAGGGGTTCGTTTCTTATATTGATAAGGAGCAATATCGACCCGACCAGCGACAATATCATCCCCTGATTGTTGGTAAATGTCGCGAACGTGCTGACGCATCTGTTCAAACTGCTGTCGATGAGCAACTTTGGAACTTTTCGCGAGCTTGCCATTGGATTTATTAATCCCAGCCGAAATAATTTTTGAATTTCCTCCCTCAAGACTCGTATCCATTAACCGAACGACCGCTTCTTCCGCCAGTACAAGCCCCTTCATTTTAAAGCTTTTAAAGATTTCCTCTTCAATTTGCTCAATCGTCATCACTTGTTTACTATTAATGATTGGATTATGAACATGGAAGTATAGAACACCTGCCGGATGCGCTTCTTTGCCAACAAGCTGTTGTGAATGTGTTAATACAATATCCAAATACGTCAACATTTGCAGGGCAAACCCATAATATACTTCTGTCATATCTAAATCGCGACTGCTTGATTTATAATCAATGATCCGCAAATACACTTCTTCATCATTTTGCGCTTGGTCAACACGGTCAATTCTTCCTGCTAACGCCATCTGTGTTCCATTCTTTAACGTGAAGGAAAGCGGCGGCAACTCTGCTTGCGGTCCAAAGCCAAGTTCAATTCCGACAGGCGCAAAACCGCTCATCTTAGCTTGGCCATTTAACATATAAGAAGCTCTGCCGATAATTTGCTCAAGCTTACGACCGATATATAAATGACGGTTCGAGCTTAGTAAAATTTGATTTTGCAGTTTTGGTACTAAATGAACGACCGCTTCTTTTGCCAACTGTAAACATTGTTGTTCTGTCAGCTTCCCCCAGTTTAAATCTCGTCTTTGAATTTCCTCTGCAATCCATTTCAGAGCTCCATGGAACAAGTCTCCGATATCTGGTGCCTGCAATCGATAAACATCTCGTTCTCGTAGCTTCAAACCATGATTAGCAAAATGAGAGAATGGACAGCTATTGAATAATTCCATTCTTGAAACACTAGCAAGAATTTCTTCCCCGTATAGATTTTTACTTACCTGCTCCTCCAATACTTCCGCCTTATTTTTATAAAATAAACTAGAAAATACTGTACTTGCTTTTTCTTTTTGCTCTGGTGTATTTAAATAAAAATTGTAAACATCCCACCAATAATCATACATTGGATAGCCAAGCCTTTTCTGTTGAAGCTGAGTCGTGATATACGATAGCGTCGGATTCGGGTGGCAAACGTATTGCAAACCTTCTTGTTCTTGCAAGTCCGACGGTTCGTTAACAAGTAGCTTCGTCTCTGCAAGTGGGAATATTTCCTTTAATCTTTTATAAAAAGAGAGGGCTGTAATGTCTTGCCTTCTTCATCAGCAAGAGGGTAAGAAATATATAACCGGCTAGCTGGAGTCGTAAAAGCTTTATAAGCGATAAACTCTTCATCAAGCAGCTTCGTTTTGCTACTTTGCGCAAGCTTCACTCCTTGTGAAAGCAATCGTTCACGGTCATCATCTGCTAGTATCCCATCCTCTTGCATTTTGCCAGGTAGCACACCATCATTGACACCGATAATAAAAGCCACATCAATATTCGCAAGTCTAGAAAGCTCAAGATTCGCTACCATCACTTGATCGACAGCAGCAGGCACGTTTGAAAATTTCAGTGTTTCTAATCCAGCATCGATCGTGGCCGCAAACTTCTTGACGGTCATTGCTTCATCCCCGAGCACTTCTACATACTGATCCAACAATTCAATGACTGCACTCCACGCTTGATTATGCTCTCGCGCTGTAATTAAATCACCACGTTCTTGTGCTTCCATGCTCAAGCTTTCCAGTTTTCTCGGGATCTCTAACTCTTCTAAATATAAATAAAATGCTTCACAAAATCCCCTGCTCGTCTTCGCACGCTTCAATCGGCGAGACAAACGCGAAATCGGCTCTGAAATAATAAGTTTTAATTCATTTAATTCCTTCTCGATCCGCTGTTCTTCATCCGTTTGTCCAAGATGAACACCTTCTAATCCACGATAGCGGCGGTAGCTCCACTGCTCTTCATTCGTCCAGCGATCTCCTCTGATTCCATATGCCAGCACATAATTTTCTAAGCGATCCATTTGCTCACGTAACCTTTTCCAATCTTTCTTTAACGGGAATAACAAGTCCGTTTTAACCGCTCGAAAAACAGGTTCATATCGCCAATGACTAGCTAAAATTTCTAACGTTGCACGAATTAACTCGATAACAGGATGATTGAGCATCGGATTTTTTTTATCGATATAAAGAGGGATATCGTAATCATGAAATACCGTTTCAATCACTTGCTGGTACTCGTGACCGTTGCGAACAAGAATCGCCATTTGCTTATAACGATATTCATCCTCTCGTGCTAACTTCCGTATTTCTCGCGCAACCCCTTCAATTTCGGCCCGTCGATTCGTCGCTTCTAAAAAACAAATCGAAGTGGAACCGTTATACGCCATCGCTGGTCGGTGATCAAAATGGGTTTCTAAATGGACCAAACTCTCTTCTTCATAACGTCTTGGCATCGTCAACATTTGATCTTTCTCCACTGACACACCGTTACTTTTCGCTAATTCATAAAGGGTCGAATACGTTTCACCCGCTTGTCTAAATAAATGCGTATCTTCCGGGATATTTGTTCGAAACGCTTGATCGACCGTTAAAGCGATCGTTACTTTTTTGGCATGCTTCATCAACTGTCCAATGACCTCATATTCTTGTGGAGTAAAGCTATGAAATCCATCGACATACACTTCTGCTTTTTGTAAATAATCGGACGAAGCAACTGCTTCTGCTAGCAAACGTAAATAATCTTCAGAATCAACATATTTGCCAATAAGAGACTGCTCAAATTCGCTATAGATCGTTTGCAAATCGTGAAGCTTATCTGCTAACGCTTTGGAAGCGACTTCTTCTCGTATTTCAGTTAATTCCTCTGGTGTCACACAATAGCGTTTAAACTCCGTTAACATCGCTTCTACATGGCTAACAAATCCATTTTTATCCGCTGCTTTAGCAAAGATTTTCAAATCCTCTTTTTGGTCTTCAATAATTTTGCGAATGAGTATGTTTAACCCTGCTGAAGAGATATGCTTTCGGCTCATTCCTCCTGTTTCCTGCAGTACACGCCAAGCAAGACGAGTGAAGCTATAAACTTGTGCACGGATGACTCCCCCAAGCGCTGGATCAGCCGCTAAATTGTATTCTGACAAAAAGGTCATTTGTTCCGGAACAAGGTAAATGACAGGTTCCCCTATCGGTTGCTCTTTCACTTGGCTTTTTATATTTTCTAATATAGAAGTCGTTTTTCCCGTTCCAGACCGACCGAGTATAAACTGAATCGACATACCTTTCTCCTCCCATCATATTCACTATTTTTATTATAACGAAAAAGCTAATTAATTTTTTAGCATAGCCTATCAAAACATTTCCTTACATCAGCAAGCAAAAAAGAGCTGACATATGATCAGCCCCTTTCTCTCATTTCTTGTTTATTTAGGCGAGCTTCTACTTTCTTTCCACCTAGCCATAATATGAAAATAACCGTTGCTACGATCGCTGTTCGTATCGGCTGCTCAATAAGTGCGGCCACATCATATCCAATAAAGCTAATCGTTAAAATCATCACAAACTTACCCGTCATAACCGCTAATAAATATTGTGTCACACTAATGTTAGAAAGCCCTGCCACAATATTGACGACGGCAGAAGGTGTGAACGGGAAGCAAAGAAGTAAAAATACGGGACCAAATCCGTGACGATCCAACCAATTCATTAACTTTTTGACTTGTCCATGTCTTTGCAAAAAGGAAAGCATTCGTCGCTGACCATAATTTCTGACGAGCAAAAAAATAATAAACGCACCCGTCACCGCTCCTCCCCAAGACAAAATAAAGCCAAACCATAAGCCAAAAGCATTAACGTTTGCCAGCACAAAGACGAACAGTGGCAAAAATGGAAGAAACGCTTCTAGCAACGGTAAAATAAATCCTGGAATCGGTCCGAATGACTGATAACGATCAATTAAGTCCATGATCTGTTCGAGTGTGAACCACTCTCTAATATTGTTCAAATCCATAGTAGCTAACCCTCTACATTAGTTTCTTCTCATTTTACCATATTTATCGATAAAAACAGTGATGAACGACTTCTTAATTTGGATGTTTCATCCAATCAATGCGTGTTTTGACTCTGAAGCTTACACTTCTTTTCTGTAGTCCCATCTATATGAGTTATGTACCTGCTGTTTTAATTCAATGTTTAATCTTGAGGCTTTTCCGTGTTGATTCTTTAACGATCGTTCAGTGATAGGGAAGGAGAAGCGTTGACCATTTGTAAATAAGATCGATGTGTGTTTACTGTCCAATTTTGAAAAGCTTTCTATCTTGAATAAGGAAATCCACAAGTTCCCTTTGGCAATATGGGAGGCAAGCGGGAATAGATATGTTCCTTCAAAATGATCAATGTTAATGGGGAGTTTTTTGTCTGTAGCTAGCCAATGTTTACTAGCGCCCCTTCTACCATTATAAGTGGCTCCATAGGCAATACAGCTTTTTTTGATGAGGTCTAGAGGTTTCATAGTTAATTCAAATGTTCGTTTTTCTTCGACGACAATTGTATGCTCTTTTCCCTTTCGTTCTACCGCCTTAATAAACATCACTTCAGGACGAATAATGTAGTCATCATAGGTATGATTCACCATTTACACTTCCTTTCGACTTATTACATTTATCATAACACCCCTTATTATTAATGTCTTAAAGAACAAATAAATAATTTTTCTAAAAATTTTAAAATTTCTGTTGATTACTATTTTCAAATCATATATAATAAGAAAAAGGTATCCGAGGTGATGAAAAATGGAGAACAACAACTATTTCACTGAAATGATGAGGTCCCCGATGCCACGTGAGAAAGAAAGAAATGCTACCGATGTATATATCGACAAATTGCTAAATGACATTCTTTTCAAACAAGAAAAACAACGGATCATGGTTGCAATTGACCAAACCCTCGACAAAGGAGATCGCGAAGCATTTATGAAGCTATCCCATAAGTTGAATGAATTAGAGAGAAATTTTAATTCCTAATGATTTTCTTCTCGTTGAGTTCCTCTTCTACCAAAAACCTCCTATAATGCATACGACATGAACTTAAGATAAGTGCCGAGTCCCTTTTAAAAAGAGGAAGCCCGGCACTTATCAGTATGTTCTACATATCCCTTTAATTATTTCCCTTTTTCTCCTTCGTTTCTTTCAATGGATACGTTTCAATCGTATAAATCCTTTCCGCCATCGAAGGATGACCATAACGAAAAATTTTCACAAGCAATGGTGGTTTTACTTCGGATAATCCTTCCTTTGCGAGCGTTTGAAACGCACTAATGGCGGCTGTTTTATTGCCTGTCATTTCAATCGCATACGCATCGGACTGTTTCTCTTCAAATCGAGAAATTGCATTTGAAAATGGGCTGGCAACAAACGACAGCATCGAGATCATCATAAAAATTAACGGCAACGTTCGCAATTGGGCGATATCCGTTATGTTTAACTTTTCTCCTTGCTGACTAATCAACCATTCCATCATCTTCGCTATGAGCCAGAAGCCGATAAAGGCAAGAACTAAGTAACTAGCGATCCCAATATAAATATGCTTTTTCACATAGTGCGCCATTTCATGAGCCATCACAAACAAAATTTCTTCTTCATTTAGCTTATTTAACGTCGTATCCCACAAAACGATACGAGCATTACTGCCAATTCCAGTGACGTAAGCATTTAAAGCATGCGTCTTTTCAGACATATTGACTTCATACACGTGATTAGCCGGAATATCTGCTTGATCAGCTAGCGATAGAATCTTCGCTTCTAGCTGTTTATCTTTTAGCGGATAAAACTCATTATAAAGCGGATCGATAAAGACTGGCTGGACATACATTAAAAAGATCGTAAAAGGCACAAAGAGCATCCAAGCTGCAAGCCACCATCTTTTTTTGAACCTTTTCATCAGCTCGTACATGACAAAGATCAGAATCATCATCAAGCCATAACCGATCCAAAAATCAATCAACTCATCCTTCATCCATTGAGAAAACGTTTGCGCAGAAATATTATATGTTTTAGAAAAATGAAAGCTTATATATTGTAGTGGGAATGTCACGATAAATGTAAAAACAGACAAATAAAACAAATAAATCGACGTTCGCAAAAAAGTGATACGTACTGCTTCCTGCGCCCACTTTTCAAATCGATGAGATAAGCCGAATAGAACGATGAAAAAGTAGATGAGCCATTCAAGTGGCGTACTCAGAAAGAAAAGCAAATTTTTGATTTTCGAAAATTCTCCGCTTAAAGAACGTTCCTGTTCATTTAAAAAAGTGGACGGGTCAGCACTTGTCCCTTTATACATATCGGGAAGATCCCCAGTCGACATCACAAATAAATAATAGTACATAAACGCTGAAAACAACAAATAGCCTACAATAACTATCGCAGTCCACTTTATCTTCACTTAATTCCCTCCCTCCTTCTTCCTCTATTATATGTAATCCTAAAACAGAAAATTTAGACCTAAAAAAGCTCCCTCATCTCAACATTAAATGAGGAAGCTCTATTAACCAGTTACGTTTGTTGTATTTGTTTTTTTAACGCTCGTCTTAAAATTTTGCCCGTTGTGTTTTTCGGAAGTTCTTCTAAAAATTCTACTTTGCTCGGGAGTTTATATTTCGCTAAGTGATGATAACAATAGTCGATGACAGCCGCTTCATTTAAAAGCTCGTCTTTAGCAACAACAAAAGCAAGTACACTTTCTCCATAATTAGGATCTGGAACACCTACTACAGCTGCTTCAATAATATCCGGATGACTATAGAGAACTTCCTCTACTTCACGAGGGTACACATTATATCCCCCCACGATGATAAGATCCTTCTTTCGATCAACAATATAGAAATAGCCGTCCTCATCCATTCGAGCGAGATCACCAGTATGCAGCCAGCCGTCTTTCAAAGCCGCAGCAGTTTCTTCTGGCTCTTTATAATACCCCTTCATCACATTCGGACCACGAACGACTAATTCGCCTTCTTCTCCTGGTGGCAGTTCTTCTCCTATTTCATTGACGATCTTGTTTTCTACATTCACAATGGAACAACCGATCGAACCCGCCTTTCGCGGTCGATCTAATGGATTAAAGCAGGTCACTGGGCTTGCTTCAGACAATCCATATCCTTCTGAAACGGTCACATTAAATTTCTTCTCGAAGTTTTCGAGCAACGCAACCGGCATAGATGATCCTCCTGAAATACATAAACGGACGTTTGCAAAACTTTCAATATCTCCATCAGAATATTGGTAAAGAAAATTATACATCGTTGGAACACCAGCAAATACGGTCGCTTGATGTTGTTTCGCCAAAGCAAATACTTCTTTCGGACTAAACTGTGGAAAAATTAAGATCGTAGCTCCACTAATTAACGGCGCATTTAACGAGACACTTAAGCAAAACACATGAAACATCGGAAGAACAGTGATAACGCAATCTTCTTGTGATATTTGTAGGTAACTACTTATATCTCGTGCGTTAGAATACAAGTTATGATGGGTAAGCATCGCCCCTTTCGGCTTCCCTGTTGTACCAGACGTATACAAAATCACCGCCACATCATCATCTAAAAGCTCCGGCCCTTGATAATCAGGTTGTCCTAGACTTAACATTTCAGAAAACGCTTTCAATTTAGGAGTCGTCAGATCGACCCCCTTGGTATATTCATCATTTGTTTCACAAACGATGTACTGCTCCACCAGAGGTGAATGTTGATTCATTTTTTCGACAAGCGGAAGTAATTTGTCGAGCAAAACGACGGCTTTTACATCTCCATTATTCACAATATAACTGATCTCATCTGGCGTATAAAGTGGGTTGATTGGAATAACGGTTACTCCAGCTCGCAACGCTCCGTACAAGGAAATAATAAAGTGAGGAGAATTCCCTAATAAAAGTGCAATATGATCCCCTTTTTGAATCCCAAGCTGATTAAGTCCTGAAGCAAACTGATTGACAACTGCATCCAATTCCTCGTATGTAGCTGTCTTGTCTAAAAAATGATATGCGGTTTTCCCCTTGAATTTCGCCACTGACTCTGACAATGCTACTGAAAGATTCATCCCATACTCCCCTTTGCAATGAATGAATAATCATTCATTATTTGAATTTTCAATCTTTATTATATATGAAAATAATAAAACTCGCAAGGAACACTAACCAAAAATAGGAAGAGTTTACCTTGCGATATGAAGTAAGGCAAACTCTTCCTATTTTATTTAATATAGCAACTGTAAAAATTCTTCTTGCGTCATTTTCCCGAAATAATGAGGAAGAGACAGTTGATCCAATACTTGAGAAATCTCGCTTTTTTCATAACGTATCCCCACTAATTCTTCTTCAATTTCACTCACATCACCAACACCAAAAAAATCACCAAAGATTTTGCAATGTTGAATTCGCCCATTTTTAATATCCAATCGAACATCGATCAAGCCTACCGGGAAGCGGTGGGAACGTTGAATATTGAAAGCAGGTGATTTCCCAAAGTTCCAATCCCAATTTTTATATCGCTCTTCAGAAATTTGTCGAATGATTTCCCAATCTTTTTCTTCAAGCTTATATTGTGGAATCGGCTCTTCTTGCTCAAAAATCGCTTGTAATAAAAATAAGCGAAACTCTTCAATGCTCATATCCTGTTCCATCAGCTCAGCAATGTTCGTGACCCGACTGCGAATCGACTTAATCCCCTTCGATTCAATCTTATCCTTTCTCACCTTTAAAGCGGAAACAACCTCGTCCATATTCGTATTAAAAAGTAATGTCCCGTGACTAAACATCCGCCCCTTCGTCGAAAACTGAGCATTTCCAGAAATCTTGAATCCGTTCGCCAAAATATCATTTCTTCCACTTAACTCCGCTTGTACCCCCAGTTTATTTAAGGCAGCGATCACTGGTTCAGTGAATTTACGGAAATTATGAAAGCTATCTCCGTCATCCTTTGTAATAAAGCTAAAATTTAAATTTCCTAAATCATGATACACTGCACCGCCCCCTGATAAGCGGCGCACAATATGAATGCCTTCTTTTTCGACATAGTCCAGATTTACTTCTTCTATCGTATTTTGATTTTTACCGATAATAATCGAAGGCTCGTTTACATAAAAGAGCAAATACGTTTCGTTAATATCTAAATGCTTCACCGCATATTCTTCAATCGCTAAGTTGATTCTCGGATCTGTGATTCCTTGGTTGTCAATAAATAGCATATTCATCCCCCGTTTATATCTCTATTTCTAAACTTTGCTTCGCCAATAATACTGTGCCACGAAATTCAGCTTCTGCTTCCTCTTTTAGTTTAGCTAGCTCACCAAAATGCGGCAAATGTGTTAACACTAAAGTCCCTACGCGAGCAGAATGGGCTAGTCTCCCCGCTTCAGTGCTCGTCATATGACCAACCGCTTGGCCATCCATTCCACTATAAAAATTGCTTTCACAAAGAAGCAGGTCACATTCTTTTGCAAACGGAATAAACTGTTGTTGAAAGGCTGAGTCTGCTGTGTAAACAACGGTATGATCATGAGCTGAAATTTTCATCGCAAAACATGGAACAGAATGAACAGTGCGTAAAAACTCGACCGTAAACGGACCAAGAGTTAATGTTTGATTCGGTTGATACGCTCTTCCCTCTGTCAAACCTTTATATGTAAGTGAAGCGAATAAAGCATCTTCGTTATGACTGTAAATAGGCAAAGGGGTTACTTCTTTCCCTAAATGCTTCTGAATCAATAAAGCGTGTTGTAATACACCGATATCTGCTATATGATCGGCATGATAATGAGAAAGTAATACTGCGTTCAGTTCCTCTGGCGCTACATGCTGTTGCAATTTCGATAACACTCCACTGCCACAGTCAACGAGTAGTTTAAACCCTTCCTCTTCAAATAAATAACCAGAACTGGCTTCATTAACTTTCGGATAACCGCCCCAACACCCGATGATCGTAACTTTCATACCCTACACACCTCTCTAGTCAATTCCACTTCTCTCTCATTGTATTCCGCAACTCTTCTTACTTCAACCAATCGAGGTTTTCTTTCTATTAATTATTTTTTCTGAAAATTTTAAAAAACCGTTGACGATAGCCTTCTGTTATAATACAATGAATACATAAAATAGATCAGTTATATAACAAATGTGAGGAGGAACACAAAAATGGTGAAAAATATTGTTGATTTTTTCAAGAACATCCCTGCAAAACAATGTACGAAATGCGGTTCTTATATTGAAGAACAACATGAGTGCTACGGCAACCATTGTGATGACTGCACAGATATTCAAGACATTTAATCTTTCAAATCGTTAACTCCAATTCCATAACATAAAAAGAAGAAAGAACCCGCCGTCGCCTTGAGTGGGTTCTTTCTTCTTTAATCATATGCTTCTTATGGAGTTGTAGTCGTATCAGTTGGCTGTCCAATAGTGACTGGCTGTTTAGGCATTGTATGTAACCCTCTCGCTGTTACATGCACTTGGACTTGATAAATACCGTCCTGTGTGAATGCTTTTTTCGCGATGTAGTTTCCTTCTTTATCTTTCTCTGCTTCGATCATTTCACTATCTTCTTTTTTGCCTTCTTGCCACACTTCGTACTGTACTTCATCAGCATCCTCTACCGTTTCTTCTCCTTGAGTCACTTTCGTTGTAAATGTGACTTCTTCATTCACTGCCGCTGTTTCAGGTACAGTTAATTGTGCTTCAATTGGCTGTGGTGCTGCATTTTCATTTTGTTGCTTTTGTTGTCCACAAGCCCCTAATAGAAAGAGGGCACAAATCATAACCATCATTGTCCATTGTTTCTTCATTGTTTCTGCTCCTTTAATCATCATCTTCAAGTAAAGGGAATTCAATCGTTACCGTCGTTCCATGACCATACTCACTAGCAATCGTCAATCGACTTTGATGGCCTTTCACAATATTTTCAACAATTGATAATCCTAAACCTGTCCCACCATCTGCTCTTGTCCGCGCCTTATTGACACGATAAAACCGCTCTGTAATCTTTTGTAAGTCTTCTTGCGGAATGCCCGTCCCAGAGTCCTTACATTCCATCACCGCTTTGCCCTCTCGTTCAAACAAGCGCACAGTAACAAAGCCGCCTGCCTCTGTATATCTTAAGGCATTATCGACTAAGTTCACGATCACTTGCTCAAGACGACCTTCATCTCCTTCAATAATGATATCATGGTCAAGCTCTTCTGTGAGCGTAACATGTTTTTGTTTAGCTGCGGGTATCAGCTGTTGAAGGGTTTGATGAATCGTTTCAGCTAATGGTAACGGAACCTTTTCGATAGCGGAGGAGTCTGCTTCTAGCTTAATTAGTTCGAGCAAGTCATTAACGAGTCGTTCCATCCTTTTCGCTTCTCTCGTAATAATGTGAACATATTGTTGCTCTTCCTCCTCTCCTTTAACCATACCAGATGAAAGAGCTTCACTGTACCCTTTTATATAACTAAGTGGGGTACGTAGTTCATGAGAAACGGTAGCGAGAAATTCTTTTTGTTTTTCATCTTCCTTATCAATCGATTCTGCCATATGGTTAAAGGTTTCGGCAAGCTGACCAATCTCATCCTTCGTCTTCACATGGACTCGTGTTGAGAAATCCCCTTCTGACAATTTAACAGCTGCTTGCTTCATTTCTTCAAGCGGGCGTGTTAAATATCTTGCCCATTTTGTGCCAATCACTAACAAGAGGATTAAAAATAAAGCAGCACCTATCCCCCAATAAATTGTTAAATCAGCTGTTAACTCCTCCATATTTTCAAGTGGTAAATATAAATAAATAATTCCTTGCAATCTTTGCTCTTCTAATAAAGGAACAACAACCGAAATGATTTTTCGGTCAAACCGAGCCATATACCCTACCTTTTTGACCGGTTCATTTTTCAACAATTGTTCGCGTTCAGCTGGACCAATTAATGTATCATAATCAATTTCGAAAGGGACACAAGCAGCCAGTTCCCTTGGGTTCCGAACCGCAAACACTTCAAACTTAGCTTTCTCATTATACCAATCGATCTGCTTGATCAATTCATCAGTCATTTCCCCACCGTCATAATCCAAAGCCAAACTTTTGCCGACTTGGAGCATTTCCTTTTCGACACTGTCAACATATAACTTTTGATACAACGTATAAGACAGAGCATAAGCAAAGCCGATCGAAAGCAACAATGTAATGAATAAAGTCAGCCACAGCTTTTTCGCTAAGCTCATGCAGTCGGTTCCTCAAATTTATAACCGATTCCCCACACAGTTGCCACAGCTGATCCAGCCTCCTTGCCAAGCTTCATTCGCAACGTTTTAATATGAGTATCTACCGTTCTCGTCCCGCCGCTGTAATCATCGCCCCAAATCGTCGTTAACAGCTGTTCACGAGAAAAGACACGACCGACATTTTTAATTAGCAATAGCAATAGTTCAAATTCCTTTAACGTCAACGGAACAGACTTTTTCTTCACTTTCACTGCATGAGAGCTTAAATCTACTAAAATACCTGCTTTTTCAATCGTAGTTGCTTGTTCATCTTCCTTATGAGAACGCCGCAACACCGCCCGAATTCTCGCTGTTAATTCACCTGGTGAAAATGGCTTAACAATATAATCATCACCGCCAATTTGCAAACCTTTCACCTTATCCCATTCTTCCCCTTTTGCTGTTAAAAATATAACAGGAATTTCACTCATTTTACGAATATCTGCACAAATGTCAAAGCCGTTTTTTCCTGGGAGCATAATATCTAATAGTACAAGATCCATGTTTCCTTTTTCCAATTGTTTACTTGCCCCTATACTATCTTCTGCATGGCTCACCGTAAATCCAGCATTCTCCAAATACATAGCGATGAGATGGCGCATATCTTCTTCATCATCAACAATTAAAATATGAGTCATTTGTTCTCCTCCTTTACAAAAATCACAAATGGGCCTTTTCCTGTTTTCACTTTTTTGACAAGCTTTAAGCTACCTTTTTCAAGAAAATAAAGCTCATCACTATCATATCCGGCTACGATGATCTCATTGGCAAACGGCTCGATCGTAAACGGATTCGCCCCTACTTCAAGTTCTGCTTCTATTTCTTTCTTATCGTTTAACATATAAATCATATTCGATCCATGACTAACAACATAATGATACTTTCCATCAGAAGCAAAATTAACAGGCATCATTGGCGTATTGATTTGCTCGATTTTTTGTCCCGTGTCTAACGAATACACCTGGACTTGAGATTGTGGCTCCTTCCCATGACCATGTCCACCAATCCACAATTCCCTTTGATTCGGTTCAATCATTAGCCCTGTTGAAGAAGAAGGAATCGTAAACTCTCTAACGACCTTCTTCTTCTTAAGATCTATTTCTGAAAGAATAGTATCTTGATAATTAATGACATAAAGCATCCCTTGATGTTCAGCAAGTGACATTGGATACTTCCCTGTTTTCACAATATCTGTTTCTTTTCCTTTTTCATTATAAAAGTGGAGTGAGCGATCTCCTTTATTAGCAAGCACCACTTCCTTACTATCCTTTAAATAAAGAGCACCTGTTGTCCCTTCATGAACCTTCCATTCATCCAGCATTTTGCCTTCAGATAATGAGAAAAGGGCTGCACGGTCTAGTTGCGTACCATAGAGCAGTAAGCGGTCGCCATCTGGAAATAAGACTCCTCCTGTATACATGTCATCAAAAGCCCAATCAGCCAGATGTTCTCCTTTTTGATTAATAAACGTTAAAGAGGAATCTCTTAAATTCAACGTCAATAAATATTTTTCCTCTTTAATGGCCGGATAAGAAGGATGACTGCAGCCGGCTATGAGCCATATCCAAACCGCAATGAACAAAAA
Organism: Bacillaceae bacterium SAS-127; assembly: GCA_002261155.1. Lineage (GTDB taxonomy): Bacteria > Bacillota > Bacilli > Bacillales > Domibacillaceae > Bacillus_CE. The sequence continues at coordinate 7,277 of NKXN01000026.1, read as the reverse complement.
CAAGCGAATTTTCACAATATTCCTCCTCCAGCTTTCTTTTTACCTTCTATTATAAGAAAAAAATGTGAAATATATTTGAAAAAAAACAAAAAAAATGCCGAAAAGCGAAACCGCTTTTCAGCATAGATCTTTTTTACTATTCACTTGTTACTGCTTGATGACCATATTGACGTTTGTACATTCCTCTAAAGAAGATAATTGTCACCAATAGACAAACAACAGCAAACATTCCTAAAATGGCGGCGTTCTGCCACATGAATGTATAGTCCCTGATTGAAATTACCGCTTTAAACGCAGAAACGGAATAAGACATCGGAAGGACAAAATGAATCGGTTGTAATGCTTTTGGAATTAACTCTAATGGGAATGTCCCTGCACTTGTTGCTAATTGGAAAATTAAAGTTAACATCGCAAGGTATCGTCCTGGATCTCCCATAATCGTCACAAGCATTTGTACGAGCGCAATAAACGTTAAGCTCGTAATAATCGTGATCACTATAAACAACGGTACATTTTGAACTTCTAATTTTAAACCAAATAGTAAAATCGCTATCGCTAAGAGTGATTGTATGACACCTGACACACATAGCACACCGAATTTACCTACAAACCAACTAAACCCACTTTTAGGTCGAACAGCCGGCTCTCTTAATGGGAAAACGATGGTTAATATGATAGCCCCTATGAATAATCCTAATGATAAGAAGTATGGAACAAAACCAGTACCATAGTTTGGCACTTTATTAATTCCATCTTTCTCCACATTTACTGGATTAGCGACCATATCATATGTTTTATCAGTTGCATTTACTTCGTTTGCTTGATTTGCCGCATCTTCTAGTTTCGTATGAAGCTCATTTGTTCCTTCTTCTAGCTTTGTTGTTCCATCAGCTAGCTCTTTAGAACCTTCTGCTAATTTATTCGTCCCCTCAGACATTTGAGCAGATCCTTCATTTAGTTGACCAAAACCATTGCTTAATGTGGTCGCACCTCCTGCTAACTCTGCTGCGCCAGCCTCTGCTTCACCCAGCTTGCTAGATAATAGTCCGACACCACCTAACAATTCCTTTTGTCCAGCCTGTAGTTTGTCAACACCCGTGTTCAATTGATCCGCTCCCGATGCTAACTCATGAACACCGGCTTTTAATTGTTGCTGTCCTTGCTGTAATTCTCCCAGCCCGCTATTTAATTTATTAATATTAGGAGCTAGTTGTCCGCTGATCGCTCCATTTAATTCTCTAGAACCAGCAGCTAGTTGTTCGGTACCCGATCTCAGCTGACCGACAGCACCTTTCACTTGCTGTTCCATTTGCTGTTGCTGCTGAGCCATTTGTTGCTTCAATCCAGCAATTTGTTCCGGTGTCATACTTTGCTGTAACGCCGGCATTAATTGTTCCATCTGTTGATTCATGCCACTATTTAGTTGAGCAATTAATTGCTGTTCAAACTGATTTAAACCATTATTTAATTCGTCCGCACCAGCAGCTAAATTTTGCGTACCTTGTGTAAGAGCCGGGAGCTTCTCTTGAAATTGTTGCACACCTGCTTTTGCTTGCTCTGTTCCAGCTGTTAACTCCCCCATCTTCTCATCCACAGTATGGAGGCCACCTTGCACTTTAGAAATTCCGGCCGCAAGCTCTCCTGTACCGCTTTGCAACTCTTTTCCTCCAGCTACAAGTTTATTTCCTCCATCTTCTAACTGAGCCAAACCAGAGTGCAATTGAGAAGCACCCGATGCGAGCTCTTTCGTTCCATTTCCTGCTTTAGATACCCCTTGCGAGAATTGAACAGACTTTTCAGCAAGCGTAGCTAAGTTTTCTTTAATTTTTTTGGCTCCTTCTGAAAGGTCAATCGCCCCTTCATCTAGCTCACCTGCGCCATCGCTCGCTTTTGCTAACCCATCACCCATTTCCTTAATTTTATCAAAGATCGTTTCTGAATACGTTTTAGTGACATTTTCTTGAAGTGAAGCTCGAATTTCTTTCATCGCTGCTTCCCCCATTTGCGAAGATAAGAAATTGTGCCCTTCATTAGGGATATATTTTAATTCTAGCTTCTCCGGCTGATCATCTAGTAAAGTCGTTGCATTTTTCGAAAAGTCAGCTGGAATTTCAATTAACATATAATACTTTAAGTTTTTAAGACCCTTTTGTGCTTCGTCCTCACTCATAATATGAAAATCAAAATCATCACTTTTCTTTATTTCTTTTTCTAATTCCTTACCTAGCTCTAACTTCTCGCCTTCAAAATCAGCGCCTTTATCTTTATTAACAACCGCTACAGGTAACTCATTTAAGTTTTCGTATGGATTCCAAAACGCCCATAAAAACATTCCTGCATACAAAAGTGGAATAAAAAGCACCGCTGCAATCGGAATTAACAATTTACGGTTGGTGACAATGGCTTTCATTTCAGCCATAAATAATGATTGTTTCATCTTCTCCTCCTAGTAAAAACAGTAACTAATGACTGTTTTGTTCATATGGTCATTTTTAGTGAAAAGAAAAGGACTTTCCTCACAAGGATAATCCTTCAAATAAATGAAGCTCAAATAAGCTTAATATATCCGTTTCGCTCAAAGGTTCCTTATGCTGTTCCCAATCAACGATTAAGGAAATATAGAGTTTAAACATAATAAACGCCGTAATCTCTGGGTTGCAAGGCTTGATTTCTCCAGCTTGAATAGCACAAGCAACTTTTTCTTTAATGAAAGAAAGAACAGCATCTTCCATTTTCTTCATTACATCTAGCACAGCTGGTGTCCCCATCTCTTTGCCTTCCTGGAACAATTTAATCGTTAATTGATGCTCTTTTCTAAATTGCAAAATTTGAAAGAGCGCTCGATGAACATTTTCATGAAAAGAACTGTTTGGATCCGATGCCGCCTCTGCTTGATAGCGCATTTCAGAAATAAGTGACTGCACAATTTCATCAAAAAGCTCTTCTTTATTTTTAAAAAAAGTATAAATCGTCCCTTTGCCCACATTCGCTAGCTTTGCTACTTGATCCATTGTTGTTGCCTTATAACCAAACAGCGAAAAAGATTTCGTAGCCGCTTCAATAATTTGCTGCTTTCGGTCAACAGACATATCATCGCCCCTTTTCTGACCAAATGAATGAATTGGTCATTTATCATGTAACTTAATTTACTATATCTACACAGCAATTGCAACATTTTTTATAGTGGCCCTGCTACTAATAGGCAATAAAAAAGAAGGCATCACCAAAATTGATACCTTCTTTTTTCTACTTTATAAATTGCAGCACGTTTTGAACCGCTGCTTCTCCTTGGTCAATGCAGTCCGGTAGCCCTAACCCTTCGAAGGAGCTTCCAGCAATAAATAGACCAGGTAACTCTTTTTCTATCTGCTCATACATATCCGTCATGCGCTGTTTATGCCCAACTGTATATTGTGGCATCGCTTTTTTCCAACGACTAACAATTGTGAAATCTGGTGTCGTTGTAATTGCCATCGTCTTGTTCAAATCTTCAAGCACAATTTGTTCAATTTCAGCATCTGATAAATCGACGACAGCTTCATCACCCGCTCGTCCAACGTAACAGCGCAACAACACTTTGCCATCTGGTATTGTATGCGGCCATTTTTTATGCGTCCATGTACAAGCCGTAATCGTATAGTCGCTATTTCGAGACACGACAAATCCTGTGCCATCAATATCTTTTGTAATTGCTTCTTCTGGAAAAGCCATCGCCACTGTCGCAACAGATGTAGCTGGCATATCCTTTAGCCCATCGAAAAAACGATATTGTGGCATCATTGCTGGTAAAGTGAAATGAGGAGTCGTCACGATAACACTATCCGCATGGAGGATCGTTCCACTATTTAAACTCAGTGCATATCCCCCACCTTGTTTGTGTTCAATCGCCTCGACTCTAGTTCCTTTTAAAACAGAGCCTTCATTCAGCTTATGTTCGATCGCTTCCACTAACGACTCTAATCCATTTTTCACCGTCATGAAAATGCCTTTTTTCTTTGCTGTCCCAGCTTGTTTCTGTGGAGCTGGTGTCGTTTTCTTCATCCCTAATACGAGGCTACGATATTTTTGCTCCACTTGATAAAATTGCGGAAACGTCGACATTAAACTTAATTTATCAATATCACCAGCATAAATCCCTGATAATAAAGGTTCGACTAAATTTTCTACCACTTCATCTCCGAGACGTCTTCTAAAAAAATGACCTAGAGATTGGTCTGTTTGAGGATCGGATTTCGGTAAAACAAAATCAGCCGCCGCTCTCATTTTTCCAGGAATTGAAAAAAGACCAGTTGTGATAAAAGGAGCGATCTGTGTTGGAATGCCCATCACAGAGCCTCCTGGCATTGGATGAAGTTTTCCGTTCACTAATACATAAGATTGGCCAGTAGAGTTGTTGACTAACTGATCTCCAAGTCCGACTTCTTTCACTAATCGAGCCGCACTTGCTTTTCTTTCAAGAAAAGAGTCAGGCCCTCTTTCAATCACAAAGCCATCTTTTCGAACGGTTTGAATTTTCCCACCAAGACGAGGAGTCGCCTCGATTAATGTGATATCGAGCGCAAGCTGATTTTCTTTCGCTTGCTTTTGCAAGTAATAAGCTGTTGTTAAACCGGTAATACCTCCCCCGATTACAACTACTTTCTTATTTTCTCCCAACACAGTTACATCGCCTTCTTTTTATAATTTTGCGTTCGCTTGTAAATGCTTCATAATGGTACTCGCCATAGCTTCAATAAATAGCGGCTGAGCGTTTGGCATTTCTGGGCGATAGTAGTTTGCCCCAATTTCTTTCGTGACTACTTGACATTCATAATCGTTATCATACAGAACTTCTAGATGATCAGCGACGAATCCGACTGGTGCGTAAACAAATGCTCGGTAGCCTTTTTCATTAAATAAATCACGAGTTAAGTCTTGCACATCTGGTCCGATCCATGGTTCAGGCGTATTTCCTGCACTTTGCCAGCCGATTTCGTAATTTTTCACGCCTGCTTTGTCCGCAATTAAATCGGCTGTTTCTTTCAATTGGTTAGGATACGGGTCACCCATTTGAATGATTTTTTCTGGAAGACTATGTGCTGAAACAATCAGTGTATAGTTTTCACGTTCTTCTTCCGTCATAGATGCCACGGTTTCCTTTACTTTTTCTGCCCAGTACTCGATGAACTTAGGCTCCTTGTACCAACTTTCAACAGACACAATAGCCGGCCCACCGATCTTTTCCGCTTCTTCTTTTGCTCGTCCATTATAAGATTTCACACTAAACGTAGAAAAATGTGGAGCTAATACGATCGATACCGCTTCTTCAATTCCGTCCTCTTTCATTTGTCCAACAGCATCTTCAATAAACGGCTCTATATGTTTAAGTCCAAGATACATTTTGAATTCGATCTGATCCTGAATAATATTTAAATACTGCTCTAACTCTTCCCCTTGTTCTTGCGTAATTTTAGCAAGCGGAGAAATCCCTCCGATTGCCTCATAACGAGAACGCAAATCCTCAAGCATTTCTGGAGACGGTTTGCGCCCGCGACGGATGTGAGTATAATAGCGCTCAATATCTTCTTCTTTATATGGCGTGCCATAAGCCATTACTAATAAACCCATTTTTCTTTTTGTCATTACTTTCACCTCATAGGAATGGAAATACTTTTCTATTTCAACATATCTTCTTTAAGTTTTCCAAAAAGAATCTTCTTATTTCAGCTTTTCGGCACTATATTCGTGAATAAATGTAGTTAAACGTTTTAATGTGTCCGGGCTTACTTCTGGGAAGACCCCATGACCTAAGTTAAAGATGTAGCCAGGTTGTTGGATCCCTTGGTCAATGATTGCTTTTGCTCGTTCTTCAATCACTTCCCATGGAGCTAGTAAAATAGCTGGATCTAAATTCCCTTGAACCGTTTTCGTTATGCCGATTGCTCGTGCTTCTTGAATCGGTAAACGCCAGTCTAAGCCAACGACGTCTAATGGAAGGTCATGCCATTCCATTGCTAAGTGACTCGCACCAACACCAAACATAATTAATGGAACTCCTTCAGGACGCAACTCATTAAAAATACGCTCCATGACTGGTTTAATAAATGTACGATAATCTTGTACATTTAGTGCCCCAACCCAGGAATCAAAAATTTGCACGGCACGAGCACCCGCTTTAATTTGCGCTTTCACATAAGTAATCGTCATCTCTGTTAATTTGTCCATTAAAGCAAACCACACTTTTGGATCAGCGTACATAAATGCCTTTGTTTTGTTATAGTTCTTTGACGGTCCACCTTCGATCATATAGCTTGCTAATGTAAAAGGGGCGCCAGCAAAACCGATCAAAGGCACGTTCAGCTGTTCTTGTGTCAGCAAACGAATCGTTTCTAATACGTAAGGAACATCATTGGCTGGATCAATCTCTCCAAGCTTCTCCACATCAGCTAATGAACGAATCGGATTACTAATCACTGGTCCAATTCCGGACTTAATATCCACATCGACACCGATCGCTGGAAGCGGTGACATAATATCTTTATAAAGAATCGCCGCATCGACATCATACTGCTCAACCGGCAATCTCGTTACATACGCACATAATTCTGGCTGATGGGTAATTTCAAACAGTGAATATTTTTCTTTCAACTTGCGATACTCTGGCTGTGAACGTCCAGCCTGACGCATATACCATACTGGAACATAATCTGTCTGTTCCCCTCTTGCAGCTTTTAAAAAAGTATCATTAATCGTTCTCATCACGTTTATTTTTCCACCTTTCCCCGCATTTAAAGTCACTATCCCTCATTATATAAAATCCTTACTCGGAAATAAATGAAAATCCCTGTCTTTTGTACGATTTACACTATAGATGTTTTACGAATAAAAGTATAGCAAGACCACACAAATGTCATAAATTCGCCAAAGACAACGAAAAGCGGAAGGCGCTTGCTCAGTGACGTATGAACTGGAACGACCCGCACGAGATAAAGGAAACACGAGGAACGATAGTGAATCGATGTTGACTTATCGCAAGGAGGATCGTGGAAGTTCACTAGTCACTAGCGCCTGGAGCTAGACATCACGAAAAGCGGAGCCGACTGCCCAGACACGACAAGCAAAGGACAGAATGACGAAATGGCGTACTTCAGCCATGCAGTCAGGCTGGCATTTGACTCGAGTGTCTAGGAGGCGGAGCTAGACATCCTGAAATGCGGAAGGCGCTGCTCAGCGACGTATGGACTGGAATGATCCGATCGAGATAAAGGAAACACGAGGAACGACAGTGAATCGGAATG
>NKXN01000025.1 GCA_002261155.1 Bacillaceae bacterium SAS-127 | reverse complement strand
GCCGTATCGGAAGGTGCGGCTGGATCACCTCCTTTCTAAGGATAGAACGGAAAGTAAGAACGTTGTTCTTACTCAAATTAACGGTGCGTTTTATTTTGTTCAGTTTTGAAGGATGAATTCCTTCTATAACTATTACTTGTTCTTTGAAAACTGGATAATATCGTATAAAGTAACCAAGCAATAACCGAGTAATCGCCATTTTAGGTTAAGTTAGAAAGGGCGCACGGTGGATGCCTTGGCACTAGGAGCCGATGAAGGACGGGACTAACTCCGATATGCTCCGGGGAGCTGTAAGTAAGCTTTGATCCGGAGATTTCCGAATGGGGAAACCCACTGTTCGTAATGGAACAGTATCTCTATCTGAATACATAGGATAGTTGAAGGCACACCCGGGGAACTGAAACATCTAAGTACCTGGAGGAAGAGAAAGCAAATGCGATTCCCTGAGTAGCGGCGAGCGAAACGGGAACAGCCCAAACCAGAAGGCTTGCCTTCTGGGGTTGTAGGACACTCTACACGGAGTTACAAAAGAACGGGATAGGCGAAGAGGTCTGGAAAGGCCCATCAGAGAAGGTAACAATCCTGTAACCGAAATTTCGTTCTCTCCAGAGTGGATCCTGAGTACGGCGGAACACGTGAAATTCCGTCGGAATCCGGGAGGACCATCTCCCAAGGCTAAATACTCCCTAGTGACCGATAGTGAACCAGTACCGTGAGGGAAAGGTGAAAAGCACCCCGGAAGGGGAGTGAAACAGATCCTGAAACCGTGTGCCTACAAGTAGTTAGAGCCCGTTAATGGGTGATAGCGTGCCTTTTGTAGAATGAACCGGCGAGTTACGATTTCATGCAAGGTTAAGTCAGAAAGACGGAGCCGCAGCGAAAGCGAGTCTGAATAGGGCGAATGAGTATGAGGTCGTAGACCCGAAACCAGGTGATCTACCCATGTCCAGGGTGAAGGTAAGGTAACACTTACTGGAGGCCCGAACCCACGCACGTTGAAAAGTGCGGGGATGAGGTGTGGGTAGCGGTGAAATTCCAATCGAACCTGGAGATAGCTGGTTCTCTCCGAAATAGCTTTAGGGCTAGCCTCAAGGGAAGAGTTTTGGAGGTAGAGCACTGTTTGGACTAGGGGCCCCCATCGGGTTACCGAATTCAGACAAACTCCGAATGCCAAAAACTTATCCTTGGGAGTCAGACTGCGAGTGATAAGATCCGTAGTCAAGAGGGAAACAGCCCAGACCACCAGCTAAGGTCCCAAAGTATACGTTAAGTGGAAAAGGATGTGGAGTTGCTTAGACAACCAGGATGTTGGCTTAGAAGCAGCCACCATTTAAAGAGTGCGTAATAGCTCACTGGTCGAGTGACTCTGCGCCGAAAATGTACCGGGGCTAAACGTATCACCGAAGCTGTGGATTGACATCTACGATGTCAGTGGTAGGAGAGCGTTCTAAGGGCTGTGAAGCTAGACCGTAAGGACTGGTGGAGCGCTTAGAAGTGAGAATGCCGGTATGAGTAGCGAAAGAAGGGTGAGAATCCCTTCCACCGAATGCCTAAGGTTTCCTGAGGAAGGCTCGTCCTCTCAGGGTTAGTCGGGACCTAAGCCGAGGCCGACAGGCGTAGGCGATGGATAACAGGTTGATATTCCTGTACCACCTATTTACCATTGAGCAATGGGGGGACGCAGGAGGATAGGGTAAGCGCGCGAATGGAAATGCGCGTCCAAGCAGTTAGGCCGATGACGAGGCAAATCCCGTCATCATCAAGGCGGAGCTGTGACGGCGAGGGAAATATAGTACCGAAGTTCCTGATTCCACACTGCCAAGAAAAGCCTCTAGCGAGGTAAAAGGTGCCCGTACCGCAAACCGACACAGGTAGGCGAGGAGAGAATCCTAAGGTGAGCGAGTGAACTCTCGTTAAGGAACTCGGCAAAATGACCCCGTAACTTCGGGAGAAGGGGTGCTCTTTGGGGTGAATAGCCCCGAGGAGCCGCAGTGAATAGGCCCAGGCGACTGTTTAGCAAAAACACAGGTCTCTGCGAAGCCGCAAGGCGAAGTATAGGGGCTGACGCCTGCCCGGTGCTGGAAGGTTAAGGGGAGCGCTTAGCGTAAGCGAAGGTGTGAACCGAAGCCCCAGTAAACGGCGGCCGTAACTATAACGGTCCTAAGGTAGCGAAATTCCTTGTCGGGTAAGTTCCGACCCGCACGAAAGGCGTAACGATCTGGGCACTGTCTCAACGAGAGACTCGGTGAAATTATAGTACCTGTGAAGATGCAGGTTACCCGCGACAGGACGGAAAGACCCCGTGGAGCTTTACTGTAGCCTGATATTGAATTTTGGCACAGCTTGTACAGGATAGGTAGGAGCCTTTGAAGCGTGAGCGCCAGCTTACGTGGAGGCGTTGGTGGGATACTACCCTGGCTGTGTTGAACTTCTAACCCTCACCCCTGATCGGGGTGGGAGACAGTGTCAGGCGGGCAGTTTGACTGGGGCGGTCGCCTCCTAAAAAGTAACGGAGGCGCCCAAAGGTTCCCTCAGAATGGTTGGAAATCATTCGCAGAGTGTAAAGGCACAAGGGAGCTTGACTGCGAGACCTACAAGTCGAGCAGGGACGAAAGTCGGGCTTAGTGATCCGGTGGTTCCGCATGGAAGGGCCATCGCTCAACGGATAAAAGCTACCCCGGGGATAACAGGCTTATCTCCCCCAAGAGTCCACATCGACGGGGAGGTTTGGCACCTCGATGTCGGCTCATCGCATCCTGGGGCTGTAGTCGGTCCCAAGGGTTGGGCTGTTCGCCCATTAAAGCGGTACGCGAGCTGGGTTCAGAACGTCGTGAGACAGTTCGGTCCCTATCCGTCGCGGGCGCAGGAAATTTGAGAGGAGCTGTCCTTAGTACGAGAGGACCGGGATGGACGCACCGCTGGTGTACCAGTTGTCTTGCCAAAGGCATCGCTGGGTAGCTATGTGCGGACGGGATAAGTGCTGAAAGCATCTAAGCATGAAGCCCCCCTCAAGATGAGATTTCCCATAGCGCAAGCTAGTAAGATCCCTGAAAGATGATCAGGTAGATAGGTTCGAGGTGGAAGCGTGGCGACACGTGGAGCTGACGAATACTAATCGATCGAGGACTTTTCCTAGGCGATTTGCAAGGTTACAATACTTATTATCCAGTTTTGAAAGAACAATTCTTTCAAACTTCATAGTCTGGTGGCGATAGCGAAGAGGTCACACCCGTTCCCATACCGAACACGGAAGTTAAGCTCTTCAGCGCCGATGGTAGCT
>NKXN01000024.1 GCA_002261155.1 Bacillaceae bacterium SAS-127 | reverse complement strand
CGTTAAAGATTTATAAGAGTGCCTTTTACGCAACAGTTTTCTCTTATATTCTAATTTAGTATAACAGAAAGGAGGGGGCAAGGTGGAAGGTTCAGATACTTGATATGGTATGAAACCTTACGATTTTAACCTACCATACCGTATCTGACGGCAATTCCTCCCCCACTTATCGTTGGGCTATCGCCCTTCACACGATTGAAGAAGGGGTATCCTTGCCGATTTTAGATGAAGAAATATTATATGAAAGCACTGATCATGTCGGCCTTTGCAGGTTTACTTATAAGAGGCATCGCTCTTATTATATTGGATCAGCCTATTTTGACAAACCCTGAAAACTATATCGCTAGCGTTCTGATTGCTATGGCCTCGTTCTCAATTTCTTTCTTCATCCATGTCAAAGTACTGACTAACACCGATTATCCTTTTTCAATTAAACTAGGATTGATTTATTTCTTTATTTTACTCATTTATTTTAGCGTCAACATTTTCTTCAGTGGTGTAAGCATATTATCTGAACTCACTGTATATATATTTGCTTTGATCATTATGATCATCTCCTTGCCACTGATCTATCATTTCAACAAAAAGATCATGATGTATAACCATTTCCTTCATCTTAAAAAGTCTAAAAATGCGAACAAAACATTTTTATCTTAGCGGCTATTTTGCCCAAAAAAAGACAACAAGCTAAATCAATAAAGCGAAACCACCGGAGAAGATGATTTCACCAGTGGTTTCGCTTTTCATTCTTTTTCCAAGAGCATGAACAAAGACATTTAGTTATTATTTTGTTTTATAGCTTTCACTTGCTCCACCGTTAAATCCGTCAGCTTAGCAATGAGTTCTACCTCTATTCCTTCTCGAAGCATTCGCTGTACAGTCGCCTTTTTTTCTTCAGTTACACCTTCTTCACGACCTTGAGCTAATCCTTTAGTTAATCCTTTTTGTAACCCTCTCTCCATCCCTTTTTCGAGTGCTTCTTTTTCTCTCAATTCAGCCTCTACTCTTGCAGCTTCTTCATCCAGTACTTGTTTCAGACGAGCTTCATATGCCAATACTTCTTCTTGAGTAGCGCTCAACAAATCCCAGCCTTGAAAAGCGTTCTTGAGGGTTTCATCTTTCATAGCGATCTCCTCCAGTTCTTTGTAAATGTCCTCATAAACTGTTCCATTTCTATAATCCACAATGCCTAACAACAACAGCCATCTGGCCAGCACGTCATTCCACGGATCTAACTTTTCTTGCTTCCAATCACGAATGAGCTTAGGCATCTCTAGAAAATGAAATTCCATGACATCAGTTAATTTAAACTGTTCTTGATCTTCATATAAGTGATAAGAGGTGTGAAAACGATCTGTTTGGGTAATCAGTTCAAAGTTCAAGATGTTAATCGTAATCACAGGTTGTAGTTGCTTGTAAGCCATGTTTTTCTTCATTGGTGTACGATAAATGCCTGACCAATAGTAAATCGAACGTTTCACCATATCATATTTATTCGTAAATTGAATCTCAATGTTGATTGATTCATTATCATTTGTTATCGCTAAAATATCTAAGCGGGATTGCTTATCTTCTTGATACTCCCCGCCAGCTTCTGTGTTCTTAAATGTAATATCTTTAATACTTTCTCATCCGGTTCGATTGAGGATGGCATTCAGAAAGACGACTGTAATATTTTTATTCTTTTCCGTACCAAAAAGTTGCTTAAATGCATAGTCAATTTTAAGGTCCATTAATTGATTTAACGGAACTCTTTTAAGTAACCTTGTTTTCATCATTTTCCCATCCCTCCTTTCCTTTATTGTACCATGTTTTTGAAAAGCCAAAAGAAGAGCCGATCATTCCTTCACATGATCGGCTCTTCTTTTCTTTTTTTCGACAAACTTCGGGGAGTGACAGGCACCTCATCACCCGAACTGCGCTTGGTGCAGTCGGCTATATATTCCTTTTGATTCGATTAGTTCGTGGTGGTTGCCTTGTTCGGCAATTCCTTCTTTCGTGACGACGAGGATGCGGTCGGCATTTTTGATTGTAGCTAGTCGATGGGCGATGATGAGGGTTGTTCTTCCTTCTGTCAGTTCTTCCAATGACTTTTGGATAGCGACTTCTGTTTCTGTATCTAGCGCCGAAGTGGCTTCGTCCAAAATGAGGATCGGTGGGTTTTTCAAGAACATACGAGCAATCGCTAACCGTTGCTTTTGTCCACCAGACAATTTCACGCCTCGCTCACCGATGACCGTGTCTAACCCTTGTGGTTGATCATCGATAAAGTCCGCTAACTTTGCTTTTTCGGCAGCCGCTAAAATGTCGGCATCGCTCGCCTGTAAATCTCCATAAGCAATATTTTCACGAATCGTTCCTGAGAAAAGAAACACATCTTGCTGGACGATTCCAATTTGGCTGCGCAAAGAGGATAATTTAATGTCTCTTATATCACGGCCATTGATCGAGATAGCCCCTTCTTGCACCTCATAAAACCGTGGAAGTAAGCTGCATAACGTCGTTTTTCCAGCACCAGATGGACCAACAAATGCTACCGTCTCGCCTGGCTGAATAGATAAGCTAATCTGATTAAGTACTGGTTCAAGACCTTCATAACCGAAAGAAACATTTTTATATTGAATCGCCCCATTTAATTCCATCTCCACGGCATGCTCATGATCTTGAATATCTGGCTCCGTGTCAATAACTTCCGTATAGCGCTTAAATCCAGCAATCCCTTTCGGATAACTTTCAATGACGGCATTAATCTTTTGAATCGGTCCACTTAAAACATTTGATAATAAAATGAAAGCAACAAACTCTCCGTACGTTAACTCTCCTCTAATGACAAAAAATGTCCCAAATAATAAGATGAACAACGTAACCGTTCTCATTAATAAATAGTTGGTCATAATGTTTTGCGCCATAATTTTATACGATTGTAGCTTTGTCGTCCGGTAGCTTTCATTGTTTTCTCTAAACTTACCCTGCTCATACTCCTCGTTAGCAAACGCTTGAACGACGCGAATACCACCGATGCTATCCTCTACTCTCGAATTAATCTCGGCCACATTTTGAAACATTTTGCGGAAAGTGACCGTCATTTTTTTATTAAAATAAATCGCAAGAATAATAAGAAGCGGAATCACGATAAAAGACAAAACGGCCAGCTTCCAGTTAATGCTGAGCATCAAGACGAAAGAACCGATCAATGTCATCACTGCCACAAACACATCTTCCGGCCCATGATGAGCGACCTCGCCAATCTCCTCTAAATCCTTCGTCAGACGAGAAATACTATGACCCGTTTTATTGTTATCATAATACCCAAATGAAAGCTTCTGCATATGAGTAAACAACTTTTGACGCATATCTGTCTCAATGTTAATCCCAAGCATATGCCCCCAGTAGGTCACGATATAATGCAATCCCGTATTCAACAGATAAATCAACAGCAAGCCAACACAAGCGAATAAAATAATGCTCCAATCGCCCTCTGGCAATAATCGATCAATCACTTGATTGACTGCTAAAGGAAAGGCAAGCTCTAATATCCCTACAATAATCGCTGAAACAAAATCAAGAATAAACAACCATTTATACGGTCGATAATAAGAAAAAAAACGTGTGAGCAAATCATAACCTCCCAATTAAGTAATAGATGAACATAAATGAAATCCATTCTCAATTATAGAGGTAGATCCTTTTTTATTCAATACTTTTCATTGACTGAGAGGATACCCCACTTATTTCATTTAAAAACCTTCACTATCCTACTCCCAATTTTTAATATAATGCTTCACACCTTGTTCTACTTTCATCCCCATTTTTTCATATAAACGTTGCGCTGAGTCATTATCATTGGCCGTTTCAAGTCTAATTTGTCGAGCTTGCTGTTGTTCACCATACGTGTAACAAGTCTCCATTAACGCCTGTGCTACGCCTCGTTGACGAAATTCTGGCATGACGAATAAATCATTCAAAACGTATACACGCTTCATCGCAACCGAAGAGAAAAATGGATACATCTGTACAAATCCAGCCGCTTGCCCATTGGTATACGCAAGCCATACGATCGATTCCCCTCGTTCAAAACGCTCAGTTAAAAATGCTTTCGCTCCTTCCTCATCACTTGCTTGTCCATAAAACTTCCGGTATTCATTGAATAAATCACTCGCCTCTTCTAGCGTCTCTCTCGTAAGTAATTGAATATTCATGTCGTTCTCCCTTCTCTCTTATCACAAACTTTAGTAGAATGATATAAAATATTCTGACATCACAAAAGGGACAGAATAAAACTTTTCCACATGTCAAAAGGAGTACATGATGAAACACTATCTTTTTTCATTTTCAGGAAATGAACCAAAATATAAACAAATTTATCAACAAGTCAAACAGTTAATTGAAAAGCAACATGTCAAAGCCGATGAACAATTGCCGTCGATCCGTACGTTAGCCGAATGGTTACATGTCAGTCGCAATACGACACTAACCGCCTACGAACAACTCGTCGCTGAAGGATATATCCGAGGGGAAGGAAGAAGAGGCTACTTCGTCAATCCGTTTGAACCGATTTTTTTGAACGAACATCTACCACTAAAGCGAGAAAAAGCGCAAGAAACGTGTTCCACAGTAAAAATTGATTTCCGAGCGGGTGGTGTCGATATGGAACATTTTCCACTAAAAAAATGGCGGCAGCTGATGAATCGAACACTGCAACAGAAACCTTCTTATATGTACGGGGAATTTATCGGAGAAATGGAGCTTCGTGAACAGCTTGCTTCCTACTTGCTACAATCACGAGGGATTGAAGTTGCACCATCAGAGATCATGATTGGCAGTAGCACACAACAGCTTCTGCTCTCGATCGGCTTTCTCTTAAAGCCGGCTCATACACATATCGTGTTAGAAGACCCTGGTTATAACGGCGCATTAGATGTCTTTCAAATGCTCCAATATGAAATAGAAACGATACCTGTATTACCGACTGGGCATCAATTTCAGCAATTAAACTCTTATCAATCAAAATTAATGTACGTCACACCTTCACATCAATTCCCATACGGAGTCTCTCTATCTATTCAACAACGACAAAACTTAATCCAATGGGCAATTAAAAGACAAGGCTTTATTATTGAGGATGATTATGACAGTGAATTTCGCTATGAGCAACAGCCGTTTCCCGCCTTATCGGCACTCGATCGATCACGCGTCATTTACATTGGAAACTTTTCTAAGTCGTTTTTACCTGGAATTCGCATTGCTTATATGATTGTACCGCCAACTTTGCAAGCATCCTCCCAAACAACTATTGGACAATTTGAAAACAACGCCTCCCTTCTACACCAACAAGCGATGGCCGCTTTCATGAAAAAAGGCGAATGGATGCGCCATATTAAACGGATGCGCAATGTGTACAAACAAAAAATGCACCTTCTCGTCTCAAAGCTACAGCAAGCATTCGGCGACGAAATCACGATCATTGGAGAGAAATCAGGCCTGTATGTCGTCGTTCAGTTACATACAAACGAAACCGAGGCTTCCATTGTTCAAAAAGCACTGGCACACGGGGTGAAAGTGTATCCGACTACCCCCTACTTCATCGAAGCAAAAACAAAAAAGCCGCTGATTCAACTAGGCTTCAGCAGCTTAACATTTGATGAAATTGTCGAAGGTGTGCAGTTGTTGAAAAAGGCTTGGGAAGCAACTACTAAATAGGATGAGGGAGGCCGCTCAAACAGTCCCCCTCATTAGTCACTTTTCTTCAACAATAATAAAAAAGCAAACGAAACAATCGCAAAGAGAAACACGACAAAATAGACACTATGCAAAGAATTCGCCAGTCCTTCCGTTAATAAGTGACGCACTTCTGCAGAAAATCCGCTATTCCCCTCCCCCAATAATTGATTAATGGAATCGATGGATAACGTATGTACACTCTCTTCGGGCTGGTCCAATAAATAAGCCTGAAGCTGATTGTTTAACACGCCGCCTAACAAAGCGGCTCCTACTGTGTTTCCTAAGTTACGCATAAACATATTGGCTGCCGTCGCCGCTCCTCGCTGTTCCCATTCCACGGAGCTTTGAATGGAAACAATGAACGCTGTCGATGTTAGCCCCATGCCGACACCGGTGAAAAAGGACGAGCCCGCTGCCCATAATGGCCCTGACTCCTTTGTCATCAACAGAAACATGCCGCTACCAATGATTAAAGCAACACCTCCAATGATCGTCGTTTGGCGATAACCGATGGAAAGCAATAAGCGGCCAGATAACGTGGAGGCGAGCGGCCAGCCGATCGACATTGCCGTCAACGTAAAGCCTGCAACCGTCGCGTTTTCCCCCATCACCCCTTGAACATATGTAGGCAAAAAGCTAGACACACCGATCAAGATCACACCTGTTGTGAACGAAACGATATTCGCAATCAAAATCGAACGCACTTTCCACAACTGAAACGGCATCATCGGTTCCGAGGCTCGTTTTTCCTGCCAAATAAATAAGGACAAAGCGACAGCTATCACCGCTATGAGCAGAAGCGCAGGAGTCGAGAGCCACGCAAATTGAACGCCGCCTTCTACTAATAAATACATAAGACTGGAGATCGTCACTAAAAAGAGCATCGTCCCTGCATAATCAATCTCCGGCTTTTTCTTTTCAATCTTTTCATGTAAAAAGAAAATTAAACCCGCAATCGTTAACAAACCCAGCGGCAAGTTCAGCCAAAACACATAGCGCCAGCTGACATGTTCAACGAGCAAACCGCCTAACGCTGGCCCCATCACAGCGGAAATGCCCCACACGCTCGACAAATACCCTTGAACTTTCGCCCGTTCTTCTTTCGTATAAAGATCGCCCACAATCGTTGTCGCCACTGGCATCACCGCTCCAGCTCCAAGCCCTTGCAACAAGCGAAAGATAATGAGCTGTTCCATCGATCCCGCAAATCCGCATAAAAAAGAACCGATTAAAAACAGAACAATACCCGTAATTAACACCGGTTTCCGTCCATAAATATCCGACAGCTTGCCATAAATCAACACCGTCGCTGCATTCATTAACAAATAAGCCGAAAACACCCAGCTATATAAAGAAAAACCGCCTAAATCAGCGACAATTGCCGGCATCGCCGTAGAAACAATCGTCGCCTCAACCGCTCCCATAAACATCGCCAAAATCACAGCGACCAGTACAAGGGGGCGTTTCGTTGTTTTGCCTGTTTTTGAGAAGGTTGCTTCCATGTGGTTTTCCTCCTTTCTTTCTAGTGTTCAAGATCGAATGGATTTTTAAAAATTGGATCATCTATCATAATCAAATGATTATATGGATGTCAAAAATTCTATTATATAACCAACAAACATTAGAATGAAGAAACTAAAAAACATAATGGTATTGCCGATAATGAGAATTTTGGAATCAATCTTGATCGACAACACAACGCCCACACCTGAAAAAACAAATGTTAACAACCATAGAGGGGATGCTTCTTGAAACACAATATTAGGTATCCAAAGCAGTAAAGAAATAATTATTGTAGCGGTTGCCAAAAACTTAAATATGTTATTCATTTATGTCCCTCTTTTAATTGTAATATAAAAACTATAATACCATATTGTGTAGATTAGGCAGACTACAACACTAAGTTGGACAGAGAAAATAAGAAAATTAATCCTACCGCCCAAACCTTTTACGATATCCACATTTTCTACACAGTTCTTCCACTGCTACTCTTCGTGAAAACCCGTCTACAAAATTTTTCGCTGTAAACGCTAGAATAAAGTTGACAGCTTTCGCTTGATAGGACTTTACACTTTTGCTCTCTCAACCTATTACTTTAGTAAAATAGATGTTGTTAGGGTTTTGGAGGAGAAGTTAGGGTTATATGTAAAGATTCATGAACTGCATAAAAGAAAATTTAAAGTAACACAAATCACTAAGGAGCTTAAGATTTCAAGACCAACTGTCTCTAAGTATTTAGAATTGACAGTTGATGAGGCAAAAGCTTACACTGAACAGCTTTTGGGGAAGAAGAAAAAACTAGATCACTATAAA
>NKXN01000023.1 GCA_002261155.1 Bacillaceae bacterium SAS-127 | reverse complement strand
TAGCAGAACAAGCGATGCAAGTAGCGGTAGAAACATTCGAAACTTGGAAGAAAGTAAAGCCAGAAGTTCGTGCAGATGTATTATTTAAGGCGGCGGCCATCATTCGTCGCCGCAAGCACGAATTCTCTGCTCTTCTAACAAAAGAAGCAGGAAAGCCGATGAATGAAGCCGATGCGGATACAGCGGAAGCAATCGACTTCTTAGAATTCTACGCTCGTCAAATGCTACAAATTAAAGACGGTGTACCAGTAGAAAGCCGCCCAGGTGAATTCAACCGTTACGGCTACATTCCATTAGGAGTAGGAATCATCATCTCTCCTTGGAATTTCCCACTTGCGATCATGGCTGGCACAACCGTTGCGGCAATTGTTACAGGAAATACGGTGTTATTAAAGCCGGCTTCCACTACGCCTGTCGTTGCGGCGAAATTTGTCGAAATAATGGAAGAAGCAGGTCTTCCAAAAGGCGTATTAAACTTCGTACCAGGAAGCGGCGCGGAAGTGGGCGACTACTTAGTCGATCATCCGAAAACACGCTTCATCTCATTCACAGGTTCTCGTGACGTCGGTCTTCGCATCTTCGAACGTGCGTCTAAAGTAAACGAAGGTCAAATTTGGTTAAAACGTGTCATCGCTGAAATGGGCGGAAAAGACACAATCGTTGTTGATAAAGAAGCAGATCTTGAATTAGCGGCTCAATCGATCGTGAAATCAGCATTCGGTTTCTCTGGACAAAAATGTTCTGCATGTTCTCGTGCAGTCATCGTAGAAGATGTGTACGATCAAGTATTAAACCGTGCAGTAGAATTAACGAAAGAAATTTCAGCGGGTAATCCGTTAGAGCATTACATGGGTCCAGTTATTGACCAAGCTGCTTTCGATAAAGTGATGAGCTACGCGAAACTTGGTCATGAAGAAGGTCGCGTATTAACAGGTGCTGAAGGAGATGACTCTAAAGGTTACTTCGTTCAACCGACAATCGTAGCGGACGTTGATCCACAAGCTCGTTTAATGCAAGAAGAAATCTTTGGTCCAGTTGTGGCGTTTGCGAAAGCGAAAGACTTCGATCATGCACTTGAAATTGCGAACAACACAGAATACGGCTTAACAGGTGCGGTCATCACAACAAACCGTGCCAATATGGAAAAAGCTCGCGAAGAGTTCCATGTAGGTAACCTATACTTCAACCGTGGCTGTACAGGAGCAATCGTTGGTTACCAACCATTTGGCGGCTTCAACATGTCAGGAACAGACTCTAAAGCAGGTGGCCCTGACTACTTACAGCTACACATGCAAGCAAAAACAACTTCAGAAATGCTATAACTTTTTTCGGGTCAGTCCCCCAGTGTATTCATGCGTTAAAGGGGTGGGGGACTGACCCCCTCATCAAGAAAGCAAGGGGGTTTTTATGTTGGATTATTCTTTAATTGTCTCTGTCATTGTGTATATGATTGGTATGCTGTTTATTGGTTATTTCGCTTATAAGAAAACATCGAATTTATCAGATTATATGTTAGGTGGACGTGGGTTAGGTCCAGCCGTTACAGCTTTAAGTGCTGGCGCTTCGGATATGAGCGGATGGCTCTTAATGGGATTACCTGGAGCTATGTTTGCAACTGGGCTTAGCTCTTCTTGGATCGTCATCGGCTTAACACTTGGAGCGTGGGCAAACTGGCTTTATGTTGCCCCTCGATTAAGAACTTACACAGAAGTAGCCAATGATTCCATCACCATTCCAGGCTACTTAGAAAATCGCTTTAATGATCAATCGAAAATTCTTCGTTTAATTTCCGGCTTAGTTATCTTAATTTTCTTTACTTTCTATGTCTCTTCAGGAATGGTTTCCGGAGGTGTATTATTCCAAAACACATTTGGATTGGAATACCACACAGGTCTTTGGGTCATCACAGCTGTTGTTGTTGCCTATACTCTTTTCGGTGGATTTTTGGCGGTAAGCTGGACTGACTTTGTTCAAGGTCTGATCATGTTCCTTGCCTTAATTCTCGTCCCTATCGTTACACTCATGCATATCGGTGGACTTGGTCCGGCGGTTGATACACCCCGCTCTATTGATCCAGCCCTGCTAGACATTTTTAAAGGAACAAGCTTTTTAGGTATTGCTTCCTTGTTTGCTTGGGGTCTTGGATACTTTGGACAGCCTCATATCATCGTTCGTTTTATGGCAATTACATCCGTGAAAGAAATTAAAAAAGCGCGCCGTATCGGTATGAGCTGGATGATCTTCTCTAGTATCGGTGCGATGCTAACAGGCTTCTTAGGTATTACTTACTATCATCAAAATGGGTTAACACTGAATGACCCTGAAACAATTTTTATTAAGCTCGGCGAAATTTTATTCGACCCAATCATTACAGGCTTCTTAATTTCAGCAATTTTGGCAGCAGTCATGAGTACCATTTCTTCTCAATTACTCGTTACATCAAGTTCTTTAACAGAAGATTTATATAAAACCTTTTTCCGTCGCTCTGCTTCAGACAAAGAGCTAGTTTTCTTAGGTCGTTTATCTGTTCTTCTTGTATCAATCGTTGCTTTGATCCTTTCTTGGGAAAAGAACACAACGATTCTCGATCTTGTTGGCTATGCATGGGCAGGCTTTGGTTCTGCATTCGGTCCAATGATCATTCTCAGCCTCTACTGGAAACGTATGACGAAATGGGGCGCATTAGCAGGAATGGTTGTAGGTGCCGTAATCGTTATTGTTTGGTCAAAGGTCGGGTTATCAGATATGTTATACGAAATGGTTCCTGGCTTTGCAGCAAGCTTCCTTTCCATCATCATCGTCAGCCTAGTCACTGCTAAACCATCTTCACAAGTCGAACAACAATTTGACGAATTTGAGAAACAATTGAAAAAGGAAATATGATACGTTAACGTGTGAAAGGGCTGGATCATTCCCAGTCCTTTTCATTGTGTCTCTGTATATTAAAGGTATAATTAAGTATATGATAATAGAGAAGGAGGAATATTGGATGAGTGTGTTATTAGAAAAAATCCTTTCTCTAACTGATGTAAATGAGATTACAGAGTTAATTAGCCAATTTTTAAAGAAGCCTGTTGTGTTAGAAGATGATCAATTTTCTTTGCTAACTTATAGTTCTTATTCGATCGAAACGTTTGATAAAGCAAATAAAGAAACGATTTTCTCGAAACGCTCGCCGATTCCTATTTTAGAGAAGTTTATCGAGGAAGGCATTATCGATCAACTGAAATCGATTCCAACACCTTTTCGCGTAAAACAAATCGATGAAATTGGATTAAACCAACGTGTCGTCGTCAGTGCAAAATTCAAGGAGCAAATCTTCGGATACATTTGGGTACAAGAAACAGAACCCCTTCTTTCCGATGAAGAACTAGATTTTCTCCATCAACTCTCCTCGCATATCGGCATGCTGCTCTATAAGAAAAAGCAGCTACACATTATGAAAAATAAAGAGAAAGATCATTTCTACAAAAAAATCATTGACCATGTCTATCAAAATGAAAATGAAATCAAATGGGAGGCCGCCAATCAGAATCTTATCCTCCCTGCTACATTTATCATCAACATTTTCACTATGACGCAAGCAGATGACGACACCTTTGATGAACTAATAGAAACCGTGAGATTGTTTGCCAATGCTTTAAAACACCCCTCTCACCTATTCATGGATCAGCAAAACATCATTGTTCTTATCGGTAGCCGCTCATCAAGCCACAGCCATATTCATGAAAGCGCGCTGGAGCTAACCAACACAATCTTAAGTCAATGTAAAGAACAAACCGTTTATGCTGGGATTGGAAATACCTATTCCTCAATCTCGATGCTCAGAAATAGCTATTTAGAAGCATTAGAAGTGATTAAAGCCGCTAAATTTCTCGGTTCACCAACACGAGTATCTCCTGACTACACTAAGCTAGGCGTCTTTCGTTATTTAGAGGTCATTCAGCGACATAATCATCAAACACAATATGTAAATCAAGATTTAATCAAGCTAAAGAAAAAAGATCAAGAAAGCCAAAGCGATCTATTAAACACGGTCGAAGCCTTTCTAACAAACAATTGCCGGATGAAACAAACAGCGGAACAACTTTTTATCCATCCGAACACATTAAAATATCGGATGAAACAAATTGATGAATTAACGGCGATTGATTTTAACGATGTACATGTTAGATGCCAATTATTTATCGATCTTCAACTTTTGAAGCGAGAAAACTCCTAATGAAAATGGATGACATTTTTATGAAAGAATGTCAAAATGGAGAGAGGAGGCGATTAGTATGAAAGTTTTTATCGGATCAATTATCGTCATTCTATTGCTAGGCTTCGGCGTTTGGCTAATGCTGTCCCCCTCTTTTAAAAGAGTCGGTGACACGGCGTATAAGCTGAAAAAGAAATTGAAGGAGGACGACAATGGAAAACACGAACAACACAAAGGGTAAAAATCGCAAAATTATTGGTGGAACTATTATCGCGATCACATTAGCTTTAGGCGTACTCATACTTTCTATGTTTATCGAAAAGATTCCAAATGGCTATGTCGGCGTCGTCTATAGTCCAAATGGCGGTGTGCAAGAAGAAACGTTAGGACAAGGTTGGCATCTCGTTGGTCTATTCGATAAAGTGACAATGTACCCTGTCAGAATGCAAACCGTCAACTACAAAGACATTCAAGTCGCGACATCGGACGGAAAAAATGTTACGGTCGATTTCGCTTACAACTACAGCATCCAACCGGATAAAGTCGTTGATGTATTTAACAAATTCGGTCCGATTCCCGTGGAACAAATCGAAGAATCTTACTTAAAAACAAGACTATGGGATGCTGGTCGTAAAGCAATTGCTAAATACTCAGTCATCGATACGTACGGAGAAAAATCGTCTGAAGCCGCCGTCAATGTCCAAAATTTATTTTCTGAAGACATTGGTGACTTAGGCTTTGCAGTCGATAACTTAACACTAGGTGTACCAAAGCCGGATAAAGCTACTCAAGCAGCGATTGATCAACGAGTTGGCGCAGCACAAGAGCTCGAAAGAAAACAAATAGAATTAAAGATTGCTAAAGCAGAAGCCGAAAAGAAAAAAATCGAAGCCCAAGGGATTGCCGAATACAATGAAATTATTAGAAAATCAATCTCTAAAGAAGTGATCCAAAATAAATGGATCGAAAAATGGGACGGCAAAATGCCAAAAGCAACCGGCTCTAATCAGCTAATTGAAATTCCAATTGATGAATCAGCACCAGCAGCGAAATAACCATGAAGAGGAAGCGATAATTTTTTCGCTTCCTCTTTTCTTTTGAAAAATAAAAAAGAAGCGAAGCATATACCTCTTGTCCTTCTTTCGATATAGGAAGATTTTTTCCTATTATTCTAAGCTTATGGTATAGTCTTTTTTAAAGATAAGGATTGAATGAACACTTTTAACATAGACAAAGAGAAAAAGGAAAGAAGTGATAGATATGCAACTATCGATTCGAGCAACTGGACATAACGCACAGATGATCTCGCATTTATTAGCGAAAAATCCTAATAATGTGTACGAACGAAATCATAAAGGTCATCTCATTAGACTTTTTTATCAAGAATGTAGTGAGCAAGCAATGGACGTGACGATCTTTGTCACACCTGACCCGTTAGAACTAATTAAAAATTCTTCTCGTGCATATGATATTACCCATTATATTAATGATCGTGAGTTTGCGGTGAGTAGCATTTTCTGTTCCTTCATTCGATCCGCACTTGGCACAGCGTTAAATGGACAGCCAAAAGATGAATATAAAGAATGGGTCGACCACATCTTCCCTTTCGAATTTAGCTTTGGTCCAGTCGTCTCCTCGCTATCTGACAAACAAATAACCGAATTGTTTGAGCCGCTCGGCTTTGAAACGGATATCTCCTATTGCGAGACCGACTACTCTTTTCAAATGAAGCAAGCGAGTTCTGCTCGTTGGATTTCGTTAACAGGAAACACAACGTTGCAACTTGGTCTTCGACAGCTATTTGTATTAATTCCTGTTCTCGATCATTATAAACACTACTTCATTGATGAAAAGGAAATCGAAAAGTTAGAGAGATATGGCGAGGGTTGGTTAGAGCATCATCCATTGAAAGAATTCATTTGGCGTCAAGCACTTATTTTTAAAGAAGTGTATAAACTTGTAGACAATAATATAGAAGAAACTCAGGATGCCAGTCAACAAAAGCAACAGGCCCCTCGTTTAAATGAGCTACGCTATGACACGATTGTAGAACATATAAAAATGATCGAACAGCGAGCAAGTATCGTCGACTTTGGCTCTGGTGAAGGAAAGCTCTCCACTCGCTTAGGCTTTCTATCAGAAGTGAAAGAAGTTATAGCAGTTGAACCGTCAGAAACTGCTACGCTTCGAGCGCTTGATCGATATGAAAAAGCAGCAAAGCACTCAGGATTCACCTCTCCTACACCATTATGGGGCTCACTTTTTTACTTTGATGAGAGGTTGAAAGCAAAAGATATTATGATTTTATGTGAAGTGATTGAACATATCGATGAAGAGCGATTGCCAAAAATCATGGAGATAATTTTCCGTGAATACAAGCCAAAGACACTCATTATTACGACGCCAAATAAAGAATATAACGAAATATATGACCTGAACGAAAGCTTCCGACACGCCGACCATCGCTTTGAGTGGACAAGAGCGGAGTTTGACGCATGGTGTGAAGAAAGACGTAAATCTTATCCATACGAACGAGCATTTGTTGGCATCGGTGAATCTCATGAACAATACGGTTCCCCTACACAAATGTGTATATTTACTAGAACTGAGGTGTAACAATGCAAATTACTCTTCCTTACGCAGGTATCGTTTTGCTTGTTGGTCCATCTAACAGCGGAAAAACAACTTTTTTACAACGATTGATCGACGAGCAAATGATTGTTCAATCAGAAGTCGTTAGCTCTGACGACTGTCGAATATTAGTGAGTGACATGGAATATATGGACTGGCGTGATCGACCGAAGCTTGAAGCAGATCAGTTATTCCATCAATATCAACAAATTTCTAAAGAAGCGTTCGCGATGATGGATGCGCTAGTAGAAGCAAGATGCCGTTTAAATAAGCTTACGTTTATTGATGCTACTCACCTTCATCCCGACGACCGAAAAAAGTATATCTCAATAGCAAGAAAGCATCATGTACCGATCATTGCCATGATTTTCGATGTGCCACAAGAAATGCTCCTTGAACGAGATGAGCAGCGAGAGCATCCACGAGGAAAAAGAAGACTAAAACAGCAATTTCAAACGTTCAAAAGGGAAAAACGCTTTATGAAAAAAGAAGGCTACAAAGCGACTTATATACTAGATATCAATGACTTGGCTACGTTAGAAATGAAACGAAGCAACAACCCGATCGAAGTTGAGCTTCAAGCAGGGATTGATATCATTGGCGATATCCATAGCTGCTTCGATGAAATGATCGCTCTTTTAGAAAAGCTAGGATATAAGTTAAATGAAGCCGGGCTCTATGTGCATCCGAATGGGCGAAAGTTTGTCTCGCTTGGAGATGTGATGAGCCGAGGCCCACGCTCATTGGACACAATGCTCTTTTTCTTGCGTCATATAAAAGCAGGTCTTGCCTATATGATCGACAGTAACCACGGCTGGAAAATCGCTCGTTGGTTAGATGGACGAAAAGTCACGTTAACTCATGGCGATGAACAAACCGCCGAAGAGTTCATCCAGTTTGAAGAACAATTTGGTCAAGAAGAAACAACAAAAATTAAAGCAGAGTTAAAAGAACTACTGTTGCAAGCACCATCTCATTATGTATTTACACAAAATGGCCTTCCCGTCCTCGTTTGTACTCACGCTGGGATTAAGGACAAATATATCGGCAAGCAGTCTCGCCGCATTAGTGATTTTTGCCGATATGGAGACACAGATGGAGTCGATGACAACGGCAAGCCGCTACGTAAAGACTGGTTCATTCATCATAACCACTCCACACTGATTGTTTGGGGGCATGATCCGAAACCGCAACCGTTGATGATCAACAATACAGTGAACATTGACCAAGGAGTCGTCTTTGGCGGTCAACTAACAGCTCTCCGCTTTCCTGAAAAAGAATTCATCGCTATTAAAGCGGCAAAGGACTACTCTGGCTCTGCCGATAACCCTTTAAAAGAGTGGGAAAAGAAACGGCTAGATCCACCAAATATCGCGAAGTTCCTAAACGGTTATTCCGTGTTAACAAGTGAAGTGGGCGAAATAAAGATTCATCCAGAACGAGTAAAATCGGCGATCGATTCCATCTCCCATTTTACTGCGCCGATTGAACAATTAATCTATGTGCCACCAACGATGAGTCCAACACCGAAAGCTTCTGCTCTGCCTGACTATTTAGAGCATCCGAAAGAAGCAATCGATTACTATCGCAGTCACAGCATCGAAAAAATGGTCGCCGAGAAAAAGCATATGGGTAGCCGAGCGGTTTTATTCCTCTTTAAAGATAAAGCTTCTGCAGAAAAATATGTCGGTTCAAAAATATTAGGCACGATCTATACAAAAAGCGGTCGGCGATTCTTTGATTCAGCGATAGAAAAAGAAATTGTGGAAAAAATTTCACAAGAGTTGAGCGAAGTCGATTATTTCAATAAGTACCACACGGATTTTGTACTATTGGATGCGGAAATTATGCCTTGGAATTTAAAAGCGAAAGAACTGATTAGCAATCAATACGCGCACGTGGCAGAAAACGCCATTTTAGATCGCACACACTTGAAAGAAAAATTAGCAGCGGCCAAAGATCAACACCCACAAATTTCAAACTGGCTCGAACAATATACAGCTAAGCTAGATCATGCTTTAACCTTTAAGAAAGTATTTCAAACGTATTGTTGGGACACTAACGGTATCGAGCATATTCAAATCGCTCCCTTCCACGTCCTAGCACATAGTAGCGAAACATTTTTCCATAAGCCACACACATGGCATATGGAGAAAAGCCATGAGTTCGCACAAGACTCAACGATCTTCGTCGCAACAGAGTATAAAATGATTGAAGATGAAGCAAGTGAACAAGAAGTCATTCATTGGTGGGAAGACATAACGAAAGACGGCCATGAAGGTATTATTATCAAACCTGAGTCGTTCCTAGCTAAAGAGAAAGGTAAGCTATTGCAGCCGGCGATTAAAGTACGCGGCCGTCAGTATTTGAATATCATTTACGGTATGGATTACCTTGAACCTGCCAACCTAGAGAGATTAAAAGAACGCAATACAGGCAAAAAACAAAAACATGCCCTTTTAGAATTTGCTTTAGGTGTCGAAGCGGTTCAAAGGTTCGTCCGTGGTGAATCGATCGAACGAGTACACGAATGCACACTCGCCATACTAGCTATGGAAGCAGAACCCGTTGACCCAAGATTATAAAGTGAAACTCTTCCTTATAAAAAAGATGCCACATTAGTGAATTTCGCTCCTATGGCATCTTTTTATGATTGTTATTTATGCATTTTATTAGGGTCGATCGATACATCACAAGTCGTTTCACATGATTTTTTCAAATCGCAAGCAGCACATTTTCCTTGCTTGCTTCGTTTGACATATTTTAATATCGTCCAAGCGGCATAACCAAAAATGAGGGCGCCGATGATATAGTTGATCATTTTGATCCCCCCCTATTTTTTAAGAAAATCCTAACAACTGACCGCCTTGATAAATTATAAAAGACAATGCATAAGCAATGATTAATGCATACACAATTGAAAAGACCGTCCATTTAATAGAACCAGTTTCTTTGCGAATGATCGCGACGGTCGCTAAACAAGGAATATACAATAAAATGAAGACCATGAAACTAAACGCCGATAGTGGTGTGTAGGCTTCAGCCATGAGCCCTTGCAATGATTCTACGGTTGGTACATGATAAATAATGTTCATTGTCGAGACAACGACTTCTTTTGCTAAAAATCCCGTTAACACCGCTGCTCCTGCTTGCCATGTACCGAACCCGAGCGGCTCTAGCAATGGAGCGATAACACCACCAATTAACGCTAAAAAGCTGTCATCCATTGGTACATCTAATCCGCTTGGCCCCATATACGTTAATAGCCAAATGATGACTGAACCACCGAAAATAAATGTTCCCGCTTTTTTCACGAAGCCCTTTCCTTTATCCCATGTGCTTTTCAACAAACTTTCTACTTGCGGAACACGATAAGGAGGTAGCTCAATAATGAACACAGAGGCTTCATTTTTCAAAAGAGTGTTGGAGAAAAGTTTAGCTAAAGTAAATGCGACAACAATACCTAACACATATAAGGAAAGCACGACCAATGCCTGATGCTTGGCAAAGAAGGCTCCGACGAAGAGCGCATAAACAGAAAGCCTAGCAGAACATGACATTAATGGCGTTAGCAAAATTGTTAACAACCGTTCTTTCGGCTGTTCAATCGTACGAGCCGCCATCACGCCTGGCACATTACAGCCAAACCCGATAATCATCGGGATGAACGCTTTCCCATTTAAACCGACCGATTCCATCATGCGATCCATCACTAATGCCACTCTCGCCATATAGCCTGAGTCTTCTAGCACTGAAATAAAGAAGAACAAAATTAAAATTTGTGGCACAAATACAAGAACGCCTCCGACACCGGCAACAATCCCATCTAATATGAGCGATTGAATAAAGGAAGATGCACCGACTGCAGTTAACATGGACTGTAGCCCTGCCGTCAACGGTCCAGAAATAAAGCCATCTAATGCGTCTGAAAGGGGCATCCCAAGCCAATCAAATGTCAATTTAAACATGAAAAACATCGCTGCTAAAAAAACCGGAATTCCTAAAAATCGATTCGTCACAATAGCATCAATTTTTTCCGTTAGTGGTGTGTGCTTCGCAGCTTCAACCCGCATCACTTTTTGCAGCACACCATCGATAAATGCTTTTCTTTTCGCATAAATAAGCTGATGAAGCGTCGTTACCCCTTCTTGTTCACGCGCTTCCGCCAACGTACCCTCCATTATATCGAGCAATGCCGCTTCCGCTACATGCTGCTTTAAAAAATCGTACACCGCTTTATTGCCTTCGAATAGTTGAATCGCCAGCCATCGATGTGGAAGATGAGCAAGTTTCTCTTGCTGTTGAACTAATCCTAAAAAGCGGTCAAGTCCTTTTTCAATGGCTACACCGTAATATAAACGGAATGATTGACTCTTGACGCCTTGCATTTGTTGAGCAAGCTCCTCACACCCTTTACCTGTTCGAGCGACAACTGGAACCACCTGTACGCCTAGCTCCTTCGCCAAGTGCTGTTCATCGACGAAAATTCCGCGACCTTTAGCCACATCCATCATATTTAAAGCGAGCATCATCGGCTTTTCATACTCTAATAGCTGCACCGTTAGCTGTAAATTTCGCTCAAGCTGATTAGCATCCACAATATTGAGCATACTTGTAAATGATTCATTTAAAAGAAAAAACGTGACGACACTTTCATCACGAGATAGCGGGGCTAACGAATAGACCCCAGGTAAATCGATTAAATGACCAGTGCCATCTTTTAGCACCCCTACCTTTTTCTCAACAGTAACACCACTCCAGTTCCCCACATGTTCATAGGAACCAGTTAAATCATTAAATAAAGAAGTCTTTCCGGTATTCGGATTTCCTAGTAAAGCAATTTCTTTCATTCTTCCTTCACCTGAATCAACGCCGCCTCTTTTTTTCGAATTCCTACGCACTGTCCTGAAGACTCAATCATACATGGGCCACCGAAAGGCATTTGACATTTTAAACAAATTTCTGTTCCTTCGCTAATCCCCATGTCCATCAATCTTCTCCGCACCGTCTCCTGTAACGTAGAGAAATCATCAATGACAGCTCGTTGCCCTTTTTTAAGATCTGATATATTCAAAGGACCTCGCCCCCACACTTAAAATAATCTGATATTTGAGAATTGTTATCGATATTATTATACTACTTTATCTGCTGATTTCCTATAACAAACATGTAGACAAAAAGCAAAAAAGGATAGCCACATAGCTACCCTTTTTTCACTTACACTTTAAATTGTACAACTAAATCTTGCAATTCTTGCGCCATGTTCGCTAAAGCTGTCGACGACGCAGAAATCTCTTCCATAGAAGCCAATTGTTCTTCTGTGGCTGCCGAAATATTTTGGGTGTTAGCTGCGGCAGTTTCAGCAATGCTATTCACTGTCAATATTGATTGACTGACATGCTGTGTCCCTTCTGACAATTGCTGTACCATGTTAGCGATCTCTTGGATTTGCGCAACCACTTCGCTGACAGAATCTTTAATTTCCCTAAAGGAATGGCCAGCTTCTTGCACAACTTGCAAGCCTTCTTCTACTTCCACAGTTGTTGATTTCATCGATTCAAGTGCTTGTTGGTTATCATTTTGGATCATTGTGATTAAGCTACTAATTTGTTCTGCCGAATTTGCCGATTGCTCAGCTAATTTCCTTACTTCATCTGCTACTACAGAAAACCCTCGTCCATGCTCTCCTGCTCTCGCTGCTTCAATAGCCGCATTTAAAGCAAGCAAATTCGTTTGTCCCGCAATATCAGTAATAACATCATTAATTTTACCAATTTCAGTGGAACGTTCATTTAAGCCCGCAACTACATTTGATAGTCCTGAGACATTCTCATTAATCGAGCTCATTTGTTCCGTTACTTTGTGAATGACTCGTTCCCCATCGATAGAAATTTTCGACGTTTGCTCAACTGTTGCTGATACGACTTTCGCATTATCAGCCATCTGATCCGTGTAACTCGCCATTTCTTTAACCACTTGTGTACTTTCGTCTACATTACGTACTTGATCATCCGACCCAGCTGCCAAATCTTGAACGGCCATCGAAATATGTTCACTCGCATCACTACTTTGCTCGGCGCTAGCGCTTAATTGTTGAGAAGACGCTGCCACTTGCTGGGACGTTTCGCTCACTTTGCGAATGATCCCTTGTAATTCTTCAATCATATGGTTAAAAGAAAGAGTCAACTCCCCCACTTCATCGGCGGATTGATAAGAGCCTTTTACAGTGAAATCTCCTTTTTCTGCTTTTGCTAATAAATCCTTAAGGTTAGAAATCGGCTGAACAATGCTTCTCGAAATGATGATGCCGACAGAAATCGCCACAATTAAGGAAACTAAAATACATGAAATCATAAAAATGGTTGCTTTACTTAACGCCGCTTCATTCTCTTCATTAATTTGCTGAGCCGCTTGTTCATTTAGAGCTTGTAGTTCATCCAGCACTTGATTGACCTGGTTTCTTTTTTCCCTAACGATTTCGCTATAAAGAGTATAGGCTTCCACATTTTTATTTTGTTCTGCAAGCTTTATTGCCTGCTCCCTTGCTTCACGTAGGTCATCTCTAAGTAATTTAAATTGGTTATAAACCTCCTGTTCCTCAGTTGATAAATGAACTTGTTCAAAATTTTTATACATCTGATCGATTTCACTAGCTGTTGTCTGCATGTCATTTAACAATTCTTGATTACGCTTCGGATCAGTCGTGATCATCAACTCTAATACGTAAGCATCTAACGTACGGTTCCCTTCCAGAATGGCCGTTAACCACTGAGTAGGTTTCAAGCGATCTTCATACATTTCTTTAGATTTTTCAGCCATATTATTAATGTTTACATAACCAACTAACCCAATAATCGTTAGTGATAAAGCACCAATAATGACTAGCAAACTCAACTTTCTTGAAACTTTTAAGTTACGAAATAGACTCATATAAACTCCCCCCTGCCGTATACTAGCAACTTATTTTTTATAATATTTATATCGACAGTTCTTTCTGGATCATTTAGTTTTTTTCATTAAAATTCGACAAAATTCGTTTTTTCTTCAAAACTTTAATTCAATATCAAACCTTCCTTTCTCACCTAAAAAAACGAGCCTTTTATTAAGAGGCTCGTTTCATAACCAACTTATTTAATTCGACAAAATTCGAGGAGTGACAGGCACCTATTTCGGTACATGCTTAAAAATCTCACCGCTTTCAAAGAAGTCTACAACCCGAGTGAGCCAGTTGTAGTAGTCAGACCATTGTTTCATTTCTGCTAGAAGCTCATTGATTTGTTGCTCAGCTTCTAGTGTGAGTGGTTCGTTTTCTTTTAGTGCCATGAGTTCATTTGTTAGTTTTTCTCGAAAATTTTGTTGCGACTGATTGTTTTGCTCCAATTGGAGGTGAATAGTGAAATGAAGGTTTGATAGTAGTCATTTTCTACGGTGTAGAGATCTTTACGAACCCCTTTTTCAAATATTTTCTCTGCGATATTTAAGTCCACCATTTCTCTCACGACTTGACTCATTCTCGTCTTGCTCATCCCGGTCGCTTCTGACAATTCATTTAAGGTCATTGGCTTGCGGTTCATATAAATAATGCCCAGTACTCGTCCAACGGTAGGAGAAATCCCGTATGTTCTCATATTATCAGCGAGTCGATCTATATAATGCTCCTCAGCTTGTTTTTTAATGATGCTTGCCTTCTCTTCCACTGCGTTTACTCCTTTCAATCGCCATGATTCAT
The DNA here is from genome assembly GCA_002261155.1 of Bacillaceae bacterium SAS-127. GTDB lineage: Bacteria > Bacillota > Bacilli > Bacillales > Domibacillaceae > Bacillus_CE. The sequence continues at coordinate 124,726 of NKXN01000023.1, read as the reverse complement.
ACGTCACTTTAACATAATTTCACTGCAAAAGGAATAGATGAAAATGAACGTTATTAAGAGGAATTAAGAGAATTTCAGAGTATTTCGTATTTTTTTCAGCGTTATCCAATCGCCAACGTAAAATATATACAATTTATAAACTTTTTATTTTACAAAGTTTACGATATGATTTTAGTGAGATGTTTGTCGAAACAGAAAAAAGGATGAATTTATATGGAGGTGTCGGCAAGTGCTGAAGTTTGACCAAGTATCGAAAGTGTATAAAGGCGGAAAAAAAGCCGTTCATAATTTATCGCTTGAGTTTAAAAAAGGAGAATTTATCGTCTTTATCGGACCCAGTGGTTGTGGGAAAACAACGACGATGAAAATGATTAACCGCCTGATTGAGCCTACAGAAGGAAGCATTTATATCAATGGAAAAAATGTATTAGAACAAGATCCTGTGCAATTACGAAGGGAAATTGGCTATGTCATTCAACAAATTGGCTTGTTCCCTCACATGACGATTCAGGAAAATATCACCCTCGTGCCTAAACTTTTGAAGTGGCCCATTGAAAAGCGCCGCGAAAGAGCCCTTGAGCTGATCAAGCTCGTCAATATGACCCCTGATTATTTAGAAAGATATCCACATGAATTAAGTGGCGGACAACAACAACGGATTGGTGTTTTACGTGCGTTAGCTGCTGACCCTGCTTTAATTCTGATGGATGAGCCATTCGGTGCTTTAGATCCAATTACGAGAGATTCCTTACAAGAGGAATTTAAAAAACTACAACAGTCGTTAGGAAAAACGATTGTGTTTGTCACTCATGATATGGACGAAGCGATTAAGCTAGCTGATCGAATTGTTATTTTAAAGGATGGGCAATTAGTCCAAGTCGGGACACCGGATGAAATTTTACAACATCCAGCCAATGAATTTGTGGAGGAGTTTATCGGCAAAGAGCGGTTACTGCAAGCGCGTCCGCACATTCAAACTGTTGAACAAATTATGAATCCAAAGCCAATTATGATTCGTGAGGACAAGTCCTTATCCGAAGCAATTCAATTAATGAAACACCATCGAGTAGACTCCCTTTTAGTGGTCAATAAACACAAAGTATTGCAAGGATATATCGATATCGAAATTATTGATCAGCATCAAAAGAAAGCTGTGTTAGCCAAAGATGTGATGGAAACAGACGTGCTAGCGGTACAAAAAGATGCCCTCGTTCGTGACTCGATTCGCAACATTTTAAAACGTGGCATGAAGTATGTACCTGTTGTCGATCAACACCGCATGCTTGTTGGCATCGTCACTAGAGCGAGCCTTGTGGATATTGTATATGACTCGATTTGGGGCATAGAAGAGGATGCAAAACAAATTGTTGGATAGGAGGAGAAATTGTGGACGAGATCATCCAGTTTTTAACTACAAATGGCAGTGAATTGGCCATCAAAACGTGGGAGCACTTTTATATTTCTCTTATTGCTGTTCTTCTCGGTATATTTGTCGCTGTCCCGCTTGGTATCGCATTAACACGCACGAAAAAAGTAGCGAACGTTGTGATGGGAATCGCCGGTGTCATTCAAACGTTCCCAAGCTTGGCAATTTTAGCTTTCTTTATTCCGATTTTAGGTGTTGGAAAAGTGCCTGCCATTATCGCGTTATTTTTCTATTCTGTTTTACCGATTTTACGAAATACATATACCGGTGTAAAAGAAGTAAAGAAAAGCTTAGTCGAATCGGCCATTGGTATGGGGATGACGAACTGGGAACGGATTCGGTATGTAGAAGTGCCGCTTGCGACTCCAGTCATTATGTCCGGTATTCGTTTATCGACTGTTTATTTAATCGGCTGGGCAACCCTCGCCTCTTTTATCGGGGCTGGTGGACTTGGAGATTATATTTTCAGCGGATTAAATTTATATCAAACCTCGTATATTATTGCTGGAGCGATTCCTGCAACGCTCATGGCACTTGTCGTTGATTTATTATTAGGCCGTCTCGAAGTGATCGTCACACCGAAAGGCATTCGAACGTTAAAAGAAGCTGCATAAAAAGGAGTTATCGGAAGTGAAGCATTCAAAAAAAATCATCCTATCCTTTGTGCTCATCCTCTCACTGATCATCAGCGGGTGTTCCTTACCCGGATTGAGTGCATCGGCGAAGGACACAATTAAAATTGGCACATTAAATGTAACAGAATCACAAATTATCGGACAGATGCTACGTTTATTAATTGAGCATGACACTGATTTAGAAGTAGAAATGGTGAATAACTTAGGTTCCTCGATCGTTCAACATAAAGCAATGGTCAATGGTGATGTTGACATTACTGCTACTCGCTACACTGGAACCGACCTCGCCGGCGCACTCGGACAAGATCCAGAGAAAGACCCGAAGAAAGCTTTAGCAATCGTGCAAAAGGAATTCACTCAGCAGTTTGACCAAACATGGTTTGACTCTTACGGATTTGCCAACTCCTATGCATTTACTGTAACAAATGACTTAGCGAAAAAACATCAGTTAGAAACTGTATCTGATTTAGAGCCTCTGATTTCCGAGTTAAAGCTTGGAGTAGATAACTCCTGGTTAAAGCGAAAAGTAGATGGGTATGAAGGCTTTGTAAAAGAATATGGCTTTGAATTTGGCCAAACATATCCGATGCAGCTTGGCTTAGTCTATCAAGCAGTAGCGAGCGGAAAAATGGACGTCGTTTTAGCTTATACAACAGATGGGCGAATTCAAGCTTTTGATTTAAAAGTGCTAGAAGACGACCGCCGATTCTTCCCTCCCTACGATGCCTCTCCTGTTGCGTCAAATAAAGTATTAAAGCAGCATCCCGAACTAAAGGCAAGCATTGAGAAATTAATGGGGCAAATTAGTACAGAGCAAATGCAACAGATGAATTACGAGGTTGACGCCAAGTTGAAAGAACCCTCTGTCGTTGCGAAAGAGTTTTTAGAAGAACATCATTATTTTAAAGAACAGAAATGAGGTGATTGCTTGAATACAATGCAAGATATTTGGACCTACTATGCACAAAATAGCTCCTACGTATGGGAGGAATTTTACCGACATTTTCTCATGTCCGCTTATGGCGTTTTCTTTGCGGCGATTGTGGCCATTCCGCTCGGGATTTTGATTGCCCGTCACCACAAGTTAAGTAAATGGGTGCTATCTCTCGCTAACATTATTCAAACGATCCCATCGTTAGCGATGCTTGCCGTGTTAATGCTCGCTTTCGGACTTGGGACGAATACAGTAATTATCGCTCTCTTCCTTTATTCTCTCCTGCCGATTTTAAAAAATACGTACACTGGCATTCGTCAAGTCGATCATGCCCTTTTAGAATCTGGAAGAGCTGTTGGCATGACGAAATGGCAATTATTGCGCATGGTTGAGTTACCACTAGCCCTCTCCATCATCATGGCTGGATTACGCACTGCGTTAGTCATTGCCATCGGAATTACGACGATCGGCACATTTGTCGGGGCAGGTGGTCTTGGTGACATCATCATCCGCGGAACAAACGCTACGGACGGTACAGCCATTATCTTAGCGGGAGCAATTCCAACTGCCCTCATGGCTGTCTTCGCCGACTTCATCATGGGCTGGATCGAACACAAACTCTCCCCTGCCAACAAACAAAAGAAAAAACTGCAAGAATTGGCGACATAATTCGGGGAGTGACAGGCACCATATTGGACATAGTAATCATGAGGTGACGATCTATGAAAAAGAAATTGGTTGCCTGTTTTTTAACGTTAATGTTGATTGCTTTTCCAGTTAGTGCCGAGAAAGCTCGTTCAGTTGAGGTATTTAATATTGAACAGGGTAAGGTCAGCCAAACCATTCCAAACAATACCTCTATTCAAAAGGAAGCAGCTAGTTATTTAGCTCATATAACGGATATTTATCGGAAAGTATCGCCGATTCCGAAAGAAGGAACGATGGTAAAAATTCCTTTATCTCCTGAGGTTCAAGTGAAAAATCGCTGGGTCAACACGAAGGTGAATGAAGTGATCGTTGTCATCAGCAAAGAAGAAGAACCATTTCTCATCATCTTTGATGACGAAAACAAGATCCATCTTTTTACTTTTAAAGGGGATGCAAAAAAATTATTATCCAAACTGAATAAATAAAGCCTGGCATCACGCCAGGCTTTTTATTGTTATGCGGTCGCTGCCGTCAACTGTTGTAATTGTGTAGAGAAAGAATGAAACGCTTCTTCATTTCTCTGATCTAATGCTTCATTAATTTTGTACTGTAAATAATTCAATCTCAACTCAAGATCCTCTTTTGAATAAAGAAAGCCTTTCTTATATAAATTCTCTAAATCCTCAATATTTATGTAGAAAAAATCCTCATTATTTCTGCCGACAAGAAAATACCAGCCTAACACATCGACATGCCGTTTATCACTTGTGATGGTTAAGGAATCCTTTTTATGAAATTCAATCGTTCGACAATGAGATTGATCCGGACAAAAACAGTCGACTTGATGCTCATATGGTCGAACAAAAACAAATTGACTTGCCATCACTTTCACCTTCTCTTCATTGAAAAATTTATCCCGCATTAACGGGCTGTAAGACTCCCCCTCAACACGGCAGAAGAAGCGCAGACGTGTTGAGGGGAGATCAACAGCCTGTAAACGCCCGATCCGTTCAACTAACAATCCGTGGGGGATGAAGAACCCCCCCACGGATTGAAGTTTCACTTTATATGAGCGGGACCGAAAAAAATTATACACATAAGGGATGTTTGTGTTTGCATCATGTATCATTTTAAGAGGGGGGGATCGGTCCCACTCAATGTAAATTAAGCACATTTTTACTATAACTGATATTGATTATCATTGTCAATAATATTTTTTAAAAAATGATAGGAAATGTTTGTCACCTTCGTATTAATAATTGAAAATGCTTTTAGAAAGGCGGTCTATCAATGGATGAAGAGTTCATCATAAAACAGATCACTCACAAAAAAGACGTCGGCGTACAGTTGCTTATCGACCACTATGCTGGGCTTATCACCTCTATCGTGAGAAAGCATCTAGGAAAGATAGAGATGTATGAAGAAGAATGCATTAACGATGTGTTATTAGCCGTTTGGAACAATATCGGTAGCTTTGATCAAACGAAAAATTCATTTAAAAACTGGGTCGCAGCCATCGCGAAATATAAAGCGATCGACTACAAACGGAAGTACATGAAAATCGAGTCAAACTTAAACTTAGCAGAAGTGGAATATCAACTCGCCACTCCCTCCTCCCTACAAAAGGAAATACAAGAGGAAGTGGAAGATTTGCTTCGTCACTTGAATGAAAAAGATCGAGAACTATTTAAACAATACTATTTAGAAGATATTGAATTAGAAACGATTGCTGACGCCCATCACACAACCATCGATAACCTATACAATCGTCTATCCCGTGGAAGGAAAAAAATAAAAAAGGCGGTGCAACAATGAAGAATCCGTATGATTTATTAAACGAAACACAAATCAATGTAGATGAATATGAGGAAGTCGAATTAAGCCAAGCCGAGAAAGATCGCCTGCTACATACGTTTCAAACAAGCATCCAGCCACGCAAAAAGAAAACTCGCAAAGGCTTAATTGCCGCCGCTGTTGCTCTAGTCATGGTCGGGCCTGTTATGCTAAGTAACGAGCACGTATGGGCCTCTCTATCGAAAGCTGGAAACCAAATCGAGCAATTTTTTAATAAACCAGACCAGCAACTTACAGAATATAAACAAACGAGCGGACAAGTCGCGACGGATCAAAATATTGCTGTTACATTAAATGAAGTACTACTCGACGACGGGCAGCTCCTTATGAATTTAAACATCAATGCTGAACAGGTAGACATGAAAGCATTAGAAGCCAATGAAGACTTCCCTATTTTCCCGAAAAACTTGACTCTTCAAATAGGGGATGTAACATTTAACGATTCTGCTGGAAGTGCAACGTATAGTTCAGAATTGGACGATAAAAAGGATGATAATTGGGATTTATTATATTCTGTTGATTTTAGCGGCGTCGATACAGACGGAGATGGCTTCAATGATAAAGACAATTCCGAAGTCCTTGATACGATTATGAATGCTAGTCAAGACCATGACGTTCAAATTGCTTTTAATGCGATGGAATATGAAAAAAAGAACGGTCTGTTCTCTGACGACGCCTCATTTGAACAAATTAAAGGAAATTGGGCTTTCCAAACGACAGTCAACGCACAGAATATGAAGTCAGATACAAATATCTATCCTATCAATAAAAAAATTCACGTTAAAGAGGAAAACGTTGAAGGTATTCTCAACATTAAAGAAGCACGTATGTCCCCTGTTTCATTAAAAATTCACTACACGTTTGAATATACGAAAGGAAATGAAATGGATAACTTCATTGATCTACAAGTAAAAGATGAACAAGGAAAAGCTTTAAACGGAAGTAGCACAGGAGACGGTACAGACACACTCTCTAAAATGACTAGAGAGGTTCCTTTAGAAAGTAATATCGAAAAAATCAAGATTACGCCAAACTTGTTTGGCACTGAAAGCGATGAACTTTTGACAGATGACGCATTTGAAGTAGAACTGCAAAAGTGATACTTTCCCCGTTCGAAGCATTCCGAGCGGGGTTTTGCTTAATCCTCTATCTTTTTGAACTGAATACCCCCAAAGAAAAAACCTTCTGAACCAAATCAGAAGGTTAAAATTGTAATGCCATATAGCTAAGTGTCCCTAAATCATAGTCACGGAATAATACTTTCGGCTCACTTTCGTTGCCTGCACCTAAAGCGATGAAAAATGGCACAAAGTGTTCTTCTCTCGGAACGGCTTGATTAGCAAATGGGGCTAGCTGCTTATATTGAGTTAAATTAGCGATTTTACCAGCGTCAAGTTGTTCTAACAACCAATCGTCAAACTGTACAGCCCAGTCTTCTGGTGTTTTCTGCCCCCAGTTTAGCAAGCGTAAATTATGAACGGTTACACCGCTACCAATCACTAAAATATCTTCCGCACCAAGCCCTTTGACCGCTTCACCAATTCGAATTTGTTCCTCCGGCGGCAAAAATGGGTGAACCGATACTTGCACCACTGGCACATCGACATTCGGGAATAAATGAGTTAATAACGTCCAAGTTCCATGATCTAATCCACGCTTCGTATCCAGTTGTGATTCAATCGCATGTGCTTGGAAACGTTCCTGTAATTGCTTAGCGACAGCTGTTGATCCTTTCGCTGGATATGTCACTTCATAAAGAGCTGGTGGAAACCCACCAAAATCATAAATCGTTTCAAATTCATCATCACGAGACGAAATTTGCATGACAGCACTTTCCCAATGAGCGGTAAATAACACGATCGCTTTCGGCTTTAAGCTCTCCCCTAGCTTTCTTAAAAATCGAGTATAATCCGTATCTTCTATCGCAATCATCGGTGATCCGTGTGGCAAAAACAATGCTGGCATCATTGCAATCCCTCCTAAAAAAAAGTTTTCTCATATGAATATTTTTTCACTTATAGAATAACAATTTGAGTCATAGCCTGTCAACGATTTGTTTGCTATAATGAAAATAAGTTTTCTCAAAAGAAACTTTCAGGAGTGAGTAACATGGATATTGGAGCAAAAATTCGGGCTGTCCGTAAAAAAAAACAAATGACGATTGCCCAAATGTGTGAAGAAACTGGCCTTTCTAAAGGATTTATTAGCAATATTGAAAACAATCATACATCCCCTTCGATTAGCACCTTACAAACGATTGCTAGCGTATTGGACGTTCCTTTAGCTTATTTTTTTCTGGAGAAAAAACAGCATATGCGCGTCATTCGAAAAGAGGCAAGAAATCAAACGATCCTTAAAGAGGAAGACCTGCTAGTCGAGCATATTAATTTCACCCGTGGACTACGGATGGTGCAAGTCGAACTTCCACCCGGAGGATCTAATGGAGAAGCTCATGCTCATGAAGGTGAAGAAATTCATCTCGTTCTAAAAGGAACCGTTCTTGCCGAGCAAGGGGAAGACTCCTTCACTTTACAAGCCGGGGATTCCTTCAGCTGGAATGCGAGCGTCCCCCACTTCGTCAAAAATATCGGCGATATACCAGCCATCATCCTCATGGCCATTGCAACAGATACGCACAAACAAACAGAAGAGATTTTTTAACGCCATAAAAAAGCAGACTCACCATTGGAGTCTGCTTTTTGTGTTTTAGGCTCTGTTCACATTTGTGGCTTGTGGTCCACGTTGACCATTTTCGATGTCAAATGTTACTTCTTCCCCTTCGTTCAACGATTTGTATCCTTCTCCTTGAATCGCTGAGAAGTGAACAAATACATCTTCGCCACCTTCGCGCTCGATGAAGCCGAAGCCTTTTTCACTGTTAAACCATTTTACTTTCCCACGTTCCATTGCTTTGTTGCCTCCTAATATCATTCACGAAATTGCAATTTTACTTGCTCGCTTAGTATTGTCCATATTTAGTGGTTTTATACGAAACAACTCGATTTAATCTCCAAGCAGGACTTTAATTCCTTTAACGATATTCCAAATGAAAAAACACAATCCAATCAACGCAAAAATACCATACGTCACAACAATTCCAATTCCCACGGCAATTTCTCCTTGTGTACCGATTCCCAGTACACCAGAAAGTATTATTCCTACTACTAATACAAGAAAAGGAATCACATGCGACCAAAAGGCACTTTTTGCATGACTCTTTACCTCTTCATCGGCAACAAAGTAGACAATAATCGGAAATAAAAACGGGGCAAAAAAGATACTAAAATAACATAATGATGATAACACTTGATTCGCTCTCATAGGTTTCTCCTCCTAGTCCTTTTATTTTGACATAGAGAGAAAAATTTAGCTAATAAAAAAGGCTGCCCTCAGGCAACCTTCTATCTTTACACTATTTTCATTTGAGATTGAATCGTTCCAAGGTGAAGTCCTTCATGGAACAAAGCGAAGTTCAGAATATCGTCAATGCTTGTCAGTCCAAGTGGCCCAATTTTTACTTCCTTGGCAGCTTCATCTGCTAAGCGATTGGCGAAATGTGCTTGAACGCGCTCCATTTGCCCTTTCAATAAGCCAATGATCTCCTCTTTAGAAGCTGGATTTTCTGACCAATCAGCCGGCTTCGTCCCTGGCGCGAAAAACGGCGCATATTTTGCTACATCTGATTCGTAACTCGAATCAGCTTCTTTTAAAAACCATTCCATCGACACATACATATGACCTGCATTCCATTTCACCGTGTTCGCAAAACCTTCTGGTTGCACATCCCATTTTGCTTCGTCGATCGCCTCTAACACCTGAATCGTCACTGTTCGAATAAAATTTGCTCTCTCCCACATTGCCAAACAAATCCCCTCCTATTCTACTTCTCTCTCATTATAAGACATTGATAGATAATCTCAAAAAGAAAGGCTTCATTTGTAAAAAATAAGGAAGTATAGGATAATCATAGTATAGGGATTATTTAGGAGGACTTTCATGCAATTTATTCTTTTCTTAAGCTTATTGATCGTTATGACGATCAGTTTACACTATGTACAAAAAGCGTTAACAAAAAAATATAACATTCCTAAAACGAAAGGGTTCTTTTACAACTATGTGAATACACAACATAAAGTGATCGAAATCTCTCTGTTGCTAGTTTATATTTTTGGCACGATGTTTTTGTATTTCCCAGAAGAATCACGCATTCCATCAGCTACTTTAGCTTATTCTCCTCTCGTTTTTCTCATCGTGTTGCATTTGATCCGCGCTTTCATCGAATGGAAATATGAGAGGGAAACGAATCGTTATCGACTATCGCTCCTTTTTTTAGCCTTTTGTACCTTTCTGCTATTACCGGTTACTTTCATACTAGAGAAAGGATAAAAATATGGAGATTTCTTTAATAAGACACGGCCGCTTCACCCATACAGATCGAACATGGATCAATGGCTCTCAATTCGGAGATTGGGTGAAAAAGTACGATGCTGCTGGGGTATTCACAGAAGCTAATTTTCCAGAAAAAACGAAGAGAAAAATGGCTGATACCAAATTGGTCGTCACTAGCGATTTAACAAGGGCGATCCATTCCGCTCATCTACTGAATCCTCAAACGAATATTGTGTCGAGCCCTCTTTTTCGTGAAGTAGGAATGCCTCGTCTTTCTTTAACTAAAATAAAAGCACCTCCAGCTTTATGGTCAATCCTATTAAGAAGTTGTTGGTTGTTGGGTTATTCTTCGCAAACTGAATCTTTGCTACAAGCGAAAAAAAGAGCGAAAGAAGCAAGTGCACAATTAATTCATTATGCCACTAAATATGAGACCATCCTATTAGTCGGACATGGATTTTTTAATCGCCTGACCGCTCATGAACTAGAGAAAGCCGGATGGAAAAGCAAAACAAAGACAAGCCGAACACACTGGAACTGCACGACTTATTTTTTTTAACTAAGGAGGAAAATGATATGCCTGTTTGCCAACATTGTCAGCAAACTTGGAGTTGGATGTACACCTTTAAAAAGCTGTTTACGTTCAAAAATCATATGATCTGCCCTCATTGTCAGCACCATCAATTTATCACTGCAAAATCACGAAGAAAAGTTAGCCTAGTTGCTTTGCTTCCGTTGATCTGGATCCTTTTATCAGCCATCGAGGTATCCGCTTCCACCATTATAATACTTGAATTACTCACATTCCTGATTGTAGCCGTTATCATGCCGACTCTCTATGAACTAAGCAATCAAGAAGAACCACTTTGGTAACCAGGCACCGTTTGAGGCGCCTGGTTTTTTCATATGTTTAAATGTCCATTAGTCGATAGAGTCGCTCTTTATTTTGATTCAATTGCTGTTGCAGTTGCTGCACCGGCTCTTGATGGGGACTATTTTGAACCGCATTCATGAGTGCATTGTCTGCTCGTTCAATCATGTTTCTCGCCTGTTGAATTAATTGCTCGGTCGGATGCGATTGTGCTTGCCCTACCGCTGTGGTCGCATGTTCAATAGAATTCCGTAATTGCGAAATAACATTTTCATTTTTCCAGCTCATTTTTGTATGATCGTCCACGAAACACCCCTCCTTTTCCCCTTACTATGGCTCCTATTGATATCTTTTATTCGGAAAAGGTGTTCTTTTCCTTCGTTTAGCAAATAACGATAGACTTTCCAACACCATATTGGTAAATTAACGTAAAATAGATATATTCTACAGGAGGAACAAAAATTGATTTATTGGTTAAGTGCCATCATTTTTATTTCGGGGATCGCTTACCTTTTTGCGGTTAAAGCGGAATCTTCATTTTGGAAATATGTATTAAAGCCAGGGACGATGGTATTCATTATTTTGTTAGCAAGTACCGGGTTAAAGGAGCCTACATTCTATATTACTTGGATCATCATCGGACTATTATTTTCCGTCGGTGGCGATATTTTTTTAATGCTACCGAGCAATAAGTTTTTGCAAGGGTTAACGTCTTTCTTGATCGCCCATATTTGTTACATTGTAGCGTTCACGAATGGCTTAAGTCACTTTACGGTTGACTGGCGCATCATCGTCCCCCTTGGCCTTTTTGGCATTTTTTATTACAGCTTTTTGTACCCTAGCTTGAAGAAAGAAGGCAATCTTCTTTTACCAATCGGTGTCATGATGTATATTGCGGTTATTGGTTTCATGTTCACTCAATCGTATTCGACGGGCAGCCAATGGGCGATCATCGGATCTTTGTCTTTTCTTATCTCTGACGCCATCCTAGCCTACGATCAATTCCATAAACGATTTCGTACCGCTCATTATTATGTGATGATTACATACTATTTAGCACAATATTTGATTGCTTTGAGCGTGATCATGTAGCAAACAAAAGCCAGTCAGTCTGCCGAAGACTAACTGGCTTTTTATTATATTTAATTATAAATAGTTATATTTAGTTATAATTAGATATTGACTATTATAATTAGATTCTTTATTGTAAATGAGGTGGACATTGGAATTTTTTTAGAAGAGGGAGAAGAATGACTGTTAAAAAACAACATCATCTAAAGCTTATCGGCTTAACGATCTTTCTCATTGTTTGTTTCATCGTCTCGTTTTCGCTCGGTCGCTATCCAGTGACGCCTGAAGAGTTGCTAAAGGTGTTAGCTTCCCAAGTGATTCCGCTAGAAACAACATGGGAAGCTGAAGTTGAAACGATTATTTTTCAAATTCGTTTACCGCGGGTGTTAGCCGCTGTTCTCATTGGTGCAGCTTTATCTTGCGCCGGTGCGACATATCAAGGGTTGTTTCAAAATCCAATGGTATCTCCTGATTTACTAGGTGCATCTGCAGGGGCTGGATTTGGAGCTGCATTGGCGATCCTTTTAGGGGCTAGTTACTATTTCGTCTCTATTTCTGCTTTTGTATTTGGGCTATTAACTGTGGCTATCGTTTGGGTACTTAGCACTAGAGTCAAAATGAACCCCTCGCTTGGCTTAATATTAACCGGCATTATGATTGGCTCGTTATTTTCAGCTGGCCTTTCGTTTATTAAGCTTGTGGCAGATCCGAATGATCAATTGCCAGCGATTACATATTGGTTAATGGGTAGTCTGTCTTCGATTCGCCAGCAAGATGTGTTATTTAGTGCTATTCCGATCATACTCGGAGTGATTCCGTTAATACTTTTACGATGGAAATTAAATGTGATGACAATGGGAGAGGAAGAAGCCCGAACAATGGGTGTGAATACGAAAGTTCTTCGTCTGTTAGTCATTTGTTGTGCAACGCTTATGACCACTGCTAGTGTAGCCGTCAGCGGGATGATCGGTTGGGTCGGTCTTGTTATCCCGCATTTCACACGCATGTTGGTCGGCACCGATTACCGCGTGCTAATTCCCGCTTCTATGCTACTTGGCGCTAGTTTTCTATTAATTGTAGATAACTTTTCTCGCTTATTGTCCACCTCGGAAATTCCACTTGGTATTTTAACCGCTTTTGTAGGCGCTCCTTTCTTTTTGTATCTTATTTTGCGAGAGGGGAATCGTTCATGACTTTAGAGGTAAAACAGCTTTCTTTCGGCTATAAAGATCGCGATATTCTACATAACCTTACATTTACAGCGCAACCTCAAGATTTATTGTGTGTGCTTGGACCAAATGGTGTCGGAAAAAGCACGTTGTTCCGCTGTATGCTCGGATTAATTAAACATTATGAAGGTGCAGTCATCGTCTCAGGAAAAAATGTCAAGAAGATGCGGCCCGTTGAGCTAGCGAAAAATATCGCCTATATCCCCCAATCGCATCATCCAACATTTAATTTCACTGTGCTAAACATGGTGTTAATGGGCGGAACGGTCCATCTTGGGCGAATGGGTAATCCGAAAGCAGAAGATGAGAAAAAGGCGTGGCAAGCGCTTGACATGTTAGGCATCTCTCATTTAAGTCATCGTGGTTATGCAGAGATTAGTGGCGGTGAGCGACAACTAGCATTAATAGCGAGAGCGATTGTACAGCAGGCAAAAATCCTCGTCATGGATGAACCGACAGCAAATTTAGATTATGGGAATCAAATGCGCGTGATGATGCAAGTGAAAGAATTAGCGAAGCAAGGCTATACGATTATTTTATCGACTCATAACCCTGAACACGCCTTTTTGTATGGGAATAAGGCGCTTGTCATGTTTCAAGGAAAAATGATTGAATTTGGAGACCCAAAGGAAGTATTGACAGAAGCATTACTCCAGCACGTTTATGGTGTCAACGTAAAACTGATCGACATTGATACAGAAGATGGCAAGTCACGCCTCATCGTTCCTTGCCTAAAGCAAAAGGAGAATGGACATGTTTACCTGGACTAAAGACAGTATCAACTGGTACAAACAAGCAGCTGAGTATACGAAATATGATCAAGAAATTTATCAAGAAATCGAGCCGTTTATTGAGGAAACAGACACAGTCTGTGACATCGCCTGTGGTCTCGGCTTTATTAGCATGCAGCTAGCGAAAAAAGCGAAAAGTGTCACAGCTATCGATATTAGTGCACAAGCCTTACAGCTTTTACAAAAAAACATTGAGCGACAATCGATTACGAATATGGAAGTCATCACTTCTGATATTGCCGACCTCCCTGCCAAACCGCAATGGGATGTCACTGTCATGAGCTTTTTCAAGCAAAGCGATGATGCCATGCTTCAATTGCTAGACATGAGCAAAAAAAGAGCGATTCTCGTATTATCGAATGGAAGTAAAACAAACTTTTGGCCGAACAATTCCCGACCTTCTAAACAAGGAAATGCTGATCGGTTAATACAGGAACTGAAAGCAAAAGGGGTTCGGATAAACTCCATCGAAAGAGACCTTGATTTCGGGCAACCATTTCACTCTTTTGATGAGGCCATTCAATTTATGAAACACTATGCACCGAATAATCTTCCAGAAAACTTAGAAGATCATTTGCGAGTTCACTTAGTTCCAATGGAAGAAAACCCATTCGGCTATCGTTATTACTTACCTCATATCAAAAAAATTGTCATCGTCATTGCAGACAAATAAAATATCACACTTAGGAGGCACAATGATGAAAAAAAATATACTCGCCTTATCATTTTCAATGATGCTCATTACATCGGGTTTAGTTGGATGTAATACAAATGAGGCACCGAAGGAAAACAAAGAACAAGCGAAACAAACAGAACAAACAAAGCAGACAAACAAAGCAACACGCACAATTACGGATTCTGCTGGCCGACAAGTAGAAGTTCCAGTTGAAATTTCAACAGTTGCTCCATCTGGTCCGGTCGCTCAAATGGTATTATACACATTGAATCCTGATAAATTAGTCGGCTGGTCAAGAGAACCGAATGAAACAACTAAGAAATATATGGATAAAAAATATTGGGATTTACCGAGCTTTGGGATGTTTTATGGAGATACGTTCAATTTAGAAGCTTTAATGGCGGCAAAGCCTGATGTCATTATTGACATCGGTGAACCGAAAGATTCCATCGCGACGGATATGGATGACATCCAAAAAAGAACAGGTATCCCAACTATTTTCGTTGAAGCAAAGCTAGATACAACAGCAGATGCGTATTTAATGTTAGGTGATTTACTTGACGAAAAAGAACACGCGAAAAAGTTAGCTGAGTACAGCAAACAGACGATGGAAGATGCGAAAAAATTTGCAGCGTCGATCCCAGAAGACGAGCGAGTTACATTGTATCAAGGCTTAGGTGATGCTGGTTTAAACACGAACGGCAAAGGCTCATTCCATTCTGAAATCATTGATGTCGCTGGTATTGAAAACGTAGCTGTATTAGATAAAGCAGCAAGTAAAGGCGGCGGTAATGAGGTGTCAATGGAGCAACTATTGCTTTGGAATCCAGACATGCTTTTATTCGCACCTGGTAGCGTCTATGACAAAGTAGCAGCGAAAGATCCACTATGGAAAGACTTACAGGCAGTTCAAAACGGCAACGTCTATGAAGTGCCTGAAGGTCCTTACAACTGGATGAGCTTCCCTCCTTCCGTCAACCGAATTTTAGGCGTGAAATGGCTCGGAAACCTCGCTTACCCTGATGTTTTTAAATACGATATGATCAAAGAAACGAAAGAATTTTATCAACTATTCTATCATTACGACTTAACTGATGAAGAAGCGAAAGAACTGTTAAGTAACTCTACTTTGAAAAGAAAATAAACGGATAAAAGCGAGTGAGTCTGACCGTGACTCACTCGCTTATTTCATTCGACAAAAACCGGGGAGTGACAGGCACCTGTCGACCATTTCTCAATCTCTTCTTCTAGCTGTGGGTGTATAGGTTTGCCGATTTGTTTTTTTATACTGCTTCTTTACGTTTAGGACGCTTTTTTCTCCTGTATATTGACGCAACATATGATCCATCTCTTTGACGATATGGCAGTGAATGTTGTCGTTTCCTAATCCGGCCATCGTCTGTAAATCAGCAGCATTCGCTTGTACATCTTCCTCACCTGTGATCGCTAACACTGGACAATCCGTTTCTTGTAAAAGCTTCAATATCACTTCTTAAATAAAGGCAATGATGAGGATATGTCATCATCGCCCCTTTTATTCGTTTACGCCCCCACCATATCCGTTTCTATCCAATTCAAATAATGATCGAGGAAATTCTCCACTTTCGGAATAAACCCTTGCCCATAATGATATTCTGGATCTAGCGTCGTAACATAGATATTTCCTTTAAAAGATGTTCTATCCACACAAATTAATCCTTCCTGCATTTCATTGTGCACGATTACCTCCATGTTTTCATGGGGCTGAATCACTCCATGATAATGCCACTTCATATCATCAATAGTCATATTTTGCAATAATGGATGCTCTTCCTCAGTAGCATACATCGGCAAATCGGCTCCTGCCCAAACCCACCAATAAAAATTGGTCGGATAGCTTTTCCATTGAACATAAGGAAGCCAAGGTTTTTCTATTTCCCCAAAAGCTAAAATATGTCCACCTTTTCGCAAGTAATTTTCCCAAATGGATTGATAACTAAACAACAAATCTTGATTATGTCTAGCGGGGATATAAATATAATCATACGTCGTCAAATCAGTCATTGGCACTTCTAATATATGAATGATTCGGTCGAAAAATTTCTCATATCTACCATCGTGATGCTGTAAAAAGAAATGATGGAAACTGATCCCTGTATGTACAAATAGCCGCTTCATATCTGCTTCTCCTCTATTTTTCCTTTCATCCACTCGATCAACTGAGGGCCAATCCGTCTTGCCGTTGTCGTATCCAGTAAACCAAACCCAAGCAAGTCTGTTCCTGCGCCACATAAAATCATCCCGTTAGTTGTTTGTTCATCTAGATACAAAACAACATCTCCTTGCTGATCGTGTAAAATGACTTCACTACCTGCTGGCGGAATAAAATACCCCCGTGAAAAAAATCCTTTCACACCGCGGCGATAATTTAAGTCGTACTCCGTCACTCCTTGAAAAATAGGATGTGTTTCATTCGCTTGAACAACCCGATCTTTGACACTTAAAGGACTGCGAATAAAACCGGTATTCCCAGGAAGCCACGGTAAATAAATTTGGGCAAATGAAACGACAAGTTTTCCTTCATGTAAGAAATGATGAATTTTATCTTTATGCTGATATAAATATATTTCATCAATGCCATTAGGGATAATAAGAGCTTGATAGTTTTCTAATTGTAAAAAAGGAAGTTCATATAAATATCCTCGCTCGATCTCCCCTTGATAAAATTCATGATGATAGACTCGTTTTTCTGTGTATGTTCCGCTATCTAAAAACAAAATGGCACTCACTGTTTGACCCCCTTCCGTTCAAAATACGTGCACGCATCGATCAATGATTGCGTATAAGCATGTGACGGCTGCTGTAAAACGGCACTAGTCTTGTTTTCTTCTACTATAATGCCGTCTCGTAACACTAATAACCTGTCAGCGAACTGATCCATACTTAAGATTCGATGAGTAATATATAAAATCGACATCTGTTCTTCTTCCTGCAAACTTTTTAATAGCTCGATGATCGTAACCTCAGTGTCCGGATCTAAAGCAGATGTGATTTCATCTGCAATAAGCAAATTAGGTGAACAAGATAATGCTCTTGCAATCGCCGCTCGTTGCTTCTGTCCACCTGAACATTCATAAGGAAAGTGCTGTAATAAACGCACAGGTAATTCCACTTTTTCTAGCAAACGATGAACTTGCTTTATCGCTTCTGTACGCTCCATTTTTTTCAACACAAAAGGTTCCAGAAGACTTTCTTCTATCGTCCAAAACGGATTAAATGACCTTTCTGGATTTTGGTACACATATTGACAAGTCGCTTTCTCGGCCCAAATGACTTGTCCTGATGTTGGGTGCTGAATCCCCATTACAATTTCGGCAATAGTTGATTTTCCAGAACCTGATTCACCAATTAATCCAACGATTTCCTTGCTTTGGAGCGAAAAAGAAACATCCTTTAAGACAGTTTTTTCAGAAAAGCTTTTCGATACATGATCAAAGTAAAGCATAATTCTCCTCCCTTGAAGCCGCTTGTAACGTCCCTTCTTTCACTCTCAACACACGATCGGAAATCGCAAAAGCAACATCTATATCATGTGTAATGAACAGCACGCTCATTTGATATTGACGGGCTTTATTTTCTATTAATGTAACGATTTCTTTTTTCAAAATAGGATCTAACGCACTCGTACATTCATCGGCAATAATGAAAGCAGGTCGATGAATAAAAGCTAAAGCAATCAACGCTCGACTTAACATTCCTCCTGAACATTCATGAGGGTATTTAGTTAACATATTTGCTGATAATGACACTTCTTCTAAGGCGGTGATCGCTTCTTGTTCACTGACTCCAACTTCGATAAATTGTTCCTTGATGGTCAAAACAGGGTTAAAGGCCGCTCGAGCATCTTGGTAAATATAAGCGCAATTTTCCCAGTAATACTTTTCAGCGAAACCATTCTCCCGAATCGAGCAACCGAAATGAGCAATATGCCCTGACCAATATTCTTCTGGCAATAACCCATACATTGCACGAGCAATCGTTGTCTTTCCAGCTCCTGAAGGTCCAATTAAACTAACAATCTCTCCTTTTGTCATTGAGAAAGAAGCATCTTTCAAAACAGCATCTTCTTGATAAGCCACCTTTAACGCTTGACATACAATTCGATCGTTCGTTGCATGATGTATTTCTTTCTCCTCGTCTCGCATCTGTTTTTTCTTCTTTTGCACTTTTTGATGGCTTTCCATCACAAATGCCAAACAGACAGTTGTAATCAAAAGGAACATCACAGGTGGTAGCACAAGCCACGTCCATGAACCATTCATAAAAATCGTTTGTTGTTGAAAGGCTTCATGTAGCATCTTCCCCCAGGAAACAACGTTAGGATCTCCTAATCCTAAAAATGAGAGCCCAGCTTCTGTTAAAATGGCATATCGGAACGTCATAACAAACTTTGTTTTAATAAGCGGCTGGATATGCTTCAATAAATGATGACGCAAAATATAGAACGTGCTACCTCCAAACATTTGGGATACTTTAACGAATTCTCGCTCTTTTAATGTGAAAACAGCTGAACGAATAATGCGCATATAGGCTGGCCACGTTAACAAGCCTAAAATCACGACGAGCTGAACTGTTCCTCCCCCTGTAAAAGAAATGAGGAGTAAAATTAATAAAATATTCGGTAATACAAGAATCATATTAGCTAATCCATTAATTAGGCGATCAAGAGAAGGAACATAACCTGCCACTAATCCTAAAGCAACACTAAGGAATGTGCTCACCAATGACACAAACAAACCGACCATTAAGCTCGTTCTTGCCCCATATAACAATTGAGTCCAAACATCTTGTCCCATATGATTCGTACCGAGCCAATGCTCCACTGACGGAGGTAAAAATGAAGCCGCTGTTGAAGTAAAAGGTTGCTCATTCACTAATGACGGGCCGATCAATGCCAATAAACTCATGAAGAAAAGCATGATAAGCGGAAACTTAAATGTTGTCTGCATAAGCTTTTCCTCCTTTTAACCGCGGATCTAATTTTGGATATAACCAGTCGGCCATCGCATTTAAACATAAAATAATCGTTGAAAAAATAAAGAATAACCCATGCATTAACGGATAGTCACGAGAGAGAATCGCCTCCTGCAACAACTTCCCAATGCCTGGATACGAATAAACGACCTCGACAAATATTGCTCCTGTAAATAGCAATCCCATTCTAATCATAAGCAATGTAAATAACGTCAATAACGAATTTTTTGCAATATGACGATACATTAACCTTTTGCGAGAAAGTCCTTTCATTTTGGCAAACTCAATGTAAGAAGCCTTCATCACTTGGATGGTTTCATTTCTCACTAATAAATACGTACTGGAAATATGCACAATTGTTAACGTAACAGTCGGCAAAAAAGCATGCCATAAGAAATCCTTTGTTTTATCGAACCAATTAGCTTCTACTAAAAATGGTGTTTCCGCTCCGCCTAATGGAAAAAGAGGAACGTATACAGAAAACGCTAATAGAAGTACAATCGCAATTAAAAATTCTGGTAAAGCTCCGAGGCTCAGCATCACGGTTAACAAGCCACGATCGGACTTTTCATGATGAAACCAAGCGGACCATAATCCAGAAATAATCCCAATTAAAAAAGATAAAACTGTCGCAAAGCCAACGATGAGCCATGTATACATGAAATGATGACTAATCACTTCCATTACATCTGACTTATACGTAAAAGACGTGCCAAAATCTAAGGTGAACACCCCTTTTATATAAGTAATAAATTGTGTAAGAAGTGAATCATCTAATTGATAATACGCTTCCATCGCTGCTTTTTGTTCTTCCGTTAACATTGCACCACTATCTTGTCCTTCAATAAATTCAACAGGCCCCCCCGGCATCAGCCGAGGGAGGAAAAAATTCAGTAATAATAGAAAGGTGAACACTACCACATATAGACGAATGACTTTCCTTTTCATCACTCGATAAACGCCGCCTTGTTTTCCCATAAAGGAATACCGTCTGCGATACCTCCATATGTGTTGAACCAACCATCAAAATCCTCTTGCTTATGAATGAAATAGAATGGACGATGATATAACACTAATGTTGGCAATTCTTCCGCTAAGATTTTTTGCATTTCATTCACGGTTTGCTTTCTTTCTTCTTCATTTAATTGAGCAAGCTGCAAGTTCGCTAAGCGTTGGAAGTCAGCGTTGTCGAATACTTTTCCGCGACCAGCATATGAATTGCTTGCTGCACCCATGAACCATAAGCGTAAGAAATCTGGATCTCCACTTAATCCAATATGCCCAGTGATTGTCATATCATATTTATTTTCTCCAATGGCAGTCGTAAATGCCGCTGGATCGACTTGTTTCACTTGCAAATCAATACCTACGTCTTTTAACATCTCTTTCATAAGTTCGGCTTCTTGTGACGTAGAAGAAACAATGATACTTAAATCTAATCCATCACGAACTCCTTTACTATTCTTCTTGTAACCTAGTTCATCTAGCATTTTCTCCGCAGTCTGTAGTGAATAATCATATGTTTGTACGTCTTTATTAAACCAAGGAGAATCTGGAGGAATAATGCCGCCGTTTCCGACTAACACTTTATCGTTACCTGTCAATTTCTTAGCCATTTCTTCTCGGTTTAACGCATAAGCAAGCGCTTGACGAAGCTTTTTATCTTTTAATTGAGGATGGTCTAAGTTAAAGAGAATACGCACCGCACTTCCTGTAGGCTCACTTTTAATCACGTCAAAACCGTTCTTTTTCATTTCTTCTACATCGTGATAGTTAAATGTCATACCTGCATTAATTTCATTATTTTGTAAAGATAATAGACGGTTTTCTACATTCAAATATTGCAATTCATCGATAATGACATTTCCTTTGAAAAATTGCTCATTACGCTTAAATTGATAGTTTCCTGATTTCTCGTCATATTGAGCTAATGCAAATGGACCTGTACCTACTAATGAATCTTGTTCTTTAAAATCAAGTGGCTGATCAACTTTTTCCCAAATATGTTTCGGGATAATTGGTAAGATACCAGCAACCTCTGTAATAAACGGAGCAAATGGCTGTTCAAGCGAAATAACGACTTGATGCTCTCCTCCCTTTTCAACAGACTTCACTTTCGTCATATCCGCATTCCACGGAAATGGGTGCTTTTTAAAGTATTCATATGTGAAAACAACATCGTCCGCTGTAAACGGTTGTCCATCATGAAACTGAACATCCTCTTCTAACGAAAACGTATATTGCAGCCCATCTTCAGACACACTCCATTCTTTCGCTAACCAAGGGACAACCCCTTTGTCATCTTTCCAAGTAAGCGAATCAAACAGCAAAGAGTTCCGTAAAAATCCACCCGGTCCTTGTGATCCAAAAGTAAACGGTGAAGGGAAACCATCATTTTTCCAGCCGATTTTAATGACTGATGAACCCTCTTTCTCCTGTTTTGTTGCTGATTGACTCTCTTCTTTATTACTCGTTGTATTGGATGAACATCCAACCAACGCAAGTAGAAATACAACTGCTATTAAAAACCATTTCTTCATCTTCATTTTCCTTTCTTTCTGTAAGATATAGCTTATTGTAATACCTATTGATAATGAATATCAATATCAATAATTATCGAAAAAAATCGCTTTCTATTTGAAAACACAACATAGAAAGCGATTTCATAATGATCACAAATGAGTCTATTCTATTTCGCTATACTTAAGAGATAATTTGGCTCATCCGCGGTAAGTATCCTTTTCATTGTATGAAAAAAGTCCATATCCATCGGTAATAATTGATGGTCTTTACGAACAATCAATCCATTCTTCCTTGAAATATTTACACACTGTATGTCTTTCATACACAGTTCACCGCTTGATATATCGTCCATTACAGAACGATAAGGTAAAAAAGCAATACCTAACCCCGACTTCACTGATTGTTTTACAACTTCAAAGCTGCTCATATATACAGGCGATGGAAATATATTATTCTTTTTCAATAAAGTCAGGACATGCTGGCGAATATACTGACTTTGTGGCATTAATAAATTTTCTCGTTCAATATCTCGCTTATAAATGACCTTTCTTTTACGCAGTGGATGATTTTTCGAGACGATTAAGACGAATTGATCTTCAAATAAAATGTGCTTATCAAAATGAGATTGAATGTACGCATCCTCCTCATAAATCGGCATATAAGCATAGTGAAGCTTTTGTTCCTGAAGTTGATGATACAACTCTTGGTAGCCGTACGTATTAATTTCTAACGGTAATTTTTTATACGTATGCTGAAACTGAGTGAGAACTTGCGGCAGTACATACGTACCGATATAATGACTAGCGTTGATGGTTAATGATGTATTTGCCTTCTCCGTCATGATGATGTTCGTCTCTTCCATTAATTCCATCATTTTTTTAGCTTGTTGATATAACCTCTTCCCTTTCTCAGTTAAAAAAGTATCCTTCGATTCTCTATTAATAAGGGCTGTCCCATACATTTCTTCTAATTGCCGAATATAGTTAGAAATTGTTGGCTGTGAACAATACAATCGATGGGCTGCCTCAGTAAATGACCGACATTCTGTTAACACAATAAATGCTTCTAGCTTCTCAAACGATACCAATCTTTAACCCCCCTATCATACGACTCATCGTTCCTTTATTTTCATTATATATTTATTGAAAATGATTATCAATATCAAAAAACCTTAGAGAGTTCTCTAAGGTTTTTTGATATCTATTCACATTCATTTTTCAACCATTGCATCAAATGCGGAAAGAAATCTTTCGCTTGATCGATAAACCCAAGACCTAAATGAAAAATAGGATCTAATGTTGTCATGATTAATCGACCACCATACGTATGCTCATCGATATAAAAGATCGATCGACCATCTGGAGTATTCACTAGTGATATCGCTTCAGCAGGTGGCTGCAAAGTTCCATGATAATGCCATTTCACATCTTGCATCGTGATATATTGAAAAATAGAGTGTTCTGTATGACATAATTCAAGAGGCAAATCTCCACCTTTTTCTACCCACCAGCTGAAATTCACTGGTATATGCTTCCATTCTACTTTCGGTAACCAACGATCGACGACTTCTCCAAAAACAATAACGGTTTTTCCTTTTTTAAAAAAATTTAAAAGTAAAGCTTGATAACGTAGCAACAACCTTGGTGTCATTCGAGCTGGGATGATTAACACATCATATTGATCTAAATCGTATTGATGTAAGCATCGCAACGATAAAATATCATTATAATAAGATTGGTACTCCTCTAATTGAAAAAAACGAGAATGAAACGAATACCCATTATGTAAGATCGCTGTCTTCATTCGTCACCACTCCTTTATTTTTCATCGCTTCCGCTGTCATCCATTCAATTAATTGAAGAATAATACGCTCGGTAGAATTGCCACTTTGACGAAAGATCATAAATGGATCGCCTCCCGCAGAAATATACATCGTTCCTTTTGAAGATTCCGTATCAATATAAGCGACGTAATGGCCTTCTTCATCGGTAATTACAGGATGAACAGGACGATTAGGTTCCATATATCCACGCGAGAAAAAGCCTTTGACGCCTTTTCTATAATTTAAGTCATACGGATCTACCCCTTTAAAAATCGAATGGCGTGGCTCTATCATCACCATTTCACGAATACGCAATGGAATATTCGATCTCATCCATGTTTCCCGACACGGCAGCCACGGTAAAAACGCTTCAGCAAACGAACAAACAACACCACCTTGCTGTAAATATCGTTCAATAACTAAACGGTGTTCTAATAAAAACTCCTCATCCACAAAATTAGAAATAATTAACCCATCATAGTTTTCTATTGAAGCATAAGGTAAATCATATGTATAAAGAGGATAAACGTTCCATTGTTCCAATACTCCGTTCATCCGAGTGAATTCAATATCGTTACTCATATAAGCAAAATTTGACGGCATATTGTTCGACCTCCTTTTGTGAAAATGATTATCATTATTAATATAATATTGGTGATCTGCTTATGACCAATTAATCTTTTTAATCTATCTATTACATTACTTAATAGATGGTCACTAGCATCAATGTTTTATATAATTAAGAAGAGAAGATGTTTTTTCATGAATACAGAGGAGGGTTAGATATGAAACAAGCAAACAAACCTGTTACCCAAGTATTGATTAAGCATAAAGAGCCTCAAAACCTTCACGAATTCGCATCCATGCTCGAAACAATCGCCAAAAAGCTAAAGGAAGAGCAGCAATTTGTCTTTTTACAGGGAAATAAAGAAATAGAAGTTCAACCAGCCAATACAGTAAAAGTAGAATACCAATACACGACAAAAGGCGATAAACACTCCTTTGAAATCGAATTCGATTGGTACGTTGGAGAAAAAGCGACGAAAACAATGGGAATACGATAGTTAAGAGAGACTCATAGACGATAAATAACTACTAAAAGGATTGTTTCTATTTTGTTTAACTTTCATAATGCTAGATTGAAATCGATTTTAATTATATGTATCACTTTGCTTGTGCTTACTTGCCTTCGCCTTGCTTGGGTAGCCTATCATGCTACTCCTGATTCTCCGCTCGCTAAAGAAGGAGTTTTGGATCTTCGAAATACGGAATTAACAGATGATTATTCGATTTCGCTAGATGGGGAATGGGAGTTTTCGCCGGAGCTCGAATTAAATTCTTCGGATACTGAGATTATTTCCGTGCCGACGAGAGAAAGCCAGAAGGTTCATGACCAATTTGGTACATACAGGTTACGAATTCTACTGAATCCAGACCAGAAACAAA
Source organism: Bacillaceae bacterium SAS-127 (assembly GCA_002261155.1). Classification (GTDB taxonomy): domain Bacteria; phylum Bacillota; class Bacilli; order Bacillales; family Domibacillaceae; genus Bacillus_CE. The sequence goes on along the minus strand of NKXN01000023.1, from coordinate 99,398 downwards.
CGTACGGTATTCAGGTTCCACTTGCCAATACCGCTTCTAAAGTATTTGTTAATGGTGACCTCATCGCTCAAGCAGGTGAAGTAGCAGAAACGAGCCATCAACATCAAGGACAATATCAGTCCTATTCAGCTTTTTTTACAACGGATCAAAGTGAAATCGAACTCGTCATGCAAGTTTCTAATTTCGATACACCTGAACAGGCGAGCATTGAGAAATCGATTAAATTTGGTTCGGATACATCGATCATTCATGAACAACAATCAAATAAAACGTTAACGATGATGATCATTATTGTGTTACTTTTGTATGCTCTGCATATGATATTGATTTATCTTTTCATTTATCGAAAAAAGGTACTTCTTTTTTTCACAGCGGGATTTCTTTTTACAGCACTTGATGAATTGATTAATTACAATAAATCGGTACTTACGTGGTTGCATCTTGATTATGATTGGTCGATAAAAATCACGCAATTCGTGTACCTTGTGTCTGCATTTTTCTTCGTGCAATTGATGAGGAGTTTATTAACGGAGTATAAAACAGCGCGAGTCTTTCACTGGTTGAATATGTTATATAGCTTATGTGCTTTGTACATTTTCATTCTGCCGATCCGCTTCATCTTTTTTGCAGAGACGTTCTTTTCTTTATTGTATCTTGGCTCTTTTATAACAGTAATTATTCTAGCTTTAAAATTATATGTCCAGAAACAGAAAGAATCTTTTTTTCTAGCTTTAACCGCCTTAAGTACAACATCTGGTATCATCTGGGTCATCATAAAAAGTGTCAGCTCGTACGAAATACCTTTCTATCCATTTGATTATCTGTTTGCTTTTCTCGGATTTTCTCTCTATTGGATGAAACGATTTCAACAAATGAACGAAGAATCGAAAGTGCTTGTTCATCAGCTCAAACAAGCCGATAAGCAAAAAGATGACTTTCTCATAAATAGTTCTCAACAATTATGGAGTCCTCTGAATGAGATGATTACTATCGCTCACACGATCCATGATCGCAACAAAGGAGCAATTCCTTTAGAAGACAAAAATGATTTAAAACTGCTCATCGATATCGGTCGTAGCATGTCATTTGTTCTTAATGATCTTCTTGATTTCACTCGATTAAAAGAGCAAACGATCCAAATTGATCCGAAAAGCACGAACATTCATGCCGCCTTATTTGGTGTGTTCGATATTTTAAGCTTTATCACTGACGGGAAGAACATTCAATTAATATCAACAATTCCGGACGCATTTCCTCATGTCCGAGCAGATGAGCAACGACTGATTCAAATTCTATTTAACTTGTTGCATTACACGATTAAGTGTACAAATGAAGGTTCTATTGTTGTGAAAGCAAACTGTAACGATCACACAGCAACAATTCAAATAGAAAGCGCTGGACTTTCTATCAATACAGAAAGAAAAATGAGCAAACATAGCGAAGAGCTTAGTCTGAAAGTTTGCGAGCAATTAATTGAATTGCATGGTGGTTCCTTACGTAATCAAGATTCAGCGTTTATTTTTACATTGCCTATAGCTGAAGAACAAACACAGCAATCTGAAATACGAGAAATGGACTTAAACAAGGAAATAAATATTAACGATCGTCTGCAACTACAAGAAAAACCAGCTGATGGACATTGTTTTATGATTTTAGCAATAGACGATGATCCTGTTACTCTGAAAGTCATTCGTACTATTTTTCCAGCTGAGAAATATGAAGTGGTGACCGTCACCACTAGTAAAGAAGCGTTAGACTTATTAAATATCATCGATTGGGACTTAATTATTTTAGATGCCATGATGCCTAACATATCCGGATACGAGTTAATGCGCTTAATCCGCGAACAGTACTCAGCGTTAGAGCTTCCTATTCTTTTATTAACAGCAAGAAATTATCCTGAGCATGTGTATACTGGCTTTGCCTTAGGGGCAAATGATTATGTGACGAAACCAATCAATTCGCTCGAATTAAAAATTCGAAGTAAAGCACTTATTGACTTAAAGCATGCCATTAGTGAACGCCTTCGAATGGAGGCAGCTTGGCTTCAAGCGCAAATCCAGCCACACTTCCTATTTAATACATTAAATACGATCGCTTCACTCAGCACGATAGATTCATCTAGAATGGTTCATCTTCTGAACGAATTTGGACATTATTTGCACAAAAGCTTTGACGTGAAAAATTTAGAACGTATCGTTCCAATAGAACATGAGCTTGAACTAGTTCGTTCTTATCTTTATATAGAAAAAGAACGGTTTGGGAATCGTTTGCAGATCATTTTGGAAACAGACACAACTCTAACGTTAGAAATCCCTCCTCTGTCTATTCAGCCGTTAGTAGAAAATGCTGTTCAACACGGAATTCTAAAGAAAGCACAAGGCGGAACCGTTTGGATTCGAATTACGGATCACCCAACCTTCACAAAAATCGCTGTTATTGACGATGGGGTCGGTATGCAAGAAGAGCGATGGAAACAAGTACTTGATGAAAGAATGCCTCAAAGAAAAGAAGTAGGCTTGATCAATATCAATAAACGTCTCAAACGACTTTACGGCCAAGGACTGCAAATAAAAAGTTCACCTGATGAAGGAACAGAAATTACTTTTAACATCCCAAAATTTATCGAATGATGATCATGAAAGTGCCAGACGCCAATTTATAAAATTGGCGTCTGGCATTTAATTTTGCACTTGCAAATACTCACCTTTTGTCATCGAAATATGACCTGATTCGTACAAATTTCCATCGATTGTCAACATCACTTTTTCAACGTTATAATATTGACCAAATGTGTTGGCAACGCTTTGCAAAATCATCGATTCATAGCCCGCTCCCGCATTCATTTCATTCACAAAAGCTTGGTTTAAATCGATATACACGATGCCATCCTTATTTAAATAAAGGCTATTAATTTTTGTGTTTTTTGAGAAAACCTTTCCAAGCGGAGAGTTAACCGGCTGTTTGTAAGCTTCCTCTAACTTCTTTCTCGTAGTGTCATTCGTCTTAAAGCTAACTTTTTTCGTTTTATATTCTAACCGATCACCATCTATATTCGGGTAAAAGAAACGAATTTCTTGAACAAATGGGACATTTTCCTCGATTTTGCTTAATGAAGAACTGACTTCCATCTCCCCCGATCGAAAGACAGATTTCACCAAACCAATCCCTTTTGCGTAGTAATCGAGTGTTTCACTATCCTTACCTTTTGTCATCACTTCAATCGCACGATAACTACCTGATGGCGTATCAATCGAAGCCTCAGTATTGGTGATCTCTCTCATGCGGCCATCCTGTAGCTTCCAAGCAGTCCCTTTAGTAAGGGGTGCCATTAGCAAAATTTCCTCTTCACTTCCTTTTGCCTTTAAAAAGTTTTCGCGATAATAAACTTCTTCTCTCGTCCACACCTTCTGTAACTTCCCTACCTTTACTTGAAGCACATTCGCCAAAACCGTACCACCGTTATCAATTCGTTGCTGTACTTTTCCTTTTTCAAGGTAGTCAATCATTACATCGTAGGAAGCATATTCATTTCCCTTTCCCTCATAAACATACTTCACATTTTCAACCATTGGGAAATAGTCCTCAACGTTTAACTTCTTTTGCAAAAAAGCAACCTTTTTTTGTTCCTTTTCATTCCCATTATATCCTTTAGCCTCTTTTTCACTAGCACATCCAACGATCAGAACAAAGGTGAACACTAACCATATTACTGGAAAAATCTTTTTCATGTGTCATCCCTCCCCTATTCGTCTTGCTTCCTTGTTATCTTACTTTTACCCAGTATCCTTCCTTATTTAAACTCTTCTTTAGATCTTATTAGTTTCTCATCAAATACAACTAATACTTCTTTAAAGTTTGAAACCGATCATTCTCCATTCTAATCCCTCCCATTACATTCAAAGTTCGTTTTTTTTCTAGTATTTCCTGCAAAAAAAATAAAGTGCCAGCTTGAACGCTTAGCACTTTATTTCTCGCCAAATTTAATAAACAACCGCTCATCGTCAATTAATCCACAGACCGCACACTGCACTCTTTTTTCTGGTCCATTATAAGCCATATGCAACGGCCCTGGATCAATCATACTTTCCATCACATCACCAGTTTGTGGATTTAATTTCACCGCACGAGCTACCTGCTTAATAATATTGAAGCGCGATCGATTCGTTTGGCAGTTCGGACAACAATAGCGTGTATTCATAGGAATCCTCCCATTGTACATGATCACCCTTAGCATATCCGAAGCACTGAATCCTATGCATTGACCATTCGACAAAAACCGGGGAGTGACAGGCACCTCCCCCGACATAATATATACATATTAAAAGTCTTAAATACCTATATTTATGGAAAATTAAACCGATATATAGGTTGATAGATGGTATTATGATGAGGGGGGCTAACTATGAAGAATATAGACATCAAAGTATCTATCAAACAAAAATTGATCCAAAGTTTTTTATTAGTCAGTATTATTCCAATGGCCATCGTAGCTTTCGTTATTTATCAAACGTCTGTAAATCAAATTGTGAAACAAGAAGAGCGTTCTATGCACCAATTCACCGAAAGTACTTCAAAAGGAATTGAAGAATGGTTAGAAAGCCGATTAAGTGAAATTAAATTAGCTTCACAAACAGAAGAAATTACTTCATTAGACCAGAAAAAACAGCTGCAATTAGCAAAAGCAATCAAAGCACAAGACGCTACGTACGAAGCCGTCGTTTTTATTGATGCAAAAGGAATCGTGAGAGCGCACACAACAGAAAAACAAATAAACAAACAATCACTTGCTGAAAGAGAATACTTTCAAAGAGGAATGCGTGGTGAAGAGACTATTACAGGTGTATTAACTTCAAACGTATCAGGAAATCGAATGATCACAATCTCTACGCCCGTTTACTCTAAATCAGCTTCTAAACAAGTAATCGGCGTTTTCATTGCTACCTTAAATTTCGACCGATTATCAGAGAAATATTTACAGGTCAAAAATTCAGACATGAAGTCTATCTTGATTGACAGCAACAATATAATCCAAACTCATCCAAATGCGGATCTGATCGGTAAATCATTAACAGAGTCTGGACTAGATAATAAATGGATAACAACGTTAGAAAAAGGGAAGGAATCTAGCGTTTACTCTACAGTTGGTAACAAAAAAAATGAAATGTTAGTTTCATCTGCCCCCATTCAATTATCTAATTATGGTCTTTACTTTGTGACACCTATGGAAAAGGTTTTATCAGCCACTGACAAAATGAAAATATACAGCGCTATTATCTTTTTCATATCAGCTGTTATTATTACTGGAATAGCCATTTTCATTTCCAATCGCATTAGTCGTCCAATCAATTTAATAACAGGTCAAGTAAAAGCAATTGCACATGAAAATTTAAGCCTAGAGAAGCTTCACATCATCAACTCTGACGAAACGGGTAATTTAGCTGACAACTTAAATAAAATGCACCAAAACTTACGACACCTCGTCAAAAAAATTAGCGAAAGTTCAGCTCAAGTTTCTGCTGCATCAGAAGAATTGATGGCAAGTGCCGAACAGTCTAGTCGAGCATCTGTACATATCACGACAAATATTGACGAGGTAGCAGTAGGTGCTGAGCGACAAATGCACGTGATTGAAGAAACAGTTCAGAATACGAATAGACTTTCCACAAATGTAGCTCAAATCGCTTTACATGCTAAAAATACCTCCACCTTATCCGAACAAGCCTTAGATAAAGCTGAGTCTGGTAACAAAACCATTCAATTGACAGTAAAACAAATGGAATCCATTCATAAAACGATGTTAAACTTGTCAAACTCCGTCAAAGGAATGGGCGAACGTTCAAAAGAAATTGACCAGATTGTAGAAGTGATTTCTAGTATAGCAGCACAAACTAATTTATTAGCTTTGAATGCAGCGATTGAAGCGGCACGTGCAGGGGAACAAGGAAAAGGATTTGCTGTTGTGGCAAACGAAGTACGCAATTTAGCAGAGCAATCATCCGAGTCTGCTAAACTAATTACTGAATTAATTTCAAATATCCAATCCGATACCGTCACTTCAATCAACATGATGGAAAAAGGGCAAAAAGAAGTCGATGCTGGCGTTCAAATCGTCCATGAAGCTGGCCAGCATTTCGCTGAAATTAAACACGATTTAAATGAAGTGGCAGAAAAAAATCTCGAAGTTCTTGCTTTTTCGAATCAAATAACAGAAAGCACAACCGATGTAGTTCAATCTATTAACCAAATCTCAGATGTGTCAAACCACACACTTACAGGAACTCAAAATGTTTCTACAGCTTCCGAAGAGCAACTAGCTTCCATGCAAGAAATCGCTACTTCTGCCGCTGTTTTAGCAGACATGGCAGAAGATCTTCAAAAGATGATTTTGATATTCAAGCTCTAGCAGCATAAACAAAGCAGTCCCCGTCTAGATTTTAGACGGGGACTGCTTTTATTCGAAAAAAATGAGTGGCAGGCTCTTACACTTGTTGTTGTGTCGGTGCTAGTGCGATTTCACGAATGTTGATGTGTTGTGGTTGGCTGAATGCGAAATAGATTGTTTCAGCGATTGTGTTTGGGTTGAGTCCACCGTTGATCGATTGTTTCCACTCATTGTAGTTATCTTTAATCGTGTCATCAGACGTGTGAGATAACAATTCTGTCTCAACTACTCCTGGTGCAATCGTCATCACGCGAACGTTATGCTTCGATACTTCTTCACGAACGTTTTCGCTCATAGAATGAACCGCAAATTTCGTTCCCACATAAGCGGCATGGTCAGGGAATGTCTTCTTCCCTGCAATTGAGCTAATATTAATAATCGTTCCCGTTTTACGTTCGATCATCGAAGGAAGAACCGCTTGCATCCCATTTAATAAACCAAGGACATTGACATCATACATGTCCTTCCACTCGCTTGCATCTTGAGTCGTAATATCTCCTAATAACATCCGACCGGCGTTGTTAACGATCGCTTCCACCGGACCAAACTTCTCTTCCGCTACTTGAATCGCTTGATTTAAGGCTTCTTTATCTGTGACATCGATCGCCGCCTTCATCATATGCTCGCCTTCAAATTGCGCTAAACGATCCTCACGCCGCGCAATCACTAATACATTATGCCCTTTTTCCATAAATAACTTCGCTGTCGCTTCTCCAATTCCAGAAGACGCACCCGTAATCGCTACAAATCCTTTTTTCATCGTAATCCCTACTTCCTTTTGTTTTTCAAGTAAAGTCAGTTTACAATAGAATATAACGATAAAAAAGTACGTACTTCTTCGTTCTTTAGTAACCTCAAGGTAACTTCTCAAGGAGGCAAACCGCTTGAAGCAAAAAAAATACTTAAATGAATTTGATGCAACGATCCAAATCATCCAAGGAAAATGGAAAGTGATGATTATCTATGAGCTATACGAACACCAATGTAGACGATTTGGAGAACTGCAACGATACATCAAAGATATTTCCCATAAAACCTTAACGAACCAATTAAGAGAGCTTGAACACGACGGCTTAATTAAAAGGGCTATTTATCCAGAAGTACCTCCACGCGTGGAATACACTCTTACGGAAAAAGGCGTATCTTTAATCCCTCTACTTGAAATGATTTGTGATTGGGGATACGCGAATGTTGATAAAAAATATATTGATCGGTTATTATGTGACGATTAAAAAACGGCCAGTCATCCCGTTGCGGATGGCTGGCCGTTCATTCGACAAAAGCCGTGGAGTGATAGGCACCCCTATTGATTCGTTTTTCTTCTAGTAACCACCATAAGAATAAATGCTAACAATAGTAAACCAATCCCAACAGTTAACCATGTGTACATATTGGTCGCTGTGTTTGGTAATTTGTTATTAGAGTTAGTAGGATTATCATTATCTGGTTGGTTATTGGAAACTCCAGAATTTCCTTGATCATTAGAGTTTGAAGGATTTTTATCAGGTCCATTTGTATTGTTACCGTTAGGATCATTAGGGTTTATACCAATCCCTGTGCCCCCACCGGAACTATTTGGTCCGCCCTCTTTTTGCTTCTTGTTTTTAACGGTCACTTTTTGGACTTCCGTTTGACCTTTTTCAATAGTAAATGTTTCTTTTTTACTGTCCAAAACGTAGCCAGTTGGAGCTTTTGTTTCTACGAAATAGTACGTTCCTGGCTTCAAACCTGTAACCTGTAACATACCTTTTTCATCCGTCGTTAAACCTTTATAGATTTCATTGTCGTTTTCATCTTTTAATTGGAAAACCGCATCTGCTAACTTCAATTTCTTGTTAGCTTCGTCTACTTTTGTTAGCTCGACAGCACCTTCAGCCGTTTTGTTCTCAAAAGTGACCGTCAATGTTTTCTTCTGTCCTTTGTCAATCTCGAATTTAAGCGGAGTTGAATCTAGTACATAACCCGCTGGAGCTTTCGTTTCTACGAATTGATAATCTCCCGGCTTCAAGTCTGTAACGAGCAATTTACCTTCTTTATTTGTGGATAAATCGCTCTTTAGTACTTTTCCGCTTTGATCTTGTAATTCGAAGACCGCATTTTCTAACTTCAGCTTTTTATCATCTTTATCCACTTTTGTTAACTCGACAGCACCTGTAGAAAGTTCATTTGTAAAGCTCACTTGTCTAGCCTCTGTTTGATAATTGACGATAACGAAATCAACAGGTGTTTCATTTAGCTCATAACCAAATGGCGCTTTCGTTTCCACGAATTTGTACGTACCTTGTTTCAAGTTCTTGACGACTAATTTTCCGTTTTCGTCCGTTGTTAAACCTTCTTTAAGCGTATTACCGTATTGATCTTTTAGCGTAAAGACTGCTCCCTTTAATGTCTTCTTCGGATCGTCTTTATCTACTTTTGTTAATTCAACTTGACCTTCATCCCACTCGTAGCTTGGCCATTGAATTAATTCATTCTCAAACGTCAACTGTACTGTTTCTTTTTGGCTTTTATCAATCGTGAAATCCAGTGGCTTCGTATTTAATACATAACCTGCTGGAGCTTTCGTTTCAACGAATTGATAATCACCAGGTCTCAAATCTTCAACGAGCAATTTCCCTTTATCATCTGTTTTTAACTTCTCTTGAATCACTTTTTTATCTTGGTTAATTACTTTAAACTCGGCATCTTTTAAAGTAATCGCAGCATTACCTTTATGAATTTTCGTTAATTCTACTGCACCTGGAATTAATTTATTCTCAAAATCTACTTTTAATCCTTCTGTTTGTCCTTTGACAATCGTAAATTCAAGTGGTGTTGCATTCAGCTCATAATCAGCTGGAGCTTTCGTTTCCACGAATTGATAGTCACCAGGGCGCAAGTCTTCTACAAGCAACTTCCCTTCTTCATTCGTTGTTAACTTGTCTTTGATGACTTTTCCATCTTTATCTTGAAGCTCAAATTCAGCATCTTTTAAAGTAATTTTGTGATCATATTCGTCCACTTTCGTCAGCTCAATATCACCTAGGATGATCTTGTTTGTGTGACTCACTTGATCCATTTCTGTTTGATTTACTTCAATCGTAAATGCAATTGGTGTCGCATCTAATTCGTAACCGAACGGTGCTTTCGTTTCAATGAATTGATAATTGCCCGGTTTTAAATCTTCGATGACGACTTTCCCATTCGCATCAGTTTTAAGCTCAGAATGTGATGTGTCCTCGAAATCCGTTCCGTTGTGATGTTGCAACTTATATACAGCATCCGGTAGCAATAAAGAAGATAGCTCATCATCCGTTTTTGTCAATTCCACTGAACGAATAATTTTCTTATTTTTAACCGTTTGATTCACTTCCGGTGCATCAATAGTCACGATTTGACCTGCTTCATGAATACCAACTACATATCCTTCAGGAGCAGAGTCTTCTTTCAATAAATAGTCATCATACAACAGGTTTTTAAATGTCACTTTTCCTTCTGCATCTGTCGTCGCTGTTTTAATAGCAATTTCACCTTTGCTGTCATAAAGGGTAAACGTCGCTCCAGGTAACAGCTTGTCTTTATTCGCTGCATCGACTTTTGTCACTACTAAATTACCAGTCTCCCCAGATCCCGTTCCGCTACCACCAGATAACCTAACAGCAAATTTTTCGCTTGTTTGTGTATTTTCAGTAGTAATTTGTTCACCCGTTAATTTCACATCGTTGGATATGGTATCTCCATTTTTCGCATTAATAAACGTTTGATAGTCCAGAATATAAGCGGAATCAATATCATTCAAAAAGCTGATTTCAAATGATTGCTTATCATCAGCATCCGTTTTGATTTCAAGCTTGTAATCCTGATCTTTAATTAATTCTTCTCCTTTTGTTACGTTTCCGTTCTCAGCCACCGTTGTTTTGTATAAGTGGAAAGAGTTCTCTAAAAGGATTAAGTTAGCACTTGGTGTATCTGTAATTTTGGCATTAGAAATTTTTGATTGCCCTCGGTTAATCTGAATCGTCCAATCGACTAGCTTTCCATTTTGTGTTGCTTTCTTGTTAACGTATTCTCCACCATGTTGAACCGATGTGCTAGCAGTTAAATCCGTCAACTTGTCGCTGCCATCAAACAGTGTAGCCGTATTTTTATATTCTTCTACAATCAGTTGATCCTTCAAGCTTGTTTTATACGTAACATAATAAGGAACTGCAATCTTTCCAAAATCAATTTGGAATCCTGCATTACCTTCTTTATCTGTAATAGAGTAGTCCACGGTATATTGATCTTTCGCTAGCTCATTACCTTTTTTAATGCCTTCTGCTCCCCCAGTCAGTTCCACTTCATACACTTCCAGTGAACCTTCGACTAATTTCTGTCCTTGTAAAATGAAATCTTCCACTTTAGCGTCATTGATCGCTTTTAAATTATAATTGACACCAATTTCCCATGTGATTTCTTTTGTTTGTGCGTTATACGATCCTTTTTTAAAACCGTTATTGACTGTATACTGATCGGGATTGAATACAGCTGTAGCCTCTTTGCTTTTCTGCTCTTGTGTGTCTCCATCTTTCCAAGTCATATTAGCATGATTGTCAAAAGCAGCTCTTGTTTTGTCTACCTTCCAGTCATTATCGAACTTTGTTGTATAAGTAATCGTATGTCTTTCAGTAAGTGGTTTTAGGAACGTAATAGTATAACCGTTGTTCCACGAACCATCTTTTGCTTCTAGCTTGTAATCTTTGTCTCTTGTTAAACCACTAATCGCAAATGATCCTTCAATCAGTTCCAACCCACCATTCGGGAAGGTATCCGTTAAAACTCCCTCTGTCATATTGAAGTTATTTCCGTTTAATGCGATAGTCCAATCAACGATTTTATCTTTATAGTTCGCCGTTTCAGGATTTTTTTTCTTAAGAATTTCTTGCCATGTATTTCGCGTGGCGATTTTTTCTGTTTTATCTGATAAGGTAACTTTATTTATAATAGTCTCACTATCAAAGACCTGCTTTGTTGTAACGGTTTGATAAACAATTTTATAAGCAGATGAGATGTCTTCGTTGAATTGTAGCTTAAATCCATTTTTCCCAGCTTCCATGTCCGTGGGATCTGTTTTAGTGTAATTAGAAACTAGTTCAGGGGATGCTTCCTTTCCATTCGCATCTAAAGTAACTTTGTAAACTTTGATCTCGCCGTTTAATTTATGACTATCCGTGAAAAAGTCTTCTAGCCAAGCGTCATTTTTAGCAATGGTTTTCTCGTTGTAGTTATACTTGATTTCCCAATCGATTGTTTGTGTACGGGAATCATAATTTGTTGCGTTTTTTTCCAAAGGTTTTCCGCGTCCGACAGAAACCGAGCTCGTTGCGTCAATACCTGGTTTACCGTCACCTGATAAAGTGGCTGTATTACTATATTTTGTTTTGTCGTGATCAGTAATATTTGTTGCATATTTGATCTGATAAGCTTTGTTAATCGTTTCATCTTGAAACTGAAGTTCAAAATCTTTGTCATCAGCAGTTTTTACAATTTTATATTTTTCAGAGCCGACTTGGTTACCTACTGTTGTAGAACCATCTAGATTTATTCCTAGCTCAAACACTTGAATGGAGCCTAGCTGTAATTCTTGTCCATCTTGAATTGGATCTTTCACTACAGCATTTGTAATCTTTTCTAGCTGCTTATTGATATCAATTGTCCAATCAATGGAGCTTGCATTGTAAGCTGTATTCGGAATACCTGATTTTCCAATGGTCTTGCCTGGCTTCGGTTGAAAGTGAACAGGTATCGTCACTTTTCCACTCTCTGTTGGAAACTCAATCGTTTGATTCGTGCTACCTTTTAGTCTTTCGCTGAATATACTCCAGATTTCAAGTTCTCCATAAATATCGGAGCGATCAGTTATTTTTTCATTAAAAGTCATCGTTACTTTTCCATCTTGTGTAACCTTAAAAGTACCGACACTTCCACCGTTCGCAACAGCTAAATCTCCATCAATCTCGTTAAATAATTCAAAGGCATTAGGTAATTGAAATTCAAATGTAGAGCCAGCACCATAACCATGACCGTCTGGAAGTCTCCACTTATAATGAACGCCAACTTCCGTCCCTAAAATCGGACGATTATCTGGATTGTTCTCCGCGTGAATTTCAATCCCTTCTGTAGTTGTTAAATTAACATCCGTAATAATATTTCCTGTAATTTCCCCCGCCTTTGCTGCTGCCTTCACAGGTACAGTAGACACTTTATCTATTGTGATTTCTTTCTCTTCCTGGTCAACCTTTGCTACGTCTTCCGCTGGCTTTTCATCGTCTTTGTTTTCAACAGGTGTCTCAATCTCTGATTGAAAAGCGACTTGAATAGTTTGTTCCTTACCTTTAAGATCAAAAACAATTGGAAGAGTCTCGCTGTCTTTAACAATTGTTTGATCAAATTCAGCTGGAATGCTTAATTTTCCACTAGCATCAGCTTGATTTTCTTTCGGTTCATTAAACGTAATCGTTACTTGACCACTTGGATCAACACGGTAAACTCCAACATCCGTTTGATCATTTGCTAATAATGAACCATTGATTTCATTATTGATCTGAAAAACTGCCGGGAGTTGGAAAGTAAATGTGTCCCCTTCCTTCGTAGTGGCATTCGAAATAGCCCATTCGTAATGTAGCTCTACCTTCGCTTCTCGATTGGGCTTAAACTCTGTATTTTTATCAGCATCAATTAATTGACCACTTGAATCTGTCATCATCACGTTAGTCAAAATACTTGCGCCTAGCTCTTCCGCATTGATACGTGTGGGGAAACCAGTTCCATAAATCATATTTTGCAAGAATAAAATAAATACTAAACTAATTATCCCTATCTTACTTTTCATATTTCTTTGTTATCCTCCGTTCTACCATAAGTTGAACTTACAACCTATTTATAATAATTAATACCTATCTTTCATTTTCATAAATAATAATAAATTACCAATCTCTACACTTTCTAAACAAACCTTTAGCACGTTGTTTTTACGATATTTTCAGTCGAATCAACACTAAACCCCACTCTTTTTCACTATTTATATATCGAACAAAACTCGATAAAAAGCTGCAATATACGTATATCATTTATGATTTTAGTAATGTGTATAATCTTCTAAATGATGACTAAATTGCAATTTAAAGCAAAGGTAAAGATGTCGTTTTCTTAATAATCCTGATATGATAAAATGGCCCATTCATGTAAATGAAAGATAGAAAGGGGAGATAACTTTGCTAAAGTGGGTACGAAACCTCACCTTTGTGAGCGGAATTATTTTCATCGGCATATTTACTTATCAATTTCTACAAAGTGAAAAGCTTCAAAATGAGTCTATGCAAGAAGCGGAGGCGCGTATTGCAGAATATAAAGAGGCACCATCAGATCATGTGACAGTAGACACCTTTAATGTGAAAGAAAATGAGGCTTTTTCCACACTTGAAATTCCGAAATTAGACAAAGAAATCCCTGTTATTGAAGGCACAGATGCCGATTCACTAAGCAAAGGTATTGGACATTTATCCCAATCAGTTCTTCCAGGCCAAGGAGAACAAATTGTATTGTCAGGCCACCGGGACACTGTTTTTCGCGAATTCAATCAAATTGAGATCGGCGACACATTCACCGTCCATATGCCATATGGCTCTTACTCTTATGTGATCAAGCAAACAGAAATCGTCGACGAAGACGACACATCTGTCATTAGAGAAATGGGAGAAGAAGTGCTTGTCGTCACCACTTGCTATCCATTTAGATTTGTGGGCAATGCTCCTGAACGCTTCGTTGCTTATGCTTATCCGGTGAAGGGTGAGGAATGATGATAGAAAGAGGCTAGGGCAAAAGGTTTTCAGCTAATTTAAAAAACCGAACTATTATTTCGAACTCTAATTTAGAGCTTCGTAATAGTTCGGTTTTATTGTTCTTTATGTTTTTATTTAAATAGAATTATTCGGCTTGAATGACAGTAAATTTAGTTATGTCCCAGCCTCATTGTAGCTACTAAACCAGTGCTTCATCCCGTCTCTTGTAAACCGACATTTCACTGCTCTTATTTTCTAAAAAACCACTTGCTGTCCGGACGATCCCGTGGAGTGAAGTTCAAAATAAAATAAGAAACAATTAAAATTAAGATAACGAGTGAATAAAATAATGTATTCAGCGCGTCATCATGATCAACGATGATCAATCTTATCATCGCGGTAATACCGATATAGAGGAAATAACGAAGTGGGAAGTGGTATTCTTCTTTGAAATACTTCACAATCATTGCGATAAACTCAAAGTATAGAAAGAAAATCAGAATATTGGCTAGATACAATTGATAATCTGCCTGCTCGTCAGCTATTAAAATATGACCGAAAACGAACAACTCTTTTATTAATAAAAAAGATAAAATGATCGCAAGAAAAACGAGTGAAACATTTAATAAAACTTGTTGTAACTTTGGAAAGAAACGCAAAAAGAGGCTATACCCTTGTTTGATCTTTTGCATTCATTTTCCTCCCTTCTTGAGTATAAAGTATTGATTTTATTTTATCACAAAATCAATACTTTGAAGTCCACCACCATGCAAAAAAGCACAGGCTCAAATACGTTAACGTATTCAAGCCTGTGCTTTTCATTCTATTATAGCTCCCTCAACAGCAATCCCAATTATACATCACGTTGGAAAAATCAAGCTTCTCTAAATCCTCTTTCGTGATAAAGAAATTGCCGACACCACTATCTCCCCACATAATATCAAGATCATCGTCGGTATCGATTTGAAGCAATAAAATATTATGCTGTTGATATGGTTCTTCATAGCTACGAGGGTCCTCTTGGGTAAAGAAAGGATAGCCACCGATTTTAGCACCTGTACCTGCAAAATGCTCAGCATACACGTCCCAAAGTTCCACTCCATCACCCGTCTTTTGCTCTAAGTTGATCGAAAGTTGTTCAAAGCGATAGTCTCCATCGGAAATCGGCTCTTCATTTAACGTAAATGACAGTTTTGCTTCCTTCCCTACTGGAAAAAATTCCTCGTCCGGCTCTTCCATATAGCTGAAATCAGTCACAAGCTCAGATTCATCCGTCATAACGTCTGAGTGGTACAGAATGCGGAAGTTCGTTTGATTTGTTGATTCATCAAAGTCCATTCCAAATAAGTCATCATTTGCGGCAATATAAAATTGTAAGATGCCCTTTTCAGGAAAATGCTCAAGGCGTGGTACTTCCGCAAAATTAATTTGTGCTAGCAAACGAAGCGGGACACCATCTTCATCTTTGGGATGCTCAATCGACTTAGGTAAATATGGGTGACCAGCAAATTTACTTTCAAAAAGAGTAGTAGATGTGCAGCTTCCCTCTATTGTTACGACGGGTTGAATCGATTGTTCGAGCTTCTCACGATACAACTCTAATTCCTTTGGTAAATGAAGTGGATAATGATTAGACATGGACTCTCTTCCTTTCCCTCAATCAAAATGTAGTTAATACAGAAACGTATGTTCTTATTTTAACTGATACGCCCATTCATTTCCACCCTTATTTTTCGACAAAAATCGGGCAGTGACAGGCACCTTCTACTTGATCCCAAGGGACGCTGTAGCCTTGTCCTTTGGAGCAGAAGATGGAGGAGGAGGTGTAGTCGGGATCGGCGTCTTTGTTGTAGCCAATCGCTTTGATTACTTCTGCTTCATTATGACAGCGGTCATAGCCGCCAAAACTTAAGTGAATCCGCCCTTTTCCTTGGGTAAATGCCGCAAGTTCGGTGCTGTAATGCATAAAAGTCACGACGGGCACTTTGCCGATTAAGGTCGCTTTATTTCCCTCTGTGATTGGAGGTTCAAAAGAGCCATGGGCCGTTTGAATATCCGCTAATACTTTGCCCATTTGGTCGAGATCAACTTTGATCTTAAACTGATAAAAAGGCTCTAATAACACGTTCCTCGCTTTTTCAAGCCCTTGTCTTAAAGCCCGAATCGTCGCCTCACGAAAATCTCCACCCGATGTATGCTGCGAATGCGCCCTTCCATTGAGCAAGGTTACTTTGAAATCCGTTAATGGCGAACCTGTCAGCAAACCCCGATGCTCTTTTTCAAACAGATGATGACGAACAAGATTTTGATTCCCGACTGGCAAATCATTCGGATGGCAAGCATTTTCAAAGTGGATACCGCTGTTGCTAGCAGCAGGCTCTAGTTTTAGCTGCACCTCGGCGTAATGGCCAAGTGGCTCAAAATGCCCGTAGCCAATCACTGCTGTTTCAATCGTCTCTTTGTATAAAATATTCGGCTCGGCAAATGAAACATCGAAGCCAAAGCGCTCTTTCACGACTTGCTTTAACACTTCCAATTGAATCGGTCCCATTACATGAATGTGAATCTGTTGCAAAGATTCATCCCAAGTAACCGCTAATGCAGGGTCCTCTGCATCGAGTATTTGAAAGCAACGCAGTACTTCTTTCATATGAACATTTGTCTCGACCATCACTTTTGACTTTAACGTCGGCACCATTTCATACACCGCTTTTTCAGTTAACGTACCGACACCGTCACCAGCCGCTGCTTTTGTTAGTCCGACAACCGCAAACAACTCACCTGCTCCAACTTGATCGACCGCTTGAAATTTTTGTCCGCTATACTTTCTAATTTGCGTCACCTTTTCTGTCATACCGCCATAGTGGATTTCATCCCGGACACGCAATGTACCACTCAACGCCTTCATAAACGTGATTCTCGTGCCATTGTCCTCATGACGAACTTTGTACACGCGACTAGAAAACGGCTCAACTTCTGGAAAGTTAGTGTCCGTTAGTTGATCAAACACGTCAAAAAATTTACTGACGCCAACGTCTTGCAAAGCAGAACCACTGGCACATAGAAATAGTTCACCACTTTGAATCAACTCCTTCATCTTCACCAGCCACAAATCAGGTTGATATCCTTCATCCATATATCGCTCCAATAGCTGTTCATCTCGCTCTGCCAAAAACTCAAGCATCTCTTCATCCATCTCTGTTGGATGAAAAGAGTCAAGCATCTCACAAATATCTGGTGAGAATTCACTCCGTAGTTCTTCTAACACACCTTCCACATCAGCCCCGACCCGATCAATTTTATTAATAAAGAAAAACGTCGGAATGTTATGTTTGCGAAGCAGCTGCCACACCGTTTCTGTATGCCCCTCAATTCCTTCGACCGCACTAATGAGCACAATCGCATAATCTAATACTTGAATCGACCGCTCCATCTCAGCAGAAAAATCGACATGCCCCGGATTGTCGATTAAATAATAGGTTGAGTCACGATAAGACATTACTGCTTGATCAGCAAATACCGTAATCCCTCTTTGCCGCTCTAGCTCATGATGGTCCAAAAATGCCTCTTGATGATCGACCCTCCCTCTTTGTTTAATGCTCTTCGTATGAAATAAAAGCTGTTCCGAAAAAGTCGTCTTCCCAGCATCAACATGTGCCAAAATACCAATTGTTTTTTTCATATAGCCACCTCTTTTCGCTCTACCCCAAAGTATATCAAAAGAAAAGATGACCTCTACTATTATTTATTTCTTGTACAATGAGCCGTACTCCTTGCTCAATTTTTGATTCGTCAACATTGGATACGTTTAATTTGATGATTTTTTCTCTATGGACATCACTTAAATAATTTCCATCCATTGTATCTAACCGTACTTGTTTGCTTCTTAAATTTTGAATGAGTTTGTTGATATTCACATCGTTTGGCAATGACAGATGTGCCTTCATGCATAAGGAAGAAGGACGGTGAAAGTTTCCTATTGCTACGTATTTTTCGAGCGCCTCATAAAGCGCATTAGAACGAGCTACATAAGAATGGCGTACCTTACTTTTATGTCGATCGAACATGCCGCTTTTTATGTAAATTTCTAAAGCCGCTTGTGAAATCATAGAGCTGTCGATATCTGTCACTCTTTTATATTGCCCGAATCTCTCAATTAATGGTTCAGGCAGTACCGCCACACCCACTCGAAGCCCAGGAAACATAATTTTTGAAAAGCTTTTTAAGTAAATGACGCGATCATCTGTATCATAAGAGAAAATGGGGTCTACCTTCGAATTTTGCTCAAAGTCCGCTAAATAGTCATCCTCGACGATGTACACGTCATACTTCACAGCTAGTCTCAGAATCTCTTCTTTCTCCCTTTTAGAATAGGACGTTCCTAACGGGTTATGAAATCTCGGCATCGTGTAAAAAAATTTAATCTCTCCGCTACGAAAGATTCTCTCTAATTCCTCAAGGTCAATGCCAGTTGCTGTTCTTTCGATCCCAATAGCAGACAGGTGGTGAACATGAATGTGTTCAAGATATAAATGATAGCTTGGTTGCTCCACTAGTACTTTTGCTTTGTTATTCGGAAATTCGAGCACATTTAAGATATAAAGTGCTTGCTGAACACCCGATGTAATAAAAATTTTTTCTGTTTTTGTAAACACTTGATACTGTTCCAACTGTTTTTGCACTACTTTGATCAAGGAAGGTAAACCTTTTGGTGTTCCATAGACAAATAATTCTTGTTGGTACGTATCTATTGCTTTATTAATACAATGTTGAAAATCTACATAGGGAAACTGATGCCAATCGGGTGCCGAAGTAGCAAAATCAATCTCTTCTTTTTGATGGGACTGGTCATCAAATCTTTTTTTGACAACATAGTATCCACTCTTCGGAACGGAGTACACCATATGTCTTTTTTCTAGTTCTTGAAGAGCTTTTATTGCTGTACTTTTACTGCATGAATATCGTTCAGATAAGGTACGGATAGAAGGAAGCTTCTCCCCCTCTTTCAGCCGCTCTGTTTGGATCATTGATTCTAACTCATTTAATAGCGACAAATACTTATACATCATCTTCTCCTTACGAACTGTACCGTTACAGATTGTTTTTATTGTTATTGTACATGATCTCCTCTTTTCATACGATATAGTTACCCGGCCGGTTCATAGAAAAGGAGATTGAATAAATGACAACGCATAAAAAAGCCTACGTGGCGGCTCTCTTATATACTTTGATTATTGGTTTCTCGTTTATGTTTGTGAAAATCGCGCTAACAGAAGCGAGTCCGCTTGATACGTTAGCCCATCGATTCACCATTGCTTTCGTTTTCGCAACCATTCCGATTTTACTAAAGAAGGTCAAAATAAAAATAACGATGAAAAATATCTTGCCAATCCTTCCGTTAGCACTGCTATATCCGACACTATTTTTCACCTTTCAAGTGTTCGGTCTTGTGTACACGACTTCTTCTGAAGCGGGGATTATCCAAGCAACCATTCCGATTTTCACATTGATTCTAGCTACTATTTTTCTAAAAGAACAGTCGAGCATTTGGCAAAAGTTCTTCATCTTTTTATCTGCAGCTGGTGTCATCTATATTTTCACTATGAATGGTTTGAATGTAGAGGCTTACAGTTTTAAAGGAGCATTGCTCATTCTTTTATCTGCCTTATCCTCTGCCTGCTATAATGTATTAGCTAGAAAATTAACGAAGCAGTATTCTCTATTTACTTTAACTTATGTCATAACCTTCTTTGGATTTATTTCGTTTAACGGCATCGCCATAACAAACCATCTCATGGAAAAATCTTCGACTCACTTTTTTTCACCTTTTTTAAGTCTTGAGTTCGTTGGTGCTGTCTTTTATTTAGGAGTTCTATCCTCACTTTGCACATCCTTTTTATCAAACTATGCTTTGTCTAAAATAGAAGCATCGAAAATGAGTGTGTTTAGTAATTTAGCCACTTTAGTAACGATCATAGCCGGTGTGATTTTCTTAAATGAAACGCTTCAGTATTATCATCTTATTGGTGCGACAGTGATTCTTGCCGGAGTGATCGGTACTAATTTATTAGGGAAAAAGCAGCCGAAAGCAAACTAGCCATCCAAACGCAAAAAAACCGCCTTTGCTCTAGGCGGTTTTTCTAGTGTTCATTCGACAAAACTCGAGGAGTGACAGGCACCTACCCCTACACCCATCCAAAGCCGCGCACGACTTGTGCCACGACGAATGTAACAGCAATGGCAATGGCAGTTGGTAGAGCAAAGGCGACAAAGGTCCATTTTTTGCTTTTTGTTTCTTTATAAATGTTAATAAGTGTGGTGCCGCATGGGAAATGAAGCAGTGAGAATAACATCATATTCAAAGCGGTTAGCCACGTCCAGTTGTGTTCTAAAAAGATTTGTTTAATGGCATTTAAGTCTTCCACTTCTGTCATCGCACCGGTTGATAAGTAACCCATCATCAAGATTGGCAACACAATTTCATTCGCTGGCATCCCTAAAATGAAAGCCATTAAGATGAAACCATCTAACCCTAATATTTGAGCGAACGGGTCAAGGAAGTTGACGATGTACATTAACACACTCGTATCTCCGATGAAAATGTTGGCAGCGATCCAAGTGAACACACCAGCAGGAGCTGCTACAACGACCGCTCTTTTTAACACGAACAATGACTTATCCAACGTAGCACGAATGACCGTATTCCAAAACTTCGGACGGCGATAAGGTGGTAGTTCTAACGTA
This sequence comes from Bacillaceae bacterium SAS-127, assembly GCA_002261155.1. Taxonomy (GTDB): domain Bacteria; phylum Bacillota; class Bacilli; order Bacillales; family Domibacillaceae; genus Bacillus_CE. Next base: position 78,410 of record NKXN01000023.1, on the reverse strand, counting down.
TAATGTGTCGGAACACCCTTCAACGCTGTTTTCGATAACACCCACGAAACGACTAACGTAACAACAATGCCGAAAAGCACCATCCCCATCACGACACCAGCCGTCACAAGTGTACCCATCGTTCCGGAAAAACCGACCGCCATAAATAAGGAAGCTAGCAAGATTAACGTCGGCCAACGTCCATTACATGGAACAAAGTTATTCGTCAAAATCGCTAGCATTCGCTCACGTGGGGATTCAATAATTCTCGTCGACATAATCGCCGCTGCGTTACAGCCGAACCCCATCGCCATCGTTAACGATTGCTTTCCGTGTGCTCCCGCTCCTTTAAATAACCGATCCATATTAAAGGCCACACGCGGTAGGTAACCGTAGTTTTCTAACAAAGCGAACATCGGGAAAAAGATCGCCATCGGCGGTAGCATAACACTTACTACCCAAGCGGTGCCTCGATAAAACCCAAGTACAAGCACACCGTATAACCAATCCGGTGCATTCATCCATGTGAAAAAGGTCGTTAAATATCCTTCAAACCAGTTGAACATATCCGCTAGCATCCCAGAAGGAACGTTCGCTCCGGCAATCGTAATATAAAACACGATGCCTAACATCGCTAGCATAATCGGGAAGCCCCATATTTTCGAAGTGAAAATTTGATCGAACTTTTCCGTTTGCTTCATTTTCTCTAGATCTTTATAAGCGACCGTTTGATTACAAATCTCTTTGGACGTTTTATACGTATTCGTGACAACTTCATCACGAATCCCTTCATTAGATAATGATTGGGCTAACTGAAACAATTCATCATAGCTGTTGGCTGTTTGTCTCATAGGCGACGTCATATTGTGTCTCCCCCTTTTGCTGTCTATCTTTTTTGTCAAAATAAGCTTGGAAAAGAGATTGATCTCCGTCAAGAAGACGCAAAGCGAGCCAACGCGCTGGAATGTTTTGATCAAATATTTTTTCAATTGAAGGAATGAGCATCGCAATCTTGTCTTCTATTTCTTGTGAGTATTCCATACGGTAAGGAGCAGTGGTAATTGTACCATCCATCATCCGATCAACTGTATCTAGTAATTGATCGATCCCCACTTTATTACGAGCTGAGATCTTGATCACTGGAACACCAAGCTTCTTCATAAGCGCTCGATCATCGATGAAAATCCCTTTCTTCTTCGCTTCATCTATTAAATTAATACAGACGATCGCTTTGTCGGTCATCTCTAATACTTGCAACGCTAAATTTAAGTTTCGTTCGATCGAAGTAGCATCCAATAAGACGATCGTTAAATCTGGATGCTCCAAGACGATATAATCTCTTGCCACCTCTTCATCAGCTGAGTTGGAAAAAAGTGAGTACGTCCCAGGCAAATCAATGATTTTGTAATCCTTTCCCTTAAAAGAAAACTCTCCTTCTGCGTGCATCACTGTTTTTCCCGGCCAATTGCCTGTATGCTGCTTCAATCCTGTCAGCTCATTGAACAGCGTGCTCTTTCCGACATTCGGGTTGCCTGCTAAAGCGATTCTATACTCCACTTCTAACCACCTCCCCATAAATTTTAGCGCTCTCTTCTTTTCGAAGCGCTATCGTCGTATGACTGACCCAAAAGGCGATCGGATCACCGAGTGGGCTCTTTTGCAATACTTTCACTTCAGCTGATGGTACAAATCCTAAATCTAGCAATCTTCTTCTCATCGTACCTGTTATATCGAGCTGAGTGATTTTAATTACGTCACCGATTTTCGCTTCATGTAGAGCAATCATCTGGCTCATCACCTTATACCCCCATCTTATGATTTGGACGACTATCACAAAGTTTCCTTTATGCAATTTTTTATATCTTTATCATATGCATCAATTTTTCATCTGTCAAACTTTTTCGAAAGAACCATGGGCAAAAATTTTCCCATTGCCATATATCGAACAATTCACTAATATTAATGGTAGAAAAGTAAATTATAGGGGGTTATATTGTGCAAAAAATAAGCGTTCCACCATATATTCATGAAATCAACGGAGAGATGTGGTTAGTGGAAGATGATCGCGACAATTTAAAAGTGAGCTATCGAGTAAAAGAAATCATCTATACCGAGCAATCACCGTATCAACATATTATGATTCTCGACACATATGATTTTGGAAGAATGCTAGTATTAGACGGAGTCGTGCAGTCGACTGAACAGGATGGATATATTTATAATGAGATGATTACTCATGTGCCATTACATATTCACCCTCATCCGAAAAAAGTGTTAATTATCGGTGGTGGAGATTGTGGTGCAGCCCGAGAAATCATGAAATACGAACAAGTGGAACAGCTCTATTTTTGTGAAATTGATGAATTAGTTGTTCAAGCTAGCAAGGAGCATTTGAAAGGAGTTTCAGCAGGAATTAAAGATGAACGTATTCATTATCTTTTCAAAGATGGCATTAAATATATGAAAGAACATAAAAATGAATTTGATGTTATCATTGTCGACTCCTCCGATCCTGTTGGACCAGCGGCGCAATTATTTGAATTTGATTTTTATGAAAATGTGTTTCACGCACTGAAAGAAGATGGCTTAATGGTCTGTCAAAGTGAATCACCACTCTTTTATCGCGAGGTGATGGAAAATACCCATCGCTCCCTACAGCAACTATTCCCGATTACGAAACAATATGTCGCTGTTGTCCCAACCTATCCAGGAGGACTATGGAGTTTCACCCTTGCCTCGAAACAGCATGAGGCATTCATCACACCAGACTACGAACAAACGACGAAATATTTTAATCAAGAGATTCTACAAGCAAGCTTTGCATTGCCATCTTTTATGAGAAAATGAAGATCAGGCTGCCCTATTCATCGGGTAGCCTCTATTCAAGAAAAACTGAGGCGTGACAGACAATCATCCCTCACCTTATAATTAATGGTGCAAATATAAATGAAGGAGCGAGCTGTTTTGAAATTGAAGCTGATGTTTATAGGATCTAGTTTGACAGCCGTATTATTTATCGGAGCTTGCTTTGCTTTTGCACAAAAATATCAAGTAGAAGATAAGCTCCCTCCAACAAGCCCTCCCACACCTTCTGCTACTAGTCCTACAAGTCACCAGCTAGAGGACGTACCATTAATTTTACAAAATCCAGAGTTAAATAGAGGGTGCGAAGTGACAAGCTTATCGATGTTGTTGCATTATCATGGAAAAGAAGTTGATAAAATGGAGCTAGCAGCCCAGATCGCTAAAGAACCTTTTAAAGAAGGAAATTACAAAGGCAATATGCATCAAGGGTTCGTTGGTGATATGAAAACATTTGACCGAAGCGGCATAGGTGTATATGTAGAGCCAATTATCGATTTGACGAAACAGTATGTAGCTGAAGATCAGTTGATTGATTTAACGGGCAAAAACCCAAAAGATTTATATGAACAAATTAATCAAGGACGTCCTGTTTGGGTCATTACGAATGCCGAGTATAAAAAATTGACAGAAGATCAGTTTAGAACTTGGCAAACCGCTGAAGGTACAATGAAAGTGACGTATCATCAACACAGCGTCATCATTACTGGCTACGATGAACAATTTGTCTACATCAATGATCCTTTAAAGGAAGAGAAGAACATTCAAGTCAACCGCACAGACTTTGAACAAGCCTGGATTCAAATGGGACGACAAGCGATTACCATCGCGGAATAACAAAGCATTCAACACATACAAAAGCCGCCATCTACTGGCGGCTTTTACCGTTTCATTATTCGACAAAATGTGAGGAGTGACAGGCACCTATTTAAACGCTTTTTGAAGAATATAGTACGATTGTTTTAGTCTTTCTTCATAGATCGGTTGATCCCATGTGTCCCATGTGTATGTTTGCATTGTTGGGATTTTCTTGTTTTTTATTTTTGGCAAGGAGTCTACGACTTGGCCGTTGTCTATCCAGATGAGTCCCGCTTGAATTCCATCGACTTTTTTGCTTGCGGTTAACCCTTGTTTGTATAAGTCACCCATGACCTCACGCTGACTCGGGTCTTTTACGTTTAACAACAGCCATGGAATTCTCACTTCGATCACGCCGCCTTTTTCATTGATGTAATAATCAGCTAATGAATCATAATCGGCTGCAGCTGGGTTGCCATTGCCATGACGCAATTTTCCCGTCTCATAATCGCTAAAAGGGATCACCTCTTCTGTACTCGGAATATATAACTCTTTATTTAAAGCAAATTTTTGCGGGTGAAAAATCCCACTATTTTCTGATGGAAGCGACGGCTTCGGTGTTAACATGTTAAGCTTTTCTCCATATTGATACGTGAAGAAATCATAATACGAATCAACGAGAATATGCGAATCCTTCTTTCCGTTCAAGGTAATCATAAAGTCCACATCATCTTGGAACGATATGTTTTTCATCGTCGTCGAACGATGATTCCCTTGATTCGCTAACGTATCCAACAAAATTACCGGATTGCCCTTTTGCGTAGCCTCTTTATCAATTCGGAAGTACAAGTAACGTTCATCATGATCAACATGCAAGCCTTTTTCATTTGAATATAACGGATTCGTACCTTTCCAATCCTTTATTTGTCCGTCTACTTTGATCTTATGTCGGTCAAAGCTAAGAAGTCCAAATTGTTGCTCATTCGTTTGCGAATTGGACCAAAATGGTCGGCGATCTGGGTCGTCATAATCCATCGTATTCCATGTCCGCTTAAACCACTCATCCTGCCAAGTGAAAACAAGTCCCCCTAGCAACCCCTCTTGCTCAATATCCTCATACATATCGACAACAACTTCGCCTTGTTCTTCTTCAGATAAGAATCCTTGTGTTCGCCCGAATGGATTATCATGTGTTAACCCACGTGAAGCTGGAACACCGAACTCAGCAATTAAAATTGGCATCTTATGCACTTTGTGTAAATCCTTTAAATACGCAGCGTAGCTATTTTTCTCTCCTCGATGGTCGATATAATCTAAATATTTTTTTTCATAATTAAAAAAGTCAGGATAGTACGGGTATACGTGATAAGAAGCGAATTGGTTCGTTTTCTTCATATCGCCTTTTGCTTCAATCACATTAGGATTGACACTCACTATATCCTCATCTTCATTTGGTTCAGATGGATGCGTTAATATATCGGTCGTCACCCAGTTCGTGAAACTAACAGGACGCACCCAGTTATATTTATCCTTCTCATAGGTCACTAATGTATCCATTTGCTTTGCTAACCAGTGCTCAAACGGGCTTCCGTTCTTCGTTTGAAAATATGTTCCATGGTAATCGCCAATCGTCGCATGCTTATCATTCGTACCCTCTACCATTTGTGGATACCACTCAATACCGATAATCCATCCAATGACGTAAGGGGAAATATCCGAATTATACAAACCAGAAGCATGACCTGAACGTGGCTCGACCACAGCATTTCCGTGAATAACATCAGTGATTCGCTTCATTTCTGCTTGGAACTCATCGGTATGTTTGCTCGCAAATGCATCGAGAGTATCGACTAATGATTGTTCTTCAATCCATACTCCGTGAAAAACGTAAATTGGATCTTTATGTTCCTCATTATAGCGTTTTAATGCATGATAAAAGCCAGGAGGATGTAACGTGTACACTCGAATAGAGTTGGCCCCCATCTCTCCAATGTTTGTGAACCAACGATAGTATTCTTCTTCCGTAATCGCCGCTTCTCCTGGGAACGCACCTGGTTTTCCCATACCAATATTGACCCCTTTAATCGGTAGCTTCTTCCACTCATCACCAACACGAACTTCAAATGAATCATTGACCACTCTTGACGTATAAGCAGTTTCTTTCTGCTTTTCAGTAGCTGGCTGTTGTTGAACATTTGTTTTTGCCTGCTCACCTTGTTCTAAGAGCACCTTCATCATCGGTACATACGTTTGCCAGAAAAACTGTTCATCTGTATTTTGACTAAAGGTTTTTTTGAGCCAATCGTATCCTTTCAATTGATAAAATTGAGGAACTTGGCTTATATCATTGAAATCCCCAGCGAAATAATAACTAGATGTCTGTCCATGAGTCGTTTCGATCACACCCGCAAACTGAAGAGGAATATTACGATTTTTTAGCATCTTTTTACCTTCATCCGTCAGATCCCAATCATAATAAGCTAGTGCTTCCCCTCTTGCTTTCGGCGTCACAATATCAAACCAATATTGATAATTCGGACTTTTTTTCAAATCAAACTTCTTATTTCCTTGCTCAGTAAATTCCATATGAATCCCATTGCCGTTAAAATGTTTATTTTCTTCTAGAACAACTACCTCACCGCTTAAATCATCAATTAAAATATATCCAGCTCCAGAATAACCCCATTTATCTCCAAAACGTTCAACAATCCATTGAGGAATTTCCATGTTCTTGTAAGGATCAAGTTCAGTAAAGTAGCGACCGATCCACCCAGACCATTCTAGTTGAAGGTAGTCCTCCATGCTTTTTCGCACATCTTCCTTTGTGGGCGAAGCGAGGGAATTAAATTCAGCAACAAAAGTAACTGGTTTATCGGCATTTAACCGTTGTAAAATCTTCTGCCATTCCTCGCCCTCTAGTCCACCATAGACGAGACTTGAACGCGCTCCCGCTCTTTCTTTTTCAACCCATGGTAAATCCTCTTCGTAAACACCGTACGCATCTGCCAAATAAATGAAATCTGTCTCCGCAAAAGATTTAGGAAAAGGATGAGTACGATACGATTGTTCCTTTTCATTCGGCTCAAACCCAATGTAATCAGAGGCCACCTTAAAAGAATCACCTTCATCGTTCACATACTTAAAATAATTTAACACCCAAGAGAGGCCGAGATGCTCTCGAAATGATTCATCAGGAACCGTCTTATCAATAACGGTCACCTCTAGTGGTTTTTGCTTTTCTAGAAACCATAGACAAATAGGCATCACTAAAATCATCAACCCTACAAATATCGCTAGCGTTACTTTCTTCATTTGAATGTTCCTTTCTCAGAAGATAAATATTATATATTTATTTTATATGAACCTCCTTAAATTTTACATAAAATTCGACATTTAAAGATAAATAAAGACGAAGCTCCAATGAGAGCTTCGTCTTTATTTATCTGATAGGTCCCTCCGTTCAAACTACTACACACTAATCATCCCTGTTGGTTTGTTCTCATCTCGCTTCCAAAACCATTGAATCATGAGTAAGGCCACAAATAAGATTAACCCTGTCACATCAGATATTCTTTCAGGATAGATCAGTAATAGTCCTGTAGCAATTGAAAGAGCTCGTTCTCCCCATTGTAATTTCCGCACCCAAAAGCCAACCATACCAGCTCCAATGGCAATCATTCCAGATAACGCAGTAAAAACAACCCAGATAAGTTGCAAAGGTGTTGTGTCAATCATCAATAACTGTGGGGACAAGACAAATACATACGGAATAATAAAAGCAGCAATCGCTAGTTTAGCCGATTGAATCCCTGTTCGGATCGGTTCTCCCCCTGATACTCCAGCGGCAGCAAAGGCAGCTAAAGCAACTGGTGGAGTAATATCTGCGATGATCCCAAAATAAAACACGAATAAATGAGCAGATAAATCCGGTACACCTAGCAAAATAATCGCTGGTGCCGCAATCGTTGATGTAATAACATAATTTGCGGTAGTTGGCGAACCCATTCCTAGAATAATCGAGGCAATCATCGTTAAAAACAGTGTAGGTAGTAACAAGCCGCCTGCTAAATCTAATAACCCATTCGCTAACTTTAAGCCAAGGCCTGTTTTCGTAACGATTCCAACAATGATCCCCGCTGCAGCTGTTGCTGCTGCTACACCTAAAGCCGTTCGTGCTCCGTCCACTAAAGCATGAATGATATCCTTCCATTTCATCTTTGCCGCTCGATTAATGAAACCAACAATAATTGAAATAAGGATTGAGTACAAGGCAGCATAAGTAACTGTCATGCCTGACATTAACAACACAATAACCGCAATGATTGGAAGCAATAAATACAATTGTTTAAAAATTTCCTTTCGATTCGGCATTTGCTCTTTCGTTAACCCTTTTAACCCAATCCGCTTCGCCTCAAAATGTGTCATAATCCAAATTCCAGTAAAATATAACACAGCTGGAATCACCGCTGCCTTCGCTATATCCCAATACGTTAAGCCCCCACCGATAAACTCAACCATTAAGAAGGCGGCAGCTCCCATAATTGGCGGCATTAACTGTCCACCTGTCGAAGCGGCCGCCTCAACAGCTCCCGCAAACTCTTTTTTGTAGCCGAGCTTTTTCATCATCGGAATCGTAAAAGATCCAGACGTCACCACATTAGCTACAGAACTACCGCTAATCGTTCCTTGCAAGGCACTGGAAAAAATCGCTACCTTAGCAGGCCCCCCCGTACTTCTTCCGGCAATCGCCACCGCCAAATCATTGAAGTATTGCCCGACACCCGTTTTCACAAGGAAAGCTCCAAATAAAAGGAATAAAAAGATAAAGGTTGAAGAAACCGCTAACGGTGTCCCTAAAATTCCTTCCGTTGTAAAAAACATCGTTTGAATCAACCGCTCTGCGCTCAAGCCACGATGCGACAGAAAGTCCGGCATATAAGAACCGAAATAGCCATACGCTAAAAACAGAATCGCAATGATCGTAATCGGCAAACCGACCGCTCGACGCGTCGCTTCTAGCACGAGTAGGACAGCTAATAGCCCCGTATAAAAATCCATTTGTGTTAAAAGGCCTGCTCGCATCACAATCTCATCCATGTTCGCTGGCCAATATGCTCCAACATACACACTCAATATAGCTAACACGATATCGTACCAAGCGACTTGAAACTTCCCTATGTTCCGCTTTTTTCGGTTGGCTGGGTATAATAGAAAAATTAATGCAAGAGCAAAACCTAAGTGAACAGATCGTTGAATTTGTGCGGTGAATACGCCGAAAATAGCGGTGTAAAGCTGGAATAATGAAAAGGCCAATAATCCAAAAAAGACAATATATCCAAAAATGCCAGTCAGCTTCCTTGCCCCTGCTTCTAAATCATATTTCTCGAGTAGCTCCTGCTGTTTTTCTTGAGATAACGTTTCGAACGGCTCCTTACTCATCGATTTTCACTCCTTTCAGTTGCTGCCAAAGACTGAGTCGTTTCGGCTGAATTCGTACCCATGTACCTGGAGATAGATAGTCAGCTAGGCGATACATCTGTTTTTCATAATGGAGTTGATGCTCTGCCTTGACTTGACCAATTCGCACATCAATAAAAGGAAAGGCGCGGTTCATATTCTTAATGAAATATTTCCCATTCTGTTTTATAAATATTTCTTCTCCTTCTGCATTAGAAGGCATGCCAATCGCAAAATCTTCATACTGCAATTCCGTCTGAACAATTTGTTCATCTTTCAATTGATACGTTTCTACCACGTCAGTTAGATGAATAGAATGCGTGTATTGAATTTGAAAGGTTCTTGATGCTTGAAGTGGAAGGTAGGCGAGCAATTGATTCGTGTTTTCAAATGAGAAGGCGATAACTCGATAATAAGGAAAAAAGAAGAGAAAACTGCTAACTAAAAGAATAGAAAAAAAGAATAAAAGAATTTTATGAATCATTGCCTCTCCTCTCTCTGATGGCAAAGATGATAGACTGAGAGTATTCAGCCTATCACCTTTGTTGTAACTTCGTTTATTTAGCTACCCCTTTTTCTGTGAAATATTTCTCAGCACCAGGATGTAGCTTTAAATCTCCTAAACCTTCTAGTGCAGTATCGGCTTTAATTAATTCACCTTTGGCATGAGTGATTTTATCCGTATGATCGAAAATAGCTTTCGTAATGTTATACACGCTATCTTCATCTAATGTGTCACCAACAACAAGCATCGCCTTTACCGCAACAGTCGGTACATCTTCAGCTATTTTATATGTGCCTTTTGGAACCGTATCCTCCGCATAATACGGATATTTCTTAATTAATTCCTGGGCTTTATCTTTTTCAATAGGAATGATTTTGACCTCTTTTTGAGCAGATAACGCTTCGACAGCTCCTGTTGGTGTACCAGCTGTAATAAAGGCCGCATCAATGCTGCCACTTTGAATGCCATCTGTTGATTCATCAAAGGATAGATCCTGCTTTTTAATATCGTCAAAGGATAAACCATATGCTTCTAAAATTTGCTGGGCATTTGGAGCGGTTCCTGACCCAGGTGCCCCGACAGAAACGGTTTTCCCTTTTAAATCACTGACCGATTCAATCCCGCTGTCTTTTGTCGTCACAATTTGGATCGTTTCTGGGTAAAGTGTCCCGATCGCCTGAAAGTTTTCAATCTTTGCTCCTTCAAACATTTGCTGTCCGTTCACAGCATATGAAGCAATGTCCGTTTGCGTAAATGCGATATCGACATCTCCATTTTTAATCGCTGTTAAATTCTCCGCAGATGCACCTGATGATTGGGCATTCGCTTCAATTCCCGTATTATCAGAAATAATATTGGCCATTGAACCGCCAAGTGGGTAATAAGTGCCTCCTGTGCCACCGGTTGCAATACTAATGTTCTTGCTGCTACCTTCTTTCTCCACTTCTCCACCTGTTTCTTTTTCTCCACTATTACACGCAGACACGACTAACATAAAAGCTAACATCATGACAAAAAGCAAACGGTTACGCCACTTTTGCAACACCAATTCCCCCTTCTCACCATATTTGTACATAAATTACAACATTATCATAACACAAAAACTTATTTTATTGTCAAATTATTCTTAATATTTTAACTTCAAAACACCCAATAATAAAAAAGCCACCTAAATAACAGGCGACTTTTCTATTCGTATCAATTATTCGACAAAACTCGAGAAGTGGCGAGCTCTCCCCTAATAATCCCTTTTTCCGTAATAATAGCCGTAATCAAACGATGATCTGTAATATCAAAAGCAGGATTATACGTTTTCACATTCGCTGGTGCCATCGGCTGTTCGTACCATTGGCTCGTAATTTCTTCCGCTTTTCTTACTTCAATTGGGATGTCAGCACCGGTTGCACAGTTTAAATCGATCGTCGAAGTCGGTGCACACACATAAAACGGAATATCATAATGTTTCGCTAAAATCGCTAAACCCGATGTACCAATTTTATTAGCGGTATCCCCATTAGCCGCCACTCGATCACAGCCGACGAGTATCGCTTGCACTTTCCCTTCTTGCATCACAATCGACGCCATATTATCACAAATTAACGTAACATCAACACCCGCTTCCTGCAGCTCCCATGCCGTCAAACGGGCTCCTTGTAAAAGCGGTCTCGTTTCATCGGCATATACACTAAAATGATATCCACGCTCCTGCCCCAAATAAATTGGGGCTAAAGCCGTTCCATATTTGGCGGTAGCGATCGTCCCTGCATTGCAATGAGTGAGCAGCCCCCAGCCAGGCTCCAATAAAGATAAAGCCTGTTCTCCAATTGCTAAGCAGACCTTCTCATCTTCCGCCCGAATCGCTTCTGCTTCTTCCTTTAATCCTTGTTTCATGGCAAAAACAGATTGATGCGCTTCTGCGTACAATCGTTTCTCCATCCGCTCAAGCGCCCAAAATAAATTGACGGCAGTTGGCCGGGAAGAAGCTAAATATTGCTTAACCTTGGCAAATTCTTCAGCTAGCTCAGCAAAAGAAGAAGCTTCTGACTTCTTCACCCCTAAATAAGCACCGTAAGCGGCAGCAATCCCAATGGCTGGCGCTCCTCGCACTTTCAAATGATAAATCGCATCCCAAATCTCTTCTACAGTAGCTAGTCGCAAAAACACCTTTTCATTCGGTAAAAGTGTCTGGTCAAGCAAAACTAGACAACTATTTTCATCATCGAGCCGTACGGACTGAATCGCTTCCATGACCCTCTACCCCCTTCACACTATGTTGCAACACCTGAACAAAATCGTCTCCTGTTCGAATCGTTGAACGTTCAAGAATAAACGTTTTCCCGGCTGTTAAACAAATTTTCTCCGCCGCTGTACGCTTGTCGACATTCGGAATCGATGTCAAATCCTTCACATGAGCAATACCAATCACTCGACGGCACAGCTCAAGTCCGACGACAGCGACTGTGTCTTCAAGAATGGAATCAAGATACGATTCGTTAAATCCAGGGAAAGTAGCGGTTTGTTCCGTTGCTTTTTCATCCCAGAGCTGAAGAAATTTCTCTGAAAAAAGCTGAATCACTTGGCTAATTGTCTCCTCTAAATATCGCAAATAATCTACTCTCTTTTCAGTTTCTTCTATTGTGTAGTTAGCATGAATATAAGCAAAAATCAAATTCGCTACTACGTTGCCGATATCATAACCAGCTGGTCCATAGAACGCAAACTCTGGATCAATGATTTTCGTTGAGTCCTCTTTCACAAAGATCGAGCCTGTATGCAAATCTCCATGAAGCAATGATTGAGATTTCGTCATAAAATCAAACTTTAACTTCGCTGTTTCTAATCGTAGCCGTTTATCATCCCAAATCTCTTCCCGAACAAATTCCTTTGTCCCTTCAAATACATCATTTTGCTCACAATCATAAAACGGCTCTGTATAGACTAAATCTTCTGTTATTTCACACAACTCAGGGTTCGTAAACTGCTGGACAAGTGCCTTTTTCTTTTTATGCTCTAACACGACATCAGATGTTAACAGCAAAGTCCGAACTAGAAATGTCGTAATATGATCCGCAAACAAAGGAAACTTCCGCCCTTTTAACAACGCCGAACGCAAAATTTCATGATCAGATAAATCATCCATCACGCAGCAATTCATCACGGGATCGTATGAATATACCTTTGGCACTAAGCCTGATGCCAGCTCATCCTGTAACGTCAAAATTTCACTTTCAATGCGATTGCGATCAGGTGAGAGCTTAAAGACGTCTGAAATGCGCGCCACTGGCCCTGCTTGCTTAATAATAATCGACTGTCCACTTTTTTGATCGACCACTCGAAAGACATAATTTAAATTACCGTCCCCAATTTCCTGACACGTTAGCTCCGTATCCTCGGAAAAAATATTCAGCTTATTTTGTGCATACTGTACTGCATCTTCTTCATTCATTGTAAAATAAGCAGACGTAAAATCTTTCATCTCCATCTCCTCCCATTATCGCTTTTTATAATAAGTAAGCCCTAAAGCAAATACTAAAACCGCTCCTTTTACAATATCCATCGCATAATAAGGAACAGAAATCATCACTAGGCCATTTTGCAAAATCCCAATAAGCACCGCACCAATCAAGGTACCAATGGCGTTCGGCTTCCCTGCTCCAAAAACGGCAAAACCGATAAAAGTAGCAGCGACTGCATCCATTAAATAAGGAGCTCCCGCATTAATTTCCGCTGTCATGACCCGAGCTGATAACACCATTCCACCAACTGCTGCACATATAGCCGACAATAAGTAAGCCATCATTTTATATTTATTCACAGCAATTCCAGACAGTCGTGCTGCTTCCTGATTGCCACCGATCATATACATGAAACGGCCATGCTTCGTATACGTTAAAAACAGATGAACAAGAAAAACGACTACAAACATGACAACAATGATCCAAGGGACTTGCCCCATTTTTTCAAAGATAGGACTAATCATTCCTGTCGCAAACGTTCCATCTGGCATCACCATGTTTTGCGTAACGGTTGCTCCTTTCGTATACGTCAAAGCCACCCCTTGAATAATAAACATCATCGCGAGCGTCGCGAGCATATCTGGAATTTTAAATTTAATAATGAATAATGAATTAAGTGCGCCAATGACTAGTGCAGCCGCAAGAACAGCGAGAATGGCGATCACGATATTTTGCGAATACCAGACAAACATTGAAATGGCCACTGCATTAGCTAATGACGCTGTTGATCCCACGGACAAATCAAATCCATTAATCGCTAAAGAAATCGTCACGCCGATCGCAATGATCGTGACAATCGAGATCGAACGTAAAATATTGATCAAATTGTCCGCTTCAATGAATGCAGGATTGGCCCATGTAAACATCGCGATCAAAAGTCCGATCGTTACGATCGTTCCATATTTATATAGCCAGTCAAACAGCTGAAACGACGGTTTCACTGGCTCATTCTCCACTAAGATGGTTCGTTCTGTAGCCATCTATTTTCCTCCTGTTGAATAAAATAAAAGCTCTGCCTCATTCGTCGCAGCGGTGTCTAGTTCTTTCACCACTTCTCCGTCATAAACGACATACACTCGATCCGTCATGCCAAGAATATCGTCTAATTCACTGGAGGCATAAATAATCCCTTTGCCTTCGTTAGCGAGTCGAGCAATCAGATCAAAAATTTCTCTTTTCGCTCCCACATCGACTCCCTTCGTCGGTTCGTCAAACACATATACCTCTGCCTCTCCCATCAACCATTTGCCAATCACCACTTTTTGCTGATTGCCTCCTGATAAATGCTCGACTTTCGCTTCAGCAGATGGCGTTACAATGTTTAGCTGTTCGATCATATGTTCAGCGGCTCTTTTTTCCGCCTGACGATCCATCCAGCCGAACAAACGAGAAAAGCGGCTGACGTTAGCTACACTAAGATTCGTCGCCACGGATTCACCCGTGACGATTCCCTCTTTTCTTCGTTCTTCCGGCACGAGCACGAGTCCATGACGAACCGCTTTTGCAGGAGAAGAGATGTTCATCTTTTTGCCGTATAGCTTAATGTCACCAGTTGTTTGCGAGGATGCGCCGAACAATGCCTGACATATTTCTGTCTTTCCCGCACCAACTAAGCCTGAAATTCCGACAATTTCACCTTTACTTACGTGTATACTCAGATTTTTAACGACACGTTCGTCCGATAATCCACTAACCTGTAGGATTGGTTCACCAATGTTCGCACGCGACTTCGGATATTGTTCCGCCAGCTTTTTCCCTAGCATCTGTTCAATGACTTCATTTGTCGACGTGTCTTCCACGCATTTTGTCATCATCCATGAGCCATTTCTCATCACCGTAATTTCTTCACATATCTCAAATAACTCCGGCAAGCGATGTGAGATAAAAATAATAGCTACTTCTTGCTTCTTTAACAAGCGGATCAACTGAAACAATTCCTCCGTTTCCGCATGACTTAAAGGCGCGGTCGGTTCATCTAAAATTAAACAGCGGCAATCATCAGAAATCGCTTTAGCAATAAGCACCATTTGCTTTTCGGCAAGCGTCAATTGATCGATGCGCTTCTCTGTTGGAATAAAAACTTGCAAGCTTGCTAGTATGTCAGCTGCTTGTTTATGGATTATTTTCCAATTGATCCATAATCTTTGCCCGATCCGCTCCTGCATAATATTTTCAGCAACCGTTAAATAAGGAATAAGGGCCGCATCCACTTCTTGATAGACCATTTGAATGCCTTGTTGCTTCGCTTCTTTTGGCGAGCGAATATTAACCTGCTTTCCATCAATGAAAATCTCGCCGCGATAATGATCATAAGCACCCGAGAGCACTTTCATTAGCGTAGATTTTCCCGCTCCATTCGCTCCAATTAGCGCATGAGCCTTTCCTTTTTCTATCGTTACGTTCACATCTTTTAAAGCAGCCACACCAGGAAAGTCGATAGAGATATTGTTTAACTCAATCATTTTTTATAATGTTCCTTCAATGTCTTCATCCACTCTTCTTCAAACTCTGTCGATTCTCCCCAACCAGATACAACGGTTGATAAATTTTCCATGTTAATTGGTGTTTTCGATGAAGAGAGCTCTTTTTGCGAAATTAAGTTGGCTTTTAATGCATATTGTTGCGGCGTTTCTTCCTCAGCTAACTTCTTCGCTAAAATTCTCATATCAATTTTGCCGATTAGTGCGGGATCAACAGCCGCTGTATATGTCCACGGGCTTCCTTTTTCTTGCATCACTTGTAAATCGGCATTGGAGACATCAATTCCGTAAATCTTTACTTCATTACGACCTGCTTCTTTCAATGCACGAGTGGCCCCAATCGCAAAAGCATCCCACGTCGCATAAATGGCATCAAGCTCTCCTTTTGGATATTTCTTCAGCATCGCTTGTACTGCATTTTGCGTCTGTACCGATGTATCAGCCGCGGCCACACCGAATCGTTCCACTTCTTTAATGCCTGGATTGTCTTTTAGCTTCTGTTCATAAACAGCGTTGCGACGTACCATCGGCGGGAAGCCGTCGACCCAAAGGTAAGCAATGTTAGCTTTTCCGTTCGTATCTTTAATTAATTGGTCTACACTTAACGTTGCTAATGCTTTGTCATCTTGAGAAGTTAAAGTTACACCCTCTACCTCTTTTAACTCTTCAATCGAGTCAAACGTGACGACACTTTTTCCCTTTTCCGTCAGCTTCTTCACAGCACCAACAGTCGCCGCATCATCCCCATGCGAGAGAATGACTCCATCATAATCTTGATTCGCTGCTTGAGCGATCGCATCATGAAACTTCGCCGTATCGCCATTAGCGGTAAATACATCGACCGTAAACCCTAGCGCCTCGCCTTCCTGTTTCGCACCAGCTAAAAATTGGGCTGTATGATCATCACCGCCAATTTTACGAATTACTTTTACTTTGACGTCCTCTCCATTAGCAAAACGCTCTGGAACATTTTCAATTTTTTCATTTTTCTTCTCTGATGAAGCACCTTGCTCACTCGTTGAACATCCCGTTAACAACAAGGTCAACGCTACACCCGAAACAACTAACTTTTTAACCCACTTTTTCATAAAATATCCTCCAATTCAAACCATATATTATTCGACAAATCCCGGGGAGTGACAGGCACCTAGAAGACCGGAACCCAGCCTTCTTCTGTGACGAAGATGCGAACGGCAACTACTTGGCGGTCTTCAGCGAGTGTGAAGTAGTGGCGGATTCCTTCTGGTACGGAAATGAGGTCGCCTGGGTTGAGATGTACTTCAAAAAATTGGCCGTTTTTCGCTTGAATCACGAAGACACCATGGCCACTTGCGATAAAGCGTACTTCGTCATCCGTATGATGATGCTCGCGCTGAAAGTTTTTCAATAGTTCTTCAAGGTTAGGCGTATGTTCAGCAAGCGAGATGACATCCCATGCTTGGTAGCCTCGTCGCGCTGAAATATCTTGAATCTCCACTTCGAATGCTTGTAAAATCGCTTGCTTTTCTTCTTCATTCAACACGAACTTCCCTTGTAATCCAGCTGGTAATTTCGAAATATCCCATTGCTCATAAATCACATCCTGCTGCTGTAAAAAAGCAATCACTTCCTCTTGATTATCAATCACTTCATTCGTTTCTTGAATTGTAATAATGGTCATTTAAACCCCTCCTATTTTCAATATTAGCAATTTTTAAAAATCAATGAAGGCTCGCTTTCGCTTGAATAAGCGCCAACTGGTACTGAAATAAAAATTCACAGGCTTCAAGCACTTTCTTCGCTTCAAAGCTATCTTTGCCCCAGACGGTAATGCCGTGATTTCGAATTAACACCGCCCCCTTTTCTTCATTGACAAAAGGGACCATCGCAGTAGCTAAAGCCGGGATATCCGCATAGTTAGGGATAATAGGAATCGGCCATTTCACGTCCTCTTCCCAGCGGCCAAATGCCTTGATCAGCTCTTGACCTTGAAACACAATTTCCCCCTGATCCCCATACAGTTCAGAAATCACATTATTCGCTACTGTATGTACATGTAAGCTACAGCCCGCCTTCGTTCGGCGGTAAATTTCACAGTGTAAAAGCGTTTCCGCTGACGGCTTCAAACTCGTCTCTCCAACGGGATTCCCTTCTCCATCGACAAGCAAGAAATCTTCACTCGTTTTTTTGCGCTTATCTTTGCCGCTAGCAGTCACAAGAAATTGGATGGGATCGTTTTGAACCTTGATGGCTAAATTCCCACTCGTTCCCATAAACCAGTCACGAGCGGCCAGCTCCTCTTTAATTTCACTCAACTCATAAGCGCGGGTCACGAATACACTCATTTTCTCCCCACCCCTTGCAGATTTTCTAACACTTCAATACAGTCATAGA
The DNA here is from genome assembly GCA_002261155.1 of Bacillaceae bacterium SAS-127. GTDB lineage: Bacteria > Bacillota > Bacilli > Bacillales > Domibacillaceae > Bacillus_CE. The sequence continues at coordinate 60,441 of NKXN01000023.1, read as the reverse complement.
ACGTTTCAAACGATTGAGATGGGATCGAAAGCGCCGTACATTTTTCTGATAAATAATCTCTCGCAATGACCGTATCGGCAATTTTAGCCGCTTGTAAGTCGGTGACTGAATCGCCGATGACAATTGTATGTACGTCGGCATTTGCCAGTTGGCGAATAATCGTTGGCTTGCAGCAACCGCAATTTTGATTGGAGCACTGATCATCACATACATGAGGCCATTGAATCTGAATCGTCTCTCCGCTAAAATCTGCTTCATTGCAATATGCGCCGGCAATCGAATCAAAAGACTCTAGCATCGGTTTGACGAAAAAATCAATGCCACCACTGACGATATAAAGAGGAATCTGTTGTTGTTTTGCATACTGAACAAAGTCCGAAAAGCCTTCTCTAATTTCTGCCGTCTCTAATACAAAGTCGATAATGTCTTGCTGTAAAGAAGAAGGCAATAGCTCAAACATTTGGCCGACTCCTTCTTGAATACTGATCTTCTGAGCTAGAATCTCATTCTTCAATCTCTCACATTCAGGAGGAGCAAAACGCTCCATAATGCTCGCAATATTATCTTTTTTCGTTACCGTTCCATCAAAGTCACAAAAAATAATTGGCTGTTTCAAGATGTCTTACCGTCCTTCCATCCCCATAATCGAATTGCTTCTTGTAATTCAACGCTAGCTGTCGCTTCTGGTAACGGAATCCCTGCTTGCACCGCTTCTACCGCTTGCCGAAAAGCTCGGCCGCCACCTTTTGCACCTAATGGGTGTCCGTGTACTCCTCCACCTGCATTAATGACGCAGTCTTTGCCAAAATCATTGACTAACAGTGGCACAAGCCCCGGATGAATACCTGCTGATGGAACTGGGAATGTTGATTTTAAAGAAGACTCCCGAGTTAACGCTTCTTTCACTTTTAGGACTTTCTCTTTTTCTAACGCTACGCTCCCATAAGGCGATGGAAACAAGGAAAAATCCGCTCCGGCAAGTCTTGTTAATGTGCCTAACAATAAAGAATAAGAGAGACCGTATCTTTCCGAAGCAGCGATCGCACCGCTAAAGGCTGGGTGAGCCATAATCGGCAAAGCGATTTCGTCATCTTCACGCAAGCTTTGCAGCACATCTAATCCATAAGTGAAAACGTTAAACAGCAGAATGTCAGCTCCTAACTCTTTCGCTATCCTTGCTTTCTCCCTTAATTCAAACGTGCGTCCAGTTAAATTGACCGCATACAATGTGCGATGTCCTGTTTCCTCGTATACTTGATGGAGAAGCTGTTTTCCTTCTGTCACTCTTTTTTCAAATGGAGTCAGCTCATTGTCAAAAAGAATTTCATCATCTTTCACAAGGTCGACACCGCCCAGCGCTTGTTCTCGCAATTGGTCGAGCAAGTAATTCATATCCCGACCGATCACTCCCTTAAAGATGCTCATAATTAACGGACGATCGTAAATATTCAGTTGTTCACGAATACCGCTAATGCCCCATCGAGGTCCTGGGAAATCTTTCAACAGCTCATCATCTAACTTTAAGTCGATTAATTTTACTTCACCGTCTAATGATAATTTTCCAAAGGTCGTCGTTAATACAGCCGGAAGATCCGTTGAAAAGTTCGCTCGTGGAAAATGAATATCGATTTCCGCTATTGTTTTTCCCGAAGTGTCTTCACCAATTTCCTTGATCTCTCTAACATGACCCTTATGTTTTTTTAGCTGCTCCTGTTCAAGCAGTGGCAAGTCCGTCCAAGAACCCACTGTTAATCCGAGCGCGATGCCTTCTGCTTTCTTCAGTAAACTCGATTGATCCGCAATGATTTGATAAACAGCTGTGACTCCACTCATCTTTTTTCACCTCACATTTTTTCAATCCCGTATGTGTATACAATAAAAAAACCTCTTCAAATAAGAAGAGGTTTCCGAAAAAACAACTTCTTATCTGTCAACATATCTGTTGTGAGAATTAGCACCGTGCTCATAACGAGTCGGTTGCCGGGCTTCATCGGGCTCATCCCTCCGCCTGCTCTTGATAAGAATCATTGTATTAAATTTGTATATCTCATAGATTAATTAGGATTATGCCATGTACCTTAACAAACTGTCAACAAAATTTTAAAAAAACAGAAAAATTCTCCTTCGACAAAGTTCGGGGAGTGACAGGCACCTAAACATGTTATAATATTCTGACAAAAGGAGGGGAAGTTATGATTGAACAAGTAGTTAAGTCGATTCAAGATGATTATCCAGATGATTTTGCTTGGTGTTATGGTTGTGGACGTTTAAATGAAGAGGGGCATCATTTTCGGACAGGTTGGGATGGCGAACGAACGAAAACGGTTTATACGCCTCAGCCTGAACATACGGCCATTCCAGGGTTTGTCTATGGTGGATTAGTGGCTTCTTTAATTGATTGTCATGGAACGGGATCAGCTGCTTTAGCTTTACATCGAAAAAATGGACATGAAGTTGGAGATGGCACACCTCCTCCGCGTTTTGTGACGGCTTCACTCAATGTGAATTTTTTAAAGCCTACTCCACAAGACGTGCCGTTAGTCGCGATCGGGTCAGTGACCGAAATTCATCCGAAGAAATGGAAAGTAGAAACAGAAGTATTTGCCGGTGATATTCTTTGTGCTCGCGGAGAAGTGATGGCTGTTGTAATGCCAAGTACTTTCGCAAAAAAAGACTGAGCATTCGCTCAATATTTAAAAAGACGAAAGTCATCTTTTACAGGTGACTTTCGTCTTTTTATCTTCTTTCATTCGACAAAAGTCGGGGAGTGACAGGCACTCTCAAGAGGAGCCGGCTTGCCGAAATAATACCCTTGAAAGTAGTCGCATTTAAGGTCTTTTAAGCATGCTACTTGTTCAGCTGTTTCCACGCCTTCTGCAATGACGTGAAAGCCTAGTTCGTGAGCGATGTGAATAGTCGCATCGACAATCGCTCGACTTTTGGAGGAGTTCGTTATGTCTTGAATAAAGCTTCTATCAATTTTGACAGACGTAATCGGTAAGTTTTTCAAATATTGAAGACTAGAATACCCTGTTCCATAATCATCGAGCTCTACTTCCATCCCTATATCTTTAAACTGCTTAATGAGAGAAATAACAATATCTGGATCTTTAATTGCTACACTTTCTGTAATTTCAAGCTTAATAAAAGAAGGGGCGATCTTATATTTTTTACATAGACTTTGAATGTTCGTAAATAAATGATCATCAAAAAATTGCTTCATAGATAAATTGAAGCCAATTTTCACTGGTTTTTGTAGAGATTGTTGTAGTTTTGGTAGGTCTTGCAGAACTATGGCGAATAATAAATACCCTAGCGGAATAATCAATCCTGTTTCTTCTGCTATTGGAATAAATTCATCAGGAGGAACAAACCCCAATGTTTCAGAATTCCAACGTACGAGAGCTTCAAAGCTTTCTAATTCACCATTTTTATTGAATTGCGGCTGATAATGTACTTGAAAGCACTGATTTTGAATCGAATGATGCAAACAATTTTTGATTTCAAATTTACGATTAATGTTGATCGTCATGCTACTATCAAAGGGAATAAATTGATTTTTCCCTTTCGCTTTCGCTAGTTTTACTGCATGAAAAGCTGTTTGCATTAAATCTTCAAAGGTGTCTCCATAAGTCGGATAATGAGTAACTCCTATACTAAGCGTCATATAATAAAAGGACTGCTTATACGTGATAGGCTCTTCAAACACTTGATAAATGCTTTCAATCACCTCTTCTACTTCACCATAAGCAGGATCGAGAAGTACGGCAAATTCATCCCCATGTATTCGAGTGATAACCTCGTTGTCATTTGGAATGATTTCTCGCAACCGTTCACCGACAATTTTAAGAATTTCATTTGAGTGCTGTACACCTAGACTTTCATTAATCCGTTTAAAGTCATCAATGTTAATATACAGAAGGTAAAATTCTTCACCTATATGCATTCGCTTCTTTACCACTTGCTCAAAGTAATTAGCATTGTGTAGCCCCGTCACCGGATCTTCAAGCGTCTTTTTCAACAACGTTTCTTCAAGGTTCTTTTTCTCGGTAATATCATTTCGAATAGCGATAAACTGATACAGTTCTCCCTCTGTGTCTCGAAAAGGAACAATCGTTGTATCTACCCAATAATACGATCCATCCTTCGCACGATTTCGAACTTCTCCACTCCATATATCTCCTTTACCAATGGTGCGCCACATATCTTCAAAAAATAAATGATCATGATAATTAGAATTAACAATACGATGCGTTTTGCCTAACAGCTCATGAGATTCATATTGTGAAATTTCACAGAATTTATCATTAACGAACGTAATTATACCGTTTTGATCCGTGATTGCTATAATCGATTTCTGATTCAACGCATGTAAAATATCGAATACTTCTTTATACGTATGTTGCAATTGTGCACCTCCCCCATCAATAGGAGTAGTTTTTTCATGAAACAATTCCCCATGCCATTATACCATGAAAAAATACCTAACAATACGATGACCTATGCAAAAACAAAAAGGAATACATTCCCTAAAAATATTTATATTCCGACGAAATATGACAAAATAAACGAAGTAACCGGCAGCTTCATGTCGATTTTTTTTGCTTTACAAGTTTTCACGATCGGACTAGAATGACATCAATCTTAATTTTTTGTTAAGAAATTTTTCCAATTCGCTGAATTCCACATGAAGATCATGAGAAACGGGGGAACCAATAAACACTGGGGTGAATCTCAAACAATTGAGTAGGGCAACTCTTACTGTCCGAATCCGTCAGCTAACCTCGTAAGCGTTGTGAGAGGGAGATGGTGAGCATTTAGTAAACAAACTAAACAATTAAATAATTAAACGTATGCATCTATTTTGCTTAGTTCCTATTTTTTCAGGAAGCGGGGGAACCAACCGTGGCTCATCAGTCACATGGGGTGAATCTCAAAATATTGAGTAGGACACTCTCAAGTCCGAATCCGTCAGCTAACCTCGTAAGCGCATTGAGAGAGGCAACACAAATTCTGTGTATTCACACGGCTTATTTTTCTATGCCGTAATAAGAAGCCACAGGAAGAGTGACCTCTTCCTGTGGCTTCTTTTTTGTTCTTCTAAACAATTTTTAACAAAAAAGGAGTGTTTTAACTTGATCGATCTATTGATGGTCGTTGTGCTCGCTACTATGTTCGGCTTGTTTTCTTTTTTTATTTCTTGGTGTCATCAAACGATCGGAGGGAATGAATCATGATGTTCGCTGCTTTTGTGACTATTTGTCTATTATTTTTTCTACTTTATGTGCTTATTCATCCGGAAAAGTTTTAAAAAATGAAGGAGGATTCCACCCATGGATTTATTGCAAATAAGCGTTGTGTTGGTTTTGCTTTTACTGCTTGTCAAGCCGCTAGGAACATATATCTATCATGTGTTCTCTAGCCAACCTAATGCTTCTGATAAACTATTTCGACCGATTGAAAATATCATTTTTGCAATCAGCGGATTAAAAGAACGATCGAATATGTCAGCGAAAAAGTACACTCTCTCGTTGATCTTAACAAACATCATTTTCGTCGCCGTTGGCTATATAATTTTGCGATTACAAAAATACTTACCTTTTAACCCAAATAGTATTGACAGTATGGAACCGACTTTAGCGTTTAATACGATTATTAGCTTTATGACCAATACGAACTTGCAGCATTATAGTGGTGAAACTGGGTTATCCTATTTGTCACAAATGGCTGTCATTACGATGATGATGTTCACGTCAGCCGTCACGGGTATTGTCGTTGCCATCGCATTTATTCGAGGAATCACCTCAAAAGGGCAAACAATTGGGAACTTTTTTGAAGACTTTGTGAAAGGTCACACAAGATTATTAATCCCAATGGCGATCATTGTCACACTCGTTCTCGTTGGCTTAAAGGTGCCACAAACACTAGAACCATCTATCGAACTAACAACCCTTTCTGGCGAAAAACAAGAAATTGCCGTTGGACCGGTTGCGTCTCTCGTATCTATTAAGCATTTAGGAACAAACGGCGGAGGATTTTTCGGTGTGAATTCCTCTCACCCCTTTGAAAACCCAAGCCCGTTAACGAATGTACTAGAAATACTGGCAATGTGGTGTATCCCAGCCGCCTTAACGTACACTTACGGGCGATTTGCCAAAAACCAAAAGCAAGGCTGGACCATTTTTTCATCGATGGGATTGATTTTCTTAGCCTTCCTTTCACTCATTTATTTTTCAGAGAGCCAAGGAAATCCAGCTCTCGTCAACATGGGACTAGACGGTTCACAAGGTAGTATGGAAGGCAAAGAGATGCGATTTGGCATCGCTCAATCGGCTCTCTTTAGTACCGTGACAACCGCCGCTACAACTGGCACTGTCAATAATATGCATGATACATTAACGCCGCTTGGGGGCATCACCCCACTGTCATTAATGATGCTGAATTCGATTTTTGGAGGCGATGGCGTCGGGTTAGTCAATATGCTTATGTATGCCATTATCGCCGTGTTCATTTGTGGATTAATGGTTGGGCGGACACCTGAATTTTTAGGGAGAAAAATTGAGCCTAAAGAAATGAAGCTCATTGCGATCGCCTTATTAGCCCATCCGATTATCATTCTTGGACCAACAGCCATAGCTTTTATGACTGAGTTAGGAAAAAGCACTATTAGTAACCCAGGTTTCCATGGAATTTCACAAGTACTCTATGAATATACTTCTGCGGCTGCTAATAATGGATCAGGATTTGAAGGGTTAGGCGATGCCACTCCATTTTGGAACATTTCGACCGGTCTTGTGATGCTGCTTGGACGCTATGTATCAATCGTCGCCTTATTAGCAGTAGCTGGATCCCTAGCTCAAAAGCAACCCATCCCTGAAACGATCGGCACGTTTAAAACAGATCAACCGTTATTCGCAGGACTTCTGATCGGAACCGTATTAATCGTAGGTGCTCTAACCTTTTTACCGGTACTAGCTCTTGGACCAATTGCAGAATATTTAACGATTCGCTAATTGAATGAGGTGAAAAAATAATGAAAGATGTAACACCTAAGCTAAGCTCGATTGCCCTGCAAAAAGCGGTTGTCGAAAGCTTTGTTAAACTAAATCCACTTATTATGATCAAAAATCCGATTCTCTTCGTCGTAGAGATTGGTGCAATATTTGTATTGTTGATGATAGTTGCTCCTTCCTTGTTTGAAGCGGAAGGACGATTCGGCTATAACTTGGCCGTATTTCTCATCCTTTTATTTACCCTCTTATTTGGTAACTTTGCAGAGGCATTAGCGGAGGGACGTGGAAAAGCACAAGCCGATAGCCTTAAACAAACGAAAAAAGATACTGTTGCTCATAAGGTACAGAAAAACGGAGACATTAAACCAGTCTCTTCTAATGATCTTCGGAAAGGCGATATCGTATTAGTAGAAGCCGGCGAATTCATTCCTGGAGACGGTGAGATCATCGAAGGGCTTGCCTCCATCGATGAATCAGCCATTACAGGAGAATCGGCTCCTGTCATTAAAGAAGCAGGTGGCGATTTTAGTTCCGTCACTGGCGGCACAAGAGTAGTGAGCGATTGGGTCATGGTACGAATCACTGCCGATCCGGGTGAATCATTTCTTGATAAAATGATTTCCCTCGTCGAAGGAGCAACCCGTCAAAAAACGCCGAATGAAATTGCGTTAAACATTTTACTCGTCACATTAACGATCATCTTTTTAATTGTCGTTGTGACACTCGTTCCGATTGCAAATTACGTAGGTATCGATTTAGAGCTTTCTACACTGATCGCCTTGCTCGTTTGTTTGATCCCAACGACGATTGGCGCCCTGTTATCAGCGATCGGGATTGCAGGAATGGATCGCGTCACACGATTTAATGTAATTGCGATGTCAGGAAAGGCTGTCGAAGCTGCGGGAGACATTAACACGATCGTTCTAGACAAAACAGGGACGATTACATTTGGAAACCGGTTAGCTGCTGACTTTCTCACAGTTAAAAACGTCGAACAACAAATGCTAATCGATACGGCAGTCATCACTTCTTTATTCGATGAAACACCTGAAGGCCGCTCCGTATTAGAACTGGCGAAAGAAAAAGGGGCTTCATGGGAAAAATCTGTTTACGAGAAAGCGGAAATCATTCCTTTTACCGCAGAGGAACGAATGAGCGGTATCAATTTCAAGGGCAGTGAATATAGAAAAGGATCTGTAGAGGCGATCATCCACTGGGTGAAAGAAAAAGGCGGCACGATTCCAAATGATTTAAAAACAAGTGCTGATAATATTTCGAAACAAGGTGGTACACCGTTAGCCGTCGCCAAAAATGAGCAAATTCTTGGAATCATTTATTTAAAAGACACCGTCAAACCGGGAATGAAAGAACGCTTTGATGAACTGAGAAAAATGGGTATTAAAACGATTATGTGTACCGGAGATAATCCATTAACCGCCGCTACCATCGCCAAAGAAGCGGGTGTGGATGGCTTTGTCGCTGAATCAAAACCGGAAGATAAAATTAGAGTCATCCGCGAGGAGCAAGCTAAAGGAAAATTAGTTGCCATGACCGGAGATGGTACGAACGATGCCCCTGCCCTGGCTCAAGCCGATGTCGGGCTTGCGATGAACAGTGGCACTATTGCGGCAAAAGAAGCAGCAAACATGGTCGACTTAGACTCCGATCCAACGAAAATTATTGAGATCGTCTCGATCGGAAAACAATTATTAATGACGAGAGGGTCATTAACGACATTCAGTATTGCGAATGATGTAGCGAAATATTTTGCCATCATCCCTGCGATGTTTACGTTAGCGATTCCCGAAATGGAAGCACTAAATGTGATGGGATTGAATTCACCAACGAGTGCCATTTTATCTGCGCTCATCTTCAACGCCTTGATCATTCCATTATTAATCCCCTTAGCGATTAAAGGGGTCAAATATGTACCGATGTCAGCCAACCAATTAATCTCAAGAAACATTATCATCTACGGCCTCGGCGGAGTGTTCGTGCCATTTATCGGGATTAAACTGATTGATATGATGATCGGATTGTTCATGTAAGAAAATTTATGACAGTATGGAGGAGTCAGCATGTTTAAAATTATTCGATTATCGCTGTTGATGATCGTTCTATGTGGAATTGCCTACCCATTAGCAATGACAGGGCTTGGGCAGCTGCTATTTCCAGCGCAAGCGAACGGAAGCTTAATTGAAAATGAAAAAGGGAAAGTCGTCGGTTCTGAGCTGATCGGACAAAAATTTGCTGAAAAAGGCTACTTTCACGGGCGAGTTTCTTCTATAGAGTATGATGCCTCTGCCTCGGGTTCAAACAATTATGCACCATCGAATACTGACATGCTCAAGCGAGTAAAGCAATCAATCGCAGACATTCAAAAAGAACATCCTGAAATCGACCTAAAAGAGATCCCTGTCGACTTAATTACAAACTCCGGCTCTGGGCTCGACCCACATATCTCAGTAGCCGCAGCTAAATTTCAAGTTGATCGCGTCAGCAAAGAAACAGGCATCGACGAAAATACACTAAACAAAGCCATCGACAAAACAACAGAAGCACGTAGTCTCCAACTATTCGGAGAACCACGAGTCAACGTATTAAAATTAAATATCAAAATACAAGAACTAAAATAATAAGATTAGGTCTGACTTCCATTACCTAATGGGAGTCAGATTTTTTTAAAGGGGGAATCGATTTTGAATCGCAAGTATCGCAGAAAGACACCTGAAGAGATTCTAGCGGAAATTGAGCAACTGAAACGTGGCAAATTAAAAGTGTATATCGGCTCAGCACCTGGGGTTGGCAAAACCTATCGGATGCTGGAAGAAGCCCATGAACTAAAAAAAGAAGAAATAGATGTGGTGATTGGTTTAATTGAAACTCACAAGCGCAAAGAAACGGAGCAATTAATCACCGACTTAGAAATCATTCCAAAGAAAATGATTCACTACAAAGGCAAAGTACTGGAAGAAATGGACAAAGATGCGATTATCGAACGAGCACCTGAAGTTGTTCTCATCGATGAGCTCGCCCACTCTAATGTTCCTACCTCCCCGAATGAAAAAAGATTTATGGACGTAGAAGAAATTTTACAACAAGGCATCCATGTCATTTCCGCTGTAAATATTCAACATTTAGAAAGCGTCCATGACATCGTCCAACAAATCACAGGTGTAAAAGTAAGAGAGCGCATCCCAGACCGTTTCCTTCATCAAGCAGACGAAATGATCCTCGTCGATGTCTCCCCCGAACTACTTATTAAAAGATTAAAAGAAGGAAAAATCTATCACTCCAGCAAAATTGAACAGTCGCTTAATCACTTTTTTACTAAAAGCAATCTCGGTGCCTTGAGAGAATTATCTCTCCGTGAATTAGCCGATGATGTCGATGACCGCTTAGGACATCATCAATCCCCCACCGGCATCAACGAAGTCATTATGGTATGTGTTCAAAATAACGAAAGTGCCGAAAAGCTGATTCGTCGCGGGTGGCGGATTGCTAGTCGCTTAAAAACAAAGCTGATCATTCTTCACATTTCTCGTGAAGCCTCTATGAACCGTAAACCTAACGAAAGAAAAAAGATTAAGGACTGGAAAAAGCTCGCCACCCAATTTAACGCCCACTTCATCGTTGAGCCACTTCATAAAAGAAACATCGCTATAGCTATTACAAACGTGGCCGTAAAAAACAACGTCACCCAATTGATCCTCGGTCAATCCGCCAGAAGTCGCTGGGAAGAGCTCATTAAAGGCTCGATCGTTGACCACATTATGAGACATTCTCATGAGATGGATATTCATATCGTATCGTGCAGTAAATGAACTGAGGCATGCCCTTAAAGCATGCTCCAGTTCTTCAACTATATGTTTTCACTGAAGGCGCTTTATACGCTTGAAATTGATCAAGTAGCACTTTCGGATCAGCCTCTACTAACACCATCGAACGATGCTTCTCTTCGACAAACTGTTCTTTCACCATATGACCAAACATCGAAACGAGTGGTTCGTAAAAGCCATTAATATTTAATAGACCATTCGGCTTTTGATGAATACCAATTTGCGCCCATGTGTAAATTTCAAAAAACTCTTCCAACGTCCCAGCCCCACCTGGCATCGAAATAAAGCCATCGGCAAGCTCCGCCATTTTTGCTTTTCTTTCATGCATCGAAGACACGACAATCAATTCTGTTAAATCGGGATGAGCAATTTCTCGATCCATCAGCACTTCAGGGATGACACCAATCACCTGTCCCCCTTCTGCTAACACCGTATCGGCAATTACGCCCATAATCCCAACACTTGCCCCACCATATACTAAAGCGATTCCTCGACTCGCTAATTCCTTTCCTAAAGCAATTGCTCCTTCTCTATAACTCTCGGAAGCTCCCATTCTTGATCCACAAAACACAGCTACACGTTTCATCTCTAGTTCCTCCTCTTGAATCTACTACGTCCAACATTTAACATTATACATAAAAAGCAGGAAGTGACGACATGAACAAACCCGATTCATTTTACCCAATAAAATTTTCTGATTTCTTCCCAGCAACTTGTATAGAACGTTGGATGACACATGGCGAGAAAATTTCGTTTAAAAAAGGAGAGTTTATTCAAACACCGGATAAGTTGAGTGAACGAGTATTACTCGTCATAAGTGGTCACGCCCGGTTGTTTCATTTGAATATGAATGGAAAGGAATGCGTTCTGGGGATTGCGACTGAAGGCGATTTTATCGATTTGCTTCATGTTTTTTCTGATAGAGAGCGGCATTTATTTTCGAAAGCGTTAACGGATGTGACAGTCATTTCTTTATCGAAACAAGAAGTGAAGCGGGCGGTACAGGAGACGCCTGAATTAGCAATGGCGATCATGCACTATTTAACGAATAAATTAGAAGATACGATTGAAGTTTTAGAGCAAGTCGCCTATGAAAAAGTCGAAGAACGGCTGCTGTTTCAGTTGAAAAAGCTAGCGAATCACGACGAAGCGAACAATGGTTGGGCACCGATCCCTTCCTTTATCACACATAAAGATATTGCGGGCATGATTGCCTCTACTAGAGAAACGGTCACTTTTCTTTTGAATAAGCTAACACAAACCGGTGAAATTAAACAGTTTGATCAGCGAGTTTGGGTGCCGATTGATTTTTTTTCATAACGTAAGGACGCTTACATACATCATTTTTTCTCTCTGTTAGTATCTAATTTATACTAATAAGTTAGGGGAGAATGAATCATGAACAACATTTCTTTAGAAGTTTTACAACAAACAGCCATGGGGATTCAAAACGATCCGTCATTAGGGATGACGAAATGGAGCGCTCAAGTAAACTGGAAAGATGGCGTACAAAATGACCTGTCAATCCGCAACTTCCCTATTCTCACAACAGATGAGCCCGCTCCATTAGGGGGAACAGACAAAGGACCAAACCCGGTCGAATATTTAATCGGTGCGGCGGCAAGCTGTTTCGCTATCACATTTGAAGTGATGGCGACACAAAAAGGAATGACATTGAAGCAAGTAGAAGTAACAATCGAAGCGAACTTAAATGCCGCAGTATTTTTAGGAATCGAAGAAGGGGACGGTGGCATTTTAAACCCAATCATTCACCTTAACGTCGACACAGACGGAACGAAAGAACAAATTCAAGAAATCGCCGAGATTGCTTTAACAAAGTCTCCTGTATTAGCTAGCTTGAAAACAGACATTCAATTAAACATCACAAACTAATAAGAAAAAGGATTCAGCGCACTGACACGCTGAATCCTTTTTTCATTTCCCTTATCGCACAAGAGCGATAATTCCCTCGTCATCATCCAGAACCAATTCAATCCCAGCAGCAAATGGGTCCATGTTCATTTTCTTATCGAGCCAAAAACGAAGCGCCTCAATCATATGAACCGTCGCTAAAATTTGCTTCCGGCCTGCCCAATACGCTTCCGCTGAAAAACCGTGGTCATCATCATACATTAACTCGATTTCTACTTCTTGAGGCGTAATTTGCTTCTGGTTAGCAAGGTGCAAACAAAGGGCATTAATGATATCTTGCTCAGAAATTTTTATCTTTGCCATGCTTCATCATCCTTGCGTTTCTTTTTCAAAGTCGTAAAGATTTTGCGAGCAATCATTACAATCGCCACGATCGCTAACATATTAATCATAAAGCCAAGGATTGAACCTAACACACCAAGATCGCCAAGCAAGCTGCCAAGTAGTAAGCCCGCTAAACCACCAAGCATCATCCCTTTTAACAGACCGCCTTTATTCGACTTAGTCGCCGTTGATTTTTTCGCCGTTGTCATCGAATCTTTCTTATCGTTTTCTTTCTTAGTTAACGAAGGGCTGTTGCTATCCGTTGAGTTATATGACTTTTTCCCTGATTTATATTTCTTTGCACTTACAACATATGTGTTTTGATCCATCACATGTGCGAGCGGAGCGAAACATAAACTTAACGCTAATAAAGATGCCATTATTTTTTTAATCATTTGAAATCCTCCATTTTTTATCATCATTTTTGTTGCTACAGAGCTGTTTTTTCCCTACATACTCAACCTCCTTTTTCCAAATAAAAGGGCCTACACCAAGTTTGGTATAGGCCCTAAGCACATAAAAGACCTCTACCATTTTAGGTAAGGTCTTGCTAACAACATTCAAAGTTGCCAACAAAGCCGAGAGCCATATGCTCCGTAATGACGACTTTGCTGTAAAAGCTACTCCCCTTATAAGGAATATTAACGATTTATTAATAGCGTAATGGAATAATAGACAAATGTCAAGGAAGTTACTCATCGATTCACATAACTTCCCCATTTTTGATACACAACGTGCTGTAATAGAGCATAATAACTATAAGAAATCGACGCTTGGTTGTGCTGAATAATCGCATTTTGATACTTCGCTCTCCTATTCATCACCGGTAAATTCGCTAGATGTGTAAAAGATGGTCGTACGACTAATTTGGTCAAATGAGCCGCTTGATTAGCCCCCGGCTTTCGCTGTTTGTTCAACTGGTCGATAATTTGCTCTACCGTTCCGATACCAATTCCATGCCCATAATACGTTCTATCTTCAAGAACAACAGCATTTTCTCCTCTCCACTGAGGCTTATTCGGATCAAACTCCTCATTTTTAAAATAGACAACATCTCCCGGTAAAGTATGCTCCCTCTCCCTAGCTTTCAACCCAAGGTCAGGGTCGGCGTGCCAACTGTATAAATGAATCGCTGGAAACCATTGATTAAAAACCGCTTCCCCAATCACCTTTAGCACCGCATGATAATACACGATCAGCTTTGCTGTTGCACATTCAAACGCATATTGCGAGCTATTTTTGTAAATGTCTAAAATCGCATCCGATGGCTTCACATCTGGCCGTTGTTGAAAGCCGCCAAAATGAGTCACATACCAATATTGCGGATTCGCACGCGATGTTTCAAATACAGCAAACCGAGCCTTGCTGTCATTTAACGCTCTAGCGCTTTGAATGATGCTTTTGCGCATATTCACTTCAAAGGATAAATCACCGATAGATGGATAGGCATATACAACAGGGGCTTTGCTCATTTCTTCAATAATCTTATATTCTACACTGCCAGCGGGCCAATTCTCCATTTGCTGAAAGGGCATTCCTGCTACTGTAATCATGTGCTCCTCCCCTTTATCCCGCATTAACGGGCTGTAAGACCTCCACCTCAATATGACAGAAGAAGCGCAGACATGTAGGTGGGAGATCAACAGCCCGTAAACGCCCGATTGGTTCAACTAACAATCAATGAGGGATGAAGAAAACCCTCACTGATTGAAGTTTCACTTTATCAAACATTATTACTTACCCTATTCAAAGAGAATGCTCCATATACCTACATATTATTTCGCGGGGCTTCTTCTTCCAAAGATCCACTGCCAAAAGGAAGTAGAAGTCGTTCGTTCCAACTTTTCGCTTTTTCTCCCCATTGAAAATCGCAACGGCTCCCAAAACCGTAACACTACTAACAAACCGCTAATCACGACGGCAGAAAGAGCAAATGTCAACCATGGAATTGATGAGGATGTGCCTAAACGAAGCAACTGCCCACCTGCGAATTTTCCGGCTCCTTCCCCCACGCCGGAAACAAAATTGGTGAGTCCGAAAAATACACCGATCATTTTTGCTGTTCCAAGCCGGGATACGGTCGCATCCATCGTCGGCAAAATTAACATCTCGCCAATAATAAAAATCACTCCGCTAGCTAAGAGCCAATAGAAATTCGTCGAGAAATAAATTGAACCAAGCCCTCCACCAATAAATAAGACACCTAAAGCTAACACATACATCGGATGCGTTTTTTCAATAAACCACCTAGAAATCGACGTTTGCAATGCAACGACAATGACCGCATTCACCGTCCAAATCAAACTCACCACACTCGAATCCGGCAAAATATCCTCCGCTCGTAAAGGTAAACTCAAAGCCAGTTGCGTATATAATGCCCAAATCAAAATACTCACTAGCGAAAACACGACAAAGGCTTTATTTTTGAAAATCTCCACGTACGCTTTCACTGGAACCGTTGCACAAGGTTCATCGCCACATCCTTTTGGCAACATGAACAAACTGATCAGTCCCGATAAAATATAAAGAGCGGTCGCCGTATAAAAAATGAGGGGGAACGCCCCACCGAGCACAAAATAAGTTAATAAACCAGCAATCGCAATACCGACATTGGCTGCTACTCCCCTTAAAGAGAAGGCTGTCGTCTTATTGTCCTCCTCCGTTGCAAGGGCCGCAATTGCTGCTTTCGTGGACGGCGTATTTAAGCCAACACCTAATCCACTCAGTAACCCCATACTCATCAACAGCCAAACCGTATCAAAAAGAAGAAAACCAGTAATCGCCGCCCCATTTAGCCACGCACCAACGGCGATCACTCCTCTCCGACCGATCCGATCCGCCAACCATCCACCAAACAAACTACTCACTTGATAGGTAAGAGGAGACATCGCCAAGATTAAGCCAATTTCAGCAATCGTCATCCCTTTGTCTACCTTTAGAAAAATCGGCAAAAGCGGCACCACCATATATGTACCAAGATGAGTCAATAATACCCCTATGAGCAATACTTTCATATGGAAGCCACTTTCCTTCCAACCACCAAACAAGGCCATGATCCCACCTCCCTTTCACTTAGCATTTGCAATTCCTCGTGAAAAATGTAAAGGAGAGATGTGAGGTCATGAAAAAGAAATCCCCTGAATTTTATCAGGAGATTTCTCGCTTTACAGCACTAGATTTTCTAAACTCCAGTGTTCCGTTTGAATGTCTTTCACTTTTTGCACATACTCTTTTTGGATGTCAAAAAGCTCATTCACCGGAAGCTCATCCATAGCTGGAGCAAAAGGATCTTCCACTTCTGTACGCACGCCGCTCATTTCTTCCACAATCGCATGCGAGCAAAATGGAACGTAAGCAGAACTGTACCCACCTTCATGGCAAGCAACCAATTTCCCTCCACAATGACGTTGTGCGATATCCATCATAAAGCGAGTCATCTCTCTAAACCCATCAGCGGTCACCATCATTCGTGCTAATGGATCAAACATACTCGGATCTTGTCCTGCAGAAATCAACACAAGCTCAGGTCTAAATCGATCACTAATTGGAGCAACGATTTCTTTCAAAGCATACATATATCCTGCATTCCCTGTACCTGCAGGGAGCGGAATATTTACATTAAATCCTTCTCCTTTACCTAGACCAATATCTTCTGCTTTTCCACGGCCAGGCGGATAGTTGCGCTCTTGATGAATGGAGATAAAAAGAACATTTGGATCGTCATAAAAAGCCGATTCTGTTCCATTCCCATGATGGACATCCCAATCTAAAATGAGAATCCTATTCAGTCCTAAATGTTTTTGTGCATATTTGGCCGCAATAGCTACATTGTTAAACAAGCAAAAACCCATTCCAAGCTCAGCTTCCGCATGATGACCAGGTGGGCGTGTCAGTGCATAAGCATTATCAATCCTCCCGTTCACCACTTCTTCCACCGCAGTAATCGCTCCACCTGCAGACAAAAGAGCGATTTCATATGAGCCTTTACCGACAAGTGCATGTTTTCCAGCGTCTCCACTGCCAATGGCACTCAATTGTTTCACTTTTTCCATATATTCTTTACTATGATAAAGTTGAATATCTTCTACGGATGCAGGGCGAGGGGCAATTTGTGTGAGGTGCTTCATTAATCCGCTACGTTCCATCAAATTTTTGAATCGTCGTTTCGTTGCAGGGTTTTCTGAATGCATATCTGTTTCAATCCATCCTCCTGGCGGCATAAATAAGGCGCCATTACCAGTATCATGCCAAAAATAACTCTCATCGCAAACAAAACCAGTTTTCTTTCTCATTCACTTCACCTTCCTTATAATATTTCTTACAACTTGATTATAAAGAAAGAACGCAATTGAAAACTATTACCCAAAATGATTATTTTTTAATTATTTTAAATTTTCAGTTTTATAACTTGGATCTTGCTTCATTTCCTACTATACTTATAAACGTAAAATATGCTGAAAGGAGAGAAATTTTATTGTACACTTTACTATCAGCCGCTGATTATGAAAAAATGATTCATTTTGCCAGTATCATTGCGAAACCGACAGAAGATAAGCGTTCCTTAATTCAGCGTGAGTTAGCGACTCAATTTGGCTATGATGAATCAATATTTTGGTATGCCGATGAGCAAGGTAACTTATTTGACCCTCAAATATATGGATTCAGTGATAAAGTTTTGTTCGATTATATCAATGAATTTTCACACTATGACTTTCTCCATCCTCAAAAAAATTTTAGTCTCTTTCAAACAAAACGTGCTTTGAGACTGTCTGATCTAGTCAATCCGTCACTTTATGAAGACTCAACATTTTATTATTCTTTTATGAAGCCTTACGGATATTATGATGAAATGGTCATTTGCCTTTTTCATGAAGGAACTTGTATTGGAGTCATTGGACTAGCACGCCAAGAAAATTCGGGCGTTTTTACTTCCATGGATCGCAAACGCTTTCAATTGTTATCTGATTTAATTGCTGCCAATCTGTCTCCTCAGCAAAGTAAGGAATGTCCCTTACTTTCTAAACGAGAAAACGAAGTGGTTCAACTCCTTAAAGACGGAAAAACGAATCAAGCCATTGCTAGGGAACTATTTATTTCTCAAAATACAGTCAAAAAGCATATCCAAAATATCTTCCAAAAATACAACGTACAAAATAGAACACAACTTGTTCGAAAAATATGGCAAGTACATTAATGGGCTACAAAAAAATGAGGTGTCCACCTACGATTAGATGACACCTCATTTTATATAAAAAGCCCTCTAACTTCACACTTTAAAACAAAAACAACCCTAAAGAAATAATCGCTCCGCTAACAAATAACAGAATAAGACAGAAGCCCATAATATCTTTTGCTTTTAATCCAGCAATCGCCAATGCCGGCAATGCCCAAAATGGCTGAATCATATTCGTCCAAGCGTCTCCCCATGCCACAGCCATCGCTGTTTTCGCGATCGATACATCCAGACTTTGAGCCGCTTCTAGCATTACTGGTGCTTGAACCGCCCATTGACCTCCACCCGAAGGAACGAAAAAGTTCACAAGACCGGCACTCCAAAAGACGAGTACAGGGAACGTGCTTTCCGTTGAAATTGAAACGAAAGCTTCAGATAACACCGTCGCTAACCCCGTAGAGACCATAATTCCCATCAATCCTGCATAAAACGGGAATTGAATAATAATCCCGCTCGCTCCTTTCACCGCATTTCCAACCGCTTCTAAAAAATGTTTCGGTGTGCCATGAAGCAAAATCCCCAGAAATAAAAAGATGAAATTAACGATATCTAAATTCAAATTCCAACCATTATTCACAAAATAAAAGGCTAAAAATGCTAGTCCCAAAAGTCCCGTCACTAGCGAGACGATCCGACTGTTTTCTAATCGATCGGCTGGAGTTAACTCCGTAGCTTCAACTGTTGCTGCCTGAAATGAATCCGAATCGTCTAATAAAGAGCGATCAACCACCACCGTTTGATCCTTTGTCGGCATCATTAGGCGATTAATAAGCGGAATCGTTACAAACAAAGCGGCAACAATCACTAAATTATACGTTGAAAATATCGTTTCACTCGTTGGTACAATGCCAATGATGTTTTCGGCAAAATGCTCCGGTGTGGCAATCGTCAATGGGACTGAACCAGATAATCCCCCATGCCATACAAGGAATCCACTATATGCACTAGCAATTAACAGTCGATAATCGACCCCATCTACTTTTTTCGCCAACTCTTTCGCAAATAACGCCCCAATGACAAGACCGAACCCCCAATTGATCCAGCAAGCTAAAAGCGAGATGACAGAAACAAGAATAACCGCCTGCCCCGGAGATTTCGGAATCGAGGCTAAACTCCCCAACACTTTCTTGAAAAACGGGCTGCTCGCCAGTGCATGACCGGTAATCAGCACGAGTACCATCTGCATCGCGAACGTCAACAATCCCCAAAATCCGCCACCCCAATACTCCACGACTTGAATTGGAGTACTATCAGTCAAAATCAACGATAAACCAGCAACAAAGAAGGTAAGAATAATAACGAATAAGAACGGGTCTGGCAAATACCTTTGCATTAATTTGTTAGACAACGAAATAAGTACCTTCAACCTTTTCTCCCCCTCACTTCCATAAATACATAATTTTCTAACTTTTTATACATATTCCATTCTTTCTTCTCATCTCCTCTTTCTTTTCGTAGACATATACTGACAAATTCATACAATCAAAACAAAAAAAGCCACCATTATACGGCAGCTTTCTGCTAAAAGAATAACTTTGGACTGGGAGCCGGCGGATGATTGTTGTCATCCATTCGTAAAGATGTACAATGGTCAGGATAATCAAAAGGAATGAATTGCTTATAGTCCTCCGGAAACATATCTGCGTCGTGGAATTCTCTAAATGGGTGATCAATAGGTCTTAACTCTTGATCCTTCTGTGTTTTTAAATGATCAACAATCACACTTCCAAGATACCTCCCTAATCGCAGTCCTTCGTTATTATCTACTGAAAAATGAACACCCGCATATAGGCGACTACGTGCATCATCATCTGCAATTTCCCGCAGCTTCTTTGCCTCTGTCGGGAAAAAATAGCTAAGAACGACTTCGGCACATCCTGACATTGTCGCATGTCCTGATGGATAAGTCGGAAAGCGTGGCGTACACAACAACGTTCTCATCTCTTGATCATATTGATTCGGCCTTGCGACATCCCAACGATATTTTAACTCCCATACAATAATCATCGTGTCATTAATGGCCCCTTGAACAGCTGCTAATATGCGAGCCGCTTGCGTCGGAGTAACGTTGTAAGAATCAATTAACCGATCGATCACTGGCGTCCACTGTTTCGTTGGAACTCCTGTGCCATAATAGATGCCAAGATTTTCTTGACTAGGTGTTAATTCTTTCAATGTTTTTTGAACCATATATAGTTCTCGATTGAAGTCAATTCGATTTGGATGAACAATCGGTAATTGCATTCTTCTTCCACTAGGATCAAGGAAATTCCCGTCTCGATCTCGCTTAAAATAAACGAAAGACCACGAACCGGCTAATGGGGTTACTGGATCATTAGGCGGCTTTGATTCACCCGCATAAGGAATCTTTGACCAACGTAAATAGTCTTTTCTCATTTTTTCACCTCTACTTCTTCCTAATCCATTTTATGAAAAAAAGGCAAATGCGTATGGACGTTTCAGTGTTTATGGGAATATTTTTTCGAAGAAGAAGAACACTAAAAAGAAGAAATAGAAAGGAGCGAACACTTATGGGACGTGGAAAAGGCTTTAACCATAAAGAAAAAGGAAATCCGGGAAACTATACAAATAAGATCGCCAAAGGGGCGAAGGAACAGAAAGACCTAGTTGAACCAATTGATGATATCGCTACGTATGAAGCATTTAAAAATCGAACGAATGAATAGTATTTTTAAAAAAAGGTTGTTCTATCAGCCAATACATCGACTGATAGAACAACCTCAAGCATTTACTTAACCACTTTCAATATTTCTTTAAATTCAGCTGTATCCGCTGATTGTAATAGTTCGTATAACGCCATTTCCACGCTTGTCGGCAAAATGCCAAGCGCTTTCATTTTTTCAAGACCGATTTGTTTATTCGCTAACGTCCGTGAAGACAACGCATCTGCGACAATTTGCACTTCATACCCAGCTTCCTTCAATTCCGCACTCGTTTGATATACACAAATATGCGTCTCAATGCCGCCAACTAATATTTGCTTCCGCCCTGTCGCTTCCAACGCTTGCCTGAACTGTTCATTTTTCCAGCCGCTAAATGTCATTTTGCTAATCGGCTCAAGTCCTGACAACTCGTCCGCAAGCTCTTCTACCGTCGCTCCTAACCCTTCTGGATACTGCTCAAGCCAAATGATCGGGACGTTTAAAATTTGTAACCCTTTAATCAGCCTCTGCAGCTGCTGGATCATCGCCCCACTTTCTTGAACGACACGAGCTAGCTTTCCTTGGACATCAACTAATACAAACACCGTTTCATCTTTGTTCAGCATATCATTCACTCCCTTTTAAGAATCCAAACGCTTCATAAATTCTTCCGCAGCACTATAGCCTTGCTGCCTTAAATACCAATTATTCGCCGCCGCTTCAATTAACCCTGCCACATCACGACCTGGCTGAAGCTGAATTTGCACATGTGGAATTTGCACACCCATATAATCGGTAAACTTCGATTCCACCTCTAATTCATTATTTAACGAATTATTCTCCCATTTCGTTAATTCAATATCAAGCGCAATTCGCGTTTCATCTTGAAAAGCCTTTCTACCATACAAACGCACAACATTTAATAAACCGATGCTCCGCAAAGCAAGAAATTCCTTATTCGTTTCATTATGAGTCCCAAGCAACGTTCGCGGACTAAGCTTCCGCAACACAACAATATCATCCGCCACTAACCGATGACCGCGACCAATTAACGTATGAGCCGTTTCACTTTTGCCGACTCCTGATTTCCCCCGCAGTAAAATTCCGATCCCAGAGACATTGACACACACACCGTGTATCGCTGTTTCTGGAGCGAGCATTTTCAACATATATGTATGAAGCTTCGCAACAAAGACCGTCGTCGGCCCCTCCGTCCGCAATAAAGGAATCCCCGCTTGCGCACAGCATTGCCTTAAATGCGTCAACTCCTCCTGCTTCCCAGTGACGATCATACACGGAGGATTATATTTCATAATATTGCCGATCCGCAGCTTCTGCTCTTCAACGCTTAATTGCTGTAAATAATTGAGCTCATTTCGACCAAGAACTTGCACATGCTCCATCGGTAAAAAGTCAAAGTAATCAATAAATTCTAACCCTGGACGAGTTGTCTTTGACTTGATGATCAGACGACTCAAATACTCTCCGCCCGCCACAACCTCTAACGAGAAATGGCGAACAAGCTGCTCCACCTCGATTGTCTTCATGCCACCCACTCCTTTAATACCACAAATTATATCAGATTTACAGCAAAATCCCCCTCATTTTTTAAACGCTGATACAACAGCCAATGCAATCCATGCTATAGCCACAGTATGAGCGAAAGACACAAAGTCCGTTAATATGTAATGCCCGACAAAAAAAGCTAGCAATCCCATGACAATATAACATGTCGTACGAATGAATTTCGTTTCCTTCCACTTCAGTAAATACATTGCCCCTTCAACAATGCCAACAATAGTGAAGACGAAAACTAACCTTACTAATATATCCAATATCAGGATCACCTCGCTTTTCAAAAAGAATATAAGCAAAATAGATCGTTCCTTTGCACCCTACTATTTTCTAACTCGCAACTACCACTATCCACTCTCATTGTTGTTTTTTATCATTGATCTTGTCATGTAATCTAATCACTGCGACTCCGATCAACACCATACCAGTCAATGTTGCTCTCTCACCCAATGCTTCCATTCCAAACATCGGCAGCAGTAAATTCACAACAAATATTAATATAGCAATAGAAATGATCATTCTATCTAACATTCATCACACCTCTTTTAAAGATTAGCTAACTCTCGTTGAACACGTTCACGAAATTCATCATCCGTTAAACATTCGAGCTGAAAACTATTCATATTGAGTGAAAGCTTCTTCTGTTCAAATAAATTTAAGTCATTTGCGAAAAAAGCCAGTTCCGTTTGATTCCCTTTTTTATCAGTCGCATACATCGCCATCGTAAGCACAAAAGCAGTCGATCCACCTTTTTGTCCTGCATGTTCGAGCCATTCCTGATTTTTCGGATTGTTCATTAACGATTCCATAACAGGATCTAAATGTTCATAAACGGACTTCTTGAAAAATGTTTTGCTATTGAGCTTTTCCATAATCGCTACATAGTCTGCTACTGTTGCTCGCGTTAAACGATCCGACCAAACCTTTTGAACATCCATATCGAGCATTTTCACTAGCTGCTGCTTCTCTTCATCCGAAGGCGGTTCTTTTTGCCATTGTTGATGAATGGCGGTGGATCGTTCACGATATTCAGCCATATCCATCTCTTTTAATACTTGCAACGTTTCTTCCTTCGTTAAATTCTTCTCTCTCATAAGCTGTAAAGGAACAAACAATGTACTAACCATCGGGTAAATCGGTTCATGATCTTTCACACCTACCTCTTCAAGAACATGATTGATATTTTCAAGCCCAAGCACTTGGATTAAATAGTCTGTATTGGCATTAGAACTGTAGGCGATCATTCCCTTTGCCACTTCGCTCAAAGAAACACTATCAATCTCTTTATCTTTTTTACAGAATCGATCCATGCCTCATGCGCACCGCCGTCCGTTTTTGGGACATAATAAGTATTTAAGTCCTTAAATGCTACTGGCTGTTGCGGATCAATTCGTCCATCCGCTGCCTGCTTGGCATACTCAATCGCTACAATCGTTTTGACTGCGCTCGCTAACGGAAGCGGTTCCCCACCATTGACTTCTACCCATTTTTCCTTATTATGATGGACGGATAAGGCCACATTTTCACTCTCGGCATTCTCCTTTAAAAACTCCACAATATATTCAGGATCATCCTTTTGAAACATCCAAATACCCACTCCAATTACTAAAACGATAGTAACGACAATCCCAATAGCTGCCCAAAGTATCATCCTCAACCGTGACACCTCCTAATGGTATATACGAATTATCCAGCATTTGGTTTCAAGAAAAATAAAAACACCTTCCGCTCATGGAAAGTGCTTTTAACAAAGCTTATAAACTATCTTGTTTCAGATCGCTAGTTTCTCCTGTATGCGGATTAAAATAAAAATAGGCATCTAACTTTTCTGAATAAAACACATAGACTCGGTCTTCGAGATGTTTTTGATTATGATGAAACCCCATCGTTGTTTGATAATCTTTTTCTAGAATCTCTAAAGCTTCATTCACTTCATATTGAGGCTTTGTAATAAAGAAGTAGCTAGGAATAACCAATAATAACAACACTGACAATACGTTGATCGTGAACCGCGCGGTCTTTCTCTCACTAAAAATAAAAATGATATTGGCTAAAACAGCCATCACATAAAAAGTTGTAACATGAATTGTGCCCATTATATCTGCATATTTCTTCTGGAAAAAATATAAGAGCAGACATTCAATAATTAATAGTGCAATGATGACCATATTAATTGTTCTTCCCATTTGCCTCTCCCTATAACAAATCAATTAGTCTTCAAACTTCAAATAATATGATCTATTCGGTTAATGACTTTCATATAAATATTCTTTCTCGCCCTTTTCAGTATGATTAATACTGGTAACAAAAATAATTGAACCATACTTATAGCAACCCCTGCTTTAAGAAAAGAGTTAAGCATAAAATAAGGCGTATCTAAACGTAAAAATAGGAAGGAAAAGCCACCTAAAAAAATAGACGAAACGAAAAAACCTAATTCATAAGACAGCTTTTTCTTGAAAGAATAAATAATAAATTTCACACTGATCGACGCTAAAATTGCATACAGTATAGCGAAAGTAACACTCAAAATAGGTATCATAAAGCTTTTTCGTTCTTTCTAAACAACACATTTAAAATGTATTATAGTAGCTGAGATGATGAAAGATTTTGAAAAATTCTCCAACCAGTTGAACGCATCAAATTTCAGATAATCATATGTAACTAAAGATATGAAAAATAAAAAGACAACAAATGAAACAGTTAGTATTTTTCGAGGATTCAACTTCATCGTATGCCTCCCATATATATTCCACCTTATTGTAGTGAATTTATTATTGTAACTACTTCTAAATCATTCCTCAGAAGGTTTTAATATTGTTCTCCTTACTATACCCGTCACTAATCCAAATGCTAAAATAATCAATGAAATGTATATAGTATCAATTTTACCTTGGAGAATGACAAAAATTAAAATTGATACCAATACCACAATAGTAATTAATATAAAGTCTAATTTTTTCATAGGCTTACCTCCGCTTTATTTTGATTGATCCCCCCTTTCACTTCTTCATATAGCCCTCACATATTTCACTTTTAAAAAACACCAATATATCTTTTGAAATCTCCCAATAACTATCGAAAATATCATTTTTAACTGAGACACCTTTTAATAATATATTGGATATATATTCATGAAGTATTTTGAGACTCCCACGGCTAAATCCACAAACTGTGAGAGTCTCAAATCTTAAAGCCAGACTTCCTTAGAATAAAAAAAGTTGTAATAAAAATAATTGGAAAAGAAACTACTAAGTATAAAATACCCTTAGGCATGAACATGTTAAAAAAGTAAAAAAATAAAGTTACCCAAATACATACAACAACAATTCCTAGTGTTTTTTCATAGATACTTATACTATCCTCCTTCTATCAGTGTTGATTTCTCACTGATTTAACGTTTCGGGGTGTTTTTAACGCCCCGAAACGGTTCAATAAGCTATAAGTGAAGGCGCAGGGAAAAATGGGCATCGTTATGCTATTCCAAGCCCCTTCTTTTGATGAGTCTAATTTTATTATTATGACTACTTCTAAATTATTTCTCAGAAGATTTTAATGTCGTTCTCCTCACTATACCCGTTACTAATCCAAATGCTAAAATAATTAATGAGATGTAAACAGTATCCATTCTCCCTTGAAGAATGACAAAAATTAAAATCGATACCAACATGACACAAGTAATTAATATAAAGTCTAATTTTTTCATAGACTCACCTCCGCTTTACTTCGGATTAACACCTATTATTGATGAAGTTATTAGGAAGGCTTTTTTTCCTTTTTTATGTTCTAGGAAGACATCCCAAACTTCTTAAGGTCGAATCCATTTTTCATGTTCGTGTCAAATCCTTGATAAATTTAATTCTTTTTTGAAAGGACGGATGTGTCTCTTTCCACTCCTTTCTTTTTGAGTCAAGCTCGCCATCCTCTTTTTCACTAATTCGGTTTAGTTTCATTAATGTTTGAATATATAATTCCTTATCCTCTAGTTGCCTTACAGCATATTCATCTGCCTGATGTTCAAACATTTTACTGATTTTATTCGGTAGCCATTCCGTAAGCAATATTAAAAATACCACTCCTATTGGAAAAATGATTATATAATGCCACCATCCAAATCCAAGCATAATTTTTCTAGAAAAAACATAATCAGGCTGATGGCTATTGCTACTCCAAAAGTGATAGATAGTATCCGACAGCCGTGCTTTAATTTGACATGACCCATTTCGTGAAATAACACGGCTTTAATCTCATTTAAAGTAAATTTTTTCACCAAACCTTCTGTCATATAAATGTTAACGCCTTTTCTAGATGTTAAAGGAGTACTGTATACCCAGGCATTTGTCTCATACCCAGACTCTTCTTTTATAAATAGGTTGACTTTTACCCTACACGCCTGCTCTATCGTTTTTTTCAAAGAGCAAAATGGCTCAGTGCTCCCCACGTCGGCATAGTTCCCCACAAAACGGTGCAGTATAGTATAAACAAGCATAATAATAAATGTTAACGATAAATACCAAATGATAAACAAATACCATTTATCCACAATTTCCACATATAAGGAAAGTGGAATGAGAAAAAACAAGCAAAAATAGCCAAGGCCACCTGCAACTAGCAGTGAAATTCCGATCGTCTCTCTTCTTGTAAATTGAAGAAATTCTGTTTCACTCATTTCAGGGTCGCTCATGATGTCCTGCTCTTCTTCACTGTTTATCGTCCGTTCATATACAGCAGTCGTCAATAGAACCGATAAAAATGTAGGCAGGAAGATGCATAAAACGAGGCTCCATATGTATGAATTCGTCAGAAGCAAAGCATAGCCCATCGTAAAATGATAGTTTAATAACAACGGAAGCATTCCAGCCAATATAAATGGCATAAATAACGTAAAAAGATTACGCAATGAAAGAATCTGATTAAAAAATAGTGCTAGAAGACAAGATAATAAAAATGAGCAAAAATATATCATAAGAATAAGAGCTTTACTAAACTCTGGCTTCAATTGGATGGAGAACGATGCATCTTTTTCCACAGCATGGATTGTATATTCATTAAAAAAGAATTTCCGTTCACTGGATTGAATCGTCGCCTCTTCATTAAAAGAGGCTTCAACCCCTCTTCTCGTCATGATAGTCATATCTTCTCCTGCAGGCAGGGCAATGTTTCCCGTATCAACTTTGTTGAACTGATAATCGGTACGTCCAATATGAAAAGCGAGTGGACGGTCGTCGTGGCCTTCTCTAGTGTTTTGAATGTCTAGAAGATAATCCCCTTGGTATATGGAATACCCGGTTAAAAGCTTATGGACTTCTTCTTGCTTTTTTGAATCAAGAAGAATAAACGGCGATAAGACAGCTGAACGAACCCCCAACTCAACCATCATAACTGCTGCTGTGAAAAACGCCGCGACCAGTAAAAATATTAGCGCTCTTTTTTTCATGGTTACTATTCTCCTTAGTTATTAGTTTTCTAACTTCCTTCTCATAGCAGTAACCAATAACAAAATATCAAATATGAATTCGATTAAACAAATCTCCCTTCATTTTAATTTTAGTTAAACTTTTATTGCCTTACCATGAAAATAGTATCATTATTTGTGTTATAATTTCCATTTATATTGTTAAATAATAACACAAATAACAAAAACCTGATATCTGAACATTACCTACACTAGCTATTAATAGAAAACATTAGGGCTCTATAGCAGCTTATTTCCACTTCCGTTGATCTTGCGGTGAAGCATGAATCCAACACACTTGGTCACCTATACAAAGAAACGGCCTTTCTCTAAATAACAAGAAAAGGCCGCATTTTTATCATTTCACCTATTTAATTATTTACTTTCTCAATTATTATAACGTCGCCACATACTCCCGAACCATATCAGGCGTCACTAGCTTACGATTCGGGATCAAGCGATGATTTGCTAACACATTAATTTTCTCCGTCACTTCATTAATCCGATCAATTGTAAATTCCTTCCCCGCTTTGCACAGCTCTACTGCCTCTGCAATATACGCCTCACGCTGCTCGTCTAACACGGCAAATTCTCTATATAGTTTATTTTGCTTCTCCGCATGTAATATAAGATCTTTATGTACACTCATGATTGTGCCTCCTATGATTAGTCTACTTTCTATATTAGCAAGTTCACGTGAGAAACTGAAGATGTTAAGTTTTTAATTTTCAATCATTTATTCTGAATTCCCCCTCATAAACCATCTTCTTCGTCATCCCACCATCAACCACTAAATTATGCCCATTAATAAAATCATTTTGCTCATCGGCTAAAAATAAGCAAGCATTGATAATATCGCGCGGCTTACCGACACGTCCAGATGGATGCTGAGCATGATCCTTCTTCGACAGCTCTTCAATACCCTTCTACTTGTATCCAGCCTGGACTCACTGCGTTGACGGTAATCGGCATGTCGCTAAGAGAAACAGCTAATGTGTTGGTCAGTGACACGGGCCCGCCTTTAGAAGCACCGTACGCTTCCCAATTCGCTTCATTTTGATACCATCTCGTCGAAGCGATATTAATAATTCGGCCATAGCCTTGTCCACTGTTTGCTTGGATAAACTCTTTCGCACAAATGAAGCTGCCACGCAAGTTGACATCGATCACCGCATCAAATTCCTCGATGGATATGTCTGATATATGTTTGGAAAATGTAGAAATAGCGGCATTATTAATGAGGACATGTATTGCTCCATACTTAGCTGTAATTCGTTCAAACGCATGGCTAACGTCCACCTGTTTGCTCACATCTGTTTCAATAAAATCAATACCTTCTTCCAAAAGCTTATGCTGCTTAATATCTAGAGCTACCACCTGATATCCCGCTTTCTGAAACCCTAATGAAAGGTGGTAACCGATGCCGCCTGTTCCGCCTGTAATGACACAGACTTTGCTTGTTCTTTGTTCCATAGCTTTCAATTCTCCTTCTACTTTCTCTTATATTTCTCTTGAAATGCAGTCGAATTTGCTTTAATGCGGCTTCACAAAATATTCTTTGCCTTCTGGATCAGTTACAACGATAGGCATCGATGATCCGCTTCTAATGACTTTCTTCAATGTGTACATGAGCTTCATCTTTTTCCTTGTTCATTAGTACATGCTTACTCAATACCATCGTCAGCTTCTCCTTCATTTCCTCTGAAGTCACGACACAACTTGTGGAAAAGAAGCTTGTCTTAATGACCAATTCATACCCTGCATTCACTTCTTTGTCAAAACCGTAAAATCTGTGATCCATCGTAATCGGTACGAACTGAAATGACTTTATTTTCCCCCAAGGAATGAAGCGATTTCCACTTAGTAATCCGCCTTCAACTACCGCAAACATATTTAATAAGTTGTCCGAGTGTGTAAACGGCAAGAACACTAATAGAAAGAAAGACCAATCAAAGCCTTTTATAAATAGTCCTAAAATAAACATAACAAGTACAAATACAAGTACGAAAGAATATAAAATAATTCCGCCTTTTTGTTTAGAAAATGTCGGAAGCCCAACAGCCTTTTCAGGATATTTTCTTAACGTTTGAAGCTCCTCATCTGTCACCGGAAACACAACGTTCTGATTCATCTTCAGTAACACTCGAATAAATTGATAACTATAATAGCCAATTACACTGAAAAATAACATGCACAAAAACAATTTCAATTCAATCACCACTTTTCCTAAAGTACCTTGTCTTTTATCTTATATACGAATGAAATAGGAAAAAGTTTCATCCGCGAGAAGAGGGTGATGTTCAACAAAACGAATGTTGAACACCACCCTCTTCTCTTCCTATTCATCAATCCCATGCCTCTGGTGCATCCGGTAGCTTCGAGTCATCCCATGAATGGTCTTTCGCCAACTGACGATCAGAAATTAAAAAGTATTGATCGCCTATATAGCCTTCTTGATTCGGTACTGGATCATTCCACGTAGCATCAACATTATACCAAGCACCATTTATTTTCACCTTGTTCCAAGCGTGGTTTTCTCCTCCTCCTACACCAGTCACATATAAGCTATCGATGCCTATCTTATTCAGTAAATAAATCAGCGATTCCGTATAGCCTTCACACACAGCTACTCCATTAATTAACAATCCATATATATCATAAGATGCCTCTGGAATCGTATTCTTTTGATAATTTTCATAATCATAGGCTGTATTTAAGACGATATAATCATGAATCGCTTTGACTTTATCGAAATCGCTCATATCCGCACGAATATTATTAGCGATGATTTCAGTTGCCTCTTTTTCTAATTCCTTATTCATTTGTACTATTTTCGATTTTGGAAATCTATATTTTAACTCAAAGCGACCGTCGCTCCAAAATAGACTGCCTTCAAAGCTAAAGTAATAAATTTCTGGATGGTCTTTGAGAACTTCTTGAAGCGCATTCCATCCCTCTTCACTATCCGTTGTAAACCGACTCACATTTACTTCTGGTTCAATATGAATCAACGCCTGATAAATTGCACTGTATAAGGAGTCTTCATGAATCGGATCCTGCTCTACAGCCACCAAAAACGTCGAGCTCACTTGCCTGTTCTTAAAGTCGGTTGCGGTAACCTTAATATCCATCGCTTTGTTTTCATTGGCAGAATAGCGCCATGTCTGTCCATCGATCTTTCCTGCTGTCGTGGTAAAAGTTAATTTCTCGTTCTCATCAGGGCCACTGAAATAGTGATCTAAATCTAACTCCAATGTTTTTCCAATGTTTATTGATTGGTCTGGGATCTCTTTAACAAGAGTCACTTCATGAACAGGCTGCTCCATGAAAGCATCAACGAAAGCTAATAGATCATTAAATATACTGGATACATCTATAACACTAGTTAGCTCACTCCATAGCTCTTCTAAATCATTGAATATGTCGAGTACGCTTTCTAGATCATTTAATATATCCGATAGACCATCGAATACTCCTGCCTCTTGTAACTGTACGGATTGACTACTTTCTTCCACCTTATTAACCACAGCCGACTGATCGCGAAAAGATTGGGTAGAACCAGTGCCTTCTATTGAAAAAAACAGCAACATAAATAATAAAAATACTCGACTAAACTTAATATTCTTCATTAAATTCTCCTAGTTTACATTTCGCCATGAAAAGGATATATAGCTTCTCTAATACTATTGTATAAGAAACTAAAGATAAATGTAAATAAAAACCAGATTGGGTAAACTTGAAAAAAATAATAAGAGGACAGGCTACCTATCGCCTTGTCCCCTCATTATTAATTCAGTGCAGTTAAATAGCCAACCAAGAACTAATATTAATCTTTTAACTTAGCTAGTAAATATAAGAAGTATGGTGAACCAATCACGGCTACTACGATGCCAGCAGGAATTTCAGAAGGTTGCATAATCCAGCGGCCGATCGTATCGGCAACAAGTAACAACAATGCACCTACCATAGCGGAGATTGGAATGACATATTCATGTTTATTGCCTACTAATCGTCTTGTTAAATGAGGAGCAATGAGACCGACAAATCCAATACCACCACTGATGGAAACGCTGGCTGCCGCCATTCCAACAGCTGCAGCTAACAACACCCGTCTTTCTTTCTCCAAATCAGCTCCGAGACCGATCGCTGTTTCATCTCCTAAATTCAGAACGTTAAGAACAGAATATTTCGAATAAACAAACGGAATTAATATAACTAACCAAGGCAATATAGCAAGTACAAACGTCCAATTAGAACCCCAAATACTTCCGGCCAACCAAGTGGCTAAAAATTGATATCTTTCAGGATCAAGCTTTAACGTCAAAACGATTGTGAGTGCACTAATTCCTGCCGCAATCGCCACTCCTGTTAAAATGAGACGAATCGGTGATATTCCTTCATTTCGTTTATAGGAGAGTATGTAAATGGCAATAGCTGCACCTCCAGCTCCCACAAAAGCTAGAATAGGCATCATAAATACGGGAGCAGCTGTCGTTGTCGAAAAGAACGAAATAAATAACATAACAGCTAAGCCAGCTCCTGCATTAATACCAATGATGCCAGGATCGGCTAATGGGTTGCGGACAATTCCCTGCAATACCGTTCCAGATACTGCCAAACCCATTCCAACTAATAACGCAATGACCATACGAGGCAAACGAAAATCAAATAAAATTAATGCTTGCCGATCTGTTCCTTGACCAAATAATGTCATCATCACTTCTTTTGGAGCTAATCGGATATGACCGGTATTTAAACTAATCAAAAAAGATATGCCAATTAATATAATCAGTGTTAAAGCGATCAACCTTACCTGTTTCTCTTTTTTTAGTTGGCTTTCCTCTTTCCACTTTTTGTTTGTCATATCGCCTTCCCTCCTTTTCTCGCTAAATACAAGAAGAAAGGTACACCTAACAGAGCAATTAATGCACCGATTGGTATTTCATAGGGCCGATTGATAATACGCGCCCCTAAATCAGCTAAAACAACGAGTAACGCTCCTAACATGGCAGAGGTTGGGATAATCCAACGATAATCATAGCCTACTAGACGCCGTGTTAAATGCGGGACAATCAGCCCAACAAAACTAACCGCTCCTACCACAGATACAGCCGCCCCTGCTAAAATAAGGATAATGATCATACTTAGGAGTTTTACACGCCCTGTTTTCTCACCAAGACCAACTGCGATCTCTTCTCCTAGACTTAATATTGTAATCGATCGCGATAACATCATCGCCCCTAAAAAGCCTAGCAATAACCATGGCGCTATTATTTTTAAATGACTCCACTTTGTTGCCGAAACACCACCCGCATACCAAAATGCTATATCTTGTCCAATTTCGTAGTATAGAGCAATCCCCTCACTTAGTGCACCTAATAACGCACTGACTGCCGCTCCTGCTAGTACTAAACGGATTGGTGTTAATCCTTTTTTTGATAACGATCCAATACCGTATACAATCCCTGCCCCTAATCCAGCTCCTAAAAAAGAAAATAAGATTAAATACATATAGGGTAAACTAGGGAAAAAGGCAAAACATATGGCCAGTATAAAAACAGCACCTGCATTTAACCCAAGCAAACCAGAATCAGCCAAAGGGTTGCGCGTCATCCCCTGCATTAATGCACCTGATATCGCAAAACAACTCCCAACAAAGGCCGCTCCGATGACACGTGGAAGGCGAAGTTCCCAAATAATTTGATGTTCTTGCGAATCGGGATTAAATTGGACCACTGCTTTCCAAACCGTTTTAAAATCTATATCTGTAGCTCCTAACGATATCGACAACATAAGTGAGAATAAGAGGATAAACGCTCCGCCTACTACAATCCATATCGCCGTAATCGGGCGTGCCGTTTCGTTTACCTTTCTTAATTGTTCATTTGATGATACCATCTGTTTGTTCCTTTCTCGTATAGCTGACTTTTATGATCTATTTCCTATGCGTCACACAAAAAAACAGTTCATAAGAGATTTTCTCCCATGAACTGTTTGGTATTCCTATCATTGCGGTGAAAGACTTGTGTCTTTTTGACCGTATTTGATACAACGCCATTGGTCGGAAGAACTTCATGCCATCTGATGAACCTTATTCTTGTTGACCACTAAGAATGAGATCTGCCAATTATCATTGGCTAGTATTAGTATCAGTAGTGTTAGCCCTGCCTTTTAGGCTCCATCAACATGATGTAGGATTCCTTTTCGGCGAAAGGCTTATGCTCGACTCCTCCCGGGACAATAAACATCTCACCTTTTGAGATTCTTACCTGTCCATCACGAAAATCAATGAACATCTCCCCTTCAAGCACGATAAATACCTTATCATCACCTTCATGATCGTGCCACATAAAATCCCCATCAATTTTAACAAGCTTAAATTGATAGTCATTTATTTCACCAATAACTTTCGGAGACCAATAATCGTTAAGTTTAGATAGTTCGTCATTGAGTTGAATAGCTTGGTAACGGATAATAATCACTCCTTATTTTTGACTTCCACTCTATCATTACAGTGATCTAGGTAAACTTTTTAGAACTAACGTAAAGATTTCACCATATTCTGCAAGGCATATTCAGTAGCCAACGGACCACCAGTAATAGCGGAACTATCCATTAAATAGACATTGCCTTTCTTCACGGCATTCAGACCATTCCATACATTACTTTTTTCTAAGTCACTCATCAATTTTTCCTCTTTTGTAATGTCACCTATAAGGAAAATATGGTCTGCTTGAACAGTTGCAATCCCTTCAAACGAAGTAAATTCATTATTAGTACCTTTAAATGCCTTATCTGGTGTAAGGCCCAGTCCTTTTTCTTTATCAAACGCCAATGTATAGACAGGAGCTCCCTCACCTAGAACATTGAAAGTTTTTCCATCCCAAGACAATATAAGTGCTACGGACTCTCCTTCCATCGACTGTAATGATTCACGTCCCTTTGTGATTTCTTTCATCATATTATCAATTACTTTTTCCGCCTCATCTTCTTTTCCGATAATCTCGGCTACTGTACGAAGTCCATATTGCCAATCTCCAAGAATGTCTTCCGTTTTTAACGTAATGACTGGCGCGACTTTTTCTAGTGAATCATACATTTCTTCATGATGTTCTGTTGCTAAAATATAATCGGGCTCAGTAGCAAGAATGTTTTCAATATTAGGTGACACTTTATCTCCTAATTCCTCAGCCGAATCTAGCTTTCCTTTTAAATAAGATAAAGAAGATAAATACTCTTTCTCCGTAGTAGCCGCAGGTGGCTCACCTAATGCAGTTAATATTTCAGGATAAAAATACCATATAGAAGCCAATTTTTCTGGCTTTTCCTCAATCACAATTTCTTTACCTAATGCATCTGTAAATGTTCTTGGCCATTCAGTTGCATCTGTATTATTTGCTGCTGATGTATCTTCTTTAGTTGATCCTTTATTTTCAGCAGGTGTTTCACTGCAACCTGCTAATATACCTACTAATAATAGCAATGAGACTAGCAATCCTTTAATCTGTTGCACACTAAACTCCTCCAATACAATGTTATCTTTTGCTTGTCGCTAGTATAGCAAAGCCATTTTTAGATTAGAATGGATGCTTGTTGAAGTTAGCATGGATTATTGATGAACTTCTCTCGATAATCAGTAGGAGAAATACCAAATTGTTTTTTGAACACTCTACTAAAATAAAAGGGATCAGTAAATCCAACAGCTTGCGCAATTTGTTGTACAGGTACACTACTTGTAAACAACATTTCTTGCGCCCTGTTCAAACGATATTTTAATAAATATTCTGCTGGTCCCATCCCCGCATGTCTTCTAAATACGTAAGAAAGTCGATTTCGATTCACGTGATTTTGTTCTGCAAGCTCTGCTATCGTATGGCTTTCATAATAGTATTCATGAATATAATTAGATACCCGTTCAAATAAAGTATGTGATTCACAATTATTTTGCCTATTAACACATAAAAAGACTTCATTCAGTACATCTCGAAATAGCATTTCGGTCTGAAACCTCGAAATACCACCTGGCTGATTATACACATGCCAAAGACGCATAATTAATTCAATAAGACGAGGAGACTGTCCTGTTGATAATTCAAAATGCTGGTGAGAAAAACTTGACTCCTCTAGTTCGGAGTGACATATACGATATAAAACAAGAATGTATTCCCAGTTAGTTTTACCAAACGTTTTTTGAGCTAGTTTCATTTTTGCGCCACCATGCACAACTTTTCCTGGCGAAAGGATATAAGGCTTTCCATTAAATGAAAATTGCGTCTTACCTGTAAGCGGAAACACAAACCCAGGAAAAGAATCTGTATAGTCAGCACTAGGCACACCTGGATCTTTAGCATATCGATATATTCCTTTCACTTGAAAAGGAATGTGTGCAAAATGCTCCGCCAACTGATTCACGTTGAATTTCACATTGTATACCTCATTTCAATAATAGTTTGTAAACTCTTCTATACTAAGTTTTATCTGGTAAACTATTATATACTAATTTAAATGATAATGATTATTAATTTCATATTATTAAGGGTTTATTTTTCTGTCAACAGAACATGAAAATACAATTGTCTTAACTAGAATAGGGTGACCCCCAAAATCGTTAAAAAACGATTTTTAGGGTCACCCTATTCGTTATTGGCTCTTTACCTTCATCAACCCCATGCAGCCATCGCATCTGGCAGTTTCAAGTCATCCCTTTTGATAATTTTTATAGTGGAAATCTATATTTTAACTCGAAGCGACCGTTGCTCCAAAATAAACTACCGTCAAAGCTGAAGTAATAAACGATTCCTTATCCTCTATACTTTACAGCTAGTCCCTTTAAGAAATTTCTTGCGTATCTATCACCGCACTCTTTATAATTTTTATGGCCTTCTTTTCTTAATAGAGCGCTTAATTCTCCTTTTGTTACGATGACCCCTACGACTTCTAATATATCAAGCATATCTTCACTTGTTAATGATAGTGCTATCTTCAATTTTTTTAGAACGAGATTATTAACACTTCCATTACTTTTTAAAGATATTGCTTGTCTATCCGGTTGCCCTGGTTTGGGATCTTGTTTTCCTCTTTTAAAAGTAATAAAACCATTCAAAAATGACTCTAACATCACATTATTGCATTTTATTTCGTAATCATTTTCAACTTCATCACTACCATCGTCAAATTCATCATAGTAACTATTTTTTAATTTTGTCAGTATCTTTCGTACTTCTTCTTTTGTTACTTCAACGCCACCAAGTTTAAATATCTCCACCATATCTATATCTTTTATATCTAGAGCATATCTTACTCTAAGTAAAATATCATTATTACTTATAGCCATTGTTTGTCCTCCTAAAATGTTGGTTGTTTATCCAGCAGTAAAAGCGTATCCTTTAACATGCTTACTTTTTGAAAGTTACGTCATTTCCCTATCCCATCAACATTCTTCCCCAAAGTTATCAAGCAATGCACGCACTTCATCAGTTGATTTCGTGTTCATCAATTGATTTCTTAATTCAGCCGCTCCTGGGAATCCTTTGACATAAATTTTGAAAAAGCGATGAAGCCCTGTGATGGAACGTGGCAGTTCTTCCGCATATTGATCTTGAAGATCAAGCTGCAGTCTTAAAAGATCAAGGTATTCTTTACTGCTATGCTCTTTTGGTTCTTTCTCAAAAGCAAAAGGATTTTTAAAAATACCTCGCCCGATCATAACGCCATCAATACCATATTGTTCAGCAAGCTGTAGTCCAACTTGACGGTCAGGAATGTCTCCATTGATTGTTAGTAGCGTATTTGGTGCGATACGGTCACGTAATTCCTTGATTTCCGGAATTAGCTCCCAATGCGCATCTACTTGGCTCATTTCCTCTCTTGTACGTAAATGAATAGAAAGGTTTGCAATATCTTGTTTTAAAATATGCGTTAACCACCCCTCCCACTCATTTAACTCCTTATAGCCAAGTCGTGTTTTCACACTAACAGGCAGTCCACCCGCTTTTGCCGCTTGAATAAGCTCTGCCGCAACGTCTGGACGTAAAATAAGGCCACTACCTTTCCCTCTCGATGCCACATTCGGAACAGGGCAGCCCATATTAATATCGATGCCTTTAAATCCTAGTTCTGCCATACCAATACTCATTTGACGGAAATATTCGGGATTGTCCCCCCAAATATGTGCCACCATTGGCTGTTCATCTTCTGTAAAAGTCAAACGGCCACGCACACTTTTGATCCCATCTGGATGACAATAACTATCCGAGTTTGTAAACTCTGTAAAAAATACATCCGGTCGACGGCTTCACTTACTACATGACGAAAAACAACATCTGTCACATCTTCCATCGGTGCAAGTACAAAAAATGGTCGTGGTAAATCACGCCAAAAATTATCTATCATTTCAAATTCAAATCCTCTCACTATGGATACAATTTCAAACTCTCAGTCAAAAAATATAAAACCAAATGTTCCACTTCTTTTACACTTATATCATGCTTAATAACTTATATCAAATCCTCTTCTACATGACTTCTTTACCTGCGTAAATAAATAATATTAGGTATTTATTAAGCGTCTGATTAAGAGTATGATAATATCTAACCGCTTTCACTGCTAAAGCAGTGAAATTCTATGGTTATAGTACACTTTTAAAGAAAGAGGTTAACACATGGATTCAACATTCTCATCGGCAGGTGCAACAAAGACGAAAACAAGATCCCTCGTCATCAATGCACTTTTTATCACATTAACCCTAGTAGCGAGCATGTTCATCAACATTAAGCTTCCTATTATGGGTAACGGAGGCCTCATTCATCTCGGGAATGTTCCTCTCTTTATCGCTGCATTCGTTTACGGTAGAAAAACCGGAGCTATTGCAGGAGCTTTCGGAATGGCCTTATTCGATATTTTCTCTAGCTGGACAATATGGGCTCCATTTACATTCGTCATCGTAGGTGCAATGGGCTATATAGCTGGTCTTATCTCTGAAAAAATGCCCGGCAAAAGAACTGTCGTTTACACACTTGCCATTGTCGCTGCACTGATAATCAAAGTCGTCGGCTACTATTTCGCTGAAGTGATCCTTTATGGAAACTGGATTCAGCCATTCGGCTCCATCCCAGGAAACGTCATGCAAATCGTCATCGCTGGGGTCATCGTCTTACCACTGGTGGGACGATTAAAGAAGGTTATTAAATAGGGGACAGGTTCCTCGTCCCACTGAAATAGAAAAGGACTTCCCGTCAAAAATGGGAAGTCCTCTTTTATTTCAGTTATGATAATACGCTTTCGCCTTCTGTTTGTGACGACGAGTGTTGACTTAAACCGAGCGCCTGCTCTGTTGAAGTATGAATTTTGTCAATCAGCTCTGGGTTTTCTAGTAGTGACACGCCATAAGAAGGGATCATCTCTTTAATTTTCGGCTCCCACTCTTTCATGCGATCAGGGAAGCATTTTTTGATGACCTCAAGCATAACAGAAACAGCGGTAGAAGCACCAGGTGAAGCTCCGAGCAAGGCTGCAATCGAGCCGTCAGCCGAGCTAACTACTTCCGTACCAAATTGAAGCGTTCCTTTGCCGCCTGCTTCCGTATCTTTAATTACTTGTACACGTTGACCCGCTACGACAATATCCCAATCTTCACTCTCAGCGTTCGGGATAAATTCACGCAACTCTTCCATACGCTGTTCTTTCGATAACATCAGCTGTTGGATCAAGTATTTTGTCAACGCCATCTCTTTCACTCCTGCCGCCAATAACGTCGTAATATTATGTGGTTTGACAGAAGAGATTAAATCCATGTTTGAGCCTGTTTTTAAAAACTTCGGTGAGAAGCCAGCGAACGGGCCAAATAACAATGATTTTTTGTTGTCGATATAGCGTGTATCAAGATGTGGAACAGACATTGGTGGTGCACCAACTGCAGCTTTTCCGTATACTTTTGCATGATGCTGCTCAACCACTTCTTGATTTTTACATACTAAGAATAATCCGCTGATCGGGAATCCGCCAATGTGTTTCCCTTCAGGAATACCTGTTTGCTGTAGCAACTGCAAGCTTCCTCCACCAGCTCCAAGGAAAACAAACTTCGCCCTATGGTATGTCATTTTACAACCAACAAGATCATGCACCTTTAATGACCATGAGCCATCGCTATTGCGTTTAATGCTTTCAACACTATGTTTATATTCGACATCGACATTTTGAGTTTGTAACTGCTCAAATAACATACGTGTTAAAGCACCGAAGTTAACATCCGTTCCTGAGTCGATTTTTGTTGCGGCAATGCGGTCACTTTCTAAACGGTCTTGCATAATAAGCGGAATCCATTTCTTCAACGTTTCCCGGTCATCAGAAAATTTCATCCCTTTAAATAAGGGGTTGTTCGCCATTGCTTCAAAACGTCTCTTTAAAAACTTTACGTTGTCTTCCCCTTGTACCATACTGATGTGAGGTAGCGGCATAATAAAGTCTTGTGGATTGTTGATCATCTTGTTATTCACAAGGTGAGACCAAAACTGCATTGAAACTTGGAACTGCTCATTTACTTTAATCGCTTTCTTAATATCGATAGATCCGTCTGGCTTTTCAGAAGTATAATTCAGCTCGCACAGTGCAGCATGCCCCGTTCCCGCATTATTCCATTCATTAGAGCTTTCTTCCCCTGCTTTTTCGAGCTTCTCAAACGCTGTAATTTTCCAGTCCGGCACTAATTCTTTCAGAAGCGTTCCCAACGTAGCACTCATAATTCCAGCACCAATTAAGATAACATCTGACTTTTCTTCTCTGTTGCTCATCTTACCCATCCTTATCCCCTCAGATTTGCAGAAAGGATGCAGGCGCTCCTATTTAAACGTCACAGCAAGTCAGGGCACCATCTAGTCAAACACCTTTTCCGCATCAATTGTAACTAATTGTAGTATATCATTAATCATTTATAGTATATCATTATTACTTATAGTATAGCATTATTGTTGATGCATTAAAATACCACCATTATAAGCTATTTAACAGCTGATGGAAAGAGCGACCTCATCCCCAATGCGCTAAACAAAAGCTCTCCACCTTACTTTTTGCAAGGATTAACACCTTAGTTTGACAATATTTATCGTAATTATCCGTAAAATTAAATAGTAAATTTTTATTGATATTTGGTTATTAATTTCTGATCAAAAGTGTAGGGTAGTTTGAAAGTATACAAATCATGTTGATGAAAACTCCCCAAGCAACAATTAAAGTAACTGCTTGGGGAGTTTTGTTATTGTTTAATTTATTAATATTGTTGCGCATTCGACACGGCTAGAGTGACGATAAAAAAATGTCAGTCCCTATAGCCAATTGTTATGTAGCAATACCCCTTCTCAAAAAACATTTTGTGAAAGCACAATACATTCAGTTTAAGGCATAAAGTCATATAAAACAGAGTGACGATACTTTTTTCGATATTGAAGAGGTGTCTCACCGTACTTCTTTTTAAACACCGTTGCAAACTTACTTGGATTGTCATAACCGACTTTGATTGAGATGTCTGTAATACTTTCGTCTGTTGTAAGGATCTCTTCCATTGCTACATCCATTCGTCTTTTTTGAATGTATCGGTATACTGTACAACCGTAGCTTTGTTTGAATTGATTTTGAAGTGTTATCGGTGGAATATTGAATTCTTTCGCCAATTGATTCACTTGCAATGGTGAATCATAGGCTGCATCTATTTTTTCTTTCACTTTGCGTATGCGGGCATCAGGACAAAAAGTAATCTCCTTCCCTAACTCATCATTCACACAATGTGATAAAAACTCTAAAGCTTTTGATTTCAATAGAAAATGATTCATAACATTTTCCTCATACTGCACCATAAGCTGCATTGTAATGGAGCGATGGATTAGTGAGCTTTTTCTTGCGTAAGTGCGCGCATTTGTTTTGAACAACCGTTCCAACAATTGCATCCAACTTTGACTGTTCGAAATCCCATTCGTCAACAAGTCCATATTTAAATACAGTCCAATACCATCTGCTTGTTTACAGCGAAAATCATAGTATTTAATTGGCTTTGACCAATTAAAATAAATAAGTTGCTGATTGTCGCATTTCGTCCATTCATCCATTGGATGATAGCGCACATACAATTCACCTTTTGTAATCGACGTAATTTCAATCATATTCTTTTGATGATAAGGCATTGATTCTGCTAATCTTTCATGCGTACATTGACGAAATATCGTTAATTCAATTCCAGGTTCTAAAATATAGCGTTCAATCGTTCCCTCACCATAACGAGGCGAATATTCGTATATCTTACCTAGCCACACATCGCGTATTTTTTGAATGTATACACTTTCGAGCGCTTCATAACCTCGATTTAAAATGTCATTCGTCAAGTGAAACATCCTTTCTAAATAAACTTTGCGATTCGATTGGATTATTTTGAAAATAATGGAGTAGTTATTAGTAATAATAATCGTTATCATTTAGTTTAGCAATAGAAGAAAAGGAGCTAAATAGGATGAAAACAAATAAATTACTTGCAAAAGATTTCATTACGATTGGGTTGTATACGATTTTGATTTTCATCGCACAAACCGTTGTCAACATGATTATGACACCATTCACGGTGGTTGCAATGCCCTATATTTCTGGCACAACCCTTTTCGTTATAAGCTTAGTGTATATGCTTATGGCAATCCGTGTTGGTAAAAGTGGTACATTATTCTTTATGGCGATTGTACAAGGTCTTATTTATACGCTTATGGGTGCACCACTGATGTT
This sequence comes from Bacillaceae bacterium SAS-127, assembly GCA_002261155.1. Classification (GTDB taxonomy): domain Bacteria; phylum Bacillota; class Bacilli; order Bacillales; family Domibacillaceae; genus Bacillus_CE. Next base: position 17,650 of record NKXN01000023.1, on the reverse strand, counting down.
ACCATTATTCATCATTGCAGGTTTACTTGGCGAACTTACCCTTTTAAAAGGCGACGGCTCACAATATCGCAATGTTACACGCCAAGGGTTTGCATTCGGATTATACGGTGCTGTTTATGCAACAGGCGGTGTGATGAACATTTATGTATTTGGGAAAGAAAGTTTAGACAAAATGCAATTTTCCCCTGAAATAGTTGATCGTATGGTGAGCTATGCTTATTCACCAATGTGGCTTTCCATCGGAATTGGTTTTTCCTTCATAATGGCGATAATTGGTTGTCATTTATCGAAGAAATTACTCAACAAACATTTCGTCAAAGCAGGTTATATCCAATATCATTAAACACTTGCGACATCCTAATGGGCATGCTCATTAGGATTCTGTCTCTTTTCAAAAAGAGGCATGTGAAGGAATCACTAGGAGAGGTTTTATGTTTGATGTTCGTTTACAATTTGGTTTATTACTCATCTGTGGATGTTTGACGATTTTTGTCACCGAAGCAGGCTCACTTGCCCTTGCTGCTATCGCCATCTTTCTACTCTTATGTCAAAAACAATACCGATTAGGATTCAATTGGTTACTTATCTATAGCGCATTCGTACTGGGGCGGTACCTCATTACAAATTATTTGAGCGATACATTTTTGAATGTCTTTTTATTAATGCTCTTAATTACACTTAAAATTTTACCGACCATCATTATCGCTTCTGGCTTAGCAAAAATACCTTCTGGAAAGCTAATCGCAAGCTTGCAAAAACTTAAAATCCCTCAAAGTATTTTGCTTACCTTTACAGTAGCATTGCGATTCTTCCCAATTTTGCGCACAGAATCTAAAATAATTGGCGAAAATGCCAAAATTCGTGGCATCTCATTCAAACAACCAAAAAATTGGCTACATCCTTTGCAAATGTTCGAATATGCGATTATTCCGCTTCTCATGCGAACGATCCGATTAGCCGATGATTTAAGCGCTTCTGCCACAACACGAGGCATTGACGCTCCCTGCAAAAAAACAAGTCATTATGAAATTACTTTTCGACCAAAAGACGCTATCGGAATTGTAGTAGGCCTCAGCATGCTTAGTACATTGTGGATTACTTAAGGAGAAGAACGATGATTACACTTCAAAACGTTCAATTTGAATATCAAGCAGGAAAACATCTTTTACAAAACATCAATCTTCACATAAAAAAAGGTGAATGTGTTTGCATTACAGGTCCATCTGGTTCTGGGAAAACAACGCTTGGTCGTATCCTTAACGGACTCATTCCCCACTTTTATGAAGGCTATGTTACGGGGAGTGTAACAATCGAAGGACAAGCGATACAAACTTTTCCCATTTGGGAATGGAGCAAAAAAGTTGGTAGCGTCTTTCAAGATCCGAAGTCACAATTTTTTACGTCCATTGTTCAAGATGAACTTGTCTTTGAACTCGAAAACTATGGTATTGAACGTCCTATCATTCAACAGCGCTTAGAAGAAGTGATTGTCCAAACAAACTTACAGCCGATCCGTCACAAAAATGTCATGAGTCTGTCCAGCGGCCAAAAACAAAAAGTAGCCATCGCCGCTACACAGCTCATTGAGCCGCCAATCTTTGTAATGGATGAACCCTCTGCCAACCTTGATTTGCCAGCTACACAAATGCTTCAAGATGAGCTTGTTGCGTTGAAAAGACAAGGTAAAACAATTGTCGTTATCGAACATCGACTCTACTATCTTATGGACATAGTAGATCGCATCATTTATATGGAAAATGGTCAAATTACAAAAGTATTCACACCAAATGAACTGCGAAATATGCCATATCATAACATTCAACAACTTGGGCTACGCTTACCTTCTCTTCAAACAGGCAAGATGAATACATGGCCACTTCCAAAGCCTAAGCCGAAAATGAGAATAAAAAACCTCTCTGTACGCCACTCTAAAGCCAAAAACTTTGTGTTGAAAAATGTGAATCTTACATTATATACACATGAAGTAACTGCACTTATTGGGGAAAATGGCGCCGGTAAAACAACACTTGCTCGTACATTAATCGGACTTACAAAAGAAAAGTCTGGAAAAATATTTGTAGATGGACACCCACTAAATCGTAAGCAACGTATGCATCATATTTGGTTCGTTATGCAAGATACGGTCTATCAACTGTTTACTGACAGTGTTTGGAACGAGGTAATGCTAAATCAACAAGAAAGCGAAGAAGAGGCTTCCCGTTTGCTGAATGAACTTGACTTATGGCATCTAAAAGACCATCATCCTGCTACATTATCAGGAGGTGAAAAACAAAGGCTCGTTCTTGCCATCGGCTTAATGCAAAAGGCATCTATCTTCATCTTAGACGAACCAACATCAGGACTAGACGGTATGAACCTCCAGCGTGTTATCAACATCATTCATCAACTCAGCCGGCGTTGTTGCCACGTACTCGTCATTACACATGATCACGAGCTGGTCGCAGGGGCATGTCAGCGAATCCTGCAACTTGAAAATGGATCGATAACAAAAGACATAGCAACGAACGAACTAAGCTTTCAAGATATTGTTCACTTAATGGCAAAGGTGGAACATAAAAAAGGGTCAGTCCCCGTCACTTTAATGCATTGAGGGACTGACCCCATAGCTCTATGAATTATTCCCACTTGAAAAATTTGATAGACAATCCTATACAAATTACTGCGATATTCAGATACAACTAAAGGAAGTCCCATGACTCCACCAGCCAAAATCGAGATGGTAACAAGTGCACCAAAGGATTGCTGTAAAAAAGTATAATCTGCTCCGTTAAAAGCAGGGTTATCCCCATAAATAATGCCGAGAATAACTAGTACGATTAGCGGCATGCAAATAGCAAAGATAAACATATCCATCCCTCTTAAAGAAAGTTTTAGTTCCGTTTTAAACATTGTTCTAAACGTACTCATTTGACTCAAGAGAATAATTTGCACACCGAAGAGAGCGGATAACTTTTAACTGTCGGATATCTTCATCTCTATAAATGCGATAACCATTTTCTTTACGTTTAACAGATAAAAGACCATTCATCTCCCAATTTCTAAGTGTATCCATAGAAATATTAAGATACTCGGAAACTTCTTTTCTTTTCATAGACAGTCTATTTATTACTAGTTCACCGTCTAAAAGTCGTTTCACTATATCTATAGCTTCTTCTGCATTATTTCGTTCTTCTTGTAATTGTAATATATATTCTTGGATAAGTTGAAGCGCCCTATCGTAATCACTCGCTGCAGACGTTTTGACCATTTTGACTATTTTTTTTCTTAATCCATTTTGTAGCACTTCTATTTGAAAGGCAAGTCGAGCTAGTCTGAATTGCTCTAAGTGAAGATCAGTGAAAACACGATAGCCATTTTGTTGACGTTCAGCTTTTGGAATAAGACCTAAATCTTCATATAGTCGTACTGTATTAGGATGGACGCCCATTATTTCAGCGATTTGTGCCGTTTTATAAGTATTCATGGTTTAATCACCTCTATACTATCATCGTAACATCAATTAAAAGTCTGGTGTTATAATGGAGAGTTAGGTCATACTCCCAAAATATAGAGAAGATGATATGAACTTTTACAAACAAGAAGAACCGATAACTGACATATTTAACTGTCGTATGTTCATTAACGTTTCATGTTTGCACTTCGGACAGAATAGCAGGGAATTTCAATCCAGCCCATCTATATATTCCTCAAGACAAACCTTTTGCGTATACATCTCTCTTGCAGCATCTTTCCCGACATATCGGTAATGCCATGGCTCATAAACCGTGCCTGTAATATCTGTTTTATCAGGCGGGTAGCGTAAAATAAAACCATAGTGGTATGCGTTTTGGGCAAGCCACTCATAAACTTCATCGTTCGTTGATTTTGATTGATCAGCGTTTATATCCACAGCAAGTCCTAATTGATGCTCGCTTGTATCCGGCAATGCAACTGCTTCTTTCGCCAACTTGTGGGATTCTGCTTTTGAATATCCCTCCGCTCGATATGCTTCTATCTTTTGATCAAAAAGTGTTTGCTGCTTCTTGTGTGTCCTGAATCCAGCTCCTACTACTGGATATACGCCATCTTTTCTGGCATGATCAAACATATCCTGTAAATCGGGATATATTCGGGAATCAACGCGCTCACCATTTGATAAAACAGTTAATTCTATATTGTAATCATCAGGAATGTAAATATCTTGATTTACCAATATCAAGTTCCACCCATTCTCTAATCCAGCAACCTGATGAAATGCCGGAAAAAATCCTTTTACCCCCAAATAGCTGCCCATCAATAGAGAAGCGATAAGCATCAATATGGTAATCTTTTTTATACCGAGAGAACTTTCGGAATTTTCCATAGTTTCCTTCTCCTTACTTGCCAAGACCAAGGTTTCAAGTACCAAAGGCCTACCCATCATATTACACACATAATATTTTATAACCAATCAGTCCTTAGACGTTCTACAACACTTTGTCTACCTGTAAAGCGATAGGCAGCATATGGAACTAAAGAACCTAGCATAAATAATAGCGGGAAGATGATTACCAGTGGCCAAAAATTAAATTTGAAGTTTAAAAACCAAATTTGATCACATAGTGGGCGCACGATAAATAGTGAACTTCCAACGCTTAGCAAGACGGAAATCACCGCAGTAAATGTGGCATAATAGCATCCCTCTAGGCATAGCATTGCGACAAGCTGCTTTCTAGTCATGCCGATGCTTTGCAGTATGGCCAGTTCTCTGCGACGAATTAGGATACTGGTTAACATGGTATTGATAAAGTTCAAGATACCGATGATTCCAATAATGAATGCAATCGTGCCGCCAATCAATACAATGGTATTCTTAATATCCGTAACACCGGCTAAGGTAGTGAGTTTGGATTTATAACTCATTGTTGGCTCAACACTATTCGTATACTGTTTTAGAAAGTGCTCCATGTCAGTTTCTTTATCTTGCGTAACATCAAATACATAGCTCATAGCATAAGGATTGCCGGTCAATTCTTTATAAACATCCCCCGGAAGAAAGAAGCAGGAGTCGACCCAGTCATAAGTATTTGCCTCGTTTGCGATGACATGGCCAAGTACAGTTACTTCATGAATATTACCGTTATGATTCAATTCGACTTTATCTCCAATACTATGATTCATACTGCTCATATCCATATGACCGCGGGAATCTACCCAGACACCCTCTAGAATGTACTTCCCTGTTGCAAGTTTCTCTGTATCTATTTCACCATCCACTAATTTGAGACGCGAAAATGGCAATTCATCCATACCATATATATGTGTGGAAAATGAACCATCCTGCTGTTGATTGATCGTCTGCTTCGTAGTTTCGCTTATGTATGTCGCTTTACTACCGTATTGGCGATCACCTGTTTTAAATCCATCCTGTTTTTCTACAGCGCTGATAAAACTTTCGCTAAGCGCACTTTCTGCATTGATTTGGTATTGGAAAAATAGGTTGGCCTGACCGATACTAAAATCAGAAACACCGGCATTTTTAAGAGCATTCTCTGCATCTACACTCTGCGAGAAATTGAAAACCGTATTGGTTAGTACAATGCTAAGCGAAAGACTGAGAATCACTAGAACAGTACGTTTTTTATTTCGCCAAAGATTGGCCCATGCCAACCTTTTTTGAGGGGTTCCACCCTTTGTCTTTTTATTTGTTTTCTTACCACTACTTAAATCGGCATCCGTATAGCGAACGGCTTCGATTGGGGATACTTTTGCTGCCATTTTTGCTGGCTTTCGGGTGCTGATAAACACGGTAATTAGTGTGAATGCGGCGGCCCCTACAAAGATAAGAGGGTTAGGTGATACAATTACCGCGTTCCCTTCGAAGCTGGATTGCGCCAGCAGCGTCGGTAGCAATGCCTTACCCACAAAAAAGCCGCCACAAAGCCCTAATGGAATGCCGATCAGCGAAAGCATCCACGCCTGTCGGCCAATAATCGCATAAAGTTGCCGCCCTGTAGTGCCGATAGTTTTCAGCAGTCCATAAAAGTGCATATCGCGCAAAACGGAAATCTGAAAAATATTATAGATAATCAGATAGCCTGTGAATACAAATAACAGCAAGGCACAGGAAAGTGCGATGACCGTTCCAACTCCTGTTGTTGTCTGCTTCGACAAATATAGAGGATTAATTCCTGCATTTATATAGTTGGGTGCGTTCGTATCCATCGAAAATCCGCTGTCTACCACTACCTTCTCCAGGTCTTTTTCAATGTTTTGCGTGCCTGCAAACTTTATAATTCCAGAGATGGTTCCGGTTTCTGCCCAGTCCTGACGGTAGGTGCTTTTCAATTCATCCAAATGAGCTTTCACATAAGCTTGGGAAGCAAGAATTGTACCCGTCTGCACACCAGGATAACTCTTCCACCAACCGGCAAGGACGAAATCACGTGTAACTTTTTTATCGTGAACAGTGAAGTCTAATTTGATATGAGCGCCCAGTTTTTGCGGAACACCAAGCATCTCTAATGTCGTCGTATCCGTGATTATCTCGTTTTCTGCCTACGGCTTATGCCCACTCGTCGGCTCAACAAACGCATATTTCAATCCAAGATCATCGTAATACCAAAATTCTGTGTGCCGCTTGATAAGAGAGTCATTATCCACGCTGTCAGCAAGTTTACGAGAATAAGCGATTTCAGTTATCAAAGGATGACTGCTTATAGTGCGATATTCTGATTCGGTCATATAATTAATACGTGCGTGTCCTTCACCGCCGGACAGAATCATATCGGCACGCTGCATACTATTCACCATACCGGACCCCATAGTCAACAGGCTGGTGAATAAAAACGCAGTTAGGGCAATTGCAATTATAGCGATGATGTTGCGCGTTCTAGCAGCATGAAAGCTTTTGATCGCCAATTTGCGGATTATTTTTCTATTTCCTACTCGAATCATATTGCATCACCACCTGAAATTTTCCCATCCTCAATACGGATGATACTATTTGCAAGCTGGGCGAGTTCCTCATTATGAGTAATCATAACAATAGTCTGATTGAATCTTTCCCCAGTCACCTTTAGAAGTCCGATCACATCTTGACTGGTCTTGCTATCTAGACTACCTGTCGGCTCATCAGCCAGTACAATAGCGGGCTTTGTAGCTAATGCTCTCGCAATGGCAACTCGTTGTTGCTGTCCACCAGAAAGCTGGTTTGGCAAGTTTTGCAGCTTGCTTTCCAGCCCAAGCGTCTGGATGATCTGCTCTATATAGTTTTTATCCGGTTTGTTACCATCTAACTGAATGGGCAGAACAATGTTTTCATAGACATTCAGCATAGGCATAAGGTTAAAACCTTGGAATATGAAACCAATTTTACGACGGCGGAAAATGGTCAATTCTTCTTCTTTCAGTGCAAAAAGTTCCTTGTCATCTATCGTCACGCTGCCACTAGTTGGACGGTCAAGACCGCCAAGCATGTGAAGAAGAGTAGATTTCCCACTGCCCGATGTACCGACTACAGCAACAAATTCTCCTCTATCCACTGTCAGGCTCACGTTGTCGAGCGCATGAACGGCCGTTGGACCGCTTCCATAAATTTTTTTTAATTGCTTTGCTTCTAATATAGTCATGATGGCTTCCTCCATAAGAAAAATCTGTATCACATTTGTACGTGATACAGACAGAATAACAAAACAATCTTTCCACATTCTTTCAGGATTCTAACAGTTTTGAAAGATTCATCTTTTCTCAGTCGGAAGGAAAATGGAAAAGATAGAACCTTGTTCTAGTGCTCCAGAGACTTTGATATACCCACCTCCGTCCGAGAGAATCTCTCGCGTCAGAAATAAGCCAAGTCCCACACCTTCCTGACCACTGACATTAGATGAACGATAAAAGCGAGAAAATATTTTCTCCTGCTCATCCTCTGCAATTCCGATGCCCTGATCGATGACATCAATCCGAAAAAACAAATTATATGGTATGGAACGGACTATGATAGTACTTTGACGAGGAGAATATTTTACTGCGTTGTCGAGGACATTATAAATTGCTTCAACGGTCCATTTGGAGTCATAATAGACCGTGCCATTTATCAATTCAGTTTCAATGGTCATCTCTTTTTCTTCTGCATTAGGCCGAATTTGGGCAATAACGGCATCAAGCAGCGCCTGCATGGTGCCCTTTTGAGGATTGACAGTAATAATCCCGCTTTCCAGACGAGAGACCTTTACTAAGGATTGCATTAGAAAATCAAGTTTTTCGGCCTGGGTAGCCAGCGCTTTTGCACATACAGCACTGTCCTCTGGTAAATCATGCTCCATCAGAATTTGTGAATAAAGTAGCAGATTGGCAACAGGTGTCTTAGTTTGATGGGAGATGTCAGAAATCAAGCACTTGATATTTTCTTTTTCCATAGTCAGATTTTTGGAGGATACCGCACAAGATGATAAAAAACGAGACATTTTTGCTTCCACCGCCGACAGAGCAGATTCGTCAAAAGTATTAGCAGTGAAACTACCATCTATGGCGCTGTCTAGCATATGAATCAGGGAATTCATGATTTGCTTCATTTTTCTACGGTACAATAAAATGATCGGAATAACGATAACTACCACAGTGACTGCAACAATTCCGATTATTAAAATCCACTTATCCATTATCCCACCGACCAAATGTAGCCAATACCGTATATGGTTTTAATATATACAGGTGAGGATGGTGTGTCCTCCAACTTATCGCGCAAACGCTTCACAGTAACTGAGAGGGCGTTTTCATCTACATACTCGGCACCGTCTGTCCAGATGGCATCCACCAACTGTGATCTCGTCAAGGAATGTCCTCTGTTTTCAATCAAAATACGAAGCAGCTTTTGCTCAGTTTTGCTCAATTCAATGGGAATGTTGTTTTTACAAAACTCCATTTTTGTGAAGGAGAACGAAAAGTCATCAATCAATATTGGATCGACAGGCGCAGGCGCAGCGCTTCGGAGTCGGGCGGCCACTCTAGCCCGCAAAATCATCAGACTGAATGGCTTCGTGATATAATCGTCTGCTCCTAGTTCAAGACCAGTGACCACATCTGTTTCCAAATCATTGGCGGTAAGAATGATCACCGGAACAGCCGAGTGCCTGCGTAACTCTTTCAAGAAATCTAATCCATTCCCATCTGGTAGGTTGATGTCCAAAATGATAAGGTCAAAGGCCAAGTTTTCGGTCTCTTGCCATGCAGAATGCAGATCCTGCGCCTGTACAAAGGTAAATTCACTGTCTTTTAAGGCGAGCGCAATGCCGTTCGCTAAGGACAAATCATCTTCAATAATCAATATTCGTTTCATTTGCGGTTTCCTCCCTTGACTAATTATCTTTATATCATCCATCTTTAGATTTTTCCGCCTCTTTTGGAATTAGCCACATACGGCTAAGCCGTACCACGCCTAGTATGCGGTTTTCCTCGCAAAGTTTTTGTACACGTCATTCTGAAACACCCCACTTTTTGCGGCTTTTGGGGCTGAAATGCATTCCATATGTTCACTGTCCTTGCTATTGCATTTCATTATAATTATATATGGGCAGCCGAATAATACTAATAAACTTTCTATAAATAATACGCTATGATAAGAAAAAAAGGAGTACCATTTTCACAGTACTCCTTTGATTCTCACTCTTTATTTTCTTGTATCCTTACACTCTATATCAGCCATCACAGAAACATTAATATAGTTTTTAATGACCTTATCTCTGATTTTATACCCTACAATATATTTGAAAAAGCGCCTAAAACAAAGGGTTTCTACGTATCAGCTCGTTGGATCTAACACAATAGTCTCCGCATAGTATGAAAGATATATAGTTCACGATGTTGATTTTCGGCATGTAGTTTTTTATACACTTTCCATGCGGCATTGCCATTCTCAAAGTCATCAATAACTGACATTTCCTCAATGATTCTTTCTCTTCCTCTTGTTTCTGATTTTATTGCTTCTACTAAGACACAACGTCCCGGGTAATGCTGGCGTACTTCAGACCATTTCATTCACATGCGCCTCCGATTCATTAGTGATGTATTTATTGTATCAATACAATCATAGAATTCATTAGACTCTATCAAACCATCTTTTATAGATTCACCTTGATATATGCATTCTCTCACTATAAACCATTTTCCTATCGTATGATCCAAATTCATAGAAAAACATTACCTTTTCCACACAAGCACTAAGTATTTTTATTACAAACTAAAAACCCAAAAATCTTGATTAAACAGCATTTTTGGGTTTTACATTCTTCATTTTTGTGGTTAAATCGTCTTTTTTAGAAACTCTCATATCCAACAAGCTATCTAATGAAATAATCTACCTAACTTTTTGAAATCACCCTATATCCAAACTCTGTATACTTTCTTAGCAATTATTAAGTATAGTAACCGGTAAACTTTTAACAAAATTATCTCTAAAAAAGTTACTACCACTTAATATATTCATACTTTTCAATGGAGAACTTTTCAACAAATTGTTTTATATCATTTAAATTCTCGTTATTATAATAATAAAATGTCCAAAAACAATCCTTTAATAAAGGTACGATAATGTCATTATAATAATCATTATCTACACCCATTATTGAATGCCCCATAATTATTACTTGATCAATTTCATTTTGAATAATGTACTTTTTTAAATATTCATAATTTCTCTTAATATCCTTAGTGGCTACATTACAGAAATCAATCAAGTTAGCAATTCCAGGTTCAATCGAAACAGAGTAAAAATCATCGTCTCCGTACCGTTTCTCTAAATCTTCTTTAATTTGCAAAGGGTCATTATAAATTGATCCAAATTGAATGTACTCCCTGATTATATCAGAATTAAACTCATCAGCTTGAAATTGTTCGGCAATTTCAGCATCTTCTATCGTTCTAAAGTAGGGAATAAACCAATTTTGAATCTGGCTTCTTTCCACTTTCTCAATAGAACCGTGAATGTGAAAAATATTGTCAATTGGAATTTCATAAACTCTTTCTAAAGTGCTTGTATAATTAAATGTAATATATAAGTCATTAAGATTTAAATCAAGCGTGTGTTCAGCTAAAGTGTAATCAACGTTATCTAACCACTCAAATAAATAGAGTCCTGTGAAATCATATATAAATTTTGTTTGATCTTCCAAATCAATTTGAAAATCATACCACCTTGAGTCACTGTCATTATTAAGATCAGGGTAAAATACAGCTAATGAATCACTAACGCAATCCTCATAATTTATTGTTAACGAACCTTCTAAATCACTCCACCTGTTAGAATTTGTCAAGCTAATATATTGAAATTCCTCAAAGGCACGAAAAGAATGAGGATGCTCCTTTAACAGGAATTCTTTATAATCTTTATAACTAGTTTGAAATCCATGATGTATATCAAAACCATTCCCACAGATAATAAGCTTCATCCTATTCCTCCTCGTTCATCATTTTGATTAGTCTTAATCAATCAGGGATAGCGTACTTTGTATCACGACCATTCTAGCTAATTAAATTAAGTTCTTTTGTCCAGCCTTTAGGAGGTTCGGAAAGAATAGCGATTTGTTCAATGACCTCGAATTTCAGTTCTGCTACGGAGTCACCTCTATCATTTCGCCATGTTTGTATAATCTGCTTTCAAGTAAATTTTAAATTCACTAACTTTAAAATCATATTCCTTCAGCAATTTAATAATTAAGTTTCTAAAGCCATTGCTGTTCATATGTGTTTCAACATAGATTTTTCCACTCACTAATATTGGCTCAGTCATATTGGCTTCGTGTAATGAAAAATATTTGCGCTTTCTACCGTTCATTCTAGAAATTTTTTCAAAAGTCATCATTTTCTCTTCATCTACAGTAATAAGTAGTTCACAAGTTTTTATTAGCATCTCTTTCCATGTGGTAACTTTAATAACATTTTGATCATTCATCCGAAAAGCCCACGGTCGCTTATGAGTATAATCTTCATAGAGGGTGTATTCAACGTTAGTATCCACATAATAATCAGCATAGTTTGGCAAAATCCTTTTATCTGCTTCTTCAACCATTTCACCAATGATATGCTTTTCGTCATCTACATCTAAATCTGCAACAAACTTTTCGATTTCACTCTCTAAAGGTATAATTTGATCAATTAATTGATTTAACTCATTTCGTCTTGAAATATCACGATCTTGGAATGCCATATTACTTTTGTGATGAATCTCATTTAATGTATCTGAAATCGTTTCTTTTAATAATTCCAGGCTTTCTGCTAAGTCGATTGCTTTATTCGGTACTTCTTCTTTAATGAGAGAAATAATATGTTTGATCTCCACGTGCACACCTGCTTCGCTTTATTTTTCTCTGTAATATTCTTAGATGTCTCAGTTTTCAACTTTATAATCTTCTCTAACTTCTACCGCTTGGTACTATTGTAAATCCTCCACCTTCACATTTTCACACATTAACTCTGCTTGTCTTAGGACAACGTCTAATGCATGTTTCGCTTGCTTTGGATGGATAATCGTATTCCTTCAATAATCTTTTGACGAGCCTTTTCATGCCGGCTTGGGCGCTAGCACGAATATGCCAGTCAATCGTTAAATTCTGTCTGTCTCTTTTTGTTATTAATTGGGTAATTTATCTAATGTTTCATCATCTGTTTTGCCCTAAGTCTTGTTCCTTTTCGCGGGTCGCTTTCATTTCCTTCACCATTTTAATAAGTTCTTCCATGACTTCAAAACTGGTAATATATCACAATGAGGGACTCCCGCTATTCCTACAATAAAAGCCCCATTTGAAACTTCATAATCTACTCATCCAATCCCGATCCACACGAATGGTATTGGAAATATCCTCAATTTTATCAGCTCGATCACTTCCGTAAAGCTGCAAGTATTTGTATTTTTTGATGTACAGCACATTCAATCTTTTTGCCCCATTAGCATCAACTTGAATATTAATACACTCTCCAACTTGATCAGCATCCGCTAGTACTACTTCATAGCGATCCGTTGTTCCTTTCATCGCTGAACAGACGAAAGCAAAGCGTACATCCTTTCCTTCTTCCAATAAACTTCTTATTTCTTGAATTTCAGCCTCTGTAAAAGAAAAGTTCCAGTTAATGCGATCTAAATTATTCACATTCTTTAATCGATACTTGGCGTAAATGTAATAATTGCCGCGATTGGTATCAATCTGATAAATATTTCTTTTATCACTTTCTCCAACTAAAATAGGCGGATTACCTGAATTGACTAAAACAGATAATAAGGCTCCATATTGAAAATCCGCTTTCCTCACTTGCATATGATCCCCCTCTTCCATTAACGAAACTTTTTTACTATTCCCCTTTCAATATTACTACATTTTCCAAATGAAAAGTCATCATTTTATTCCAAAATAAAAAAGCAGATACCCGATAAAGGTATCTGCCTAAAGTTAATTTAATTCTAACTTCGCCACGCACTCTACGTGCGTCGTCATCGGAAACATATCCACCGGCTGCACTTCCACCGTCTTATACCCACCATCTTCTAAAATCCTTAAATCCCGCGCTAATGTCGCTGGGTTACATGAAACGTAAACGACTTTCTTCGGTTTCATATCGATGATGGTTTGTAGTAGGGCTTCATCACAGCCTTTTCTCGGCGGGTCGACGACGAGGACGTCGGCGGTGATGCCTTGTTTGTACCAATTTGGGATGACAGTTTCAGCTTCTCCGACGGCGAATTCGACGTTGGTGATGCCGTTTAGTTCGGCGTTGCGGTTGGCGTCTTCGATGGCTTCAGGAACGATTTCTACGCCGTATACTTTTTTCGCTTTTTGGGCTAGGAATAGAGAGATCGTACCGATACCACAGTAGGCGTCGATGACTTGTTCTTCTCCGGTTAAGTTGGCGTATTCGAGCGCTTTGTCGTAAAGTACTTTCGTTTGTTCTGGGTTGACTTGGTAAAAAGATCGTGCTGAGATGGCGAATTTAATGTCGCCAATGTAGTCGTAAATGACTTCGTTGCCCCAGAGAACTTTTGTTGTGTCGCCTAGGATGACGTTTGTTTTTTTCGAGTTGATGCTTTGGATGATCGAGGTGACACCGTCGATTTGTTCGGTGATTTCTTCGATGATCTTGTTTTTATTTGGGAAGTCTTCTGTTCGTGTGACTAACACGACCATGACTTCTCCAGTGATTTTGCCATAACGGGCCATAATGTGACGAAGCGTGCCTTTATGCTTTGTTTCGTCATAGGCTTTGATGCCGTAGCGGTCGCAAATGGCTTTTACTTTTTGAATGACTTCATCGCTTTTTTCGTGCTGGATGAGGCATTGTTCCATGTTGATGATGGAATGGCTTCGTTTTTGGTAAAAGCCTGCGACTAAGCCGCCGTTTTCTTCGCCGACTGGCACTTGTGCTTTGTTGCGGTAGCGCCATGGGTCATTTGCGCCGAGTACGGGGTGAATCGTTACGTCTTCTAGTTTGCCGATTCGCTCTATTACGTCGCGCACTTGTTTTTCCTTTGCCTGTAGCTGACCTTCGTATGATAAGTGTTGAAGCTGACAGCCGCCGCATTGTGAATAGATCGGACAATCTGGCTCTTGTCTAAATGGGCTTGTTTCTTTTAATTCGATCAAGCGGCCAAAACCGTAGCCTTTATTTAATTTCGTTGCTTGAATGCTTCCTTTTTCGCCCGGCAGTGCACCTGCCACGAATAGTGGATAGCCTTCAATTTTAGCGACGGCTTGACCGTCATGAGTTAAGTCTTCGAATACAACGTCAATGATTTCGTTTTTTTGCACAGGGGCTTGAATTTTTGCCACGATTCTAAATCTCCCTTTTATTTATTCAATGCTTCTCCATAAATATAATGAAGCATAGCTTAAGTATGGTTCCCAATTTTGACTGTATTTATCCATTTCGTCTAAAGTTGGTTTTTTATCTAGTTGATAAAGCTTTTGGATCGCTTTTTGCAGGCCGATATCTGCTTTCGGAAACAGATTATCTCGACCGAGTCCGAACATTAGGAAGTTTTGAGCCGTCCATGGGCCGATGCCTCTAATTTTTACAAGCGTGGAAGTGACCTCTTCATCACTCAATATTTCTAGTTCATGCAACTTCAATTCGTTTTCTACGATCAGCTGCGAGAGACCAACTAAATACTCTGCTTTCCGCTGACTGAATTGGAGAGCGCGCAATTCTTCAATCGGAATTCGGGCTACTGTTTCTGGGCTTGGATAAAACCAGACACCGTCGTGCTCATAGCCGTATGTATGCACAAAGCGCTCAGTTAATGTATGAGCAAATTTCAAATTGAGCTGTTGATGAACAATACATTTAACGAGGCAAGCATACGGGGAAAAATCCAATACTCTAGGTGTCCCTTTTCGCTCATTAAAAATCTTTCTTAAATCGGTTGCTTGAAAATGTTCGTGAATGGTAGTAAGCGGAGTGTGCCATTGAAAAATCCGGGCAACCTCGGCTAGAACGATCTCTTTTGTTTCTTCCTGACTGCCGCTGACTTCAAACGCAGGCTTGTCACTTGTGCCGCTCCCTTTCATCACTACTACTTCATTCGTTTCATAAATAGGTAACCGAACACGGCGTTCTTCTATACTAATAGAATGAAGCGGATCGATAGCGAGACGATCAAGAGCTTGGTCGAAATCGTACATATTATCTAGCTTAATAGTTTCTTTCCACACGCTTAGCCCCCCATTCAAGTGTTCACATCTCACCATTATAACACGATGAACCCCTCGACAAAATCAACTATTTTCTCCTATAAATAAATACACAAATTTTTTACAGAACTGTAACAAAATATTTCCTTTTTCACAAACTAAATGATGGTAAAATAGAGTAGTAGGACAAATTACATAGTTGGAGGGTTTCTTATGAAAAGTGCACGTTGGTATAAAGCAAAAGATATTCGTGTGGAGAACGTGGAAGAACCTCAGATTACAACAGGAAAAGTAAAAATTAAAGTAGAGTGGGCAGGTATTTGTGGAAGCGATTTACACGAATATGCGGCTGGTCCGATTTTCGTTCCAGTAGATGCTCCTCATCCTATTAGTAAAGATATCGCACCTATTATTATGGGGCATGAATTTTCTGGTACAGTCGTTGAAGTTGGCGACGGTGTAACGAAAGTAAACGTTGGCGACCCAGTCGTTGTAGAGCCAATTCTTTCATGTGGAGAATGTGGTCCTTGTAAAAAAGGGAAATATAATCTTTGTGATGGTTTAGGCTTCCACGGTTTATCAGGCGGAGGCGGCGGTTTCGCTGAATATACGATGGTTGATGAGCATATGGTGCATAAAATGCCAGAAGGATTATCTTTTGAGCAAGGTGCTCTTGTAGAACCAGCAGCAGTAGCCCTTCATTCCGTTCGTTTAAGCAAGTTAAAAGCGGGAGATACAGCTGTTGTATTCGGTACAGGCCCGATCGGTTTATTAGTGATTGAAGCGTTAAAAGCAGCGGGTGCTTCTGAAATTTATGCGGTTGAGCTTTCTCCAGAGCGTATCGCTAAAGCAGAAGAACTTGGAGCAATCGTTGTGAACCCTGCGGAAGTTGATGCAGTAGCGAAATTGAAAGAGCTATCTGACGGTGGCGTTGACGTAGCATTTGAAGTCACTGGTGTACCAGTTGTTCTTCAACAAGCGATTGATTGCACAAACTTCGAAGGTGAAACAATTATCGTCAGCATCTGGGAAAGTGGCGCAGAAATCCAACCAAATAATATTGTCCTGAAAGAAAAAACAGTGAAAGGGATCATCGCTTACCGCGACATCTTCCCTGCTGTAATGGAGCTTATGAAACAAGGCTACTTCCAAGCAGAGCAACTTGTTACAAAGCGTATTCAATTAGATGACATCGTGACAGAAGGCTTCGATGCTCTTATGAAAGAAAAGAATCAAGTAAAAATTTTAGTAAAACCAGAATAATAGTTAACAAGCGGCGAGAGTTATTCTCGCCGCTTTTATTTAAATTTGGGTGACGCTAACTAACGCAGGACGATGATCGTCGCTACCTGTTGTATATGTAAGTACGACTTGTTGTCCCTCTTCATATTGATAGTTATGAGACGATCCATATGAAACTTCTAATGCTTGATGAGTACCATTGATCAGCACTTCAATAGAAGTATTATCAATCGCTCCAACGATGATCCCTTGATTTCTCTTTACATGATCTGAAGGGATTTGCAAGTTGGCTCCAATGACAGCGATTGGATATTTCAACTCATTTAACGTCATTAACTCACTTACTTCTGTATCAAATCGTTCCGCAAGAGAATACAGTGTATCGCCTGCTTTTATTTGATACATCACAGTGGTTGATTGAGTTGAAGACACTTTTTCTACTGAAATATTAGATTTTTTGGCTAAAAGTGCTAAAGATTCTTCATTGTTGCCGATATTATTATTAGAGGAAGCCTTTTTTGGCTTTTGGTTTATCTTTTGGCCGGGTATTTTGCCTGGCTCTTTTTTATTTGTTTGTTTTTTCTCTGTATAAATGATTAGTTTTTGACCGATCGTTAACGCATCAGTGGTTAATTTATTATCTTTTCTAATTTGTTCGATCGTCGTACCGTACTTGTTAGCAATCTTCCACAAGCTATCTCCGGATTGCACGATATAGGTCACGCTTGAACCCGTTGCTGGCGGCTTCGGCTTCT
>NKXN01000022.1 GCA_002261155.1 Bacillaceae bacterium SAS-127 | reverse complement strand
TTTTCCACTGCAGAGCAACCTGTGGATTCATTTTTCTAATTTCTTGGAAGTTTTTCGGCACAGGTACTAACCATTTTTCTCCCTCTAGTTGAACATTTAAATCATCAATGAAGAGAGTACCATCTTCATTCACTCCCCAAGAAGCAGCCATTTTCGCTCCTTCTTCACTCCACTGGTTCGGCTGATCTAAATAATCGTCCTTAATATGCCATTCGATCATAAATCGATCTGTCGGCATCCCTTCACTAAAACTGTCCGGCATATCACCGTAGCAATCTTCAATATATGTTCGACAAATTCCATTTAATTTAGATAGATTTAAATAGCCGTTGACGCTTTCTAATGGATCGTACGTCCAAGTAATTAACGAGTAGCCTAGTTTGATCGCTTCTTGCCGCTGAGCCTTTTTTAGCGCATCTCCTATTCCTTGCTTTTGATAGTCTGGATGAATGGCTAAGTTATGTGAGCATAAATAACTATGGCCATCGCGAAAACCAGCAAAACTGTAACTAAACCCGATTAATTGATCACCTTGAAATGCGCCTAATGCTAGTCCCCCATTTTTGTGAGCAATCATCGTCTGATTTTCTGGAATCGGCTCAATTCCCCAAATCAACCTTTCAAGGTCGGCCATCTTCTTAAAATCTTCATATGTTTCAAATAAACGAATTGTGTATGTATGAGACATGTTCTTCTCTCCTCGCTGTTAAACTCTAGGCTATTATATAAAAAATAATGTGAAATTTCAATCAGCGAGATCACCCTATACAGCTAGTATTTTTTGAATTTTGAATGTTTGAACTCATCGACGTTTTAGGATATACTTTTTTTAGCTTTAAAAGCAGTTTGCTTGTCGTTATGGCAAATAGGAGGAACTACGTTGAAAAAATCATCTATTTTCATTTCTTTAATGGTCGCCGTCGTATTTGTTTTATCAGGCTGCCAAAGCGCTGAACAAGAAGGGTACTTTTTTCATGATTATTTAGTAAACCCTTTCGTCCAGCTCATTCATACGCTAGGTCAATTTTTAGGTAATTATGGATTTGCTATTATTGTCATTACTTTAGCTGTACGTTTAATTTTGTTACCACTCATGATGAACTCAATGAAAAAGCAACAAATCATGAGAGACAAGATGGAAGTCGTTAAACCTGAAATGGAAAATATCCAAAAACGATTGAAAGAAGCAAAAACGCCAGAGGAACAGCGAAAAGTTCAGCAAGAAATGATGCAACTGTATCAACAGCATAACATCAATCCATTTGCGATGGGCTGCTTACCGATCTTCATACAGATGCCGATCTGGATGGGACTATACTATGCAATCCGCATTTCAGAAGATATTCAAACCGCTAATTTCTTATGGTTTAAATTAGGCCAACCGGATATCGCTATGGCATTAATTGCTGGAGCGATGTACTTCTTCCAATTCCGAGTGTCTATGATCAATGTCCCTGAACAACAGCAACAGCAAATGAAGATAGTCGGTATGCTATCACCAATCATGATCTTAGTCTTCTCTTTCTCGACCCCTGCCGCCCTACCGCTTTATTGGGCAGTGAGTGGACTATTCCTCATCGGACAAACATGGTTAAGTAAAAAATGGTATTCTACACACCCAGTAAAAGAAAGTAATGAATAAAAATAGGGAGCTACCTTAGCAGAAGCTCTTCACAATGATTTTAGAAGAACAATTAAAAGCCTGCAAAACTGTATATTTAAGGTCAGACGTAATCAATCAGGAGATATTGTATTTAGCTTATCCGAAGGGAAAATGGTGAAAAGATATAAATTAACAACGGAGCATATTGAAAATAAAACGCCTTTTGATATCTTTCCAGCTGAAGCCGCTAACATTTTAATGACACATCTTTCTAAAGCGTTCCAAGGAATATACGTTAACTTTGAATTTACTTATTACCGTCGAAGCTTTGTTATTAATTTG
>NKXN01000021.1 GCA_002261155.1 Bacillaceae bacterium SAS-127 | reverse complement strand
AACGCCTTTGTAACCTGCATCTTGCAGGCCTGAACTGATCGGACGTTTACGGGCTGTTGGTCCCCCACCTACATATCTACGCTTCTTTCTGCCATGTTGAGGTGGGGGGCTTACAGGCCCGTTAATGCGGGATAAAGTGCTCTTCTAGTCCACTATGTAGAAAGTGAGCGCCCTCTCGCTAGGACGCTCACTTTGTTCACAAATATTTTTCTGTTAGCACCAGCCAATATAAGCAGACCCAACGATAATTAACAAAATGAACAATACAACGATTAACGCGAAACCGCCTCCGTATCCGCAACTCATTTGCTACACCTCCCCTTTCACTTACAATTACAATTTATTCAAAAGGGGAGACTTTGCGTGGGCATTTGCCTAATATTCATTTCTGGTCTTACAAATTCATCTGGCAGCCATTAGCCCAATATCTAAAAAAACTGCCTGCCAACACAATGTTGGCAGACAGTTTTCCTATTAAAAGTTGACATATTTTCGCGGGTTTACTGCATTTTCTTTCGATTGTGTCCACGGACCCTCATGAATTTCAAAGTGTAAATGCTGTCCGAAAGAGTGACCGGTGTTCCCCATATATCCAATCGTTTGACCTTTTGATACGTGGCCACCTTGGACAACACGTTCAGACATATGAGCATAAACGGTTGTTAACACTTTCCCATTGATCGAATGCGAGATGAAAATCACATTTCCATATGTAGAAGAGTAATACGAACGACTAACAACCCCATCTGCAGCGGCGACGATTGGCACGCTCACACTATTAGCAATATCAATTCCTTTATGGTTGCCTGAACTACGATGACCAAACTCTGAAGAAACATGCCCTTGAGTTGGTCTCATAAATGATCCCGATGTTGCTGCTGGTGTGTCCGTTGAACGGTCAGGTGTAGGTGTAGTCGTAGACGTTGAGCTGTTTGATGAAACTTGTGACTGCTCCTGCTCTTTACGTCTTTGTTCTTTTTTTATTTCCTCTTGCTCTTTCGCTAACCTTGTTTTCTCAGCTGCAATCGCTTGTTTAATCGCTTCATCTTGAGACGATAAAATCTCTTTCTCTTCCTCAAGACTTAACTTGTCACTATGCATCTCATCTTCTTCAGAAGCTAACTTCTGCATCACTCGATCTTTAGCCGCTTGTTTTTGTTCTAGTTCGGCTTTCAATGATTGTAAACTAGCAAGCATTTCTTCAAGGCTCGCTAACTTCGCCTTAACCTGTTTCTCATTCTCTTCTAGCTGCGCTTTATCTTTTTCTTGCTCTTCAAGAATTTCTTTATCAGCATTAACTAATTTCGTGACAGCTGTTGCTCGATCGACGAAATCACCAAAGCTTTCCGCACCAAGAATGACATCAAGATATTGCGCTGATCCACCATTTTTTTGAAGTGCCCGAGCACGATCATCTAATACGAGATTACGCTGCTCAATTCGTTTCTTTAGCTCTTCGATTTCTTTTTTTAGTTTTTCAATTTCCTTTTTTGTTTGCGTGATCTTCTCTTGCTTATCACGAATGTTCGATTCCGTTTTGGAAACCTCTGAATCTAGCTTTTTAATTTCAACAGCCAACTGATCTTGTTGCCCTTGTAACTCATTGATTTTCTTATTTTTTTCACCGATGCTTTGCTCAAGATCCGATTGTTTATTTTCAAGTTGATTTTGACGGTTTTCAAGATCAGATAACTTAGAAGCAAAGGCTTCATTCGTCCATCCAAAAGTGCCACTAACACTTAGAAATGTAACTAATGCGACCGTAAGACCTACACGTTTCTTCACACTAAATTCCCCTCTATCCTTATATTTTCAAAAATTTACGCACCGACATCACACTTCCCCACATGCCGATAAATGCTCCAATGAGTAAAACAATGCTGCTCACCTGAAGGACAAACGGAAAATAATCTAGCATTTGCACAAGCTGTCCTTGCATTCGCGCGGTAAATTCCTTCACTGCATAGTGATAACCGACGGCCACGACAGCAACTGGCAATATCGAACCGAATAGTCCAATCCACAAACCCTCTAATAAAAATGGCCAACGGATAAACCAATTTGTCGCTCCTACTAATTTCATAATCTCAATTTCTTTACGACGAGCAAAAATAGTCATTTTAATAGTATTCGAGATTAAAAACATCGCCGTGAACAACAAGCCAATAATTAATACAAGTCCAATATTGCGACCCGTCTTTAACACACTAAATAACTTTTCAACTTTTTTCTCGCCATATACAGCGGATTCAATCGCATCAAATGTTTCGATTTTCTTGGCGATCTTCGGTGTATCTACTGGTCGTTTCGCTTTGACAATATAGACATCATACAGAGGATTTCGCTGTTCATATAGGGCGAAATCATCCCCTAAGTCTTGAATTAAATTATCTAGCTCTTGTTCCTTCGAAGAATAGGTAATGCTTTCAACTTCTGACAACTTCTGAATCTCTTCCTTCAATAGTTGCTTGTCCACTTCTGTTGCGTCTAACTCTATGTGGACACGAACTTCTACATCTTGCTCAATATCCGTCGCGATTTTGTTCATATTCAAAATGACAACAAGAAACACCGCTACTAACAATAGTGTCACCGTGACTGCCGAGATAGCGGCAAAGGTCATCCAACCATTTCTGCTAAGATTCTTAAAACTTTCTCGAAAATGACGTCGAAGTGTACTAGGCTTCATAGCCATAATCACCTCGCTGTTCATCACGGACAATTCGCCCTTTATCAATCGCAATCACACGGTGGCGAATTTTATTAACAATCTCTTTATTGTGAGTCGCCATCACAACCGTCGTTCCTCTTCCGTTTATTTCCTGAAAAATACTCATAATATCCCAGGCGGTGTCAGGATCGAGATTACCTGTCGGCTCATCAGCTATCAATACTTTCGGCTGATTCACAAAAGCGCGAGCAATCGATACACGCTGCTGCTCTCCTCCCGACAACTCGTTCGGAAGCATTCTCGCTTTATTCTTTAGACCCACTAGTTGTAGTACTTCCGTGACTCGTTTCTTAATCTTCTCTGGACTTTCCTCAATCACTTCTAAAGCAAAGGCGACATTTTCATATACCGTTAACGTCGGTAGCAGTTTAAAATCTTGAAAGACGACGCCGACTTGACGTCGAAAATAAGGGACACTGCTCTCTTTTAATACGGACAAATTCATCCCGTTAACGACAATCTTGCCACTCGTTGGTCGTTCTTCGCGGTACATCATCTTAATGAATGTCGACTTTCCCGCACCACTTGGCCCAACCACATATACAAACTCGCTTTGTTTAATCGCAACATCAATCCCGTGTATAGCCGTTACGCCATTGGGATATTTTTTTGTTACGCCTTTCATATCTATCATACAATCACCTATTTATTCTTTGAACTGTTGTAAATCCAGACTCATTATAACACTGAATGAAAGTTTATTCAGGTTCATTTGTATTACATTTTCTTTTCGTCTGTAATAAACTTGAGTATTTTTTCCTCGTTTGTATTCTAAAAAAATAGGATAAGAATTGGATAGGAAAGCTTTTCTCTCTCATGAAATATTCGACATAATTGCTCAAAAAAAACACCAGCTCCTCGGCTGATGTTTTCTCATTTTCTTATTTTTTGCTTGCCAACCAGTTTGCTACCGCTTCGGCATCGGCACCTTCAGTAATGTTCGGTGGCATACCGCCTTGACCATTTTTAATTATGTTTAAAATGTCTTCTTCGCTAAGCTTTGATCCAATTTTGTCCAGTGCTGGTCCTGCTCCACCTTCAAGGTTTTCACCGTGACAGCTTAAACAGCTTTGCTTGTACACTTGCTCACCGTCAGCAGTTGCTGTTTCTCCACCCGTTTCTTTCTCTGGCTCTGCTTCTTCTCCCCCACCACAAGCGGCTAGAGCCACGGATGATCCTAACAAAAGAGCTAATAATGACTTTTTCATTTTCATGTTATCTCCTCCTAAGGAAAAATGTGATGCACCTCTTCATTATAGCAAACTTACCCTGTTATGAAACCTGCTGTAATGACTTGATACATAGCAATGAATGGTCAATTGTTGATAATTTGTGAACATATGCATACTTACTTATTTTAACCAGCTTCAAATGAATTAAACTAGAACAAAACTGAAAAGCCCGCTTGCTAAACAAACGGGTTTCTCCCTTAAATACGTGAACGCAAGTACGCATTAATAAATGGAGTAATCTCTCCATCCATCACGCCTTGTACGTTTCCGCTCTCTTCACTTGTTCGATGATCTTTAACCATAGAATATGGGTGGAACACGTAAGAGCGAATTTGGCTTCCCCAACCAATATCCTTTTGCTCTCCACGAATTTCAGCCAACTCGGCTTCTTGCTCTTCTAATTTCTTTTGATATAACTTTGCTTTCAACATTTTCATCGCTTGGTCGCGGTTTTTAATTTGTGAACGCTCAGACTGGCAAGTAACGACAACATTTGTCGGTACATGCGTAATCCGCACTGCCGAATCCGTCGTATTAATATGCTGTCCACCCGCACCACTCGCTCGGTACGTATCGATTTTAAGATCTTCTGTACGAATGTCAATTTCAATCTCTTCATTGAATTCCGGCATCACTTCGCAAGAAACGAACGACGTATGACGACGGCCCGAAGAATCAAATGGCGAAATCCGTACTAAACGGTGCACACCCTTTTCCGCTTTTAAGTAGCCATAAGCATTATGACCTTTAATTAAAAGCGTGACACTTTTAATTCCAGCTTCATCTCCTGGCAAATAGTCAAGCGTCTCGACTTTAAACCCTTGCTTTTCTGCCCAACGTGTATACATACGAAGAAGCATTGAGCCCCAATCTTGCGACTCTGTTCCACCAGCACCTGGATGTAGTTCTAAAATTGCATTGTTTTTATCATGCGGTTCACTTAATAATAATTGCAGCTCAAAATCATTGATTCGCTGCATAAACTCTTCCATCTCTGCTTCAAGGTCTGCTTGAAGTTCTGCATCCGGCTCCTCTTTCACTAACTCATGTGTCAGCTCTAGGTTTTCCTGTGCTTCAAGCAAGCCGTTATACTCGTTCACAATTTCTTTTAAGCCATTGGACTCATTAATCACTGTTTGTGCTGCTTGCTGATCATTCCAAAAATCAGGATGTAACATTTCATCCTCTAGCGAAGCAATCCGTTCCTCTTTGTGTTCTAAGTCAAAGAGACCCCCTGAAGTCCGCTAATTTCTTAGCTGTTCTATCTAACTCATTACGTATTTCAAATAATTCCATACAAACACCTCGTCATTTATTGGTCATCAAACAGGAAAAAAGACAGTGCGTACACACGGTCATCTTTTTTCCTGTCATTATATTACGTTAATCTAAGAAATGACAACATCATTATCTCCATTTCTTCGCTAAAACACTTTATTTCCCAACGCCACAACAGTTTTTATATTTTTTGCCGCTGCCGCATGGGCATGATTCGTTGCGACCAGTTTCTGGCGCTTTTCGAACAGGTTTCTTTTTCGATTTTCCTTCATCCTCTTTCGGATTAACCGCTTGACCTTTAGCGACTTCTTGGCGCTCTAGGTTATTGCGAATTTCGGCTTTCATGACGTATTTAGCCGCTTCTTCGTTAATCGAAGCAACCATGTTTTCGAACATTGCAAAGCCCTCGTTTTGATATTCACGAAGCGGGTCGATTTGGCCGTAAGCGCGCAAGTGAATCCCTTGACGCAATTGGTCCATCGCATCGATGTGATGGATCCATTTGGAATCGACTGCACGAAGGAGAACGACTTTTTCAAACTCACGCGTTTGCTCCTCGCCCATTTGCTCTTCTCTTTCGTCATAACGCTCTTTCACTTTGGCAAAAATCACATTAGACATGTCATCTGCGTCTTTCCCATGAAGATCAGCAACTTCTAATTCGCCATCTTGTAACAAGTTCCCGTTCACATAGTCCACAAGACCTTGCAAGTTCCACTCCTCTTCCGTTTCAACCGGATTGACATGCAGGCTCACGACTTGTCGAATGACTGTTTCAATCATGCCTTCCATAATATCACGAAGATTTTCTGAGTCTAACACGTCATCTCGTTGCTTATAAATAATTTCACGTTGCTGACGTAACACATCATCGTATTCAAGCAAGCGTTTACGGGCATCGAAGTTGTTTCCTTCCACTCGTTTTTGGGCGGATTCGACCGCACGACTGACCATTTTACTTTGGATTGGCTGGTTATCATCCATACCTAGCTTTTCCATCATCGATTTCATATTGTCTGAACCGAAGCGGCGCATTAGCTCGTCTTCCATCGATAAATAGAATTGAGTGACACCTGGGTCTCCTTGACGTCCAGAACGTCCGCGAAGTTGGTTATCAATTCGGCGTGATTCATGGCGCTCAGTACCGATAACCGCTAGTCCACCAAGCTCTTTCACACCTTCGCCAAGTTTAATATCCGTTCCGCGTCCTGCCATGTTTGTCGCGATTGTTATCGCACCAGGCTGTCCCGCTTCCATAATGATTTCCGCTTCTCGTCCATGGTTTTTCGCATTCAACACGTTGTGAGGTACGCCGCGCTTTTGCAGTAAGCTTGAAATTAATTCAGACGTTTCAATCGCAACAGTACCAACAAGCACCGGCTGTTTTAATTGATAACGCTGATAAATATCCTCCACGACCGCACGGAACTTCCCTTCCATCGTCGCATAAATTAAGTCGGCACGATCATCACGGGCAATTGAACGGTTTGTCGGAATAGCGATAACGCGCATATTATAAATGTTGCGGAATTCCTCTTCTTCCGTTTTCGCTGTCCCCGTCATTCCCGATAGCTTTTCATACATACGGAAATAGTTTTGGAACGTAATTGTCGCCATCGTCATGCTTTCATTTTGAATCGGCACGCCTTCTTTCGCTTCAATCGCTTGGTGAAGCCCGTCACTGTAACGGCGACCTTTCATGAGACGACCAGTAAATTGGTCAACGATGACAACCTCTTCTTCCTGTACAACGTAATCCACATCGCGCTGCATCGTCACATGTGCTTTTAACGCTTGGTTAATATGATGGTTCAATGTGACATGCTTTAAGTCAAATAAGTTTTCAATGCTAAATGCTTTTTCCGCTTTGTTAATGCCTTCTTCAGTTAATAGCACACCTTTTGTTTTTACATCATACGTGTAGTCGTCTTCTTGTTTTAACGTGCGGACAAAGCTGTTCGCGTGGATGTATAACTGAGTTGATTTTTGCGCTTGGCCGGAAATAATCAATGGCGTTCTCGCTTCATCGATTAAAATCGAATCGACCTCATCAATAACTGAGTAATGAAGTGGACGCATAACCTTATGCTCTTTATAAAGCACCATGTTATCGCGCAAATAATCAAAGCCGAACTCATTGTTCGTTCCATACGTAATATCGGCCGCATAAGCTTGGTTTTTCTCTTCTTTCGTCAAGCTGTTCAAGTTCAAGCCGACGGATAGACCTAGAAAATTATATAGCTCGCCCATTTCTGTCGCATCACGCGAAGCCAAGTATTCATTGACCGTGATGACGTGTACGCCTTTCCCCGAAAGGGCATTTAAATAGACCGGTAGCGTCGCTGTTAATGTTTTACCTTCCCCGGTTTTCATCTCAGAAATATTACCTTCATGAAGGGCAATCCCCCCCATGATCTGCACGCGATAAGGAAACATGCCAAGCACTCGGCGCGCTCCCTCACGCACAACAGCGAACGCTTCTGTTAATAAATCATCTAACGATTCGCCGTTACGATACCGCTCTTGAAATTCAGTCGTTTTCGCACGTAACTCCTCATCCGATAGTGCTTCAGTCGCACTTGCTAACGCTTCGACCTTCGTCGCCATATGTTCCAAACGCTTCACTTCACGTTTATTTGCATCAAATAATTTATTTAACAAACCCATAAAAAAACGCTCCTTTTACTCTTAACAAGTTAATATATGAGCCTAAAAATCACAAAATTCCTACTTAATCTTAACATTAACACCCATTTGAAACAACTGAACGGCCTAAGTCAAAAAAGAAAAAAACGCCCATAAGAGCGTTTTTTCTAAATTATTGCTGAGCAGCTAATCGTTCTTGAAGAACAACTTCCATTTCTTTCACCCGCTTTGATAAGCTTGCGGCAGTTGTGCCTAAACGCTTAGCTAAAGCTGCATTTGAATCCTTTGCTTCAATAATACTATACGATTGTAACAGCGACACAAGGGCACCTACATAAATTTCCGGTTTACGGATCGTCGGATTCTCCTTCTGACAGTACAGATTCCATAGAAGAATCGCTGTTTGTTGATGCAGCTCCTCGATCCCTTCTTCTTTTAAAAATTCACGCAAAACATCAGCCGTTTTCGCTTGGGATTCTTTCTCCCATGTCAACTCGCTGTAATCAAATGGCTCTTGAGGCGCCTCTGGTTGCTCCATCTCATTGTAAATATTGAATAAACCATCTAATACGGATAAGAAATTATTCGCAACGAAGATTGAACGATCTTCCGCTTGTTCACATTGAGCTAACAACCACTTCTCCATGCGCGAAGCCATTTCTTTTTCAAAATGGAAGTCGATCATAAAGAACGTGTGCTCTTGTTCAAACGGCAATAACGCCCCAATAATAAACACTTCATCTAAATCTACCTTTTGACGAGCACGGATCGCCACTTTCTCACCCGAAAGTATATCGCGAACTTCATATACACGGTCACTAATAACACCTAATTGACCAGCAATGAACTTCGTTTGCGTCCATGTATTAAACACTTGCTTCGTCCGTTCGCGTTCGATCGTATTCACTCGACGAGCGACAAATTTCTCTAATACTGTCCGTCCATCTTTCAACGGATAATTTAAAATAAACCAAATTTCAAAAGCGACTAAAAATACTTGTGGATCTTTGCGAAGCACTTCGTATTTATGTAGGAGCGTTTGAAACTCTTTCTTCATCGTGTGTGAATAATTGCTCATCGCATAGTCAATTAATTCTCGCTGTAAGCTTTCTAGCTCCTCCAGCATGATTCCATGAATCGCCGAGCCTTCTACGTTTCCACAGCATTTTTTATACTTTTTCCCACTTCCACATGGACATGGTTCGTTCCGTCCAACTGACATGAATGCCATTCCTCCTCGTAAATCACAAAAACTTAACACTTGTTCTATCTTAACATGCTTTGTCAACTTGATACAGATAATCAGTACTAGAACAACAAAATGCTTGCAAAGATAAACTTTGCAAGCATTTTCCTAGTTAATTCGTTTCAATTAAACCATATTTGCCGTCTTTACGTTTATAAACGATGTTTGTTCCGTTGCTCTCAGCATCTGTATAGATAAAGAAGCTGTGACCGAGCAAGTTCATTTGTAAAACTGCTTCTTCAGAATCCATCGGCTTTAAGTCAAATTGCTTTGTACGAACGATTGCCAACTCATCTGTATCTTCCTCTACTTCAGCAGCTGCCGCTTCGTTCATTGCCATCGCAAAATACTCTTGTGGATCCCCTTTTTCGCGGAACTTACGGTTCACTTTTGTTTTATGTTTACGGATTTGACGCTCTAATTTATCAACAATTAAGTCGATACCTGCATACATATCTGCGTTGCGCTCCTCTGCACGAAGCACAAGATTTTTCATTGGAATTGTTACTTCCACTTTTGAATTTTTATCAGAATATACTTTCAAGTTTACATGCACAGTAGCATTTGGTGTTTCGTTAAAATAACGCTCTAACTTCCCAATCTTTTTCTCGACGTATTCACGAATCGCCGGAGTTACTTCAATGTTTTCACCACGAATGTTGTAATCCATCATGTGAACTCCTCCTTAACTTGTAGCTATGTATATATATTTCTTCATCTCTTTAAAAATACCTGCTAAATTCCGAAAAATATATGTCGAAATTTTGACATTAACAGATAAATTTGTCTATTTAAGAAAAACATATTAACATATTCTCCCTAATTGCCGATACTAAGAATACAGACGATGTAACAAGGCAAAACAAAAGAGCAATGATTATTTCGAGAGGAGAGAACTGTATGAGTGCCATTAGTGGAGCAGGGCAAGGACCCGTATCTCAATTTGTCGTTACGAACAAACAAATGACTGAACAAGTCATCACCGAAAAAATAAGAGAAGCAACAAACGACCCAGCTAAAAGAATTCGCGAGTTGCAACAACCATCGCCGTTCTCACAATTTATTGATATTAAAGCTTAGTTTGAAAGAATCGACATCAAAAAAGCTGTCTGTTTAGGCACTGTTACCTGAACAGACAGCTTTTTCACTAGATAAAATCTCCTACATATTTTTTGCGACGATTGCTTAATGCCACTTTCCAATCCGCTCTTAACCAAAGCAACAATTCCTCTACCTCTTGCAATAACATACCATCACTTTCGAGATTCGCACGAATTAACAGCCGATTTGCATAACCGTACAGAGAAATAATCCGTTCTCCTTCTACTGTCTGATCATCGACAAAAGGAATCAACGAAAGTACATACGCCTGCGCTTGAACAAGACTTTCATTCCGTTCTGCTCTCTCTCCACAATCGATAGCGGTCTTCCCTTTTTGAATTTGCTTAATTGCTTCTTGTAACAAGGAAATCACCTGTTCTTCCGGCGCCGCTGTTTGCTCACTCGTTTGCCTGTATTGTTGATGAGCTTTTTGTTGGTCCTTCATAGATTCCCCTGCCTTTCTTATGTTTGATATCGGTTTTTTTTTAATAAAATTCAGCTTTCCTCATCAAATCTTGACAAAAAAAGACGATATAAAAAGAGAAAATGATTAACTCAGGAAAGAGGTGAAATGAATGAAAGTCCATAACCAAGCGATGGTCACGTTCTCTGTCACTCGCTATCAAAAAAATGATCGACTTATGGAGAAGACACTCGATAAATTATCTTCTGGTGTTGCCATTCGAAGAGCCAGTGATAATGCTGCTGGTCTTGCTGTATCGGAAACGATGCGCGCTCAAGTGAGAGGACTTACACAAGCACAGCGTAACATGCAAGATGGATTATCAGTTTTACAGGCAGCGAATGAAGGATTAAACAATGTCAATGGTTTGTTACAAAGAGGAAGAGAACTAGCTGTGATGAATGCTAACGGAACGTTAACTGCTGAGGATCGAAAAGCGAGCCAAGAGGAGCTAGACCAGTTAATGGAAGCGATTAATGACACAGCGACGAAGCTAGAGTTTAATACGAAGAAAATTTTAGGTGAAAACGCCCCACTCACATTAATGGTCGGCGCCAATCCCGGGCAAAGAATCGACATTGAACTGATGGATACAAGTACAACCGCCTTGAACTTAGACAACATCTCAGTCTTAACGCAAGATAGCGCTCATGATTTAATTCAACGATTGGATGATGCGATCATTCAAACAACAGGAAACTTAACAAAAATCGGTGCTTATTATGAAGCAATCGAGCATCATATGGCAAATACGATGGTAAAGGAATCAAACTTAACATCCTCTTTATCGAAAATTGTCGATACCGATATGGCGAAGGAAATGATGAATCATATCAGTCTCGATCTTCGCAAAAATAGCGACCAACTTATCGTTTCTAACATTAATCAATCAGTTAGTGAAGTGTTACAGTTATTTCGAAAATAGGAAAGAGCCGCTTTTTTGAGCGGCTCTTTTGCTTAATTTTTCTTATCATAAAACACTCCGTCTGTTTGCGTAGACGCATAAGGGTTCGTATATTTACCAACTGAGTTCTTCTTCTTTGCCAAACCGTTCATATCCTTTTGAATATCCATTTTTTTCTTTTGTAAATAAGCATCAATAATGACATTCCTTTGAATAATTTGTTTGCCAAGTTGCTGCTCCTCTTCACTAAAAGGCGGCTGAAGCTGATCTAACAACACTTGACGTTGATCTAGTAAACCTTCTACACGCTCCACAAGTTGGTCGCGATCTTCCAGCGGTTGGTTAGCTAATTGATATAGCTCTTCTGTTACATCATAGATAGCTTGAACGATAGACATTAAACTTGTCCACCTGACCCAGCATGCTGAAGCTGGCGGTTTTTCTGAATCACTTCTTTCCATGTATCACGAAACTCAGTCACAAACCCTTCGACTTCCTCTAAAATCGCTAGATCATTCTTTACATTCGCTTCCATTAAACGGCGGTTCAAATAATCATACAACGGTAATAGATTCTCTGACATAGCTACTTCCATATTGAGAGTGACCATCAATTCTTGAATAATTGCTTGTGCTTTTTGAATGTTCGTGTTTTTTGCTTCGATATTTTTTGCTTCGATTGCTTTCTTCGCTTGAGCAATAAACTTCAAGCAACCGTTATATAACATTAACGTCAGTTCACCAGGAGAAGCTGTCGTTACGGAATTATTAGAATACGTTTGATAAGGATTTTTCATTGACAAGAAAAATACATCTCCTTTTATTCATTACTGGAAGTAGCTCATCAGCGACATCGACTGCTCGTTCGAACGCTGAATCGCCTTTTCCATTGCTGTAAATTGACGCCAATAACGATCTTCCGTTTGAATTAATTTCCGTTCAAATCGTGTAATTTGATCATCTAAATTATTTAACGTTCTTCCTAAAGCATACTCGTTCCCTACAGAAAAAGCTTTGCCTGCTTTTTTCTCGACGAGCTCCATCGTCCCTTTGAGCGTTTCTCTCAGTCTTCTAGCTAGCCCCATTTCTTCAACGTTCGGCTTTTCTTTGCCTGATCCATCGGTTATTGGCTTTGGATCATTCGCAAATAACTTATAAATCGCATTCGGGTCTTTCGCAATTGCTTCTTTTAATTTATCTTCTTTAATGACAAGTTTTCCTTTATCCAAATAGTTTTCGGATGTCGTAATACCGATATCCGACAATTGATTGAGCTCTGGCGGAAGATCTTTTACAGGAGTAGATAAATCGAAGCGCATTTTATTAACTCCTGATCGCAATACAGAGTCGCCGCGCAATGTTCCACTACGGGCTTTCTCTTCCCATAGCTCTACTTCTTTATCAGACATCGCTTCTCGTTGCTCTTTCGTTAATGGCTGATAGCTACGATAGCGCTTCTCATCTGTTTCTCCATTAACTTTAGCGATTAATTCATTATACTGATCGACAAAACTCTTAATCTTGTCATACACGTTATCTACATCGGTTGTAGAAGTAAAGTTCGTTTTCCCTACAGCTTTTAGCGAGTATTGGACATCGCCGATGGTGAATGTGTTGGAAGAGCGTTCGGTTTCAAGGCCGTTTAGTGTGAACTTGGAGTTGGAGCCGACTTGGTTGTTATCCAAATAAACTGGATTATTACCAGTATCAAAAATAAGTTCACCTTTATCATCCTTAGCTTGGACCTTGTCAGTGTTTTTTGAAGATAGGTTTAACTTTGTAAACAAGTTACCTATTGAATCAATTAATTCAATCTCTGCAACATCGTTACCATTTTCATCTTTTGCATCACCTGTATTTTTAGCAGTCATTGAAACTTTTCCCGTGTGACTATCATAAAACATCGTGACGCCTGTTTGTTCATTAATTTTTTTCATTACATCATTTAATGAATCGGTATCACCATTAAATGTCACTGTTTTTTCTTCCAAAACTCCATCTTTATTAATGGCTTTTATCTTAATCTCTTGATCACCTGTAATCCCTAAAGACTGAGTAGCATCAGATAACTTTGCATCCGGGCCCTTAATATTCACCTTACCACTACTCATCATTCTCGCCGCTGTCGCTAACTGAGTGACATTTAGTTCCCCTGAAAAATCGGTCGTCGAACCATCATTCCTCACAGATGCTACTGATTCATCTGATAGATCGACCTTCTTTTGCAGGTAACTCTTCTGCATCATTACCCCGTTAAATAATTCATCTCTGAATTTAAGCATCGACGAGTTCATACTGCGATAATCATCACGTTGCCACTCTAAAAACTGTTTTCGTTGATGGAGTTTATCCACCTTCATTCTTTCTGCTTTCATTAAGTCGCCAACCATTTTTTCGATATCCATCCCACTTGCTAATCCACCAATGCGCATAATAGTGCCTCCTTAAATTTTTTTATCTACTAAAATCCCTAAGTATCTAGTCATTGCTGCATACATATCTAATAGCTTTCTCGATGGAATTTCTCGGATGACTTCTTGTGTCCCATTATCGACCATCGTCACGTAATACTCTTCTAATTCATCATGGAACTCAAATTTCACATGCCAATTGGAGGGCTTTAAAAAATCATTCATTCCTTGAACAACTTTTTCCATCTCCACTTTTGAAGGCTGTTTCTGAACTTCCTCTATTTTTCTAGTTGTGTCTATTTCCTGTTGTACGGGAGGAGTCACAGGCTTGGCCACTTGATTTAAAGCACCTAACTTATCAAGCATCTCCATCGCTCCCTTTAGTAAATCACTTCTATCTCTTATATCGGAAGGCGAACGATGATATTAACAGGCAAAACGAAAACAGTTGATTTTTTTGTAAGGTCCATATTGAAACTTTATCCTGCATTATTCGTATAACAATATAAGGAAAGGGGAGATAGAGATGGATAGCAAAGGGTGTATCAAATGTGGTAGTAAGGATGCTGCACAAAAAGAAGTAGCGATGACTGGCACAGGTTTATCGAAAATGTTTGACATTCAAAATAATCAATTCGTTGTCGTCTATTGCAAGAAATGCGGATACTCCGAGTTTTACAATAAAAATGCATCTGCGGCTTCTAACATATTGGATTTATTTTTTGGATAATGAAAACATGCGTTGGCTCAAGTTTGCCAACGCATGTTTCTATTAATCGCCCTCACAAAATATCCTGCACTCGCCCGACTTGTCCATCCTCTAGCCGCACTTTAATGCCATGCGGATGAAAGCTGGAGTTCGTCAAAATGTCCTTAACGATTCCTCTCGTTTTCTTTCCTGTTCGCTGGTCTTTTTTTAACACAATATTGACAGTCAACCCCGGTTGAATATCTTTGCGATTTTGTCCGTTCATTTGTTTTCACTCCTTCTTATTTCACTCTATTTTACTCGAAAAAACGAAGGCTAGTAACAGTTAAAGAATATCTGTAAAACATTATAAAAACCTACTATTCGTTAGCAGGTTTTCGTTTAATTAATAAGTCTTCGATTGCTTCGTCAAGTAACTTACTCATTGGGATTTTTGTTTCTTGTGATAATTGTTGAAGCTGTTCATATAGTTCAATCTTTACTGCGTTAGATAATGCCTTTCTTGTTCTTAACCCACGGTTTTTACTCATGTGTCTCACTCCTTTGCTACATTATAAAATACGATTAAATCAACTGAAATTGAATGTAGTTGAATGTATAATATAGTAAAGGTGGTGAAGTATATGATTTTAGCGAAAAAGGTTAGATTAAAACCAACAAAAGAACAAGAAATACAGTTATGGAAGTCCGTTGGAACTGCACGATGGACGTACAATTGGACGTTAAACAGGCAGCAAGAAAACCATACGAAGGGAAACAAATTCATATCTGATGGCGACTTGCGAAAAGAAATTACTCGACTGAAAAAGCAGGAGGAGTTTAAATGGCTCAATGACGTTTCTAACAACGTTGCCAAACAAGCGGTTAAAGATGCTTGTGACGCTTTTAAGAAATTTTTCAAGGGTCAAAGCAAATTTCCTAAATTTAAGTCCAGAAAGAAATCTTACCCCAGTTTTTACCATGATACTGAAAAACTTAAAGTAGGGAAAGGGTACGTACAGCTTGAAAAAATCGGTCAGGTTCTCACATCTGAGCAACTTCCTATGGGAGTTAAGTATATGAATCCTCGCATCACCTTCGATAAGAAGTATTGGTATATAGCTGTAGGCATCGAACAAGAACAACCTAAACAAGAGCTGACCGATACGGTCGTCGGTGTTGATTTAGGAATCAAAGAATTAGCGGTTTGTTCAGATGGACAAGTGTTTAAAAACATTAATAAAACCAAAGCAGTACGCAAGACCGAGAAACGTTTACGTCGGTTGCAACGCAAAGTTTCTCGTAAATATGAGATGAATAAGGAGGGGAAATCGTTCGTCAAAACGAGCAACATTATAAAAATCGAAAAGCAAATACAACGCCTACACAGACGATTAACTAACATTCGCACGAATCATATCCATCAAGCTACAACTAAAGTGGTGAAAACCAAGCCATGTAAGGTTGTGATGGAGGATTTAAACATTAGCGGAATGATGAAAAATCGTCACTTAGCGAAAGCTGTAGCTAATCAAAAGCTGTATGAGTTTATCCGTCAAATGAAGTATAAATGTGAGAAGTACGGAATTGCTTTCCTACAAGTGGATCGCTTTTACCCATCTTCTAAGACATGCTCCTCCTGTGGGAAGATCAAGAAAGATTTAAAACTTTCTGATCGCACCTACAAATGCGAGTGTGGGAATAAAATGGATAGAGACTTAAACGCAGCTATAAACTTGGCTAATTATGGAAAATTATCCGTCAGTCACTAATAAGACTTGGCTAATGTGTACGGTTCGTTGTACCGGAATTTACGTTTGTGGAGGTGTCATACCAAATGTGAGTAGCTTCGGCAAAAGCAGGCACGTTGAAGCAAAAAGTAAACAAGGCTTTATAGATTTTTATAAGGTTTTGGCAACGGTAGGGTATTTTATTAGACAAATGTCCTAATCTTATTTATAATAATTATTAAATAATAATAAAGTTAACAGAGGTGCTCCCTATGAATATTTTTGATTTTACAGCGGAAAAAACAAATGGAGAGATCGTTTCTCTTGAAGAGTACAAAGGCAAGGTGCTGCTCGTCGTCAATACAGCGAGTAAGTGTGCGTTTACTCCACAGTTTGAAGACTTGCAGAAGCTTTATCTTACACATAAAGAAGCCGGGCTTGAAATACTAGGCTTTCCTTGCAATCAATTCGCTGGACAAGAGCCAGGTACAAGTGAAGATGCCTCCTCTTTTTGCCGATTGAACTACGGTGTCACGTTCCCGATCTTTTCAAAGGTGGACGTCAACGGAGAAAATGAAGCTCCACTATTCCAATTTTTAAAAGAGGCGGCACCATTTCGTGGATTTGATGAATCCAACGTCAGTGAAAAACTATTAAAGCTGATGATCTCAGACAAAAATCCCGAATTTCTACTTGGTGATTCAATCAAATGGAACTTCACTAAATTCCTCATCGACCAAGAAGGCAATGTGATGAAACGTTTTGAGCCATCCGATGAGCCTGCTTCATTTGCGAAAGAAATTGAGAAATTGCTCCGTTGAGATCGAAGCTGTAGGCGTGACAAACAAAGTGGAGGCTTTTTACTGAGCTGATCTGCTCTTTTACTGAATCGGGTTTCTTTTTCACTGAAATACACCGCTGATTCCCTGACAAAGACACAAAAAAGAATGGGGCACGCCCCATCCTTTTATAATTTATAGCGATTAATCATCGATGATAATGTTTCGCTTAGTTGCGATAATTGATCTGCAGAGTGACTGACCGTCGAAATAGCTTTCGATTGTTCATCAACAGAAGCGGAGATTTCTTCAACAGCAGCCGCAGTTTCCTGAGAAACGGCTGAAATGTTTTGAATAGCTCCTTGAATTTCATGACTTTGGTTCGTGACTGTCGTAATTTCGCTACTTAACACATCAATCGCTTGAATCGTTTCTCTGACGGCTTCTGAGATTTCATTGAATTCCGCTTCGGTTTCGTGAACGGCGCTATTCAACTGTGTCGAAAACGATACGGTCTCCTCCATCATTGAAACGGTTATGGCCGTTTCTTGATGAATGCCTGTAATCATCTCTTGAATTTGCTTAGTCGCCTGATTCGATTCCTCAGCAAGCTTTCTTACTTCCTCGGCAACAACCGCAAAACCTTTGCCGTGTTCGCCTGCTCTCGCTGCCTCGATGCTCGCATTTAGAGCAAGGAGATTCGTTTGTACGGTAATGTGATTAATCGTCGTTGTAATATGTGAGATGTTTTGAATTTGACTCGTTAAATTCGTAATACTTGCTTTAATCTTTTCGGAAGCGGCTAACGACTGGTCATTCGAACTTTTCAGCACTTGGACGATTTCTTTACCATGATCCGTCGCTTTTGCCGTCACGACCGTAATGTCTCGAATCGCTTGATTTTCCTGATTCATTTGCGTAATCGCATCGGAAAGACGATCAACTGTTCTGCTCATGTCATCAATATCAGAAGCTTGTGATACCGCTCCGCTAGAGATTTCATTCATCGCCCGGGCAATTTCTTGGCTACTTGCTGATGTTTCCTCAGACACAGCGGATAAATCGGTAGCTGAGTGAAGTAAATCGTTGCTCGCACCTTGAAGCTTTCCAATCAATCCTCTTAATTCACTAGACATTTTATTAAACGATTGATTCAATAGTCCCACTTCGTCTGACGTTTCTTGAAGCTGCTGTACATCTAACTTGCCATCTGCAATTTTTAAAGAAATTGCGGCTGCTTGCTTTAATAAATCTAACTTTCTCTTCGCAAACCAAAACATAGTTACTAAACTTAAAAGCGCAATAGAAATGGTAATGATAAATATGTAGATCTTAATAGATTTTAATGATTGATAAAATTCATATTCATAAGCTCCGACCCCTATACTCCAATCCCACGGTTCGAAATAAACCATATAAGCCATCTTCGCTTGTTCCTTTGCTTCTCCAGGATTCTTCCAACCATATCTGTAAAAGTGATCTTCAGGATTGCTTGCTTTCGCCCTTTCCACGAGTTCTCGTTGAACATGCACGCCGTCGCTATTTTTTGTATCTGATTTATCTTCTCCAATCGGTATCAAAGGGTGCAACTGAGTTTTAGAAGTAGAATCATAGGCATACAAATACCCATTCTCTTTATAAAGATAATTAGATTGTTTGTAGTCATAGCCATTCGTCCCTTTTTGGGGACCATTTAATATGATTCTAGCTTTTTCCTGCGCTTGTTCTAAAGTGATGTTCCCCTCTTTCACCTCTTCATTAAGCATTTCAAGCACTGGCATCGCGGCTTGAACAATGCTTCTTAATTCCTCTTTCCCAGCATTAATTAATTCTTGTTTCGCTAAATAATAGCTAGAGACGCCGATTGCACTGCTAATCGTTAAAATAACTACTGTGACAACTAAAAGTAACTGAACGGAAATTCTGTTAAAAAAAGAGACATTCTTGTTCATCGGCTTCCTTCTTTCGATTAAATTCGTCATTTTCCATCATTTTATCAGACAAAATTCCACATAAAAAGAGCTTTACATATAATTAATAATTTAATTTTCCCCAATAAAGA
Organism: Bacillaceae bacterium SAS-127; assembly: GCA_002261155.1. Classification (GTDB taxonomy): domain Bacteria; phylum Bacillota; class Bacilli; order Bacillales; family Domibacillaceae; genus Bacillus_CE. The sequence goes on along the minus strand of NKXN01000021.1, from coordinate 40,581 downwards.
TATAAAGCAACCTGAGTCCATATAAGACTCAGGTTGCTTCGCTCCGTTATTTATATTGATCGAGCTTGTAAATCACCTTCGCGGCTTCCGCTCTCGTCGATGGTTTTTTCGGCATAAACTTTTGGTTGTTGTAACCAGAGATAATATTTTGCTCAAACGCCACATCAATCTCGTCTTTAAAATCGTGATGGATTTGCTTGTTATCTTTAAAATCAGCCGGCTTAGACGCTGTGAGCTGCTTACCCTCTTTGACTTCGAGAGCTCTTACCGTCATGGCAGCCATCTGTTCTCTCGTCACTGGCTTATGTGGAGCAAACTTATCTTTGCTCATACCAGAGATAATTCCTGCTTCATACACAGCTGCAATTTCTTTCTCCATATTCTCTGGTACATCTTTGAAAGGAGCTTTTCCTTTCGGCTTCAGATCAAGCGTTCGAGCGATGAATAGTGCAAACTCGCCTCTTTTCACGCTCGCGTTTGGTGCAAATGTACCATCTGTTTTTCCAAGGATGATTCCTTTGCTCGTCAAACTTTGGATATATTCGTAAGCCCAATGATTAGTCGGCACATCTTTAAAATCTTTCTCTCCTGCCCCTGGGTCTGTCGGCTTCTCTTGCCCTTTCATGTCAATCGAAAATTGAGCAAATCCGCTATCAAGTTGTTTCACGTATTTAAATTTATCTGAGCCTTCTGTATACTTTTTCGCACTTGGTGATGTTTCAAACGTGACATTGACATTGTCATTGATCGAAGCAAAGCCCCAGTTCTTATCAGCGGATGGATTGATCTCTTTCATTTCCATAATGTAATCAATCACGATACCACGGCTTTCATCCGGCGTTTCAACCGCTATTGCTTCCGCGTTGATGCCAGGGAAGTTCCCTCCACCGCCTGCGCGATAGTTGTTCGTTGCGACAAGGAATTTTTGTTTAGGATCAATGTTTTTACCATTGAACTTTAAGTTTTTAATACGGTTGGCGTTCGGATTAATGACTTTGCCGTCGGCGCTGTATTTAACTGGTTGAGTAACATCGACGTCATACGTTACACCTTCAATCACGTCGAAATTATACGTGGGAAACGCCGGATTCACGAGCGCTTGTTCTTTCGTGCCTGCTTTTGGATCAATTTGGTTAAACTGACCAGCCGACATTTCTAGCCATTCTTTTACGCCTGCTCCATCCACAAGCACTGCACTTAACGTGTTCGGATATAAGTAAAGATCGGATACGTTTTTAATTGCAATATCTCCTGCTGGAATGTCTGTATAATAGTCTGGCCCCATGCGTGCCCCTGCTTTAAATGGAGCCGCCGCAGATAGAACAGGTACGTTTTCATACTCGGTTCCTTTAATTTTATTCTCTAAGTACCATTTTTGAGCATTGGCAACAATTTGTACAGACGGATCATCTTGAACGAGAGCGAAATAGCTATTAATTGGTGCGGTCGTTTTCCCAACCGCACTTCTTACCCATTCTAACGTTCCTTCATGCTCATGTTTCACAGCATCGACAATCGCCGCATCTGATTCAACGGTCGGTTTTCCCTCTGCCGTCGTAATACTTCTCGTTTCAGCTCGACCATCAACGACTTCCCATTTGCCATTTTCATTTTTCAGTTCAAGGTCGACAACGCCAAGATGACTGCCCCAGAAGCCTGGCATAACAGAAGCGATACCGTTAACTGTTCCCTTTTCAATATCCGCACCTGCCATATCTTTATACTGCGCACTTGGGAACACGCCATGAGAATGTCCGAAAAGAACAGCGTCAATTCCGTCAACTTTCGTTAAATCGTACGTGGCGTTTTCCTTCATCTTTCCTTCCTCGATCGTACCGAGTCCAGAGTGAGGGATTGCAACGATGACATCCGCGCCCTTTGCTTTCATTTCGGGAACAAACTTTTCCGCTGATTCAACCATATCCTTGGCGATGACTTTTCCTTCTAAATGAGCCTTATCCCAATTCATAATTTGTGGTGGAACAAAGCCGATCACACCGACTTTAATCGTATGCTCCTCGCCATCTTGATCTTTCACTTTTTTGTCGATGATCAAGTATGGATCAAAATAATTTTTATCATTCGTTGGATCATTATCTTTATCATCTATGTATACGTTTGCATTAACGTAAGGGAAATCTGATCCTTTTAACGTCTTCTCAAGGAAATCCAATCCATAATTGAATTCATGATTCCCGATATTCCCTACATCATATTGCATTAAGTTCATCGCTTTATAAACAGGATGCGTTTCTCCGTCCTTTAATCCTTTAACTTTAGCAACATAATCACCTAATGGATTCCCTTGAATTAAATCGCCATTATCAAATAACATCGAGTTTTCGCTTTCTGCACGCGCCGCTTTCACGAGAGATGCTGTACGAGCAAGACCGTACTTATCAACCGCTTTATCTTGATAATAATCATAATTCATCAAGTTGACATGAATATCTGTCGTTTCTAACAGACGAAGCTTGACGATATCTTCATTTAAAGCATTTACATAAGTTGGTTTTTCCATCATCACCGGAACTACTACACTAACAGCTAAAGCCGAAGCCAATACAGTTTTCTTGATCTTATTTTTTGGCAAAGGTTTCTCCTCCTGTAAATAAACTTCATTTCCAACTTAAATGGTAACATGTACATGTATAGGTATTTTTTCGTTTCCGTTAAATTATTGTAAAAAATTCTTCATGAAAAAAGACAACCCTCATTTTACAATTAAGGTTGCCTTCTTTTTATTAAAAGATCAACTGCTTCATCCCATGATCTAGCTGCTGTTCTACCGATTTAGCATCGTTAATATGTTCATTGATCATTTGATCAGCGTTGTTGAATAGTTCTTTTGCTTCTGCTAGTTCTTTCTTCATTTGCGAGGATAGCCGCTTTTGTTCGTCAATCAGTTTTTTCATTTCATTAATATCTAACTGGCTATTCTCAATCGCCGCTAAAATTCGATCGATTTTGTCCGCTGTGTTCATGCTCACTTCAATGCCTTTTCCCACAAGTTCTTTACTTTTTCTTGTAGCTTCAAGAGCATGCTCAATTTCATTTCCTAAAGTAGTCGTTAACGATTGAATGTTCGCTGTGCTATCAGACGTGCTCTCGGCTAGCTTACGTACTTCCTGTGCAACGACCGCAAAGCCCTTGCCATATTCACCCGCACGAGCCGCTTCAATCGATGCATTTAACGCCAGCAAATTCGTCTGTGCAGCAATACCTTCGATGACGCCAACAATCGAATGGATTTCTACGGAACGTTCACTTAAAGACGCCATATTACCTTCAGATGTTTGGATTTGATTCCCTAATTCTTTAATGATATCGGCTGTGCGATTTACTTCTGCTGTTCCTTGCTGTGCATCAGAAACAATTTGGTCGGAATGCTGCTTCACTGATTTTCCTTTTTCATATAAATGGATCGATTGTTGTGAAGTTTGCTCACTTAAAGAAGCCACATTATTAAATCTTCGTTCAATTTGCCCGATTGCATCTCCAATCACACGATGTTGATCATTGATCTTTCCATTTTCATTGACCGCAGCAGCTATTTCTGCCTTTACATTAGTCAGGCGGCTCTTTTCCTCTTGTTCTTTCGCTTCAAATGAGGCCTTTAACGCTGTCATTTCTTGCTGTAGCTGCTGTTGGGGGTATTGGTCGTTTTTTTTCGATCTAAACATATCTATGTCTCCTCTTCTCGGTGTGAACAGATTCACTTCCATCACTGTTCATCACCTAACAATTATGAATGATTTTCGAATAATAAATAACGTTACAATTTGTACTTCTAAAAAAAGAACCGACTAATAGGTCTCATATCCTATGAGTATTGATTATATTTAATATCGGTCCAATTGTTGAAATTTTAATAAAAATTATTGATATTGCATAAAAATTACCACATCATGTTTTTAAAGGAAATCTCACCCTAGTGTAGAATTATGTTGAAAGAGTAGTTTTTGAACTATAAAAGGAGGGAAAATCATGATCATTGTAACAACCGAAAATATCACAAATTATAAAATTACTGAGGTAAAAGGACCTGTCTTTGGCTTAACGGTTCGCGCTAGAGGAATTGGAAAAGATATTGTCGCTTCCTTTAAAGGATTAGTCGGTGGAGAAATTAATCAATATACAGAGATGCTAGAAGATGCGAGAAAGCAAGCGATCGATCGAATGGTGAAAAATGCACAAGCTATGGGAGCAAATGCCATCATAATGATGCGATTTGACTCCGGAGAAATCGGGCAAAACATGAGCGAAATTGTCGCCTATGGAACAGCTGTGATCGCTGAAAAGGAATAATAGAATGGAATGGGTCATCAGCTTTTACGGCGTGCAGCTTCTCCTCCTTCTCGTCTTAATTTTCGGCTCTTGGTTTATTTGGGATCGTCGCTTTAAAACGAAGCATGGCAAAGATGTACCACAAGGTTTCGTTCGAACAGAAGAAGTCTCCATCGATCCGACGACAGGAAAAAAGATGGTGGTCTACTTTAACCCGGAGACCGGTGAGCGATTTTATAAGGAAGAATAAAAGAGTGTTCCCGTGTGTCAACGAATCAACACACGGGCTTTTAGTATGCCTTTTCACCTATAATAGATATTAAACTTCGACAAAAACAAACAAAATTCGGGGAGTGACAGGCACCTCTGATCATGGAAAGGAACGAGAATATGAAGCATCCTCATACAGGAACGATATTACAGGAAAGATTAAAGACGCATAAAATGGTCGCTGCGGTGAAAGAACCAAAATATATTGAAAAGGCGATTAAATACAAAGACCACCTGAGTGCCGTCTTATTAATGACGGGAACGATTTTAACAGTAAAAAAATATGTAGATTTCATTCAATCTCACGGTCTACCTGTTATTTTGCATGTTGAAAAGATTGGTGGATTAGAAATGGATCGAGATGGGATTGAGTTCGTCAAAAGAAATGTACAACCACATGCAATCGTAACGACTAGAAATGGCATTATAAAAAAAGCAAAATCTAGTGGACTCATCGTTGTTCAACGAATCTTCTTAATCGATACGGAGGTTTATACGAACTTAGTAAAAGATATTGAGCGCATTCAAGCAGATGTCATCGAAATCATGCCATGTCGCGTGCCTGACTTTTTGAATAAAGTAGCAAAAATCTCCCCAGTACCGACGATCACAGGCGGACTACTTAATTCACCAGAGCACGCAAAACAAGCATTAGAAAACGGTGCACTCGCAGTGACCACGTCCAATCCTGACATGTGGAAAATGAATTTAAATGAATTGTAAATGAAGATTTTACATTATATTAATACTAACCTAACAATCACTCGTTATTGTATAACCATAAAGTGAATAAAAAACGGTGCGAACAGAGAGACCTCAAATTCGATGTATAGCGGTGCGTATACATTTTATTTGAGGGCTCTTTTTGTCTTTCTCACTATTCAAGGAGGTGAACCGATTAGAGAAACGACTTCTACTATATATAACGACCGTCCGAAACCACAGTTAATTCTCATAATACTAATTTACAAAGGAGACCGATGAAATGAAATCATTTTTAAAATTATTTAGCTTATTTTCATTAATTTTCGTGCTAGCCGCCTGTGGAAAATCAGGTGACACAGCGTCCAATGATTCAGACAAAAAAGGTGAAAAAACAGTCATTGAATACTGGCATGTCAATGCAGAAACTCAAGGTGGAAAAACAGTAGAAGAATTGGTCAAAGCGTTCAATGAGCAAAGTGAAACGACGGAAGTCATCGCCAAATACAACCCAGATATGTATAAAGGATTAATGCAAAACTTACAAGCTGAAGCGGCATCTGGAAAATCACCAGCCGTCGTACAAGTTGGATGGTCTTTCTTAGACTATTTCTCTAATAACTTTAGCTACATATCACCACAGGAAGTAATTGATCAACACTTTCCAGACGATCAAACTTTCTTAAAAGATCACTTTTTAGATAATGTCATGGACTTAGCCAAAAATTCAGAAGGTACACAAGTTGGTATTCCTTACTCATTAAGTACACCCGTTCTATACATCAACAAAGATCTATTAAAAGAAGCAGGTCTTGATGAAAACGGACCAAAAACTTGGCAAGAGGTTCAACAATTCTCAAAAGTAATTAAAGAGAAAACAGGTAAGCACGGTTTTTATATGCAAGAGCCTGCTGATAACTGGGCAACACAAGCTTTATTAGAAAGTAATGGGGCTCGTATGTTAACAGATGGAAAAGCGACTTTCGCTTCTAAAGAAGGAATCGAAGCTTATCAATTAATGGCAGACATGATTGTAAAAGACAAAACAGCTCTTCACCTTCCTTGGGATCAAGGTGTCCAAAGCTTTATCGATGGAAATGTAGCAATGGCTTACACAACGATTGCTCGCCGCTCACAAATTCAAGAAAATGCAAAATTTAATGCAGCCACTGTGAAATCACCAGCTTGGGAAGGAAAAGATGTACGTTTACCAGCAGGTGGTGCGATGTTAGCCATTACAGCTCAGGAAGAAGCACAACAAAAATCAGCTTGGGAATTCATGAAATATTTATATAGTGTAGAATCTATGGCGAAATGGACTGAAGGTACCGGATATGTCCCTCCACGTAAAGATGTGGCAGAAGCAGAGACTGGTTTGAAAACTTTCCTAGAAGAAAATGAAATGATGAAAGCCGCGGTCGAACAAATGGGTGGCGTCGTGTCTTGGACTTCTTTCCCAGGCGATGCTGGACTACAAGCTGAGCAAAAGCTACTAGACGTCCGCGATCAAATCCTTGGCGGCAAAGTCGATGTGAAGGAAGGTTTAACATCAACAGAAAAAGAAATCAATGAATTATTGAAGTAATTTTCTATTTACAAGGTTGTCTCATAAGTATAGGGGATTCCGTTCCAAACAAATCTCTACATGAGAATATTCCCCCTCTCGATAGAGATATTCAGGTCGCACCCCTCTCTTATGGGGCAACCCTGTGAATAAAGCAAATGCGGGAGGAAAGCAAATACATGCAAGCTATGAAATCTTCAAAAATCAAGTTAACGAAAGACCACTGGAAAGCTTACGGCTTACTCATTCCTTCCTTACTCATTTTCATCTTATTTATGTTTTGGCCATTTATATACACGATCTATTTAAGCTTTTTTGATTGGAATATGGTGAAGCCAACGAAGGAATTTGTCGGTCTTCAAAATTATAAAGATGTCTTATCTGATCCAACTACATACAAAGTGTTCGGGAACACGTTGCTCTATATCATTTTATTATTAGTGATCAACCTGATCGTGCCTTACATTTTCGCTTTTGTCCTTGATATCGTTTTAAAACGATTCAACAACTTTTATAAAGGAGCCATCTTTTTACCTTCCGTCATTTCCTTAGTTGTCGGATCAATTCTTTTCACTTGGTTATTAAACCCTGTTTCAGGACCGGCAGCGATTATTCTTGGATGGTTCGGGATCGAGATGCCGATTTGGAGCAAATTAGACGGCTGGGTCATCGTCGTCCTAAGCTTAATTACTTCTTGGAAAGTATTCGGATACAACTTTATCGTGCTCTACGCCTCCGTCAATGGCGTTTCAAGAGAAGTGATCGAAGCTGCCCGCTTAGATGGCGTTCCTTTATGGAAAATATTCATTCATATCGTGCTGCCGATGAGTAGTGCGACCGGAATCTATGTCTTAATCATCACGATCGTTCAAGGGCTACAATATGTATTTACGCCGATTAAGGTTATCACACAAGGCGGACCGAATTATGCTAGTTCCAATGCCATCTATCACGCTTATCATGAAGCCTTTGTCTTGTATCGAACAGGACATTCCGCTGCTTTATCGATTTTAACGATGGCGATCTTTATTATTTTACTTATTATCGAATTTAAGTTTGTAGAAAGAGGTATCCATTATGAGAACTAACCGCTTCGTATCGATACCTTGGCATATTGTGTTTATGGTGACGATCGTCATTCTCACCTTTCCGATTATCTTTGCGATCGGTATTTCGTTCAAACCGTTAGAAGAGGCGTACAATAATGCCTTAAATTTTATCCCGATACAACCAACTTTAGAAAACTATGAAACATTTTTCGAAAGCTTAAATGTATTAAAGATTGTTGGAAATACGTTTATTATCGCAACGACCGTTACTTTGTTTAAAGTATTCACTTCTTTTCTAGCAGCGTATGCGTTTGTGTTCTTTGATTTCAAAGGGAAAAAAATCTTGTACTTTCTCTTAATTAGCACGATCTTTATCCCTTTTTCAGTCACAATGATTCCCAATTATTTAGTCATCTCTGATCTTGGGTTAGCTGATAGCGTTTGGGGTGTCATTCTGCCACAGCTGGCTGATGCCATCGGAATCTTTCTACTCCATCAGTCGATGAAAACCATTCCGATGTCCTTAATTGAAGTGGCAAGACTAGACAACTTAGGGCATGCACGCATCATGAAAGATATCGTGCTACCGCTAGTAAAACCTGCAATCACATCAACAGGGATTTGGTTCTTTATTTTATCGTGGAATGAATACGTATGGCCGGTGCTCATTTTGAAAACAGTCGACAATTACACATTGCCGTTAGCACTACAAATGTATATTAGCTCAGAAGGTGGAACGAACTTCACTGTCGCGATGGCTGTCGCCGTGATCACGATGATCATACCATTAACACTATATTTACTGTTCCAAAAGTATATTATTGGAACATTTACTTCTTCAGGAATTAAGTAAAGGCGGGATATTGTGAAGGAAATTCGATTTGAAAATGTATATAAATCTTACGGAAAAACCGAAGTCGTGAAAAACCTCAATTTAACAATTAAAGAGGGCGAGCGATTAATCCTCCTCGGTCCCTCTGGATGTGGTAAATCCACCACTTTGCGGATGATTGCCGGATTAGAGGATATCACTTCAGGCTCGTTATATATGGATAATCAAAAAGTCAATGATCTTCCGAGTGGCAAACGAAATGTGGCGATGGTCTTTCAAAACTATGCTCTCTATCCGCATATGAATGTCATCAATAACATTACCTATGGCTTGAAAGTTCAAAAAGTACCAACAGATGAAATCAATCGCCGCACCGAGGCTGCTTTAAAGATGCTTCAGCTAGAAGAGTATAAAGATCGCTTACCGAAAGATTTATCGGGTGGGCAAAGACAACGGGTCGCTTTAGCGAGAGCAGTCGTGAAACAAGGCGATTATTTTTTACTAGATGAACCGTTATCCAATTTAGACGCTCAATTACGTGTGTCGGCCCGAAAAGAATTAGTCAAAATCCATGAAACGTATAAACAAACACTCGTTTACGTCACTCACGATCAAGTAGAAGCGATGACAGTAGCGGATCGGATCGCCTTAATGTACAAAGGCGAACTGCAAATGCTTGATACACCTGATAATGTGTATCACCGACCAGCTAATATTTTCACTGCCAAATTTATTGGTTCTCCTCCGATGAACGTCATCGATATCGACGTTCGGCAAGGCAAAGTAATTCTTGCCAATCAAGCAATAGAGTTAAGTGCTGAGTGGAACGACTATATCCAGCAAACTGGTGAAAAAGAGCTTGCATTCGGCATCCGTCCAGAACATATTCACCTATCAAAAACCTTAGTACAAAACGGATGGAAAGGTCATGTCAAATATGTAGAAAACCATGGAGACAACTATGGTGTTTATATTGATGTAGAAGGAAATGAACTTATCGCTATGAGCGAATCAAAAAAATGGTCACCTAATGAACTCGTCTATGTAGAACCAAGAATGGAAAAAATCCATATGTTCAACAAGCAAACAACGAATTCCATCGGTTACCCAAAATCATTAAATAACGGAGAGTGAACAATAATGAAAAAACAAATTTGTTATTCTGACTTAGCTTTATTATCAAACGACCTATTCGACAATATTGATCAATTAATTAAGCACGGTGCAGATAAAGTTGAATTATTAATGGATGGACAAGAGTGGAACGAGATGGAAGACCTATTTGAAACGCTCGCACCAAAGCTTCAATCGCTTCCAGTCGACTATACGATTCATCCACCCGCTTGGGATATTAATTTAACGAGTGAAAACCAGGCAACGAGAGAAACTGCTTTTTCTGAATATAAAAAAGCGATTGAATTTGCCGGCATGATCGGAGCAAGTCACATCGTAATCCACCCAGGTTTTTGCTTTTCTCCGGTATTTAATAAACAAACAGCTCAACAGCGAGCCGCTCATTACATTAATGAGTTATGCCAAGTCGCCAAGCCATTAAACGTGAAACTTGCCATCGAAAACGTCGGATACAACGGAAGTTCCCTTTTCACTCAAGAGGAATATACGAATTTCTTACGCGATATCGACGAAACATCTGGCTTTTTAATCGATACTGGCCATGCCAATTTAAACAATTGGGACATTCCACGATTAATTAAAGAAACGAAAGATCGCCTACTTGCTTTACATATTCATGATAATGATGGAACAGGAGACGACCATTTAGCTATCGAGGAAGGCACCATCGACTGGAAATCGGTCTTTGCAGCTATTAACGAATACGCATCACATTGTGAATTGATTCTTGAGTACGCTCCAAACACACCATTAGAGAAATTACAAGCAGGAAAGGACCTTCTGCTGAGTGAAATTCAAAACTAACGACACGGGAGTTAAACATGATACATATTGACGACTTTGAAGCCTATTGTTTTGATTTAGATGGAACCATCTACGTCGGGAAGCAACTTCTCCCTGGCGTCAAAGAAATGATGGATACATTAAAAAAGCACAATAAAAAAATCTTATTCATTACCAATGCTCCCACGCACACAAGAGAATATTGTCAGCAACTTCTCTGTTCATTAGGGATCGCAACAGAGCTAGAGGAAGTCATTACTGCCTCCTCGCTGTCTGCTGTCTACTTTTTAGAAAACGCGCCTAATGCCTCTATTTATATCGTTGGGGAGCAAGCGATTACCGAAGAGTTTAATCATTATCCATTAAACGTGACACTAGATCCTTTACAAGCCACTCACGTTCTCGTTGGATTAGATCGCGCCTTCACATATGATAAGCTCAACTTGGCAATGACAGCCGTGCGTAATGGCGCGAAACTCATCGTAACGAATCCTGATCCTGCTTGCCCCGTCCCTGGCGGTTACATCGCAGACACACTCGCAATTGCTAAAGCTATCGAAGTCGCGGCTGGGCAAAGTATTGATCAAGTAATCGGCAAACCATCGGCCTATTACATTCATAAAGTCCAAGAAAAGTTAAACATTCCAAAAGACAAATGCTTAATCATCGGCGATCGACTAGAAACGGACATCCTCATGGGAAAAAACAATGGAATCTCTACCTGCCTCGTCTTAACCGGTGTGTCGAGTAAAAAAGATATTGACCAAATAAAAATTGAACCGGATTACGTAGTTGAAACTTTAGCAGATTTGTTTAAAGGCACTAAGTAATCTCATAAAGAAACAAGCCGTCTAACTGATTAGACGGCTTGTTAACATATATTCCATCTCTTATGATAATTTAAACACCTTCACCAATTGCTGCAGTTCCCCTACTAGCTCATCTAGCTCTTCTACGGACATGTTCACTTTCTCCACTTCCTTCGCCTGTTGCTGCATAATCATCGATATTTCACTAGAAGAAGCCGCCTGTTCTTCAGAAACAGAGGAGATATTTTCAATTTCGTTCGCTAAGTGATCCGCGTCTTGATTTAAAGTCGTAATGGCTTCGGAATGTTGACTCACTTTTGTAGCAATGCTGTCAATGGAATCGGATAAATTATTGATCGAATGTTGAATGTTCGAAACGGCTTGTGCCTGTTCAGACGTCGTTTCCTTCACATCAGCCATCGCATCAACTGTTTGCCTCGTATCATGTTGGACCTCTTGAATAATATGACGAATACGATCCGTAGCTTCTCCAGATTGATTAGCTAATGAGCGAATTTCATCGGCCACGACTGCAAACCCTTTTCCTACTTCACCAGCACGCGCCGATTCAATTGCCGCATTTAACGCCAATAAATTCGTTTGATCTGCAATCATTTGAATTGTTTGCAAAATACTGACAATGCTTTCGACTTTCTGATTCAGTTGGCTAATGACATTTTCAATATGAGTGGTTGCCTGACCATTTTGTTCATTCGTTGTCACTAGCTCTGTTAAAATCATCATCCCTTCTTTTTGCTCACTCATCATTTGTTTCGTCGATTCTTCAATCTCCTCCGTTGTGGAAGATAACTCGTCAAAAGCTTTCGATAATTGTCGAGTAATAAATGCTCCATTTTCAATAAATGTAGCTTGCTCTTTACTGCCAATTGCAACTTGTTCAATCGAAGTCGTCACTTCTTCAGTAGTAGCAGCAGTCTCCTGTGAGGCAACGGCTAATTGAGTAGATGCCCCTCGCACCTTGTGAGACACTTCATGAATACTATTAGCCATGTCACGTAATTGCGTCGTCATATCATTAAAGTTTGCTGCCATTTCGCCAATTTCATCCTGATTAATCATCTTCGTTTGAATCGTTAAATCCCCTTGCTGTACCTTTTTCATATCATCGGCTAAAAGACGTAAAGGTTTCGTCAATTGGCGACTTAAATAAATAGAAAGCAGCACACTAATCAAAATACTGCCAACTGCAAGCATAACGATTAACTGAGTCATCTTATCCACATGCTTATACACTTCTGCTTTCGGAGCATGAAGCAATAAATGATGACCGTTCGCTAACTGACTAAAGGCGACTATTTCCTCTTGTTTTCCCATCGCAGTTGAGAGAACCCCAGATGGTTTTTCATTTATGTATGTAGACAAATCTTTATTTACATTAACTAGTGAATCTTGCTGTTTATATGTAGGCTGAATTAAAAATTGCTGATTAGCGTTAAGTAGCACCCCGTAGCTTTGCGGCGTCGTTTTCATTTCATTTACGGCATTAGAAAAAAGATCGAAGCGAATATCCATTCCCACGACACCAATCTCTACGCCATCTTTTACGAGCGGAACGACATAGCTAATCATATCGACATTAATGTTTTCATTTTTATAAGGATCAAGCCAAACCGCCTTTTTCGCCTTCATAGGGGTATAATACCAACCGACATGCGCTACATCATTTGGATCGTACTGACTGAAATCGGTTGGGACTAGTTGCTCTATTTTTCCATCATTATTGGAATCAGCATGAAATACTCCCGAAGTTGGCGAGCTAAAAGTCGGGTTAAAACGAATATAAAAGGCCATTGCTCCTTCTGTTTGCCCAGCAAATTTCGCTGCAATTGGCCTTACCTTCTCTTGATAAGCTGAAAGGTAAGCAGGATTCGTTTGAAAAGCCTTCACGTCATCTAACAGCTCTAACGTCGTCACGGCTAAGCCATTGACCGATGTTTCAATTTTTTCAATTGTAATATTTAGTTCCTTCGCATCATTTCCCACTGATAACTGGGCATCCTCAAAAGCATATGTCTCCAATAATTCTTTACTTTTCAATACGCTGACGCTTCCCATAATAGTTGCTATCAACAGCGAACAAGCAATCATTGCAATCATGATTTTATGTCGCATTTTCAAACCTCGATTATGCCTCTTTTCTCCCATAACACTCCGTTTCCTCCCGCTAAATATCGTTGAGTAAAAATTAACTATACATCCATTATATGAAAGTAAACCAGGATAAAAGTAATTTTTTTGTTAATTTTTATTTTGTTAGGAGTATTCTCTTAATTATTCCTTAAATGAATGAAACATCCAATAAACACTTATTATACTAGCGGCTCGACATTTCTTCTTAATTAGTAAAAAAGTTATATTCTTTAGTTTTATTTACCAATAATATTTAAAAAACAATACTATTATACCAATTGGGATTTTCGGTTTAATCATACAATAATACTGTTTTGCTTTAGGCTTATTGATATGTGTCTCAAATTGTTTTACGATGATTCAGTACAAATGCACAATTAGAAATCCCTATACGAAGGAAGAAAAAGGCAAACTATTCGAAAGGATAGGACGCAAAGCCTAGGGTCTAAGGTTTAATCTATTAAGCTATGATCGCCTGGTTGCCAATTTGATGGATTTTTCTACCATGAAATTCTTTGGCTATTCTACCCTGTATAGAATAGTTTTTTTTACTTCCAAATGACAACAAATGAGGTGGAAATAAGAATGAGAAAAGAATGGTGCACCGATGAGATTGAATACTTAAAAGAATATGTAGGCTTTCAAAAAATTTCGAGTATCGCCAAAAAACTAGATCGCTCCTTTGAATCGGTCTTAGTCAAAATGAACCGACTAGGATTAGCTAACACAAAATCACAAACAGGGCTCGTCACTCTCGGAGAACTGGCCAAAATCCTCCAAGTTGACCGCAATACGATTAAATGGTGGATGAAAAAACATCATTTACCCTTTATTCAAAAAGTAACGAGAAAATCGAAAAACTTCTATTTTATTGACCCTTGTCAATTTTGGAAATGGGCAGAAATACATAAAGAAAAAATCACCTTCTCGAATATCCCCCACCAAGCACTTCCACCTGAACCAGCGTGGGTAAAAGAAGAAAGAATAAAAGAAAAAGACAATCAACTATGCAAGAAAAGAACCTACAAATGCTGGACAACAAAAGAAGATCAACGCCTAATTCAGCTACGCCAAAAAGGACTCACTTACGCAGAAATTGGCCGACAAATGAACCGAAGCGTCAACAGCATCATTCGCCGCTATGAGCGAGTGGTGAAAGAAGTCGAAGTGTAAACATACGAAGAATAATTCCCAACAAAGGCTGTCCGAAAGCTCTGTATCGGACGGCCTTTATTAGGTGGATGCCATTAATACTAACACCTTTTTCATTTCAACTTTTCCGCAACCTATCTTCTCTTGAATAATCTCCCGAAAAAGCTCCTGCTGCAAAAAATCAGACTACTTTGAAAAATCAATATTTTCATATAAACCCTGAACAAAAACAACATAAATTCAGCAAATAACTCATGGATCAGCTACTTCTACTCCAGCTATAAATTACAGGGTAGAGTTGATGAAATGATTTTAATATCGACCATTATGTAAATTACTTAGGAATAGATGTTACGTTTCCATTTCAAACCGAACAATCCCCCCTAACCAAAATAATAAAATTTTCCCAGTAATGCTTGATTTGATACCGATTTACATTTAATATATCTAGGTATGTTTAATTATAACTAATTATACTTACTTATAATTAAACACATCAACTAGAGTTCATCGGAGGGAAGATTTTTGAAAAAGTTAACGAAACAGACGATGGCAATCTTTTTCTTACTAGCGAGTATGCTCGTATTAGCCGCTTGTAGTGAAAAGACAGATAACGCCAAAACAGAAAAGCAAGAAGAAAAAGAAGCTGCTGCACCTTTATTTGCTTATGTAGGAGCTGGACTTAAAGAACCTGTTGAAGAAATTATTGCGATGTATGAAGAAGAATTTGATCAAAAAGTAGAAGTTTCCTATAACCATTCAGGTGGATTACTGACCCAATTAGATACAGCGAAAACTGGGGATATTTTCATGCCTGGTGGAATGACTTTCGTTCAAACAGCTGAGGAGAAAGGGCATATCCAGATGATCGAAGGCCCTATCGCTTACCATACACCCGTCGTTATCACACCGAAAGATAACCCAGCAAATATTCAATCTATCTATGACCTTGCTAAGGAAAACGTTGAATTAATCGTACCTGAGTTAGAATCAACAGCGTTGGGGAAAACAGCGAAAAAAATCTTTGAAAATACTAAGCTTGGCGCAGAAATTGAAAAGCGAATTCTTACATCGGTAGAAACTGGACCAAAAGTAGCTGCTACTTTGCAACTTGGACAAGGGAATGCCGCTCTTGCCGAATATAGCGCTTGGGCGAAGCAGAAAGATCAGTTTCACCTCGTTGAAATCGATCCAGCTATCAATTTAGTCGATGAAATTCCATGTGCGACGACTACATACTCCGAACAACCAGAAGCAGCAGAACAATTTGCTAAATTTGTCGCTGACAAAGGACCAGAAGTATTTGAAAAACATGGATTTAAAATAACACCTCCTGCTGCAGTCAACCAATAATTCAATGAAAAAAAGAAACAATTACTCTATGTTTCAAGTTTCTTTTTTTATCGTGTTTCTTTTCACGATCATCTTTATGGCACTTATCTTTAGCGGACTATTCTTTTCGGGACTGTCCGCTTCATTTGTAACAATTATTCAAGATCCAGAGTTTCAATTTGCTCTATCTTTCACCTTGTGGACAACTGTGTTAGCAACAACTATTGCCACCTTCGTCAGTATACCGACAAGCTATGTTTTATCGAGAAGAGAGTTTAAAGGAAAAGCACTAGCAGAAGCCTTGATCGACATTCCGATCGTCCTTCCACCACTCGTATCCGGGATTGCTCTGCTCACCTTTTTCGGCCCGCTATTCGGCGAATCTTTGAAGCAAATGGGGATTGAAGTAGCGTTTTCCAAATGGGGCGTCGTTGTTGCCCAAACGTTTATCGCCACTCCTTTTGCGATTCGAGCATTTAAACAAGCCTTCGATGGTATCGACACTCGCTATGAACATATCGCTAGAACGTTAGGCTATACACCGACACTCGTGTTTTGGAAAGTGACATTACCAATGGCGAAAGGCGGTCTCATCAACGGGATCACGATGGCATGGGCACGCACTCTCGGAGAATTTGGAGCAACTGCAATGCTAGCTGGAGTCACCTTAATGAAAACGGAAACATTGTCGGTCGCTATTTTTCTAAAAATGTCAATCGGTGACTTTGACTTCGCCATTGCGATTTCGATCATTATGCTACTTGTTGCATTAACGGTTTTATACGTAGTGAAGTTCACGATGAGAGGAGAGCGTTCAGCGTAAAATGGAGCCATTACTAACTGTGTCCAAATTAAACTATTCCTTACCTCGATTTGACTTAACGATTGATCAACTACAGCTTCGGCGCGGAGAGTATTTAGTCATTGTCGGAAAAACGGGGAGCGGAAAAACCGTGTTACTAGAATGCTTAGCTGGTTTAAAGCAACCGAACAACGGGCGCATTGTTTTAGAAGGGAGCGACATCTCCTCCTCCCCTCCTGAAACGCGCAACATCGGCTTTGCTTATCAAGACAGCTTACTCTTTCCATTCTTAACCGTTCGGGACAACATTCTTTTTGCCGCTAAAGCTAAGCGAATCGATCAGCGATCAGACATACAAGAGCGATTTCAAAGCATCGTCAAGCGAATGGGCATCGCACATTTATTAGATCGCCTTCCTCGCCATTTGAGCGGTGGAGAACGGCAGCGCGTTTCTTTAGCACGAGCGATCCTTTTACGTCCACAAGTATTGCTGTTAGATGAGCCATTATCTGCACTAGATGCCAACACACGCGGTGAAATGTGTCAATTGCTACTTGATTTACACCAACACGAGGATATGACGATCATTCACGTCACACATGACATCTCGGAAGCACTGCAATTAGGCAGCCAAATGGCCGTTTTGCAACAAGGACACATCATAGAAATGAACGAACCATTCGAGCTGTACATGAAGCCAAAAAGGATCGAAACAGCAAAGTTTTTAGGCATTGAAAATTTGATCCCCGCTATCATTGAGAGAAGAAATAATCAATTAGAAATACAACATGCCGGTGGAAGTTTTACGTTAGAAAATACCGATCTCCCCTTTACAAAGGACATGATCATCGGTATTCGCCATATGATGCTCCGTATCCACCCACGTGGAAAAGGCGAGCATTCATTTAAAGTGACGATTGAAAAAACATCCTTTAACGGACAAATGGTATTAGTCACCGCACATAATGTGCACCGATGGCATATCAACGTTCCTTTATCTGAATGGCAAGAAACGAAACACCAAGTAGGCGACCAAATCATGCTCTACGTTCATAAAAAAGATATTTTATTTTTTAACAAGGAAGGAGAAATAACATGACCATCACATTAGAAGCTATCGGTACGATCTACACCCCTTTTACAGAGGCGAAAGGGATGCCGATTCAAGCAGTCGCAGCTAAAGAGGCTGAAGGGTATATTGAGCTAAACGAAGAGCTCGTTCCCGGTCTGAAAGATATTGAGGAATTTTCTCACCTAACACTCATTTATCACTTACATTTAGTCACAGATATCTCATTGGAAGTGAAACCCTTCCTTGATAACCAATCCCACGGCGTGTTCGCTACCCGTTACCCGAGACGCCCGAATAAAATTGGCTTATCCACAGTCCGATTACAAAGGGTGGAAGGCAACCGCCTATACATCTCTGAAGTCGATATGCTCAACGAAACACCGCTATTAGACATTAAACCATTCGTTCCTCAGTTTGATCATCGAGAAACGGATCGGATCGGCTGGTTTGAAGGAAAAGTTGGAAAGGTTGATCGTACGAAGGCTTATGAGGGAGAGTGAATAGGAAACTGCCAGCATCTCCATTCGATGCTGGCAGTTTTTCATTGCTCATTTCAGAGTCTATAAATATATGTTTAATACCATTTACTCAAAAAATCATCTTTTTGTTTATTTGAGATTTTACGGCTACTTACATCATAAATCTCCTCTGTTTTTGTATCAATTCGATAAGTATTTAAATACCAAGAACCTTCATGATTATAATAACTTAAGGTTTGAAGCTGATTTTTAGCTGTTAAACGAGGCCACCAAGAATAGTATAGACCGAAGTCCTCTTCTGTCTTGAGCTGAACCAACTGTCCATTTTTCACCATATAGACATTTGCCCCTTCAAAATTAGAAGACATCGTCGCTTCTACAAAAAGCAAATCGCCCTGTCCCGATATAGTTGATTGTTCCACTCTAATTAAATTGCGCGTATAGTTATATTCGTAATTAGGTTCAACCAATCGCGATAAAATCGTAGAATCCCCTAATTGATGAAGGGTTAATTGATAGTCCGCTCGAAACATTAAGTCACCTTCACCCGCACCTGCCCAAACAGGAAATGGTCCATCATCAAATGTAGCATAGCCATATACGCCATTCATTTTCTTCGTGTTCACTTCAAATGTTTGACCATTAGCATCTTTCAACTGAAAAGAAGGAGAAGCAGCTTTACTAATATTAAAAGGCTGAACTTGTCGAATACCTGCTTTATGTAAATTATACAAAAACTTCGCAGCATGCCAACGAGCTAGTTCATCATTATACCCGTATGTATGAAAATTTTGTACTCGAGAGCTTTTCCCTTGCGAAATCTTATGCTTATACATATATTGAACCGCATTATATCCATCACTTGCTACATTTTGCCCTGCCGCTACAAAACGAGCCATCTCTCCTCGTGTAATCGGATAAGACCGACCATATGTACTATAATAATCTAACAGAGGAATTTTATACTTCTTAAACTCTCTGTAATAGGGTTCACTCCAATGCTCCCCCTTTAACGGCTTCAAACTTTGAGAAGAAATATTTTGATAATAATTAGCCATCATAGCAACAAACTGCGCTTCTGTTAATTTATTATTCGGATAAAATTTTCCATCTTTATATCCATTTAAAAATCCGTTTTTCTTCGCCCATTCCATCTCCTTCGCCGCTGGATGATTAGCTGGTACGTCTTTAAAACTAGTTGCAGATGCCGAACTAAAGCAAAACAACAACATAAAAGAAAAACACAATGACGCTACTAATTTTTTCATTTGATTACTACCTTCCTGTCTCTACTGTTATTCAATACGACTAACACTTTTCCTATTGTTTCTCAATTTTAATGATGAAACATAGAAATGATTTTCTCTTATCGTTACCTCCAATCTTATTATTGCAAAAACAATACCTTTGTATCACTTAACCATTTCTACAAATAATTCTAAATACCTACAAATTTCATTCGACATATTTCTACTTTTTTATTTCGTTGAAAAATTAACCTTAAGTAATAACATGTAAAGAATATTCTCCTTATTCATATACATACTTTTTACCTAAATAACTCAAAAATCACGCAAGAAAACGAGCATAATTGGCTAATATTTTAATAGTTGTAAATAAAAGGAGGAAATTGCATGAGGAGCGGTTGGAGAAGGACCAGCATCTCAGTTTGTACTTCTTAGTAAACAGAGAGCCGAACAAGCCATTGCAACTAACATTAAAGAAGCTACAGATAACCCAGTCAAAACTTTAAGAGAGCTGCAAGCGCCGCCCTCACTTTCACAATCTTTAGATGTAAAAATTTAAATAAACTCAATAAAGGGGGGCAGATCCTATTCAGAATCTAACCCCTTATTTTGATTAATCTTTAATTAAAATCACCATATGAGCAACTGTATTCAAATGATTTTCCTTCAGCATCTCATTCGTCTTCTGTAAAAAGTTCGGATGATGATCAACCACTTTAGACAACGACTGAATTAATTTCAATACGACATCCATCGTTAATTCTCCATGATAAGCAGCTAGACCGACTACATGCATTTTCACTAATGCATAATGAAGTACAAGTTGAATATAATCATTAAATAAGTCTTTATCAGATGAAAAAGCATTAGTAAAAGCCAGATGCACTAAATAGTTTTCAAATACGTACTCATGTTGCTTCATAAATGGAGCCACAATGGATTCATATGCCTCTTCATACGCCTTTATTTGCTTCTCTTTAGAAATGTTCGATTCGTTAAACAAAAGCCCCTTTTCTACTTCCGCTAAACACTGTACATATCTCTCGCTTGAAACGCCTCCTGAAAGTCGAAGTTTCAAAATGGCTGTCAACATACTTAACTGTAGCTCTGTACGCTTTGGCAATTGCTGAACCATTTGCTTTACTTCACTTACATCTTGAATCATTCCTAGAAAACGATCCGTAATCTCTTCAAACGACGTATTCGATAATTTTTCATTTATATGCTTCACATAAAGACCGACTAACAAAAGTCTCTCAGCCAAATTAAACTTTCTTTCTTGCAACAATTCAATCACTAAAGAACGGATCTCAAAGAAATACTTCCGATGATCTTTATTTCCCATCGTTGCAGAAAGCACTTTCTTCCCTACACTGAATTTATTAAACAAGTCTTTCGCCTCTAAAGAAAACTCGATCTTTTCTGGATTTAAAAGAGCAAGTCTAGCTACTTCTGGACAAGAAAGAGTGAGCGACTCTTCAATAATCTCATTGTATTGTGAATAATTCCGCGGATACACTTGGCATGTATAAGAAAGAAGATCATGTCCAAAATCTTTATGAATGGAGCATAATCCTCCCCTATCTAGCATCGGACAAGCAGCCTCCTCATTTAATTGCACATATCCGAAATCATTGAAACCTGCACTGTCTTTATTCCTTTTAATCGACTTCTCAAACCGCTCACGCCACGGCTCATCTTTCACTTTCCGATATTTCTTATACGTCTCTTTATCAATTGTCACACGCCAACCTTTACAACAAGAATCCTCACAAGCTGGACCAATACAAGAAAACTGCTTCATATACTCTGGAGATAAGGTCATTTGGTTAGTCATCATTCAAGCTCCCATGTGTTTAATTTCAACTATTAGTTATATCGGTTGTAGGTGAGGGCCTTTTATATAAATTTTTAAAATTTAATTAATGCAACACTAGTGATCACAGTTGAAAAATAATATATACCGAGACTTGAATCTATTATTAAAGTACAATCAGTTTAAATTTCTTATCACTCTTGCAGGGTTTCCAGCGACTATTGTAAAGTCAGGGACGTCTTTAGTGACAATACTACCAGCACCAACAACTGAATTTCTGCCTATGGTTACACCAGGTAAAATCACAACATTAGCACCTATCCAGCTTCCTTCTTGAATACGTACTGATCTTTCATCAGAATGACCTTGATAATAAATAGGGATAGAAACATCATCAAATTTATGGTTGGAAACATAAATTTGTACGCCTGACCCGACTAAAACATCTTTCTCAATGTCAATCCTCCCATTTTTTGTTGCCATTAAAATACTATTGGGTCTAATTACTACATTATCTCCAATCTTAATGTTAGAGCACCCTACAGCATAAGCTCCAATCCTAAATTCAGCTTTCTCTCCAAAATACAAGAATTTTTCTTGACAAATCTTTCTTTGTAAAGTGGGTATATAAAATTTAAAGTGGGTACCTAGCATATCTGGCCCTAAACGATCAGCCGATTTAGACCAATTCCAACGATGTTTAATTTCCTTCACTAAAGAAGTTAAATTACCAAGCATTCAAACCACCATCTACAATAAGATTTTGCCCAGTCATATAGCTAGAAGCATCTGATGCTAAATAAATTAGAGCCCCAACCATTTCTTCCGGTTGAGCCATACGTCCAAGCGGAATTCGATGACTATAGTTCTTTTTAAAAGTATCATTTTGACCACTTTCAACCCCCCCTGGTGTAATAGAATTCACGCGAATTCCATCTTTTGCCCAGTAAGTAGCTAAATACTTAGTCAAACCAACTACTCCTGCTTTAGAAGCTGAATAAATAGCTGGGGTATTAATTTGTCGCCCTAAATAGTGAGATCCTTCATAAATTCGCTGGTCAGGCGCCATTACCCCATAAATAGATGCTGTTTGAATAATCGCTCCACCTTTTCCTTGCACTTTCATCACTTTTCCAACATGCTTAGCCACCAAAAACATCCCATCTAAATTCGTACTCATAATTTCTTTCCATTGATCTAGTTCATACTCTTCAAAATCTGCAAAAAAAGCATCTAAATTACTAGATTTCCCGGCTGCGTTATTATGCAGAATATTAATTTCCTTGAATTCAGTTATTACATCTTGAACCATGTTCTTAACAGATTCTTCAGATGTAATATCACATTCAAAAGCAACTGCCTTTCCCTTGTAGTTCTCTTTTATAAAAGAAGCTACCTTTTGTGCTTCAGTAAAATTTATATCTACCACAGCTACATTCGCACCAGCATCAGCTAACCCAGCGCAAAAATTCCTACCTAATATTCCAGCTCCACCTGTAACAACAGCTGTTTTTCCAATTAAATCAAACTGATCAAAATAAGATTGGGTCATAATAACACTCCTCTTTTCTCAGCTAAAAAAGTAACAAATTCAAAATCCAGTTCTGAATCAATATCAATTGAACGATCTTCTGGCATTTCATATAATATTGTTCCTGACTGAAATACCGATGTTAAATTTAATAATAATGTTTCTCTTCGCCAAATATAAATCGAAGCATTCATATCATAACATTTAGGAGCGTCTTGTCGACGTACTACTGATTGGTCCACTTTCTTTGATAATTCAGCAAATCCTTCTTTATTTAATTCCACTAAATTAAAGTAGGGACTTCTTCTTGAAGGCATACCTGTGATTAAATTCGTTGCATGTTTATTATTTTCCATTATTTGAACTGATTGAATAATGTCTTCTACTAATCGCAAAGGAGATGTTGCATCTAAATCAACCACAAAGTCAAATAATGTACCTGTTATCTCCTCTGCTGATCGGACACAATGCTGAATTACAGGTAATTTGGCAGCATAATCAGTAGCCATTTCTATCGGTCTTTGTATTAATAAATCTGCCCCGTATTGTTTAGCAACCGTTAAAATTTCATCACTATCACTGCTAACGGCAATATAATCAAACAATTCACTTTTTTTCGCTTGATCAATGCTATGAGCAATTAATGGCTTACCTAGTAATATTTTTATATTTTTGTTATATACTCCTTTTGAACCACCACGAGCACAGATTGTACAAATTCTAGTCATTAGATACCCACACTTTCTCTTTTGATGACCTTTCTGCCATTTTAATCATTTTCACTATTTTTAATCCATCTTCATAGGAACTCAAATATCTTTCATCATGATTTAACACAGCTGAATGTTGTAATTCATATGTATTATTTCGATTATTTTCAAACTTCATCACTTTATCATTAATTTTTAAGGTATTTTCAATAAAGTCCAGTTTATAGGAGGCAACATTAGTGTTAACGATCATAAACCTTTGTGTAATATGATCTAAATAATTCATTTGAAGACTTATCATCGGTACCTTGTCTGTTTGATACACTAAGGAGAAATGGTCGTCCGTTTCAATATTCAAATCACTATATTGCCCGCCCATTGCAAACAATTGACGCCACTCTCCAAATAAAAACTGCAAGTAATCAAGTTCATGACTTAGATCTCGAATGACCCCACCGCCTCTTTCCACACTAGCAGAATAAGATTGTGTATAATCCGTTCCTGGTCGCCAAGTAGGCAAATATTGACCAACATAAGTTTGAACAGAAATCACTTTTTGTTTTTGTATTTTTTTGTGCAAAGCTTGAATAAGTGGATTAAACCTTAAATTGTAACCTGTATATATATAAGAAAAGTTAAAAGAGTTAACAGGATCATCAGAAAATAAAGGTTTTTCAACTAAAATTTTATTATTATATCCTGTTTTTTTTATTGCTATTAACGTTTCTTCGTGTTTGCTTGTTTCATTGGCTACTACAATATAATGGGGGTCTTCTAGTTTTATTGCAGTTTCAATGTCGTAATACGCTAGGGGATAATTCAACTTTCTTCTAGAAACAACAGCTACTCTTTGGTTAAGATTAGTTAGTATAGAACAATGTCTTTGACCAATCGAGCCAAACCCAATGACTATACATCGATGTTGAGCCTTCATCCCATTATCCCTCCAACAAAATTTTTATTAAACTCTCCATTCGCTTTTTCATAATCATCCACTTGTCCAATATCCATCCAGTATTCCCGCAACGGAAAGGCCGAGACATAGTGTTTCTGTTCCATGGCTATTTTAAATAGCTCTGGCATATCAAAAAATGTACGATGAGGAACATAGTTTAATACCTCAGGGTTTAATACATAAATGCCAGCATTAACAAAACTACGGTGTACTGGCTTTTCTTCAATTGATAATAGACGATGATTCTCTGTTTGTATTACTCCATAAGGAATTTGATATTCATATTCTCTAACGCACATCGTGGCTACCGAATAAGTTTCAGTATGAAAACTTAATAACTGCTCATAATTAATTTTTGTTAATAAATCTCCATTCATCACGAAGAAAGGCTTGTCTGGCCGCTCTTGTAACAACGACAATGCTCCTGCTGTTCCTAAACGCTCACTTTCATCAATATAAGAAATGGATACCCCTAAATGACCGCCATCTTGGAAATAATTTTTAATCATTTCCTTTTTATAATTAACGGATAGGATAAAGTTCGTAAAACCATATTGTTTAAAGCCTTGAATAATCGTTTCAAGAATCGGTTTATCTCCCACAGTTAACATTGGTTTCGGCATATGATTCGTTAATGGTCGTAATCTTGTCCCTAAACCACCTGCCATTAAAATAACGACATTATCCTTGAGCTGCACCTCTTGTTTTTCGTTAGCAAAAAGAATCCGTTGAATTCTTTTTTGCTCATTTACTATCGGAAGTTGTTGCACTCCTTTGATAGTTAAAAGTTCTTGTTTATATATATTGTATTCATTCAAATAAGCATAGATTGGCTGTGAGTTCATCACTGCTTTAATTGGTGTAGTTAAAGGTAAACCATTTAGAATGCCTCGACGAATATCCCCATCGGTTATGGTACCTAATAACCGGCTATTGAAATCTGTTACTACAGCAAATTGTAAAGTTGATTGATCAATTACTTTCATTGTATCCAATATAGTTGTGTCAGGAGAAATGATTACTTGCTCCCAATTTTTCATTTTCTCACTTCCTTAGCAGGTGTACCGTACACGGTCGTCTGATCTTTGACATCCTTCAAGACTAATGACCCAGCTCCTATGAGTACTTGACTCCCAATCTTAACTCCTTGGATGACAGTCGTTCCTGTACCAATATGTGTTTCATGACCAACTTGAACATTTCCAGATAAGATCGATCCTGGTGCGATGTGACAATGGGCACCAATGACACAATCATGATCAATACTTACTACGGTGTTTATAATAGTATTATCGGCAATTTGAGCAAAAGGTTGAATGACAGCTCTTGCCATAATTTGTACACCTTCACCTAAACGCGAATAGGCAGATACAAGTGCACTAGGATGAATCACCTGTGCAAACATGTAACCTGCCGAAGAAAATGTTTGATAGATTTTTTTTCTGACTAATGTAGAATGAGTCGAACCAAGCCCATTTACAAGATGAACATCTGAAGGTAAATGATGAAAAATGACGGAATCATTCCCCAGATAGTTGAGACCAAATGGATTCTCTTCTTTTTGAGGAGTCGTAAATCCGATTATGTTTTCATTATTTAACAATAAAATCTCTGTCAGTACTTTCGCATGTCCACCATTGCCGATGATTATGATTGGTCGTTTTTCTCGCATGATTGAATCAACTCATCTTCTTTATAATCTTTATCCACTTCTCTACCTAGATAATCCCAATAAAACACTGGAGAAACACCATTTCCTGGGCGTTTAATCGTCATATTTTCTGCTGTAAATCGTTCTCCTACTTGAATCGATCGACTTGCAATTAAGCTTTTTCGAGCCACTTGTTTATTTTTCAATTCAATCGAACTGGGTTTTTTATCGAATGCTCCGATTGCCTGTTCCACTTGACGAATCGCTTGAATCATTTCTTTTAGTTCGTTCGGCTCTAAAGAGGCTTTATGATCAGGGCCGGGTAAATTTTTATTTAATGTAAAATGCTTTTCAATCATGACCGCTCCTCTTGCAACAGCTGCAATTGGAACGACAATACCATCAGAATGGTCAGAAAGTCCGGCTTGCAACCTTGTTTCAACCTGTAAATAATCAATGGAAGCTAAATTAATGTCTTCAACAGGCGTCGGGTATTCCGTTGTACAATGGAGTATTGTCACTTTATCTTTTAACAAAGCTTTCGCTTCCTCCGTCTCATAATAAGCTTGTACAGACTGTAACGTGACCGGCTCCTTTTTAGCCAAACCAAAGGCGATAAAAGCAAGTGCTTGATGAATCTCTTCCATCGTCGCCATTCCCGTTGATAAAATAATGTTCACACCGCATGACGCAATTTTATAAATGTATGGCGCATTGCTTAATTCCCCAGATGGAATCTTAATCGTATGTAAATTCAGCGTTTCAATTAAAAAATCCACACTTTTTAAATCAAAAGGAGTCGATAAAAATGTAATGTTTTTCTTCTCACAATAACCTTGCAACTGAATAAATTCATCATGTGATAACTCTAATTGTTTGAGCATCTCATATTGCGACATACTTTCGCCCATATTTTGTTCTTGGTAGGTCGCTTGCTTCGCTTCCTTCGTGACTAATTGCTCCGCTTGAAACGTTTGAAATTTCACCGCATCTGCCCCAGCTTCAGCCGCCGCATCAACTAAATCAAACGCCAATTGGAGAGATCCGTTGTGATTGACGCCTGCTTCGGCGATGATGTATGTATTTTTCATAAAATCCGCTCCTTTATGAGCATAAATGCTTCAGCAGCCTGAACTCCTGTTGCAGCACCCCTTAAAGTAGCTAATGCTCGAATAGCTTCTTCACTCCGAGGAAATGGATGTGGACATAACTCTGACTCATAAACCTTCATAACATTTATTTTTTTCTCTAAAAAATCACTTATATTAATAAAGACATTTGGTCTAAAGTTATTTGCATCTACATTCATTACGAAATCAGTTTCCGATAGTGTTTCATAAGCCAGTACTTTTTCAATACTAGGATAACGGAACCACTTCGTACAAGACATTGTAGCATCATACACCGCTTTATGATCACTATGAATATCACTACGATAAGGTACATAAACGATATGAGGTTGCACTTCTTTAAACACGCTACCAATCTCGGTTACTAAGTTACTAGACGGAACCGTATCTAGACTCGCTGCAGCATAAGGCAGCTTGAAAGTTTTTGTAAATCCATATAATTGTTCGACTTCTTGGATCTCTTTTTCCCGTTTCAAAATACGATCTACAAAAAATGAAAACTCATCCATTTTAGTTAAAATAAGCCAATAAACCTCATCTTCTTGAGATAAATGTTTAAAAATTGTTCCCCCACATCCCAACGTTTCATCATCAGGATGTGGAGTGACGACAATAACTCTCCTCATCAATAAGTAATCTCCTTTATTAATAGCTGTTCATTAATTGAAATGGTTGAAAGAACATCCACTATTTTTTTTGCGGCTGTGCCATCTCCATATGGATTCACACATTGTTTCACCATCTGTTTATAGTTTTCGTCAAATAATGCTGTTTTCACAGCTTGTATGATCTCTGTTTTAGAATGATTGACAAAACTGACATTAGAGGCATGTAGACGCTCCTTTTGACGATTTCCAATATTCACAACTGGAAGCTTTAAAAAGGGAGCTTCTAAAATACCAGCACTGGAATTCCCTAATAGACAGGATGCTTGCCTCATGATGTTCACGAACTCCAATCTAGGAATATTTTTACTTACATGCATAAATGAAGAATCCTTAAATTCGTCAATTGCTTTTATCATTTGTTGGCCGCCTGCATCCGAATTAGGATAGCTAACGATTGTTTTATACCCCATTTCATGAACAGCTTGCATAGTTATTTTCATTTGTTCATAAGCATCTTCAATTTCAGTAGATATTACATGTTGAATGAGTAATAATATTGGCTCATTTTCTACCATTTCAAAATCGAGCCTTTTTGCTAACTCCATTCGTGAGAGAACAGGAACTTCTTTCAGTCTGTCTAGACCAGGGTTGCCTGTATTAAAGATTCTAAAGGATTCCTCACCAAGCTTTGCAATACGATCAGCGCTTTCTTGATTAGTTGTAAAATGAATGTGGGCAAGTTTTGTCACTGCATGCCTAACTTGATCATCAACATTCCCTACTACTTTATCGCCCCCCGCTACATGAGCAACTGGAATATTCATGTAAGCTCCTACTAGAGCGGTAGTTATAGATTCCTCTCGATCACCTAGTACAAGTAAAACATCTGGATTCACTCTTGTAACCGTTTGAATCATCCCTTGGAGTTGAATAGCAAGGCCTTTTAATCTAGAAGATGCCAGATCACCATTGATTAAACTTTCTATTTTCTCCGCTATGGTAAATCCGTCTTTTTCAATTTCTGCAACTGTATAGCCATAGCTGTCAGCAAGATGTGCCCCTGTTACTATTAACTCAAGATCTAATTCGGGATGATTGTTTATCTCATGGTACACAGGTGTCATTAAATCATAATCAGAACGAATACCTGTGACAGCTAGTATTTTCCTTTTTCTCATAAATCCACACCCCAAAAATCAATAAATTTTTTCACATGCAAGAAATCAAAATTAGCATTTTCTGCAAACTGCTCATCAATGAATCGATCCCCAATATAAAGCACAGGGGATTGAAATTGTTGAAGACAATCTATATGTTTCAAAGTAGAAATATTAGGTTTATAATACTCACTGCCAAAACTTCCTGTAAAAACAACATTCTTCGCTTTAAACCATTTAGTTAATTGTAAAGAGTCAAATTTAGCGCGTTGTAAAAATTCGTGACCGTCTGTAATTAGAAACAATTCTTTCTCTAAGGAAATGCTGTCTAAAAAATTTATTATTTTGTTATTCAAATTTATTTGCGGTTGAAATGATCGAAAAATAGAAAGGCAATTTTTCAGCTGCTCATGATCATTTATACCAAATTCAACTAAAGCTTCAGAAAAAATATAGGGGTAGCTACTTCCTTTTTTCTTCCATCTTTCTAGGAGCCAATTGTAGATATAGTTCTCCTCATTTACAGAAAAAAGCGCTAAATATTTGGCTATTTTGTAGTAAACCTGTTCAATAAATTGAAACTCATCATATAATGTACCGTCCATATCAAACCCTAGCACAGAATATTTATCCCATTCGACTTCATTCAGTTGTGAATACTTCACTATAATACCTCATCATTTTCAATCCATATTTCACTTCTTTCGGTTCAAGCTCTTTTCCTTTAATAAAATGATCTACCATTAACTTCACCCAATTTTCTGTAGCAGCAAATCCTAATGCCATTCCTCCAGCTATTCTTGGGTTAATCTCAATGAACTTAATTTCTCCATCACTTGTTTCAATACATTGAATATTTATAGGACCAACAAAATGAGTTATTTCACAGATTTTCTTAACATAGTCGATAATTTTAGGACTGTCCACAACTACTCCAGCAGTCGATTTTCCATCTTTAACATTTATTCTTTTCCTTGGAACAATATAAACAGGGTGCGATTTCTTATCACAAAAAACATCAATAGTATACTCTATACCTTCAATAAATTCTTGTGAAATATTACCATACATATCTATATCTTCAGAAGCAATAAAAACACCGATACTCCCTCTGCCCAAGCGCGGTTTAATTAAAGAAAAGTCCTGCTCCAGACTAGTTTTTGGAGTAGGGATATCATTTTCCTTGAAAAATTGATAAGTTAACCACTTATCTTGAAATATCTTGATCACTTCTGGATTAGAAACAAACACATTTATATCCTTTTTAGCAAAATATTCTTTTCTTTCTGCCCATCCAAGTAATGTTTCATCAAGTGAAGGAATAACTGCATTTATTTCATAGTCAATTAGAGATTCTTCAATCTTGCTCCACAAGTTTGGATCATTAGTTAAAGGCATCAAAATAAAGTCGTCTGCTAAATATTTTGCATAGCAATTTAACGAAATGTCAGAGGCCACAGCAGATTCTCCAGACTGTTTAATAGCATGAATTAAATATGCACTTATTAAACTACCAGATGCTTCGGTTAAAATTTTCAACATCTAAGCCTCCAAATCATAGTTTGATATAAGCAATATTAGGATCAAAAGTAAAACGATTGATTTGTACATCTCTTAAATTTAGTGACTCTAACAACGCTAGTGTTTCACCAGGCCACCATGGATTATTAATTTCATCAAAAACTAAAATTGCGCCTTTAGGCATTCTTGATAAAAAGTGTTCTAACGCTACCTTAGTAGGCTCATACAGATCAAAATCTAAAAATAACAAACTAATTAACAGATGTGGGTTTTCTTCGATGTATAGCGGTATCGTTTCCTTCGCATCACCTTTTACTAAAAATACTTTGTCAAACTGATTTAAAAATCTATTTTCATCAAATTCTGTTATCAGTGTTTGTAATTCTGTATAAACATCATATTGTGTAGAAAATCCACCCTCTATGCTCGCAGAGTTCTTTTCACTTTCCTTGCTTGATAAGTCTTGTTCAGAAATAGATGGAAAGCCATCAAATGTATCGAATCCTATTACTCTTCGATCCAGAGCATACGGTTCTAAAGCTGCTGATAACTTAGCCCATGCCATTAAACCTGAACCATGATGAACACCACATTCAACGATACTCCCCTTAATTAAGCTTTGCATTTTAAATAGTTCATATCTAGCCAAAAATCGTGAGAGGCTTTGTCTAGTTGCATATTTTTCAAAATGAGTGGCTAATTGTTTTTTATTCATAGTTCCTGCCCTTTCTTCTTTAACACTAAATGATACCTTGAATAATATCCGCCTGAAAGACAGTTTTCATTTTTAATTAATTTGCATGCTTCAATATGAAAATGACCTTGGACTAACTCTTGGATTTTGGCAAAGTTAAAATAAGACTGAACTGTGTTTTTTTCATGTTCTGTTATGACTAATTCCTCACTTGCATATTCTCTAGAATGCAAAGAATCATCTCCTGAAATTAAATCACAATAAAACAATCCATCTTCAATAAGTACTCGATGAGCCTCTCTTACCGCTTCTTTAGCAATTGTAAACGGCATGCTATCTAGTACACCATGGCTAATAATAAAATTGAAGGTCTCATCCACCCATGGGAGATTTTCTACACTTCCTTGAACTACCTTTTCTTTAAACAAATCTATTTTTTCTACCGCAGCCCACTCGTGTGCTCGTTCTATTGCCTCTACCGATAAATCAATCCCAAATGCGTTGATACTCATCTTCTCAAAGAAAATCACATGCCGACCAATTCCACATCCTAAGTCCAAAACCTTTATCTTCTCATGATCCTCTGCCACGTATTTAAACTGATTTATCCCCGTTCGTTTAACTATATATTTCGCAGCAAATCTAATTATTTCTTCATGTGGATAGAAAACAAAATTGTCTTTATTTTTATATGATGTTTCCCAGGCTCGTTGCAATGCACTCTGCTTCATAAATTAATACTCCTTTTTAGTTATAAAATTGCTCTTACATTATAACGAAATTTAACAGGAACTAACTTGATGTATTCTGTAGCTTATAAGAAAAATTAAATTTTGCTTTAAACATCATCACGAGCCTAAATAAGGGCTACTCGGAACGTTAATCACTGATTTTTTTAATTGTTCGGTGACTGTTAAATCGCCTTTTGGACAAGATTGAAATGGTGTTAGTTCATGTAATGGCGTCCAAATAGGGCGAGACATAATTCCATGTTCATTTAGTAGCTCTAACACTTGATCTCGGTCATGAATACTAGCATCTAATATGATTGTTTGGAGCCAATAATTACTTTTCACTTGATCTGGTTCCTCAAACAAAGTAATGCCTTTCATGCTTGAAAACAACGCTTTATATTTTTGAGCTAACTGGCGTTTTTGCTCGATATAGTTAGGCAGTTGCTCCAATTGCGCCACTCCAAGCGCAGCGTTTATATTGGGCATTCGATAGTTATAGCCAATTTCATCGTGTGTATATTCCCAACGATGGGAAACTTTAGCTGTAGTCGTCAAATGTTTCGCTCGATCGGCTAATTCGTCATCATTCGTCAAAATGGCACCTCCACCACCTGTGGTGATCGTTTTGTTGCCATTAAAACTAACAGCTGCTATTTGACCAAAATTCCCAGTGTGTATGCCCTTATAGTATGAACCTAAAGATTCTGCTGCATCCTCGACTAATGCTAAATGAAATTCATCAGCCACTTTCTTTAATTCATCTATTCCAACAGGGTGCCCGAATGTATGCATCGGAACAATCGCTCTAATCACTCGTTGGGTTTCTTTATTGACACATACCCCATTCTCAATGACAGCGATATCAGCTAAATAGTTTCTTAGTTTTTGCGGATCTATTCCTAACGTTTGACGTTCAACATCGACAAAATGAGGAATGGCATTTTTGTAAGTCACTGCATTCGCAGTTGCGATAAAGGTTAATGATGGAATAATCACTTCATCATCGGCTTGTACCCCTACCAATTTAAGAGCAATATGAAGAGCCGATGTCCCATTTACTACGGCTACTGCTCGCTTTACTCCTGTGAATTCAGCAAGTTTTTGCTCAAATTCATCCACATACTTCCCGACTGAAGACACCCATCCAGACTCAATACAATCCAATACATATTTCTTTTCATTGCCAATAAAAGTTGGTTCGTGAAGCGGAAGAAAGTCTTTTTGTAGAGCCCACGATTTAATGGTTGCTATTACATCCTGCCATTGATCGATCATATGTTATACACATCTGCCTTATATTGTTTTAAATTCTCAGAATTAGAAAACCACTCTGCAGTTTCTTTCAAGCCGCGTTTGAAGCCTTCTTTATCTCCATATGAAGGTTCCCAACCTAATAGTTCTTTCGCTTTCTTATTTTCAGCCCATAATCTTTCTACTTCACTTTTTTTGGGGCGTAAGCGTTGATCATCTGTTTCGATTTCTAAAGAAACTCCCATCACTTCAGCAATGAATTGAGCTGTTTCACCAATGGAAATTTCATAGTTGCTGCCGATATTAATTACTTCACCAATCGATTTTTTTGAATTCATCACAGAAATAAATCCACTCACCGTGTCTTTGACATAATTAAAGTCTCGCGTCGGATGAATCGCACCAAGCTTAATTTTATTCGCCCCATTTGCCAATTGAGTAATAATCGTTGGGATAACTGCACGAGCTGATTGTCTCGGACCATATGTATTAAATGGACGAATAATCGACACAGGTGTTTCAAATGAACGATAAAACGATAATGCCATTTGATCCGCTCCAATTTTCGATGCGGAATAAGGAGACTGACCTTGAAGTGGATGTTCTTCATCAATCGGTACATATAGCGCTGTTCCATACACTTCACTTGTCGATGTATGAACCACTTTGGATACACCTAATTCGCGAGCAGCCTGCAGTACATTTAACGTTCCTTTAATGTTCGTATCCACATACGTATCTGGCGAGTGGTATGAATATGGAATAGCAATTAACGAGGCTAAATGTAAGACCACGTCACATCCTTGCATTGCTGTCTTCACTCCATAAGGATCACGGATATCTCCGGCAAATACATCAAGGTTCTTTTTAATCTCACTTGGAGAAGAATCAAGCCATCCCCATGAATTAAATGAATTGTAATAAACAAAGGCTCTTACATCGTACCCTTGTCGGACAAGTTCTTCTGTTAAATGGGAGCCTATAAAGCCATCAGCTCCGGTAACTAGAATTTTCTTAGGATTCATCTTTATCTTTGCCTTTCTGACTAATTATATTTTCAAGTCGCTCCTGTAATTCTTGATAATGAGGTAACACAAATTCAAAGTGAACTTGCACTTCATTTAGAAATTTACTAAACGCCTCAACAACCGTATTTCCTTTTTTAATGGGATCATTTTCATAACGAATGGATTGACTCTTTTCTGAAAGCAGTTTATTTTGCACTTGCAACATAGGCTCAATAAAGGCTTGATAATATGAGTTTTGTTTTAGTTTTGAAAACTCTTTATCAAATTTCGCAAACCTTTGTTCTAGTCGATTAAGTTGACGCTGTTGAGTAGTTGACTCTACTTTCTTTAATTCACGACGGGCACTCTCAATAGATTGTTTGCATTCATTTTGATTATCCTTTATTTTACGTAATTGCTTTTGTGTATAATCCTTTGTATACTGATTGTTCACTTTATACCATTTACTTAAAACCACATTTTTTTTAAGGAGCTTGTTTTGAACCACTTCTGATAATGGAAGAAAGGTCGTTCCTGAAATATGAGCTCCACCTCTTGTTGTATTAATAACCTCCAATTCAGGTGATGTACTAATATACCATTCTAACTGCTTACGCATCAGGTTAAAACTCTCATTTGTTGGAACATCATTCCCAAATACATCTTTGACCGCGATTAACTCTTCCATCTCTGCTTTTGATAATTCACTTGATACATGATCATACTTAATTTCTTTGGCATAACGCTGATTATTTGGATAGGCTAAGTTTTGTCCTGCTAAAATAATTTGATGACAACCGAGTAGCTTCAATAATTGAAACGTCACAACTGCAATAGATGGTGCATCAAGGACAATATCAATATTTTGAGATGTATCTAGTAATTGAGGAGATACTGTATCTTGACTCGTAATCATATGCAATAGTGGACCTGGATAATTCTGCAGCGTTTCAAACCCAACAGAACTACCAAATATAAGTGGAATAAAGTCTATATTTTTCGCTTTTAGTTTTTCAAATACAATTTGATTTTTCTCTGTTGGATCGTACGTACAAGCTGCATCTGGATAGATTTCATGCTCAATTAAGGCGTTTATCGCTGAACCAACGGAGAAAATATAAGCCAGCCCATTCTCTTTAATGTATTTTAGGTTTTCAAATTCCTCAGATAGTGAAGGACCGGCTGCAACAATAATTGCCGGTCTATCAGCAAATACACCTTTATCCATATTGTGTAAGATATTAGGTGTGTCGAAAACAAAAGGAAAGTTTTTTATTGAATTTAAAGTCCACCGTATTTGATAAGAAGCAGTAGTTACTAGATTAATACTTTTATTTTTCAATAATTCTTTTATCGTTTCCATCACTGTTTTCAATTCCTCAGCATATAGCTTTTCATATACAGGAAGTGTATAAACGTATATATTACTTCCTGCTAATTGATAAAGCTGCTGTATTTCAGAGCGTAACTGCTCCTGTTTTGTTGTCGTAAATAGTTTTTGTAACTGATCACTACATAAATCGTTTAAATTTTGATGAGATAGCAATTGGACAAGCACTTCAACATTAGGTTCATAAATCGAATAATCCATGTCTGGGTATTCATTTAATAACACTTGAATCTGATATCCGAGCCCTGCACCAAAAAATAACACATGCTTCGTATTTTCTGGCATTTCCTTTTGTTTATGTAATCTTTCCACTTCTTTCGCGGGATCATACTTACTATAAACATATTGAGTTTTCTCATCGACCGTTAGTTTTAACGTCGGTAATCCTCTTTTTGAAGGTTCAATGATAACCGTCTCCACATGTTCCTCTTGTTCAGCTAACCTCTCTAGCAAAGGCCGATTGTTCAGTCGTAAATAGTTTCTGTTATCAATTAAGATCATGGCGCATTCCTTCTGTATCAATGATTTGTTTCACCTTTGCAGCAATCACTTCAAAAGCCGGCAACACTTCATATTGCAACATATCCGCAATAAGGACGGTATCCGTGTTTTCTAACGCTTCTTCAAGGTTACCTAGTTCCGCCTGTAAATTAGTTGTCATTGCAAGGATTTCCTCCCAATCAGATGGACAGGCAACAGATTGCGCCACTGTATCAGTTGCCATTGCTAACCATTGCATTCCTTCAAATAGATTGCTCAATTCAGACCAACTTGCCCCTGATGGATGATTATAAAATTCATCGGCTACAGCTGTAATATGAGACACAGCACGTTCTGTATATTCTTCTGCCGACAGCAACAAGTCATTAATGAATTGTTGTGCCGGTATAGCTACAACTGTTAGTTCATCTATCCTCTCTAAGTTGTTCACTAGAAAAGTTTCTGGCTCCTCTAGCACTTCTTCGCCATCTGCAATGAAATGGTTGAAGTAATATTGATCCTGTAATAGTTTATTAATTTGTTCAATGACCTTTTCTGCAGAAGCCGGCTGTTCGCACTCAATCATTTGTTCGTTAAAAAGGAGTTTCATCATTGTTCCCCCAATAAATTTGTTCTGATTAAAAACTTTCTTCCTATTATATCGACAGAAATCTACTTTTTTAAATGTCACGGCTAGTGAAACTTCATTTCTTCTTCACTACTTTTCCATTATAATTAGGAAAAAAGGAGAGGTAAACATGAAGATTACCATCGTAGAAACTAGAACCGTACCGACTATAAAAATTGAATATAACGGTAAAAACATTACATTTCATAGTAAATATGACCCTTTGCATGAAGCGAAGATTTGGTGTGAGAATTCAATAGCAAAATTGAAAAAAGATCGGAATATTATCGTGATCGGGCTATGCGCCGGGTATCATATTCAAGCACTTGTTAAATTATTACCTAATACTCCTATCACTATTATTGAATTTAATGATATATTTTTTAACTGGTTTAAGAATAGTCCTTTTTATCAATCAATAGCCAGTCTTCAAAATGTTTCTGTAAAGCAATTTAGTCAACTTACATCAGCTGAAAGGAAAAATATATTCACTTCCATTAGTTCTACAAACTTATTAATTCATAAAAACGGATTAGATATTTTCCCAAGTGAATTTGAAAACATCAAAGCCGTACTAGATAATATAAAACTTCAAAATGGTTCAATGCAAAATCAACTTGAAAATATGCATTCAAACTTCAATAAAAATATATTGTTGAATGATAAAGGGATTAATGAACTTACTAATATATATAAAGGTAAACCTATGATTTTAGTATCAGCAGGTCCTTCACTTGATAAGCAATTACCTTTACTCAAGACGATTAGAGAAGAAAATACTTTTATCATCGGTACAGTAGGTACAGCTGTTAAACCACTGCTTCAACACGATATTATTCCCGATTTTTTTGCCATTATTGATCCTAATAAAGGGAATGACAAACAACTCACTAACGTTTCTTTGCCTGAAACGACATTTTTTTATTTAAGCACCGCTTATCACCGTACGGTCACATTACATGAAGGACCTCGACGAATCTTATGGCAAGCAGGGTTTGAAGAGGCAGAGAAAATGGCTTCCTTGAAAGAAGAACCTACGATTCAAACAGGAGGATCGGTGGCGACTGCTTTGCTCGATTTAATGGTTCAATTAGGCGGAGAGAACATCGCTTTAGTTGGCCAAGACTTAGCCTTTACAGATGGAAAAAGCCACGCAAATAAAACACATGCTCAAAAAGAAATAAAACAAACCGATGTAGCCCAAAGAGTGTTGAATTACCATCAAACAGGAGAAGTATATACAGGAAAAAGTTTAAATCTGTACCGAAAATGGTTTGAAACATTTGCTAAGGAACATCCTAAATTACAACTATATAATTGTACGGAAGGAGGAGCATATATCCATAACTGGGACCATATTAGTTTGCAACATTATTATTTAAAATACAGATAATCGTCTGCCTAACTAGGGCGGTAGTCATTATAAACTCTGCAATAGGTAAGGAATTAGAGGTCTCTCCTAATTGTAGATTCATAAAATTTATGTATTTTTTGCATTGATGATAATCGTCGTTAGCAATAAGAATGAACGTTCCTTCAAAAGAAGTGATTAAGTGAATATGAGTAATCATAATAAACATTATCTATCAAGAATCACAGGAAAACTTTTAGGAGATAGATGTATAACAAAACAAACTGGAAGAAAACCTAGATTTCAATTTATGCATCGAACAGAGGATTTGTAATGGAGTGAATACTGTTATAAACAATTAAAAGATTTCTTACCTTTAAATCCACTGACATATAAACGAGCAATAGACTCCCGAGTAATAACAGGCTTTACTGACTGCTATGTCGTTCAATCTAAAACCGATGAATTGATTACAAAGCTTGAATGCTTATGGTATAACAACCGAAAGAAACGTCTACCTTGCGATTTTATACAACGCCATTTAAACTAAGAAGCTTTAGCACACACTGATACCATATTTGAACACATAACACACAGAAAATCCTTTATCGATTGTTATCAACAATCTCATTCCATACTGCAAGCTAAAAACAAACTAAAAAGCTACCAAACTATCATAGACACTAAAAATAGAGATTATCTTTATAAAATCAAATGGATTACTAGCTGGAGTTTCAGCCAGATTACTTGGTTATGTTTTATAGAAGAAAAT
Source organism: Bacillaceae bacterium SAS-127 (assembly GCA_002261155.1). Taxonomy (GTDB): domain Bacteria; phylum Bacillota; class Bacilli; order Bacillales; family Domibacillaceae; genus Bacillus_CE. The sequence goes on along the minus strand of NKXN01000021.1, from coordinate 1,530 downwards.
CTCAATAATAAATAACATAAGACTTAAGTGTGAAAAATAATTAAATTTTAAAAAATCCGGTTTTCCAAAGATGGAAAACCGGATTTCTAATAAAATTAACGAAGAAGTTGAAGAACTCCTTGAGGTTGCTGATTGGCTTGAGCTAGCATTGCTTGAGATGCTTGCGCAAGGATAGAGTTCTTAGTTTGGTTCATCATTTCTTTCGCCATATCTACGTCACGGATACGAGATTCCGCAGCAGTTAAGTTTTCAGAAGATGTACCTAAGTTGTTAATAGTATGCTCTAAACGGTTTTGGTTCGCACCAAGTTTAGAACGCTCAGCTGATACTTTATCAATTGCAGTTTGAATTGTTGTAATTGCTCCATCTGCCGAACTTTGGCCAGAGATGCTTAATCCACTAACACCTAAACCTTTAGCTGACATGTCAGCAATAGTTAGCTTAATAGATTGGCTTTCATTGGCTCCGATATGGAATGTTTTATCTGAGAATCCACCACTTAATAATGTTTGTGTATTAAACTCAGTATCAGTAGAAATACGACCAATTTCTGTAATTAATTCTGTAACCTCTTTTTGAAGCTCTTTACGGTCACTAGTAGTATTTGTATCATTCGCAGATTGTACCGCTAGTTCACGCATACGTTGAAGGATAGAGTGAGTTTCGTTTAATGCACCTTCAGCTGTTTGGATTAAAGAGATACCGTCTTGCGCGTTTTTAGAAGCCATGTCTAAACCGCGGATTTGTCCACGCATTTTTTCAGAGATTGCTAGACCAGCAGCGTCATCTCCTGCACGGTTGATACGAAGACCTGAAGATAATTTCTCCATTGATTTACCTTGTGCACCATTTGCAGTGTTTAATTGGCGGTATGTGTTAAGAGCCGCGATATTATGATTGATTCTCATAATGAAAATTCCTCCTTGAGTATGTAGTTCACGTCCATGTGAACTGTGATTTTTTACGGATTGTCCAGGTCGGCCGCCCTGTCCTTTCCGTTACATTGTTAATATCGGAGGATGAGGAATTTATTTAATAGTTTAGAAGAAATTTTTTTATCTTTTTTTGTTTTGTGGCGAAAGCGTGAAGAAATGAGAAAAAGAACCTCACAATGGAAGTTCTTGATTTTCTTCATCATTTATCCCGCATTAACGGGCTGTAAGACTCCGATCTCAATAAGGAAGAAAAAGCGCAGGCGTGTAGGTGGGAGATCCACAGCCCGTAAAAGCCCGATTGGTTCGGGCCTGCACGATGCAGGTTACAAAGGCGTTGCAACAGGACGTTGCGACGTTAGCTTTTGTTCTTCTTTTTATCAGTGGGGGATGAAGAAAACCCCCACTGATTGAAGTTTCACTTTATTTTTTCGGTAGCAAACTAAATAAATCTTTCACTCCAGCGGAAGCCGACGCATTTTCCTCTTGAATCGCTAAGTACACTTCTTTCCGGTGAATGTCAACACGCTTCGGTGCGTCGATACCAAGTTTGACTTTGTCTCCTTGGACGCTAATGACGGTAATCTCGATGTCGTCG
>NKXN01000020.1 GCA_002261155.1 Bacillaceae bacterium SAS-127 | reverse complement strand
GAGATTTGCCTCCGACTTCCTTCAGATTCCGCGTCACCACGGACACCCTTGTCATCAGCTAACCCCTACTACTGCCTTCGAGGTTCGGGACTTTCACCCTAAAGATTACACCCATGCCAGGCGCACTAAAAAACTGACTACTAGACACTCATCTAGTAGCCAGTTCTGTACTATTTCACCAACCACCCTGCCCCTGTCCATGGCCTGGATAATAAGGGTATGGCTGGTATGGATAATGATGATGGTGCGGGTGATGATATGGCTGATGATGGTAGTGCTGTGGGTAATAGTATGGGTGATGATGGTGATACGGCTGATGATAGTAAGGTTGTTGTCTTTCATCTACAAAATCCAAAAACTCTTGTTCACCGAAATGATGATTCCACATAATTATTTTCTCTCCTTTACATGTTTTACTCTACTTAATAAAATCCTCCATACGGGTATCCGTAATAAGGAGATCCATAGTAGGGATATCCATAATAAGGGGCATATAATGAACTAGCTAACAAGCCACCGGTAAAGCCACCTAAGAAGGGCCCTCCCCAAAATGGACGACCGAACCCAAACGGTCCTCCAAAACCAAATCCTGGTCTACCGAAACCGAATCCCGGTCTTCCAAAGCCAAATCCTGGTCCACCGAAACCAAATCCCGGTCTTCCAAAGCCAAATCCTGGTCTACCGAAACCAAATCCCGGTCTTCCAATAATTCTTTCATCTTGTTGTACTTCATGAGGCATAGCTAACAAGCCATCATTCATGACAAACATTCTCCCTTTCCATCTTAATTAACAAACTAGCCTTTCCACTAACATGCTATGCATTGGATCGAAAGAGGGCGATGGCCTTTCTAAAAAATAGGTAATCGCCTAATAAAAAAACGACTCTTCATCATAAAGAGTCGCTCGTTCGCTTTAACTTGAAAGACCGATACATAAAAAATCCCATCGTACTGAATATCACACCTAAAAAGATCGGAAGCTCCCATATACCAAGACCGAAGCTATTTTCATGTGCGACTTGCACACTTTGGTAACTTGCTAATACTAAAAAAATAATAATTTCCGTTTTAATCACATTAAGCATCATTCGCGAGTTGCGATATTGGGATTCGACATTTTCTTCCGTTAAACCACTATAATTATGTAAATGCGGCACTCTTTCTAACAAAGTAAGACCTAGCCATAAAAGACAACCCATAATTGGCAAAAACCAAATCATTCCTTTGCTTCCCCAGCCATCTGCTTCTCCAGTAATCCCAAAATGAATGGGTACTTGATTCGGCAACTCGCTCCATTGAATCAATAGATAGATCACATTCACCATAAGCAGTAGCAAAGACAAGGTAGTAGAGAGCTTTTCAAAAGTTGTTTTAGGAATATTTAATATTGGTTGATTCTCTAACTTCATAGTTCCTCCTTATAACAAAGTATGCTTAAACATAAAACTCACTTTATCATAGTTCATTTTTTGTTCGTAAAATCGGTGAGCGTCGATCCGTTGCACTCCTGATGACAACGCAACACTTTCATAACGATGAGTTTTTGCCCACTCATGAACATATGTAAGTAGCTTCTCCCCATAGCCTTTCGAACGCTTGTCAACAGCTGTTACTAAATCACACACCCAGACAAAACGGCCATAATACAACGTCGTCATCGGCTGAAAACCAATAACTGCGACTATTTCTTCATCATGAAATAAAGCACACAGTTTGTATTGCTCTTTTTCTTTTGCTTCTAGTACTAAGTCGAGATACGTCTGTTCTTCTAAATGCGTTCGTAGCTGATTCATTACGGGATAAGCACTCATTACTTCCTCTTCCGTTACCAATTCTTTAATAATCGAATTTTCCATCACACATCTCCCCTAATTAACATAATCGCTATTTAAAAAAAGCGTGATGAACAATTCATTCGCTCATCACACTTTTTAAAATAAATTTCAACCGCTTTTCTTAGTCAAACGTAATTTTGTTCACAGTGTCGCGGTCTAGGCGAAGGATCACTTCTCCTAGAAGCTTGACGGCATTTTCGTAGTCGTCACGATGAAGCATCGCTGCGTGCGAGTGGATGTAGCGTGTCGCAATTGTAACAGATAAGCTTGGAACTCCACCTGCTGTCACGTGGATCGCTCCTGAATCTGTACCGCCGCCAGCCATCGCATCGAATTGATACGGAATTTCTAGCTCATCTGCCACATCTGTGACAAAATCACGTAATCCTTTATGAGACACCATCGATGCATCATAAAGAATAATTTGTGGACCTTTGCCCATTTTGCTCATCGCTTCTTTTTCAGAGATGCCAGGTGTGTCCCCAGCAATACCTACATCTACACCGAAAGCGATATCTGGCTTAATCGTTTGAGCCGCTGTTTTCGCTCCACGCAAACCAACTTCTTCCTGCACCGTTCCTACACCATATACAACATTTTTATGCTGTTTGTCCTTCACATACTTCATAACGTCGATCGCAATCGCACAGCCAATGCGGTTATCCCATGCTTTCGCTAACAACATTTTTTCATTGTTCATCACGGTGAATTCGAAGTAAGGTACGACCATGTCGCCCGGGCGAATGCCCCATTCCATCGCTTCTTCTTTACTTGAAGCACCGATATCAATAAACATATCTTTAATTTCTACCGGTTTTTTACGAGCTTCTGGCGGTAAAATATGTGGTGGCTTTGAACCAATAATTCCAGTTACATCGCCTTTTCTCGTGACAATTGTCACGCGTTGAGCAAGCATTACTTGGCCCCACCAGCCGCCGACTGTTTGGAAACGAAGGAAACCTTTATCATCGATTTGAGTAATCATGAAGCCAACTTCATCTAAGTGACCCGCTACCATGATTTTGGGTCCGTTTTCATCGCCTGCTTTTTTAGCAATTAAGCTTCCTAAGTTGTCTGTTGTGACTTCATCGGAAAGCGGCTCTATGTATTTTTTCATGACAGCACGAACTTCACGCTCATTACCCGGAATCCCTTTCGCATCTGTCAGTTCTTTCAGCATCGTTAATGTTTCATCCATTTTTGGCATGGAAAAGCCTCCTTTATCAAAAAATGTGTATCTATTTAAGTATACGCATTTTTGCTCAAATATTCAAAATTTGCGGTTAGTAGTGCTATTATTTTATTTTACCCCTGAAGATCCAAACCCTCGTTCTCCTCTCTCAGAAGTGGACAACTCTTCCACTTGAGTGATCGTTACCGTTGCGACAGGCGCGATCACCATTTGCGCAATTCTCATGTGCTTCTCTACTTTAAAATCTGCCTTTCCATGGTTAATGAGAATGACTTTAATTTCTCCTCTATAGCCTTCATCGATCGTGCCCGGGCTATTTAATACCGTCACCGCATGCTTTAATGCTAAGCCGCTTCTCGGTCTCACTTGCGCCTCTGTTCCTTCTGGCAGCTCGATGCTAATCCCCGTACTAATTAATTCCGCTTCTCCTGACTTAATGACCTTTTCCTCTGCGGAAAACAAATCTAACCCTGCATCTCCTACATTCGCTTGAAATGGTAAAAGAGCCTCATTATGTAGTAGTTTTATCTTTAAGTTATAGTTCATTGTGACAATTCTCCTTATTCTTTATGAAAAATACGCAAACAATCCAAGATCGATCACCGCTAATATCGGCATCCCATATTTAAAGGAGGTATGCTTCGTTTTATGCCGGTATGTCTGCATCGCTACCCAACTGCCAACCGCGCCACCAGTGAATGCTAATAACCATAGCGTGAACTCACTCGTCCGCCAAGCTCCGCGCTTCGCCTTCCTCTTATCATTTGCCATGACCGCATAACTGATGACATTGATGAGAACAAAATAAATGAACAAATTGTATCTCCTCCCATCATTTATTTTATCAAACATTTCGCTTTTCAGAAATCGTGGAGCTTTTAGTGAACCTTCACTCTTTCCACCCAAAATAAAAAATCAGACGCGCCGAAGCGGTCTGATTTTGAACAAAAATTATTTGTTTAATTGAGCTTTTGCAGCGTCTGCTAATTGAGCAAATGCTTTTTCATCGCTAATTGCTAAGTCAGCAAGCATTTTGCGGTTCACTTCGATTTCAGCAAGCTTTAAACCGTGCATTAAACGGCTGTAAGAAAGACCGTTCATGCGAGCTGCTGCATTGATACGAGTGATCCAAAGCTTACGGAAGTCACGTTTTTTCTGGCGACGATCACGGTAAGCATATTGTAAAGATTTCATTACTTGTTGGTTTGCAACTTTATATAAACGGTGTTTAGCACCGTAAAAACCTTTTGCTAATTTAAGAACTTTTTTACGACGTCTGCGAGTTACTGTTCCGCCTTTTACGCGTGGCATAATATTTCCCTCCTATAATGGTTCCTAGTCTTACTTAAGATTGTCTAACATATGACGAATGCGTTTGAAATCGCCTTTAGATACAAGTGTTCCTTTGCGAAGCTTACGTTTTTGTTTTGTAGATTTGTTGGCAAATAAGTGACTAGTGTAGCCATGAGAACGTTTTAATTTACCAGAACCTGTTTTTTTGAAACGCTTAGCTGAGCCGCGGTGGGTTTTCATTTTTGGCATTTGTTATTCCTCCTCAAACTTATTGCTTTTCGTTTTTAGGTGCTAAGATTAAGAACATACTGCGTCCATCCATTTTTGGTTTGGTTTCAACAGTAGACACTTCCTCACAAGCTTTTGAAAAACGGTCAAGAACACGTTGTCCAATTTCTTTATGAGTAATCGCACGTCCCTTGAAGCGGATTGAAGCTTTCACTTTATCGCCTTTTTCAAGGAATTTAATCGCATTGCGAAGTTTCGTATTAAAATCATGCTCTTCAATCGTCGGGCTAAGACGAACTTCTTTAAGATTAATGATCTTTTGATTTTTCCGAGCTTCTTTCTCTTTCTTCTGCTGTTCAAATTTAAACTTGCCGTGGTCCATAATACGGGCGACCGGCGGTTTAGCATTTGGAGCAACCAGCACAAGATCAAGATTAGCGCGTGAAGCAATTTCGAGCGCATCGAATTTTGATTTAATTCCTAACTGCTCTCCATTTTGGTCAATGAGACGAACTTCACGGGAACGAATCCCCTCGTTTACAAACATATCTTTGCTAATAATTAGCCACCTCCAAGGTTTATTAGAATACACGTATATTCACGAATACACATGAACGTCAACTGTTTAAAGGCAATAAAAAATGCGGGTATATGAGCATACCCGCATTGAAATAGCCGTATAATGGCCATTAATCATTACATTCAAACCTGCCAACTGCTTGGCGCGTCAATCAGGTGAGAAGCGGGTGCTTCTGCTTGTGTATTCTGTTCACCTTAGTAACTATATCACAACGAATCATGTTCGTCAATTCATTGTCATCAACAAAAATTATATTAACAAAGCTTGAACAAAAGATCAAGGACTTTTTTTAAATTACCCTTTTTTCGCTTCTTTCTTAATCATTTCCAAGAAGTTATCGAAAACGATTGTTTCTGATTTTTGTTCACCATATTTACGAACGTTAACTGATTTTGTTTCGATTTCTTTATCACCAACAACAAGCATGTACGGTGTTTTTTGAATTTGTGCTTCACGGATTTTGTAGCCGATTTTTTCTTCGCGATCATCAAGTTCTGCGCGAATGCCAGCTGCACGTAAACTTTCTTGTACTTCCTTCGCGTAATCAAAATGAACGTCAGCAGATACTGGAATGACTTGAACTTGTACAGGAGCCAACCATGTTGGGAATGCACCCTTGTATTCTTCAATTAGGAAGGCTACGAAACGTTCCATTGTCGATACGACTCCACGGTGAATAACGATTGGACGGTGTTGCTTACCATCTTCACCGATGTACGTTAAATCAAAACGTTGTGGCAATAAGAAATCCAATTGCGCTGTTGATAAAGTTTCCTCTTTCCCTAACGCTGTTTTCACCATCACGTCTAGTTTCGGGCCGTAGAATGCGGCTTCGCCTTCTGCTTCGTAATAATCAAGGCCAAGTTCATCCATCGCTTCTTTCAGCATACCTTGTGCTTTTTCCCACATTTCATCATCGTTATAATATTTCTCTGTATCAGCCGGATCGCGGTAAGATAAACGGAAAGAGTAATCATTCAAATCAAAGTCCTTGTATACTTCAAGAATTAATTGAACGACGCGCTTAAGTTCTTCTTTAATTTGATCTGGACGAACAAAAATATGTGCATCATTCAATGTCATTCCTCGAACACGCTGCAACCCTGAAAGCGCACCTGACATTTCATAGCGATGCATCGTACCTAATTCAGCGATGCGGATCGGCAATTGACGATACGAATGAATGCCATTTTTATAAATCATCATATGATGTGGACAGTTCATCGGACGAAGGAATAGTTGCTCATTGTCCATTTCCATCACTGGGAACATACTGTCTTGGTAATGGTCGAGGTGACCACTTGTTTTATACAATTCGATACTTCCCATTACTGGTGTATACACGTGATTGTAGCCAAGATTTTCTTCTTTATCAACGATGTAGCGCTCAATAATTCGACGAATAGTCGCACCTTTAGGAAGCCACATCGGTAACCCTTGCCCAATTTTTTGTGAAGTCATAAATAAGTTTAACTCTTTACCGATTTTACGGTGGTCACGCTCTTTCGCTTCTTCAAGCATTTGTAAATGGTTTTTTAAGTCTTCTTTTGTGAAGAACGCTGTACCATAAATACGTTGTAGCATTTTATTATCGCTATCTCCACGCCAGTAGGCACCTGCAATGCTTAATAGCTTAAATTCTTTGATTTTGTTAGTAGACGGAACATGAACGCCACGGCAAAGATCGACAAAGTCACCTTGCTCATACATTGTCACTGTTTCCTCTTCAGGAATCGCACCAATTAGTTCAATTTTATATTCATCACCAATCTCTTGGTAAAACTTCAGCGCTTCATTACGACTCACTTCTTTACGAACAACTTCAATGTTTTCACCGATGATTTTTTTCATTTCTTTTTCAATCTTCGGTAAGTCTTCTGCTGATATCGATTCATCTAAATCGATATCGTAATAAAATCCACCTTCGATAACTGGACCAACACCCAATTTCACATTTTCTGCGCCATAGATACGTTTAACCGCTTGAGCCATTAAATGCGCTGTGCTGTGACGCATAATTTCTAACGCATCTTCATGATCCGGTGTCACGATTTCTAAACTTCCGTCTTCGTCAATCGGTGTGCGTAAATCGAATAATTGACCATTCACTTTACCAGCTAATGCTTTCTTTCTTAGCCCGGGGCTAATCGATTGGGCGATTTCTTCTGTCGTTGTTCCTTTAGAAAACTCCTTGATGGACCCATCAGGGAATGTAATTTTCATCATGTCAGACATTACTTCCAACTCCTTCTTTTTTCATAAAAATTTCATAAAAAATAAAAAAACCCCATCCCTTCAATTTAATGAAGGGACGAGGTTTTAATCGCGATTCCACCCTACTTTTCCAACAAAAAATGTTGAAATCTCCAGTTCAGATAACGGCTGCTGCCGGCGGTCCATTACTAGCAAGGCTTGCGTTCACGGCCGTGGTTCAGAGGTGGTAAGTGTTTTTTTCGTGTTAGGAAAGTTTCAGCCTAGCTCTCCCTCTCTGAAAACCGTAAAAAAAGACTCGTGTCCTCGTCATAACCTGTCAATATTTATCATGTATGTACGTTATTATAGAACTTCCTTACATGAAAATCAATAGGGCTTGTTCATTATTTCCGACGATTCTGACCTTTCATTTCCACCGGTACCGTTAAATATCGAATCCGTTCCATCACTCGCTTCGCTTTCAGCTCTTCCTTCTCTCCACGTTGCGAGTACGTTAAATGGTGTTCTAATTCAGAATAGCTGAAGTTAGATGTAAAGAAAGTCGGTAACCCTTCTAGCATCCGAAATTGCAAAATCGTCCCAAGAATATCGTCACGCATCCAGCTAGACATAGATTCCGCTCCGATATCGTCAAGCATTAGCACTGCTGCTTTTTTCACGACCTCTAACTTACTATTCATCGATTGGTCGTTAAAAGACTGCTTCATTTCCCGAATAAATTCCGGGAAATAGACGATAAGCGAGGAAACATTTATTTCCGCCAAGTCATTGGCAATTGCCCCGAGTAAGTATGACTTACCAACGCCAAACGAACCGTGAATATAAAGACCTTTCGTATGCTGATCTTTCTTATACGCTTCTGTAAATTTTTGCGCCGTTTCAATCGCCTGCCACCGATCTGGATCTTGAAGATCTAAATTCGTAAACGTCGCATGTAAAATATCTTTGGGCACGTAGATGCTATCGATTAATTTCTCATTTTTGCGTTTTTCATCGTCACGAATTTTACTCCGACAGCGATGGTAATCAATATCAATAGCTCCCCTGCGCCACACGAGCTTCGGTTCAAAACCTTTCACGACATTGATACAGCCATCAAGGTTTGGGCATTTATCACAGGAAAAACTTTGCGATTTATATTCATACAATTTCATTAAGTTTTTATTGATCACATTTGATGAGATCTCTTGTTCATTCTCCTTAATAAATTGTTGAATCGATGGATCACTTAAAATTTCTTTTCGCATGTTTTCATAACGTGTTTGAAAATCAGGAGAACTCGTCAATCGTTTCATCGTTTCATCTATTTTCTTCATCTTGTTTCACCTGCCTTTTTAATCGATTATTTTTGATCCTTTCTTCTAATTCACGCCTTTTCGCTGCAATAGCAGCTGACTCTTTCTCCGCTGGCTTCTCCGTTTCTTCCGTTTCATGAAACCATTCAGGTAGCTTTTCCGTACGAATGGCCGCTTTTTTGCTCGGTTGTTTTTTATTTTGCGCCCAGTCTAAATACTGACGGTGTTCACTTTTCGCCAACTCCATCGCGTCTTTCACCGTTTTTACTTTTTTCCGCGCCCAATGAGAGGCGATTTTCTCCACATAACTTTTCGTCATTTTCATATCGGTTTTCAAAAGTACATATTGAATGAGGACATTGACGACACCTGCGGGTAGCTTATGTTGGAACATCACCCCTTCAATAACCTTTAAATCCGATTTCGATGGCAAACTCCCCGAAATATCAATAAGTATTTGTCTCGGAGATGTTGTTTCTAAATAATGCATCAATTGTTCTTCTTGTGTCGTTGGCTCATGCTCTACTGTTCGTAATGGAACTGGTTGGACGAGGTGAATCAGTTCAGGAAGTTCACTATTTTTCTCTAGCTGATACCAATCGCGCGCTGATTTCCGCAGCACTTCTAGAGCAATCTCATCCTTTTCATCCATCGAGGATAAAAGTAAATTTTTCATCTCAAGTGGTTCAATGCCATAAAGAACAGCTAATTTCGCAATCGTTTCCTTTACAGAGGGTGTCAATATGACTTTCGATAGCATCGCCCCTTTTAAGGCACTTTCAAGAAGACTGAAATCAAAGGTATCCTCGGAAAGCGGAATCCCTTTACTTTCTGCCTTAGAAATGAATTGTTGGCTTTCGGAAACTTGACTAGCCTCAATCGCCTCTTCATTTATCATTGCTTGGCCCGCAGAAAACACTTCTTGAAAGTCTCTCGTGACGTCATGGTACTCTGTTTTTGGGATGAACTGATCGACAAAGAACTCTTTTAACCGTTGAAAATGCGAACGTCCAATTTTCCGGTAAAGAAATATATTCAGCATGCCATCATGGAAAAACTGCTCCGCTGTTAGCGGCGGCTGCAACTCATAAATAAATTCACGTATGTCGCCTCTTTTTTTGGCGTATGTTTTTAATAAACCTAGCGCTTCTAGCTTGAGACGTTCTTGATATATTTCTTGCAAACTCATATCCATAAAATTCATTAAATAATAATGATTGGACACGCGTGCAACGAGGCGATTTTCTTCTACTTCCGCCCATAATGTCATATACAAACTAAAACATTTCGCACCGATTAATGGTTGGTACAGAAATGTTAATATTTTACGATCCGTTTCATGAAGTATCCCGTTTAAACAGGATTTATACTCATCGACGGGTTGAATTTCATTCCAGTGTGGGGTCATCGTTTATCTAACCTTTCGATGAAAAAAGCTAGAGCACTGTCTGCCTCCAGCCTGTTATTTCACTTTTTTAATTAATTCTTTCAATTCATCCAAAAAGACGTTAATATCTTTAAATTGACGATATACAGAAGCAAAACGAACGTAAGCGACTTCATCTACTTCCGCTAAACGGTCCATCACCATCTCGCCAATTTTATCTGAATTGATCTCTGAATACCCTTGGCTACGAATTTCCTTCTCTACATCAAGAGAGATCTTTTCTAACTGCTCAAGAGGTACCGGGCGTTTTTCACATGCTTTCACTAATCCACGTAGCATTTTATCCCGGTTAAATTCTTCTCGCATACCTTCCTTCTTCACGACAATCAGCGGTAAATCCTCTACCTTTTCAAACGTTGTGAATCGGTACGCACAAGATTCACATTCCCGCCGCCGCCGAATCGACCGACTATCATCTATCGGTCTAGAATCAATTACACGTGTGCCATTGTACTGGCAAGCCGGACATCTCATCGTATCAACTCCGATTTATTTTATCTTATATTTATCCTATCATATAAAAAAGAAACAGAATGCACAAGAAAAGAAGGGGTATTTCAATAGGAAAAGGTGTATGCTTATGTCGCATACACCTTGTTTTTGTTAGCTTATAGTTGCTTTTTCTTTCGCTTGTACAGGGCCCATTCCACGAGGCAATTCAATCGTTTCGCGCGTTTCTGCCTCTAAAGCCTCCGCAATGTAATTAGCAGCGATATTCGGATCTAAATCTCCGCATGTATATACGTCAATGCTTGCGTATCCATGCTCAGGGAAGCTGTGAATCGTTAAATGAGATTCGGAAATAATGACTACTCCACTAACTCCTTGTGGGGCAAATTTATGAAAAGCTACCTCGCGAATTTCTGCACCTGATTTTAATGCAGCATCCACAAAAATTTGCTCGATTTTCTCCATATCATTTAATTTTTCTAAGTTACATCCCCATAGTTCTGAAATTACATGACGACCCATTGTTTCCATGATCGTTTCCCCCTTTTACAATGATTTTTTTCACCATAGGCTTTTGTAAAAGTGATAACTACCACGGGGGAAAGTTAGTCCGAAGAGGTCCTAACCCTTTAAGTAGCTATTTTGTTTCACGAAAATTAGTATACTTTGATCTGTTCAAATTTGCAACAGCCATTTTGAAAGTTTTTTTATTATTATGCAAGGGGGATACAGACGAAAGATTCGAACGCCCGCTTTTATAGTATAGCCTCTAGCTGAGGATTTATCATTTTTAAGCACGACAAAGTCGGCTTGAGTAAATATCTCAAGCCGACTTGAATTTTGATGGAATTAAGCCGTTACTTCAGCTTTTTTTTTCATCTCTTCCGCTACATAGTTCACTAAGTCAACAACGCGGCAAGAATAGCCCCACTCGTTGTCGTACCAAGAAAGAACCTTCACTTTTGTTCCTTCCATTACGATCGTAGAAAGTCCATCTATAATAGAAGAATGCGGATTTGTATTGAAGTCGATAGATACTAACGGTTCTGTTGTGAAATCAAGGATTCCTTTAAGTTCACCTTGAGCTGCTTCGATAAATGCTTCGTTTACTTCTTCTACCGTTACTTCACGCTTTAAGTCAACAACAAGGTCAACAAGAGAAACGTTAGAAGTTGGCACACGTAACGCCATACCGTGAAGTTTACCTTTTAATTCTGGAAGAACAAGTGACAATGCTTTCGCCGCTCCAGTTGAAGTCGGAATGATCGATTGCGCACATGCCCGAGCACGGCGTAAATCTTTATGTGGATTGTCGATATTCTTTTGGTCATTTGTATAAGCATGAACAGTTGTCATTAAACCATTCTCAATGCCAAATTTCTCATTTAATACTTTCGCTACTGGAGCTAGGCAGTTTGTTGTACAAGAAGCATTAGAAATGACATCATGTTCCACAATGTTTAACGCTTCATCATTTACACCCATAACGATTGTCACATCTTCATTTTTACCAGGTGCTGTCAAAATGACTTTCTTCGCTCCTGCTTGAAGGTGAAGTGCCGCTTTATCGCGAGCATTGAATTTACCTGTTGCTTCAATTACGATGTCGATGCCAAGATCTTTCCAAGGAAGCTCTAGTGGGTCACGGCTGCTTAATAATTGAATACGCTTACCGTTGACAACTAATGCATTCTCTTCAGTTGTTACTTCGCCTTCAAACTTACCATGGTTTGTATCATATTTAATTAAATGAGCAAGAGTCTCTGGAGGATAGCTTGCATTCACAGCTACAATATCCAAACCTTCCTCTAAAATCGCTTTACGAAATACCATTCTTCCGATACGGCCAAATCCGTTGATTGCTACTTTCGCCTTCATATACCGGCTCCTCCTATATCCATAAATGTTATATACTTAATTGTTTTTTTGCTGTAATTAGTATAACATAATTAATTTTTAATGGAACCTTTAAATCGCCGAAATAATAAATTTAACTATTCAGAAAAAACTATCGGTATTATTGCTATTTCCATGAATGAATCGAGTATTTTTCTTTTACTTTTTTCAGAACTTTTTCCCTTTTTATGTGATACGATTTAAAACAGTCTATCATATGGGAGGTTGTCATTTTGAAAACAGTAATGGCTTTTCAGTTTGATGCATTTAGCAAGGAACCTAATAAAGGAAACCCAGCAGGTGTGGTGCTAGGCGCAGATCAGCTAACGGAAGAGGAAATGCAAGAAATCGCCTTAAAATTAGGCTTTAACGAGACTGCTTTTACATTATCATCAGACAAAGCGGATGTCAGAATTCGCTACTTCACACCTGGTCATGAAATGGATTTATGCGGCCATGGAACGATCGCCACCATTTTTTCTATGATCACTAACGGATTATTACAAGGAAAGACGAACATCGTGATCGAAACGAAGGCTGGCATTCTTCCTCTTAAAATAGATGCTCGTACAACAGATGAGGTATACATCACAATGAAGCAGGCACCAGCTGAATTTCGAGAATTTCAAGGATCTGTTGATGATTTAGCTTCCTCCATCGGGTTAGAGAAGAACGATATCGACACGGCATTACCGATCGTTTATGGAAGCACAGGAATTTGGACATTATTAGTGCCAATCAAAACACTAGATGCTTTCCAAAAGATGAAACCGAATAATCAACAGTTTCCAATCATATTAAAGGAAATGCCTAAAGCGTCTATTCATCCTTTTTGTTTAGAAACTTATGATCCAAAAGCCCAGATGCATGGACGCCATTTTTCTTCCGCGTTTTCAGGTACAATAGAAGACTCTGTCACAGGTACTGCTTCTGGAGTGATGGGTGCATATTATGCAAAATATATTGAACCTAAAGAACAGATCGAGCTGTTAATTGAACAAGGACAGGAAATAGATAAAGACGGAAGAGTTCTTGTTTCTGTTATAAAAAAAGAGAGTACCTTCGAAGTGGAAATCACAGGGCAAGCGGTATTTGTAAAAAAGTTTGAAGTGTCTATTTAATCTTTTCAGAGTCTAAAAAAACCACCCTATAAAAAGGACGGTTTACGGCTGTAGGTGCCAATCGATTAAAATCTGTTCCAACTGCTCTTTCGTTTCTTCCAACGTTCCATTATTGTTGATGACCGCATCGGCTTGAGCGGCTTTATCGCCGAGACTAAGCTGAGAAGTGATTCGAGATTTAGCTGTTGCTTCATCAAAATCATTACGAGCCATTAACCTATGTAATTGAGTGTCTTCATTTACATACACGACAATCACTTTTTCAACCATCCATGTTAATTGGCTTTCAAATAATAAAGGAATATCCATAATGATCGTTTTCTTCCCCGCTTCGATAGCGGCTTCTTTTTCAGCAAGCATAAATTGACGGACAGCTGGATGCACAATGCTATTCAGCTTCTTCCGTTCCGCTTCATTGTTAAAAATACGTGCCCCGAGCTTCAAACGGTCAAGCGAGCCATTTTCTTGTAAAATACCTTCTCCAAATGTCTCAATAATTTGTGTTAACGCTGGCTGACCAGGCTCAACTACAGCACGTGCCGCTACATCAGCATCCACGATCGTAAAGCCCTTTTCTTTCAACATTCGGCTCACTGTACTTTTGCCACTAGCGATTCCACCTGTTAGCCCAATTATATTAGCCATTTACTTCCACCTTTCACATTTTAAACGTACCTAATATGATTAATAAAATGCCTGGCAAAAACGCTACACGTTGTATCCATTGCACGTTAGCAAATTTCCTTCCGCACCACAGCCCACTCGTCACAAACAAGAAATTCATTCCAGCGACAGAAGCGGCTAAAACGAAGGGCGAGAACCCAAGCAAAGCAGCTCCAATCCCAGCACCGAAGGAATCCAGCGATAACGCGAGTCCAAGCAGGACGGCTTCCATTCCCGAAATCGTTCCTGACTTATCGAGGTCAGCCGCGGCTGGACTTTTTAAAATTTGAATCACAATGCCTAGCCTCTTCAGCTCTAAGTAGACAAGAGGCTGATCTTCTAATTGATCACTTTTATGATCCGCACGGAAAAATTGCCAAAGTACCCAAACACCAAGGCCAATTAAAATAAATCCGCCAATTTGACTAGCTGTTTGCTCTGAAATGAATCGACTTAATATATGCCCGGTCATCATCGCCACAAGTAAAGACCCAGCTGAACAAAGAGACAAAACAATTGAAGACTTCACCGGAAGCTTCAACTGCTTCAGTCCATAAGCGAGCCCGGCACTAAAGCTATCTAAACTAACGGCGACAGCAAGCATATACAATGAAAGGTACGCATTCATCAGGCAGTTCCTCCCCTATCGAATAATTACGATAGTATATGAAGGAACAACGAGAAGGTTCATTAATGGAGGGCCTGACAGCTTGGACAAATATGCGTGCCTCGACCGGCTACTTTCATTTTTTCAATGGCCATTCCACACGTATGACAAGGCTCTCCTTTTTTACCATACACAAACAGCTTTTGCTGAAACATCCCCATCTGTCCTTGGCTGTTGACGTAAGACCGAATCGTGCTTCCGCCTTGATCAACTGCCTCCTTCAGTGTGGCGACAATTTCTCGATGAAGTATCATGATTTCCTCCTCTACAAGCGAGCGCGCTGTTCGTTCTGGATGAATCCCCGCCCGGAATAACGCTTCATCGACATAAATATTACCAAGTCCAACAAACACTTTTTGGTCAAGCAACACCGCCTTGATCATTCGCTCTGTTTTATTCAACTTCGACTTCACGTACTCTAAAGTAAATTCTTCGGAAAAAGGCTCAGGGCCTAACTGTGAAAGTGGGAGTGCACTGTGCTCCTCCCCTTTCGCAAATAAGTGCATCGTGCCAAATTTACGCACATCGCGATAACGCAATTGTGTTCCATCGGTGAATGTAAATAAAATGTGCGTATGCGGCTCTTCCTCCTCACCTTTTTCATGGAGACGATATTTCCCTTCCATTCGCAAATGCGAAACGAGCGAATAATGATCGAGGATAAAAATTAGGAATTTGCCTCTTCTTAATACGTCATGAATCGTTTCCCCGACAAGCGCATCTGCAAATTGCTCCGCCTGTTCGGGTTTTTTAATGATGTTTGCCCAGCGAACCTCCACTTCCTGAATCGTCTTTCCAACAACCAGCTGTGTGAGCGTGCGCCGAACCGTTTCTACCTCTGGAAGCTCCGGCAACTCATTTTCCTCCTTTCACTTTATTTCGCATCATACCAAGTAGCACCGTAAGAAAAGTCGACTTTGAGCGGAACTTCTAACAGAACAGCCTGCTCCATCACTTCTGGCACAAGTTTACTCATGATGTCGATCTCTTCTTTTGGCACTTCGAAAATTAATTCATCGTGTACTTGTAAAAGTAATTTCGACTGTAGCTGTTCTTTTTCTAATCGCTCTGCTACATCAATCATCGCTTTTTTAATAATGTCTGCCGCGCTTCCTTGGATTGGAGTATTCATCGCTGTTCGTTCTCCAAAGCTGCGTAAGTTGAAGTTTCGGCTTATAATTTCAGGAATATAACGTCGTCTTTGTAGCAACGTCGTCACATAGCCTTTTTCCTTTGCCTCACGAATAATGGCATCCATATATTCTTTCACGCCTGGATACGTCGTTAAATAACGTTCAATAAAGTCTGCCGCTTCTTTTCTCGTAATACCCAAGTTTTGTGATAAACCGTAATCACTAATGCCATATACAATTCCAAAGTTGACCGCTTTCGCTTGGCGGCGCATATTGCCATCGACTTCTTCTTTCGCCACATGAAACACATCCATCGCTGTCGCTGTATGAATATCTAGTCCTTGACGAAAGGCTTCAATTAATTTTTCATCCTTAGCAATATGAGCGAGTACCCTTAGTTCAATTTGTGAATAATCCGCCGCAAAAATAACCGAGTCGCTGTTGGCCGGCACAAAAGCTTGACGAATTTTTCTGCCCTCTTCTAATCGAATCGGGATGTTTTGCAAATTCGGTTCTGTTGAACTGAGTCGACCGGTTTGCGTCAACGCTTGATTAAAACGAGTATGAATTTTATTCGAGTCACTTACTACTTTCAATAAGCCTTCAATATACGTCGATTGCAGTTTCCCGAGCTGACGATAATGAAGAATATGCTCTACCACTTCATGAGATGGAGCTAGTTTTTCTAGCACATCAGCCGAAGTAGAATAGCCCGTTTTCGTTTTCTTAATCGGAGGTAAACCTAACTTTTCAAACAAAACAACACCGAGCTGCTTCGGTGAATTAATGTTAAACTCTGTGCCGGCTAGCTGATAAATCGTTTGTTCAATGACAGACAACTGACTTTTCAGATCTTCTCCCATTTGTTTCAAACGATCAACATCGACCTGCACCCCTTCTGATTCCATATCAGCTAAGATCAGAGCTAAAGGCAATTCCAACTCATAAAATAGTTCGAGTTGCTGATTGACTTCCAACTCTTGCAAACAAGTTTCTTTTAATTGTGCTAACGCTGCCGCTTTGGAAGCAATATGTTCAGCGTACACCGCTTCTTCAGGTAGCTTAAGCTTTGCTCCTTTGCCATACACTGCTTCATCGGACTGAATCGTTCCGAATCCATGCAATTTCGCCACTGCTGAAAAATCCTCTGGCGATTCTGATGGGTTAATTAAATAGGAAGCTAATAGTAAATCGAAATCAATTCCTCTTAGCTCAATCCCATAACGTCTTAAACCGATTACCGTCCGCTTCGCATCAAACACTGATTTTTTCTGTTCTTCATTTTCTGCCCACGCTTTAAAAGCAGGGGAAGCCAATGCAACTTCAGTAGGTATGTAAGAAAGTCCAGCTTCCGTTGCTACACCGAATCCAGCGATCTCTGCATGATGATAATTCTCCGTGATCATTTCCAAATAAAACGAAGACTGACTACTAAACAACTGTTCCGTTATCTCGGTCGCCTTGTCAAAATCCACAGATTCATGAGCCACCGCTTCATTCGCTGGCCGATCTAATTTATCAAGCAATGAATTAAAACCAAGGTCTTTGAACAATTCATACACTTGATCATTGTCTGGCCCTTCATATTGTAAGCTATCTAATGAAACTTCCATCGGTACTTCTCGCAAAATGGTTGCTAGCTGCTTACTCATTAAGGCTAAGTCTTTATGCTCCGCTAACTTTTCTTTTAATTTCTTCCCACTAACATCATCAATCGAGTCAAGCAACTGCTCAACAGATGCAAATTGTTTTAATAACTTAATCGCTGTCTTCTCTCCCACTCCTGGCACACCCGGAATGTTATCGGAAGAATCGCCCATTAACCCCTTCATATCAATGATCTGTTCTGGTGTAAGACCATATTTTTCTTGAATATGATCAGGTGTATACACTTCGATATCTGTAATACCTTTTCGAGTAATACAAACCGTTGTATCCTCTGAACTTAATTGAGTTAAATCTTTATCCCCAGAAAAAATCTTTACTTTGAAACCATCTTTTTCTGCCTGTAGTGACAATGTCCCGATAATGTCATCCGCTTCATAGTTTTCTAATTCAAAGTATGGGATATGATAGCTATTTAATAGTTCACGTAAATATGGGAATTGTTCTGATAGTTCAGGAGGAGTTTTCTGCCGTCCCCCTTTATATTCTTGATACGTTTCATGCCGAAACGTCGTTTTCCCCGCATCAAAAGCCACAAGTATGTGAGTAGGCTGCTCTTCTTGTAAAATTTTCATTAACATCATCGTAAATCCATAAACCGCATTTGTATGTATTCCCTTATCATTGTTTAATAAAGGAAGAGCAAAAAACGCCCGGTAGGCTACACTATTTCCATCAATTAAAATGATTTTTTTCTCCACTCTCGTCAACTCCTTGTATAACAACATAAAAAGCCGCTATTTTCCTTCTTATTCTAACATGTCTAGAATAAAAAAAGAAAATAACGGCCTTGCATCTTCCCACTATATAAAAAAGCGAGGGGCATAAAGCCCCTCCAAAGGACAGCTTTTGGATAAAGGGGGTTGATAAATTACATTATAATCTCTATTTATAAATTCAGTGTAAACTCTACATTAATATTTTGTAAATAAAGTGAGCCTACAAGCGATTCCCTTCCACTTCAGGCTGCTTTTTCAACTTAACGATGAAAGTTGTACCTTCATTCACTTTACTTTGCACAGAGATTTTGCCATCATGCGCTTCTAATATATGCTTAACGATCGCTAACCCTAGACCTGTTCCACCTGAATTACGGCTTCTTGCTTTATCTACGCGATAAAACCTTTCGAAAATTCGCGGAACCTCTTCCGCTTCAATTCCAATACCATTATCAGATATTTGCACTTCAACATAAGACTCTTTGTCAAAAGTGACTATATGAATGGCACCGTCTTCTTGAGTATATAATATAGCGTTGTTAATTAAATTAATAAACACTTGTTTCAAACGATACAAATCACCAAGGATTTCAAGATTCTTCTCCATGTTTAGTGTCAATGAAATTCGCTTAGCGTGCATGCGATTTTCAAGAGTAGGAAGGATCTCTTCAATTATTTCATCCACTCGCACCGGCTTCAAATTTAACACGATTCCATTTTGTTCAATTTTAGATAAATCTAACAAATCCATTACTAATGTTTGCATCCGTTCGCTTTCTTTTAAAATAATATTTAAAAACATCGACAACGCTTCTGGATCATTCATTGCCCCATCCAATAACGTCTCGGTAAAGCCTTTAATTGAAGTGATCGGTGTTTTTAATTCGTGAGAGACGTTCGCAACAAAGTCTTTTCGCATCTGCTCTAGCTTTTTTATTTCCGTAATATCATGAAAAACGATTAATATTCCCTTCCACTCATCATTCGTTCCAATGATCGGCGCACCAGAAATTTCAAAATGCTTACGTTCAATGCCAAGGGAAAGCAAGATCTGTTTACGTACATTCTCCTCAGTCATAAACACTTCTTCAATGATCTCAATCACTTCTTTATATTGAATCGCTTCATAATACCTTTTTTTAATTAATCGTTCATTTTTTACATGAAAGAATTTTTTAAACGACTTATTGACAACGATGATAAATCCACGGTCATCAATGAGCAGTAAACCATTCTCCATATTTTCAATTAAAGTGGTTAATCGGTTTTGGTGAACTTCCTGTGCCTGCATCATTTCTTGGAGGTTTCGGGCAAGTATATTAATAGAAGTGTTCAACATTCCGACTTCATTCGTCGGTGTATCATACGTTCTCGCGCGATAGTTTCCTTTTGCCAATTCGATCGCTACTTTCGTAACTGATTCGATCGGCTTTGTGTAGCGATTAGTAATCTTTATGCCTAATAAAACAATTAATAAAAGTGCCGCACCAATAGAAATGAGTAAGATCATCCAAATCTGCTTATACACACCAGTCAAATCATTGACCTTTGTATTGAGAATCAACATCCCTTCCATGACCTCTTCATCATTATGAATGGCACGCCAATGGAATTGTTCGTCATATTTAATCGCTAACGCCTCTTGATAATTTTTCGGTGCTTCTAGATCAGCAATACGCTGCACTAATTTCTGATACTCAGACTTCTTGGTGGAATCATACATTTCGCTGTCAAGGAGTAAATGACCAGAGGGATCTATAATAGAAACACGAACCTTTAAATGTTCACTCCATCCCTTCACTCGTTCCTCCGTTATGTGAGAAATACCACCTTCTCGGCTAATTTGATCGGCTAAAAGAACCGTCTCTTTCCCCAAACGTTCATTTAATGTTTCTAAATTATACGTTTTAAACATCTCACTTAAAACAAAGCCTAAAGCGATGAGAACGAGAAACACAAGAAAAGTCAGCCCTAGTACCAGTCGGGTGCGAAGCTTGATCATGGATTTTTAGGCTCCTCAAGCTTATAGCCAAGCCCCCTGATCGTCTTTATGTACTGTGGCTTTCTCGTATTTTTTTCAATTTTTTCTCGCAAATGACTAATATGAACGTCAACAATTCGCGTATCTCCAGCAAAATCATATTTCCATACGGCACTCAATAACTGATCACGAGTCAGCACTCGCCCTTTATTTTCCACTAAATACAGCAGTAATTCAAATTCCTTCGGTGTCAATTCAAGTAACTCTTCTAGAAAGTAAGCTTCATATTGATCTGGAAATATCCTTAACTCAGACACTTCAAAATAGCGATCTTCACTTTCGATGACTTCTTCTTCTTTCGTTAAATGTTGGAGTCGACGTAAAATCGCTTTCACGCGTGCAAGCAATTCTCTAGGACTAAATGGTTTAGTCATATAATCATCAGCGCCTAATTCTAGCCCCAGCACCTTATCAAATTCCTCATCCTTTGCCGTGAGCATCAAAATAGGCGTACTAACCTTTCTCTGTCTTAACTCTTTACATACTTCCATCCCATCCATACCTGGAAGCATCCAATCAAGGATCATTAAATCAGGACTTTCCTCTATTGCTTTCTCAAGCCCCTCTCGCCCATCAAAAGCAGTAAGAACTTGATAACCAGCTTGCTCCAAATTATATTTAATTAATGTGACGATGGATTGCTCATCGTCAACAACTAAAATCGTCTTTGCCATGCCGTCCTCCTCAAATGAAATAGTAACTATTCCTAATCTATTATATATAATTTGCTTCATTTAAGAAAGGAGAAGAAAAACGATGCCGGCTGTCTACTCAAGAAAAAAAGAGATGTCTCCATAAGCAAGACATCTCCTTCTCATTTATTTCAAAAATTAAGCAAGTACTTCCATTACGTTACGAACGGAGTCAGCTGATTTAGCAAGTGCTGCTTTTTCATCTGCTGTTAACTCAAGCTCGATGATTTGTTCGATACCGCCTTTACCAAGGATCGTTGGTACCCCAAGGTAAATGCCGTCAAATCCATATTCACCTTCTAAATAAGCGATAGAAGGAATGACACGGCGTTGGTCTTTAAGAATTGCTTCAGCCATTTCAACAAGGGCAGCTGCTGGAGCATAGTAAGCAGAACCATTACCTAAAAGGGCTACAATTTCGCCGCCACCTTTACGTGTACGTTCTACAATTGCATCTAAACGAGCTTTTGGAATTAATGTTTCTAAGGGAATACCACCAGCGTAAGAGTAACGTACAAGCGGCACCATGTCATCTCCATGGCCACCTAAAACGAAGCCCGTCACATCTTTCACTGAAAGGTTTAATTCTTGGGCTACGAATGTACGGAAGCGAGCTGTATCCAGTACACCCGATTGACCGATTACGCGATTTTTAGGAAATCCAGACTCTTTATAAACTGTATACGTCATTGCATCTACTGGGTTTGTTAATACAAGAATTGTACAGTTTGGAGAATTCCTCACAATTTCACTCGTGACAGTTTTCATTACTTTTTGGTTTGTTTGCACTAAATCATCGCGGCTCATGCCGGGCTTACGAGCAATACCAGCAGTGATGATGACGATGTCTGAGTCTTTAGTATCTACGTAGTCAGAAGTACCAATGATGTTTGCATCGAAACCTTGAACTGGACTTGCTTCAAGCATATCCAGCGCTTTTCCTTTTGTTGGGCCGTCTGCCTGTGGAATATCAACTAACACGATATCTCCAAGCTCTTTTTGAGCAAGTAAGAAAGCAGTTGTTGCACCAGTGAAACCTGCACCAATAACAGAAATCTTTTTACGTTGCAAACTCATTTTTTAAGTGCCCCCTTAAAAATTATCAATATATAGTACCAAGGCGACCATTTAAAAGGTCGCCTTGGATCAATCAATGATTATAAGTTTTTGATTAGCTCATCAGCAAATTCAGAAGTTTTCACTTCAGTTGCACCTTCCATTAGGCGGGCAAAGTCATAAGTAACGACTTTAGAAGCAATTGTTTTCTCTACAGATTTTGTAATCATTTGAGCTGCTTCGTTCCAACCTAAATGCTCAAGCAATAATACGCCTGATAAAAGAACAGATGAAGGATTTACTTTATCCAAACCTGCATATTTAGGAGCTGTACCGTGAGTCGCTTCAAAAATAGCATGTCCAGTTTCATAGTTAATGTTTGCTCCAGGAGCGATACCGATACCGCCAACTTGAGCAGCAAGAGCATCAGAGATATAGTCTCCGTTCAAGTTCATTGTCGCAACGACATCAAACTCTTTCGGACGAGTTAAAATTTGTTGAAGGAAAATATCAGCAATTGAATCTTTTACGATGATTTTTCCAGCCGCTTCCGCATCCGCTTGTGCTTTGTTCGCCGCTTCTGCTCCTTGCTCTTCTTTAATTTGATCGTATTGTGCCCAAGTAAATACTTGATCGCCAAATTCTTTTTCAGCTAACTCATAGCCCCAATTTTTAAAGGCACCTTCAGTGAATTTCATAATGTTACCTTTATGTACTAAAGTAACGGATTTACGACCTTCTTTAATCGCATAGTTGATTGCTGAACGAACTAGACGACTTGTACCTTCTTTAGAAACCGGCTTAATTCCAAGACCTGATGTTTCAGGGAAACGGATTTTATTTACGCCCATTTCATTTTGAAGGAATGCTAATAATTTCTTCACTTCGTCTGAACCTTCCGCGTACTCAATACCCGCATAAATATCTTCTGTGTTTTCACGGAAGATCACCATATCAGTATCTTCTGGACGTTTGATCGGTGAAGGAACTCCATCGAAGTAACGTACCGGACGAAGACATACAAATAAATCTAGTTCTTGACGTAGCGCCACATTTAGTGAACGAATTCCACCGCCAATTGGAGTTGTTAAAGGACCTTTAATTGCAATTAAGTATTCACGAATTACGTCTAATGTTTCTGCTGGAAGCCACTCACCAGTTCTATCGAAAGCTTTCTCTCCAGCGTATACTTCTTTCCACTCGATTTTCTTTTCGCCATTGTAAGCTTTTTCAACAGCTGCATCTAACACACGAGAAGCTGCCGCCCAAATATCAGGACCAATTCCGTCCCCTTCGATAAATGGAACAATCGGATGATTTGGTACGTTTAACACACCATTTTGTACAGTAATTTTTTCGCCTTGAGTCATCTTACAATACCTCCAATTCCAGAATCAAAGGCTAGAGGTACAGACCGTCTAGCCTTTGTACTTACCTTTACATTACAACAATTTTTATTCATTTTGTAAATATCAGAATTATTAACGGTCATTAATTGGTACAAACTTTTGCATATCTGGACCGGTATACTCCGCACGAGGACGGATCAAACGGTTGTTAGAATACTGCTCTAAAATATGCGCTAACCAGCCAGACACACGGCTTACAGCAAAGATTGGCGTAAATAAATCATGCTCAATTCCTAAGCTGTGATACACAGACGCAGAATAAAAGTCTACGTTCGGCGGCAGGTTTTTTTGAGATGTCACTAATTCTTCAATTTGCATAGACATTTCATACCATTGTGGTTCTCCAGTAATCTCTGTCAATTTTTTAGACATTTTGCGCAAATGTTTCGCACGAGGATCACCTTGACGGTAAACACGATGGCCAAATCCCATAATTTTTTCTTTATTATTTAATTTATTTAAGATATATGGTTCTACGTTATCTACTGAACCAATTTCAGAAAGCATTTTCATTACTTGCTCGTTCGCGCCACCGTGAAGAGGCCCTTTCAATGCACTGATCGCCGCAGTCACACCAGAATACACATCTGATAACGTCGCTACACACACACGAGCTGTAAATGTGGATGCGTTCAATTCATGATCCGCATGCAACACAAGCGCTTTATCAAACGCTTCTACTTCGATCGCTTCTGGCTCTTTACCAGATAGCATGTACAAGAAGTTTGCAGCTAACCCTAAATCCTTGCGCGGAGCAACTGGCTCTTGCCCTTTACGAATGCGTGCAAAAGCTGTCACGAGCGTAGAAATTTTCGCTTGAAGGCGAATGGCTTTTCGATAATTAGCCTCATCTGTCATCACATCTGCTTCATCATCATATAAACCTAATAAAGAGATCGCAGTACGTAAAGCTGCCATCGGATGGACTTTATCGATAGGATACATTTTAAAGTGGTTGAATACTTCTTGAGGAATATCATAATCATCCGCTAATTGTTGCTTTAATTCATCTAGTTCAGTTTGTGTAGGAAGACGGCGGTGCCAAAGCAAATAAATAACTTCTTCAAAGCTTGCATTCTCTGCTAAGTCATCAATGTTATAGCCTGCATATGTAAGAGTATCATCAATAATTGAACTAACTGATGACGTTGTTGCAACTACTCCTTCTAATCCACGAGTTGTAGTCATAGTTTTTTCTCTCCTTCGCCTTTAAATTTCCCCAGGTACCTTTTTCAAACCATTACATTATTGAGCGCTTGCTCAGTAACTACGAAGCAAAAGTCATAATAAAATTGGTAAAAGGTTGCGCTTTCATTTCCTATTATAAACAACTATCTATATTTTGTGAATCGAAAGCGTCGAAAAATAGTCAAAAATATTTTATTTTGCTAATAAAACTAAAGTTTTTTCATGTTATACTAAAAAATTATTTATTTACGTAACATTATACATTTAAAATGCATAAATATCTATTGAAATATTTCAAATATTTTCATTGTTATATAGGCAATCCCTGCTCCGATAACCGGACCAACGGCTACTCCATTAAACAACGCTACGGCTGCAATCGTCCCTAACACAAGAGCAGCTGTAATATGAGGGTCCTCCGCGAGTAAAACGATTCCTTGTTTTCCTAATAAGGCAACAACCATTCCTGAAATAAGTGCAATCCAAGCATACGGCGATTTGAGTGCTTCTTGTAGCTCTTTAAACCCAATCTCACCTGTCGCAATCGGAGCCAACACAGCGATTGTAATAATCGTTACACCCCAATTGATTCCTTTTGATTGAAACATAGAAAAAATTTTTTCATCGATACCAATGACTTTCATCACTAATAAAACAGAGATAGCGATTAAAAGCGATTGATTCTTAGCAATGACGCTAATAACTAACAGTAATAATAAAAATAAATAAGACTGCAACATAAGCATTCCTTTCTCTTCCCATGTAGGCTTTATTCTTTTCTTCAAGCAACTAAAACGTTACAATAAGTACAAACATTTGCTTATTAACGGAGGTATGTGAATGAATCCGGCCAACCGGGATCGACTCGTCAGATTTTTCATTGTCATTGTATCCACTGTCTTACTATTTCTTGCTTTATATTATATCGCAAAAGTAACTTATCCCTTTATTATAGGGTTTGCTATTGCCTTTTTAATGAAACCGTTTATCCGCTTCTTAGAAAACAAAGCGAAATTTCCGCGCCCTGCAGCTGTGGCGACATCAATCATTACCATGATTGCACTGTTTGCAGGAATTATTACACTATTAATTGCTGAAATTGTTGCTGGTGCTAATTATTTCGCCGAAGTAGTTCCAGGGCATATTGATACAATGGTGAAATATTTCGAGGGTTTATTTGCGTCCCAAATCATTCCTTTTTATGAACGAATATCCGGTATGTTCCGAACATTAGGGACAGATCAGCAAGAAACCATTTTAGCCAATATCAAAAACGCTAGTGAAACATTTGCTTCTACTGCGGGAGACTTTTTGCAAAACTTCTTTTTGAAGTTACCTAACTTAATCTCTTGGATTCCTAATTTTGCGACGGTGATCATCTTCTCTTTTCTTGCTGCCTTTTTCATTAGCAAAGATTGGGAGCGGCTACAGCAGCATTTCTCTACCTTTTTACCAAACAAAGCGTCCTTCAGCATCATTCGAGTATTCTCTTCACTGAAACAAGCACTGTTTGGCTATGTAAAAGCAACGATGACGCTCGTTTCGATCACGACAGTCACCGTGTTAATCGGCTTTCTCATATTGAAAGTCAACTATGCAATCACCCTTGCTTTAATTACCGGCCTCGTTGATGTCCTTCCTTACTTAGGAACAGGGGCTATATTTGTTCCTTGGATTATTTATGAGTTTATCGCAGGAGACCCTGGCCTTGCTATCGGGCTGACGATTCTGTATACGATCGTTGTCGTTCAGCGTCAAATTATTGAACCGAAAGTTTTGTCATCTAGCATCGGCTTAGACCCCCTTGCCACCTTAGTCGCTTTATTCATCGGTTTTAAACTTGTCGGCTTTTTCGGACTGATTTTAGGACCTGTGACATTAGTGATTCTCAATTCGCTAAGAAGCGCTGGTGTATTCTCTGATCTTTGGCAATATATTATGGGTAAGGACACTCCAGTAGCCCGAAAATAAAACGCCAGCATAAACGCTGGCGTTTTTTTTATTTCATAATAATGATATTGTTGCCACCTTGGAATAAACGGCGAAATATTTTGTATAGAAGCGGCTTAAAATATTTTCGCGTAGCTGGGAATAGCAATAAGAACCCAAGCGTATCTGTCATAAATCCGGGAGTTAATAACAGGAGGCCTCCCACTAATATACAAACGCCATCTAAGACCGCATCCCCCATATACTGACCGGTTTGTATGTCCATTTTCAACTTTTCAATCGCTTGCAACCCTTGCTTCTTAGCTAAGTACGCTCCTAAAAAGCCAGTTCCTAAGATCAACAAAAACGTCGGTAAAATACCCCACATCTTACTTGAATACATTAAAACACTAAGCTCTATAGCTGGAACAATAATGAAAATTGGAATGATTATTCTCAATGAATCATTCTCCTTTTTTAATGAGATCTGATCTTTATTATATCATGCAGCTGAAAAAAAGAGAAAAAAACAGCTTGAAACATCGATCGTTACTTATAGTACGTTCGCATGACCGTTGTAAATAATTCCGCGAGCAGCATCGACTGTAATTTCTTGTCCATCATTTAACATAGAAATAGCTTTTTCCACACCGACAATCACTGGGATTCCCAAATTGATGCCCACTACCGCAGCATGGCTAGTTAATCCACCTTCTTCGGTAATGACAGCTGCACATTTTTCGATCACTTGTACCATTTCTTTGTCTGTACCGAACGTCACTAAAATAGAACCTTCTTCTACCTTTTCAAGAGCTTCGGCAGCATTTTTTGCAACGACCACTTTACCGTAAGCAGATTTGCGACCAATCCCTTGTCCTTTCACGAGAACATCGCCAACGATATGGATTTTCATTAAGTTCGTTGTACCAGATTCACCCACTGGAACACCTGCTGTGATCACGATTAAATCGCCGTGTTCAACAAGACCCGTCGTCAAGCTTTGCTGCACCGCTAACTCAAGCATGTCATCCGTTGTTTTCACTTTAGGCCCGATCTTTGAAAAAACTCCCCAAACGAGCGAAAGGCTTCGAGAAATGCGTTCATTCGAAGTGACAGCCACAATCGGTGCTTTTGAGCGGTAACGCGAAATCATTCGTGCAGTATGGCCGCTTTCTGTCGGTGTCACAATCGCCTTCACATCGAGATTATTTGACGTATGGGCAACTGATTGTCCAATCGCATCTGTCATTGTACGACGGCCACTTAATTTGCTACGGCTAGTCAAAATATCCGAATAATTAAGTGCTGTTTCTGTCCGATCAGCGATGTTATGCATCGTTTTTACCGCTTCGACTGGATACATCCCTGCCGCTGTTTCTCCTGACAGCATAATCGCATCCGTTCCATCGAAAATCGCATTCGCTACGTCACTTGCTTCTGCGCGTGTCGGGCGAGGATTGCGCTGCATTGAATCAAGCATTTGTGTCGCTGTAATGACTGGCTTTCCGAGCACATTACATTTTAGAATTAAATTTTTCTGCACAAGCGGCACTTCTTCTGCTGGAATTTCTACACCTAAATCCCCACGGGCTACCATCAGGCCATCGGATACTTCAAGAATGCTATCAATGTTATCTACACCTTCTTGATTCTCGATTTTCGGAATGATTTGAATGTGATCCGCTCCATGCTTTTCAAGCAACTCACGAATTTCTAACACATCGGATGGGCGACGAACGAAAGAAGCCGCGATAAAATCAATATCTTGACGAATACCAAATTCGATATCTTCCGCGTCTTTTTCAGTGATTCCAGGAAGGTTGACAGATACACCTGGTACGTTCACGCCTTTTTTATTTTTTAATGTACCGCTATTCAATACCTTTGTCTGAATTTCATTTTTATGTGGGTCAACCCCAACAACTTCCAGAGCGATTAATCCATCATCTAATAAAATTTTGCTGCCATTCGTTACATCATTAATTAGCCCGCTATACGTCACAGAAAACTTCTCTGGCGTACCAAGAACTTCCGTCATAGAAACGACAGCACCGCTACCTGCCACTAACTCAATCGAGTCATTTTCCATGTTATGTGTTCGGATTTCCGGACCTTTCGTATCTAATAAAATACCGACGGACTTCCCAGTCATCTCTGCCGCTTTTCGAATCGTTTGAATACGTAACGCATGCTCCTCATGATTTCCGTGAGAGAAATTTAACCGAGCGACATTCATCCCTGCTTCCATTAAACTTATCAGCATGTCTAAGCTTTCACTTGCCGGACCAATCGTACACACAATCTTTGTCTTTCTCATTTTGTATCCTCCTAAAGTTAGGTGTTTCTTAAATGGATAATTCCTTAGATAAACGATAAATATCTAAATCAAGTTGATGAGGCATCGCTAATGCTTCACTAATATCGTAGTCGACTAATCGATTTTTCTCAATCCCTACTGTTCGCCCACCTTTTCCTTCGATGAGTAATTCTACCGCTCTAGCGCCAAGGCGGCTAGCTAGCATGCGGTCAACAGCTGTCGGAGATCCACCTCGCTGCATATGACCTAGAACTGATACCCGCGTATCAAATTGGGTCTCTTCTTCTAATCTCTTCGCAAACTCATTCCCGCTCATCACGCCTTCAGCGACGATAATAATACTATGTCTCTTCCCACGCTCATGACCTTTCAATAAACGTGCTTTAATGGAAGCCATATCAAATGGATCTTCCGGAATCAAAATCGTTTCTGCTCCTGCCGATAATCCAGCCCAAAGCGCTAAATCACCGGCATTTCGTCCCATTACTTCTACCACAAAAGTGCGCTCATGCGAACTAGCCGTATCCCTAATTTTATCGATAACATCAATCACTGTATTTAATGCGGTATCAAAACCGATCGTAAAGTCCGTTCCAGGAATATCATTATCGATTGTACCAGGCACGCCAACGCAAGGAAAACCAAGCTCTGTTAGCGCTTTCGCTCCCCGATAAGAACCATCTCCACCAATCACAATTAACCCTTCAATACCGAGCGCTTGTAATTGCTGTAGCCCTTTCATCTGACCTTCTTTTGTCACGAATTCTGGGCACCTTGCTGAACGAAGCATCGTACCACCTCGATGAATAATATCACCGACCGATCCTACCTCCAACTTTTGGATCTGACCTGTCATTAAGCCTTGGTATCCTTGATAAATACCATACACTTCTACTCCTTGATAAATCGCTTTCCGGACAACCGCACGTACAGCGGCATTCATACCTGGTGCATCACCACCGCTCGTTAACACTCCGATACGCTTCACATTGATCACCTCATAACGATTTTTTATGTAATTGTCATGCAAAAGTTCTCTTATCTATTTTAAAATAACAGAAAGGTCTGACCTTCACAATGGTGAACGATAGCTTTACAAATAAATAATAAAGTTTTGAAGTTGGAAGCGTTTTCTTTCGCTTGAATGATGAAAAACAAACTAAAAAAAGAACAAGCCCCATATAGGTAGCTTGTTCTTTTTTGTTCTATTCTTACAAATAGGCACCAATTTTTTTGTATTTTTCGTAGCGTTGTTGTAAAAGTTGTTCCGGCGATTGTTTTAATAAATCCGCTAAAGCTTCTTTTAGTGCCGCATCGATAAATTCCGCTTGCTGCTTAACGTCACGATGAGCCCCTCCACTTACTTCTGGAATAATGCTATCAATAATCCCAAGCTCTTTTAAATCGCCAGCGGTAATCTTCATTGCCTCGGCTGCTCGCTTCGCTTGAGTAGCATCTTTCCATAATATAGCGGCGGCTCCTTCTGGTGAGATAACGGAATAAGTAGAATTTTCAAGCATAAATAAACGGTCACCTACACCAAGAGCTAATGCTCCACCACTTCCACCTTCTCCGATGACGATACAAATGACAGGAACATCCATGCCCGCCATTTCAAATAAATTTTTGGCGATCGCTTCACTTTGTCCACGTTCTTCTGCTGCTTTCCCAGGATAAGCACCTTTCGTGTCAATTAGACAGATAATCGGGCGTTTAAATTTCACCGCTTGATTCATGAGACGAAGTGCTTTACGATAACCTTCCGGATGTGGCATCCCGAATGTACGGCGAATGTTTTCCTTCGTATCACGACCGCGCTGATGACCAATGACGGTAACTGGAAGCCCGCGATATTTCGCCACTCCACCGACAATCGCAGCATCATCACCAAATAAACGATCCCCATGCAACTCCATAAAATCGGTAAACAAATGATCAATATAATCAAGCGTCGTCGGTCGTTCTGGATGACGTGCCATTTGAACACGATCCCACGGTCGCATGCTTTCATAAATATCTTTCTCTAGCTTGCGTAACCGCTCTTCCAGCTTTTCAATTTCCTCTGTCAAATCAACATCTGACGTAGAGGTGAATTCTTTCAGCTCAGCAATCTTTTCCTTTAACTCCAACACCGGCTTTTCAAATTCTAATCCTATCATGCCAGTTCACCACCCGGTTGATGTATATCTAATAAGAGGCCGATTTTCTCTTTCATTTCATGACGATGTAGTACTGCATCTAACTGGCCATGCTTTAATAGAAACTCCGCCGTTTGAAAATCCTCTGGAAGTTCTTCACGGATCGTTTGTTCAATAATGCGTCGTCCAGCAAAACCAATTAACGCACCAGGCTCTGCAAAATTGTAATCTCCTAATGAAGCAAAGCTTGCCGATACACCACCCGTTGTTGGATGCGTCATAATCGAAATAATTAAGCCACCCTGATCGCTAAAGCGCTTTAATGCGACGCTCGTTTTTGCCATTTGCATTAACGACAACACGCCTTCTTGCATTCTAGCTCCTCCAGAAGCGGTAAAAATAATGAATGGTACATGAAGACGACCAGCTTCTTCAATCGCTCTCGTAATTTTTTCGCCAACGACCGATCCCATACTTCCCATACGGAAATTTGAATCCATAATCGCTACAACAACATCATTCCCATCGACTTGGCCTATCCCAGTCAAAATCGCTTCGTTCAGCTTCGTTTTTTCACGGTCCTTCTCGACTTTCTCCATATAATCAGGAAAATCAAGTGGGTTAGTGGAGCGTAAGTTTTCATCTAACTCTTTAAACGTTCCCTCATCGATAAAAATATCTCGACGCTCAAAAGCATTCATCCCATAATGATAGTCACATTGCAAGCAAACATGCATATTTTTCTTTAGTTCCTTCGTATACATAATCTTTTTACACTTAGGACACTTTTGCATAATCCCTTCAGGAACATCTTGCTTGCTCGCTGCAGAAGGAATCGTCGCATACTTTTTCTTCTTCGGCTTTTGCTTATGAAATAAGTCTTTAATCAACATGTTTCCTCCCCCTGTAAAGGTTTTCAACTCGTTTAGTTGAGACTTCTATTAGTATTAGATGTTTTTAACTAAGCTGCTTGTATGCTTCAAATATAGCTTGCATATTTTTCGTTTTTAATTGTTCAAGTAAGTGAAAAAAGCGAGACTTATTATTAACCATTCGATCTACTGAATAAAACGAAGCAACATAATCGGAAACAATCGTCCAGATCTTTCTCAATAATTCATTCTCACACAGTTTCATCATTGCAGAAAAAAAATCCGCTTCTGTATAATCAATCGCCTTCATTTCCTCTGCAATAATCGATAGCTCTTCCTCTAGATGACGGTGTTGAATCACAAAAGATAAACAGCCGAACTCGATCATTTCCTTCGTCTGAATGACACCTTGCTTCTTCTCATCATTTTGTAAAATAAACGTGCTAAGAAGTTCAAGTAACTGATGATCGCGAAAGTCGCGGAGAAAGGTTCCTTCTCCGCGCCTCGTTTCGATCAGCCCAAGCAGTTCAAGCGCTCTAAGTGCTTCCCGAACAGAAGAACGAGCAACAGATAAACGCTCAGATAGTTCTCTTTCAGAAGAGAGCTTATCACCTGGGAGCAAGCCATCTTCCAAAATGATGTGCCGAATTTGCTCGACTACCTTTTCAAACTT
Source organism: Bacillaceae bacterium SAS-127 (assembly GCA_002261155.1). Lineage (GTDB taxonomy): Bacteria > Bacillota > Bacilli > Bacillales > Domibacillaceae > Bacillus_CE. The sequence continues at coordinate 74,088 of NKXN01000020.1, read as the reverse complement.
GGAATGAGAACGAGCGATCTCCACTTCGTTATTCTCCTTTTCCAATCATCGACAACTGAATCGTCCGCTCTCTAATTTCTTCTGGATCGGCTTTCAAGCGAGCAACACCTGTTTCCATCGCCGCCTTCGCTACCGCTGCTGCCACTGCTGGCGCTACTCTTGGATCGAACGGACCTGGGATGACACAATCAGCGTTTAATTCCGATTCAGAGATTAAATTAGCAATCGCTTCTACGGCTGCTTGCTTCATCTTTTCGTTAATATGAGTAGCACGCACATCAAGCGCACCACGGAAAATACCAGGGAAGGCTAATACGTTATTAACTTGGTTTGGAAAATCAGAACGTCCCGTTCCAACCACTTTCGCTCCTGCCGCTTTCGCTTCATCTGGCATAATTTCAGGGATTGGATTCGCCATCGCAAAAATAATTGGATCCACATTCATCATTTGAACCATTTCTTTTGTTAATGCACCTGCGACTGACACCCCAATAAAGACGTCCGCCTCTTTAATGATGTCTTCTAATGTTCCTTCTTCACAATTTCTATTTGTATATTTAGCTACTTCTTCCTTGACAGGATTCATGCCTTCTGGACGCCCTTCATAAATCGCACCACGAGAATCGCACATAATAATATTGTTTACACCATAGCTAACTAACAATTTAATAATGGCAATGCCTGCTGCTCCTGCACCGTTAGCGACTACTTTAATATCAGTCAGTTTTTTACCTGTCAGTTTTAACGCATTGATCAAGCCTGCTACTGTCACAATTGCTGTCCCGTGCTGATCATCATGAAACACAGGAATATTCGCTTCTTTCTTCAAACGTTCTTCAATTTCAAAACAGTTTGGCGCTGCAATATCCTCTAAGTTAACTCCACCAAATGTTGGCTCCATTAACTTCACAGTTTCAACAATTTTATCTACGTCCGTTGTGTTTAAACAGATCGGAAAAGCATCAACGCCCGCAAAGCTTTTAAATAAAACCGCTTTTCCTTCCATTACCGGCATAGCCGCTTCAGGGCCAATATCTCCCAGTCCTAGCACAGCTGTTCCATCAGATACGACAGCTACAGTATTACCTTTTATTGTATAATCGTAAACCATTTCTGGTTTTTCATAAATTTCTTTACAAGGCTCCGCAACACCAGGTGAATAAGCAAGACTTAAATCTCTCGCATTTTTCACCTCTGTTTTAATACCTGTAGACAATTTTCCTTGGTTGACTTTATGCATATGTAATGCTTCTTCTCTAATTGACACTCTCTACCACTCCCTAATCTAAGCAATCCACTCTTTATCTTTTAAGTGGTCAGACCACACTTTCGTCTATTACAACACAATAAACTATGAAAAGAAGGTTGTAAAGTATTTAATGTTACTTCAACACAACATGATCTTTTCCAACAATCTTCTCTAACTCTACCATTAACCGCTCTGATGGCTTAATCCAACTCTTCTCTCTTAATCTCACCGTTTGATGAGTTCGTTCATAATGTAGCACAACGGGAGTCTGTCCTTGAAATCGTTGAAAGACGCGATGAACATCCTCAAGAATTAAATGTTCGTCTGGCGTATGAGGAATTTTGACATACAGCACTTTATTTCTTTCTTCCTGCAACGATTGTAGTTCTTCTTCCGTTTGAACACGCTTAACCACTAGTTGTTTTCGTCCATTTCTTTCTTCTACATCTCCATTTAATAAGACAATCATCCCATCTTGCAATAAAGTGGACACTTGTCGATAAACAGCTGGAAAAATGACTCCTTCGATCTCTCCACTCTCATCAGATAACTGCACAAAGGCCATGTTTTCTCCTTTTTTCGTACGAATCGTTCTCACTTCATTCATAAATATACCAACCGCTACTTGACGATTCCCTGGCAACAATCGGGCAACTGGAACACTCCCGAACTCCTTAAATATTGACTGATAGGGCTTTGTCGGATGAGCAGATACATACACACCTAGTACTTCTTTCTCAAACGTTAGCTTCTCTTGAATGGACATCGGTTCAGTCTCCACGTATTTTGGCTTTGGAAAAAAGTCCGTATCATTAAATAAACCAAGTCCTTCATCTTCTGGCCCAACAAACTCTACATGGTCGATCGCTACATCAATGCTCGCTAACAACACCGCACGATCTTTCCCGAACTCATCGAACGCTCCGGAAAAAATAAGTGATTCAACCGCTTTTCTATTCACAATTTTCAAGGGTACTCTAAGACAAAAATCAAACAGATCAGTAAAGGGTCCCTTCTCTCTCGCTGACAAAATAGCTTTCAGCACGCTCGCTCCGATTCCACGAATGGCCGCTAAACTATAGCGAATGCCATTCTTCTCTGCTTTAAAAGGAAAGTGGCTTTCATTAATCGAAGGGGGGAGCACTTGCACACCGATCGTTTTCGCTTCACTCATATACTGTTTGATTTTCTCTTCATTACCAATGGCCGATGTTAAAAGCGCCGCCATAAAGTTAATCGGATAATGAGCTTTTAAATAAGCCAGCTGATAAGCAATGAAGCTATAAGCTACTGCATGACTTCGATTAAATCCATAGTTGGCAAATTGAACGATTAATTGATACACCTTGTCCGCGGTTTCTTCACTATAGCCTTTTTGACACGCCCCTTGCACAAAATGCTTACGCTCCGCATCGAGCACATCCCTTTTCTTTTTACTGACGGCTCTTCTTAATAAATCGGCTTCTCCTAATGAAAAACCTGCAAGCTTTGAGGCAATTTGCATAATTTGCTCTTGATAAATTAACACACCATAGGTCGGTTCTAAAATCTCCTTTATATCCGAATGAGGGTACTCAACCGGCTTTCGACCATGCTTACGATCAATGTAAGCAGGGATGTTCTCCATCGGCCCCGGACGATAAAGTGCATTCACCGCCACAATATCTTCAAAATGACTCGGCTGTAAACGCATAAGCACCTTCCGCATACCTTCCGACTCTAGTTGAAAAATACCCGTTGTTCGCCCTTCTCCCAACAATTGAAAGGTTTGGCTGTCTTGTAAAGGTATATTCTTCAAATTCAACTTTTTTCCTTCTGAATAATAAATAGATTCTAAAATGCGCTCTAAAATCGTTAAATTTCGCAAACCAAGCAAATCAATTTTTAATAAGCCTAATTGTTCTAATATATCCATTGGGAACTGAGTAAGAAACGTTTGCTCATGCCCTTCTTGAATCGCAATCAGATCCGTTAACGGTTGCTCAGTAATCACCATTCCCGCGGCATGAGTAGATGTATGTCGTGGTAGCCCTTCTAACGTTAACGCTGTTTTATATAGCTTTTCGTGATTAGAGGATGCCCCGACCCACGACCGAAACTTTTCCGATTCTTCATACACTTGCCGTAACTTAATACCAAGACGAGTTGGGATCATTTTAGACAGCTGTTCAAGCTCTTTTGTTGAAAAACCGAACGTTCTTGCGACATCACGCATGACCGCCTTGGCTGATAACGTACCGAATGTAATAATTTGGGCCGCGTGGAGCGAGCCATACTTTTCGGAAATATATTGAATCACTTCATCGCGACGATGGTCCGGAAAATCTAAATCAATATCCGGCATCGACACACGTTCCGGATTCAAAAACCGTTCAAATAGCAAACCATATTCAAGCGGATCCACCGTTGTAATGTGGAGAACATAGGCAACGAGTGAGCCTGCGGCTGAACCCCTTCCTGGACCGGTTAAAATTTGTTGCTCTCTAGCAAACTTCATAAAATCCCAAACAATCAAGAAATAGTCGCTAAATCCCATGCGTTCAATGATGTTTAATTCATAAAGTAGCCGCTCTCTATATTCCGACTGATGAGCTAAGCCAGCTTCTTCTAACCCTTTCAGACACAGCTCCTGCAAAAACACTCCGGCAGGCTTGCCTTCTGTATGTGGAAAACGCGGTAGCAACGGACGACCGAAAGAGAGCTCTACTTCGCAAGCAGCAGCAATTTCACTCGTTCGCTGCAGCGCTTCTGGAACATCCGCAAACCACTCATCCATTTCTTGCTGCGAAGTGACATACGCTCGTTGATGATCGTCTATCATTTGATCGGCTAACTGTTCCCCATCACGAATCGCCTCTAAACATTGCAAAGCAAAAGCATCATCCTTTTCAATATATGCCACTCGATGAGTCACAATGAGCGGAATCGAAAGCTTCTCACTTAACGCTTTCATCCCTTCGTTCACTAGCTCGTCTTCTTGCTTGCCATGCCGCTGCAACGATAGAAAAAAGTGGCCTGGTTCAAATAACTCATGGAAAAACTGGGTAACTTCTTCCGCCTTTGATGGATCTTTTTGCAGCAAGCTTTCAATTTCTCCTTCTGCACCTGGTGTAAAAGCAAACAAACCAGCGGAATAACCTTTAAGCCATTTAACCGGAATACCATCTTTTGCTTTCGTTTGAATCACACTTGAGATTTTTAACAAATGGTGATACCCAGTATTATTCTTTGCTAGTAGCACAAGCGGATAGGAGACATCATCGGAAAATTCACTTTTCACATCAACCGTTAAGCCAATTAACGGCTTCATCCCTTCTCTTTTACACGCCTGATAAAAAGGGATCACTCCATACATAACGTTGCGATCAGTAATCGCTAATGCTTTATAGTCAAGTTGTTTCGCTTTCGCAATCAATTTATCGATAGAAATCGTGCTTGAAAGCAAACTATAACCTGTCTGAATTTGTAAATGTGTGAACATTTGATCATTCCCTTATTTACAGATTTCATCCTGTACTTTACTTACATTATAAAGCGGGCAGAGCTAAAAAGAAAATACGTTCTGTTTTCATACAAGCTTAAACGGTTGCATATATAGAAAGAAAGACAGATTATTAATCGGAGGAGCTATGGCTGATACCTTTTTCCAAGAATTATTAAAATGTTATTTTATCGCTTTCGGCGTGTTGCTAGGCGGATCATTAATCGGAGGAACAGCCTCCTTCGTGACAGGCAAGCCACTCTTTACAGGAATCTCGCAAATTAGTAAAAGTTTGCATATTTGGGCGATTGTCGCAGCGATTGGCGGCACATTTGATACGCTATCAAACTTCGAGCGCGGCTTTCAAGAAGGGGAAACGAAAGAAGTATTTAAACAGTTTCTACTCATCTTATCGGCTATGGGTGGCACACATACCGCCTCGTTAATCATCGCCTGGCTAACAGGAGAGCACATCGCTCCATGAGAGTTCCTGCCTTTCATAAACGTCAGAAAAGAAAATGGTTATTAAGTGGAGCCGTGATTGGTGCCTGTATCAGCTGGCTATTATTTCTCTATATGTTTGGCGCGCTACAAGAAAGACAAGCCCTTACGATCGAACTACAAAAAAATCAAATTCAAGACTTATCCGCCCATTTAGAAATCTGGCAGGAAGAATATAAACTATTGAATAAAAAAACCCTGCACAAACTAACTGTGCAGGAGGTTGAAATTGACATTATTAACTATGAAAAATACGGTATTGATGACGCTCAAAGTATTTATGAAATACAAGAAAGCATCAAAAAAGACTTATCTGTACTTGCTGCCAAAGATTTAGAAACGGTGTATTCACAAAAAGAATTACTACGTCAAACGATTGAAAACAAAACGATCAACATCAATCAAAAAAATTATTCGTTACGCGTGAAAGAATGGCTCTTTTACACGACGATCCGCATTCAACTAGAGCTGACTCTTCAAAGTCATTAGTTTTCGTATGCGCTACACACCTGTTTGAGGTCCTTCGCTACCAGCTCAGCTTCCTCCCAAGAATAAACGGACGCACCAGCAGCAAGCGGATGGCCTCCTCCATTATATTTTTTAGCAATTTCATTAATGACAGGACCTTTCGAGCGAAGACGAACGCGAATTTGATCATCCTCTTCAACGAAAAAGACCCACGCTTTCATTCCTTTAACTTCACCAAGAGAACTAACTAACAGAGAAGCTTCCGATGGAGCGACATCAAATTTTTCAAGTAGCTCTTTTTTCAACGTGACAACAGCCGCACCACTTTCTTCTAATTGAAAATGCTGCAAAATATACCCTTGTAGTTTCACCACTTTTTCATCCGTTTCGTACATGCGAGTAAATAACTCATGGCGATCAAATTTGTATTCAATCAATTCTCCCGCATACTCCATCGTTCGATCGGTTGTGCTTGGATAAAGGAAACGCCCCGTATCGCCGACAATGCCTGCAAACAATAAGCGTGCCGCTTCCTCATTCATTTTCAAGCCGTCCTCTCGACCACTTTTATATAACTCATAAATCATTTCACTTGCAGAGCTTGCTGATGTATTAACCCAAAGTAAGTCACCGTAAGCATCTTCATTCGGATGATGATCAATTTTGATCCATTCTTTTCCTAACTTATAGCGATCATCACAAATTCTTTCCTCGTTAGCCGTATCGCAGACGATAACGAGAGCCTCTTGATACATTTCATCATCAATGACATCCAATGTGCGCAAAAAACGAAGCGTTGGTTCTTCCTTTCCGACTGTATATACCTTTTTCTCTGGAAAAGAGGCTTTAATCATTTCTGCTAGCCCTCCTTGTGATCCGTAAGCATCTGGATCTGGGCGGACATGTCGATGAATGATAATCGTGTCGTATTGTTTAATTTTTTCAATGATTTGTTTGTTCATCTGTTTTTCTCCTTTGCACTAGACGAGCTTTTGAGGTAGAATTTCTTTCCTATTCTCGGTACAATAAAAAGTAGTTAAAGAATTGTATGGAGGAAATCACATGCCTGTTCTAGTGTTTATTATTGTTGTATCATTCTCTTTCTATATCATGTATAAAGTGCAATATGTGAGAAGCCGACGACCGATGGAAAGAAAATGGGTATCAGCTAAATCTAGTATAGCTCTCGGCCTTTGTGTCGGCTGCTTCGGAATCAACACATTGTTCATTCAACAAACGACGGTTTCTTATATCGTAGCCGCTGTATTTATGCTTGTCGGTTTTGGTAGCGTATGGGCTGGAGCGAAAGCGTACCGTCACTTCCTTCCATATGCTCGTAAAGAAGCGGAAGAACTTAATCATTAATCACTTCAACACCGCTCCTAAACTGGAGTGGTGTTTTAATTCCGCTCAAGGACTTGACACATCATTAAAGCCTTCCCGACAAGAATACCATTATTGAATACTTCCACATCAACTTTTCCAAACTTTCGTCCGACTTCTAGTACTTTTGGATTAATTTCTAGCATACTTTCCATTTGAACAGGCTTGATAAAGTAAATCGTGATATTCTCAATGACTAAATCACCTTTTTTCTGAGCCCGCATCGCTTGATTGGCCGCTTCTGTCACAAGTGTAGTGAACACGCCGTAAGAAATCGTTCCCAGTTGATTTGTCATTTGTGGCGTCACTTCGAATGTATATACATTTTGGCCTTTACCTGATAAATCGATTTGATTTGTAATCGTATCATTTAATGTTTCACCCATTTGTGGTTGGCGTTGCGTCATTTGTAACGCCTTTAACACATCTTGTCTACTAATAATCCCTTGAATGCGATTATGATCATCAACAACCGGCAAAAGCTCAATTCCTTCCCAAATCATAATATGAGAAGCAGAAGCAACACTTGTTTTCATGCTAACGGTGATCGGATTTTTCGTCATCACCTTTTCAATCAACCCATCTTTTTCCTGTCCCATAATATCCTTCGCTGTGACCATCCCTTGTACCTTCAACTGATCATCAATCACTGGAAAACGACTATGCAGCGTTTCTCTATTTTTTTCTAGCCAATCATTAACTGTATCATGAACAGATAAGGCTACTGTTTCATCAAAAACAGTCAAAATATCACCGACGAGCACAATCTCTTTCTTAATTAATTGATCATAAATCGCTCGGTTAATCATCGTTGCGACTGTAAATGTATCATAGCTAGTAGAGATAACGGGAAGCTCAAGCTCATCGGCTAATCTCTTTACATCCTCTTCCGTATCAAACCCACCGGTAATTAACACCGCTGCTCCTGCTTGTAATGCGTGCTCATGAGCTTGTGTTCGATTACCGACGATTAATAAATTACCTGGACCTGTGTATCTCATCATCGCCTCAAGCTTCATCGCGCCGATCACAAATTTATTTAACGTTTTATGCAGCCCTGCTCGACCACCAAGTACCTGACCATCGATAATTTTCACGACTTCCGCAAATGTCAGCTTTTCAATATTTTCTTTTTTCTTCTGTTCGATTCGAATCGTGCCTACTCGTTCAATCGCAGACACTAACCCTTTCGCTTCCGCATCTTTAATAGCCCGATAAGCCGTGCCTTCACTAACGGACAATGCTTTCGCAATTTGCCTAACAGATATTTTCTCACCAATCGGCAAACCTTCAATATATTGTAAAATCTGTTCATGTTTCGTTATCAACTGTTTCACCTGTTCCTTTCCGATCCTCTAATACAGTTATTATAAGATGAAAAGGGACTAGATTCAATTTTCGGGAGAATATTTAGAAGAAAGAAAAAAATCATCCCATGAAGTGAAACTTCACTCAGTGGAGGGCTTCATCTCCTCTATGAGACAATTTTCTTCTAGTTGATTACAACTCGATCACTTCACCTAGCTCTAACACGAGACCATTGTTCGCTTCAAGCTGCTCAATAAAAGCATGAGGATCTTGCTTAATAGGAGGGAACGTATTGAAATGGATCGGAACGACTTGCTTCGCCTGTAAAAACTGAGCAGCCATCACCGCGTCTTCCGGGCCCATCGTGAAATTATCACCAATCGGCAAGAAGGCAAGGTCAATCGGATGACGTTCGCCAATTAATTTCATATCAGAAAATAGCCCCGTGTCTCCCGCATGATAAATCGTTTTCCCTTCAATCATTAATAACACACCGGCTGGCATGCCCATATAAAGAAATGTGCCATCTGGCTGTTGCAACCCAGACCCGTGAAATGCTGGTGTGAATTTCACCTTACCAAAGTCAAAGTCAAAGCTACCACCGATATGCATCGGGTGCGTATTCAACCCTTGATGAGCTAAATACATAGCCAATTCATAGACCGCAATGACTAAAGCCCCACTCTTCTTCGCTAACTCTACTGTATCACCGACATGATCACTATGCCCATGCGTTAAAACGATAACATCTGGATGCTCCTCTTCTACCGTTAAATCGGTTAATCCATTTCCAGTAATAAACGGATCGATTAAAATGACTTTGTCTTTCGTCTCTACTTTTACAACGGAATGTCCATGATAAGATACTTTCATTAACACAAACTCCTTTCACACAAAATATCACCTTACTAATTATCTATTCGTCTCAACAATCTCTTTTCCTTTTTTCCTTTGATGTTAAATGATAAACTTTTTATTGAAATAATTTTCTCACGCTTGCTAGGAGGCAATTAACATGAATGAACGATTAACAAAGTTAATGGATTGGATGAAAACAGAGGACATTCCTTTTTCCTTTATTACTTCTACTGAAAATGTTTTTTATTTAACAGGCTTTAGAAGCGATCCTCATGAGCGTCTGCTCGGGGTCGCTGTCTTTCAAGAAGCAGATCCTTTTCTAGTGTGTCCTAAAATGGAAGTGACTGACGCAAAAAACAGCGGCTGGACATACGAAGTCGTTGGCTATACCGATATCGAAAACCCGTGGGAAATGATTCACTCCCGAGTGAACAGCCGAACTAATAACGTTTCACGTATAGCGGTCGAAAAGCAGCACCTGAATGTGGAGCGCTATGAAGAATTGGCTACACGCTTCCCTTCTGTTGCCTTCGTTTCAGCGGAAGCTAAACTGGAACAGCTACGAATGATTAAAGATGAACAAGAGTTAGCTCATTTGAAAACAGCGGCCGAGTACGCTGACTATGCAATTAAAGTCGGAACCGAAGCGATTCAAGAAGGCAAATCGGAGCTTGAAATTTTAGCAGAAATTGAATTTGAAATGAAGAAAAAAGGCATTTCGGAAATGTCCTTTTCAACGATGGTGCTAACTGGAGCAAATGCCGCTTCTCCACACGGCATTCCTGGAGCGACGAAAGTTCAAAAAGGCGATTTAGTATTATTCGACCTCGGTGTTGTTTATGAAGGCTATTGCTCAGACATTACCCGAACAGTCGCTTTCGGAGAGATTAACGATCAACAGCGTGACATTTACGAAACAGTGCTTAAAGCCGAACAAGCGGCAATCGCTGCCGTTAAACCTGGCGTAACAGCAAAAGAGATTGATCTCATCGCAAGATCTATCATTGCGGATGCTGGCTATGGTGACTACTTCCCGCATCGCCTCGGTCATGGACTAGGTATTAGCGTACATGAGTTTCCGAGCATCACTGAAACAAACGAACTCGTTCTTCAAGAAGGCATGGTATTTACGATTGAGCCAGGCATTTATGTTCCTGGTATCGCTGGCGTTCGCATTGAAGACGATATTTATGTAACAAGTAACGGAAGCCAAATTTTAACTTCCTTCCCTAAAAACTTATGATTTGTTTAGGAAAACTTCACATTTACAAGTAAAATTTTACTGATAGAATGCTATAATTGTTGTACAATACAATTATAAGGGGGAATGACCAATGGGTATGAAATATGAACATATTCTTGTAGCTGTTGACGGTTCTAAAGAAGCAGAATGGTGCTTTAAAAAATCAATCGAGATTGCAAAACGAAACGAGGCAACATTAAACTTAGTACATGTGATTGATACTCGTTCATTTGCGGCCATTGAAGCTTATGATCGTTCAATCGCTGAGCGTGCTTCTAAATATGGTAACGAATTATTAGAAGAGTACAAAACTGAAGCTGACAAAGCTGGAGTGAAGACGGTTAACACATTTGTTGAATACGGCTCACCTAAAGTTATCATTCCTAAAGACGTAGCAAAGAAAGTCGAAGCTGACTTAATCGTTTGTGGAGCGACTGGACTAAATGCAATGGAGCGCTTCTTAATCGGAAGTGTATCTGAACACATCACTCGTGCCGCTCATTGTGACGTGCTAGTTGTTCGCACAGACAAAGGCGAATAAGATCAAAAACTGCCTCAAGGTTTGGGGCAGTTTTTTTCTTTTCTTTAATAGAAATGCCTCTGACGGGATTCGAACCCGCACTCTTTTCGGTATTATGGAAGGAAAAACAAATGGTGAATTCGGACCGAAAGAACCATCTACTCGCGCGCAATCAGCGAAAGTTCTTTCCATTATGCTTGATCAATTAGAAAAATAAGAACAAAAAAACAAGCCCTTACTTCTTAAGGGCTTGTTTAGCATTGATCAAGTCTTTTGCTGCACTGATTTGGAGCTGGACTTGGTCGAATCCAGTACCGCCTAAAGACTTCCTTCTTTTGACGGCTTCATATGGTGACAGCACTTGATAAATGTCTTCTTCAATGACCTCAGACGCAGTCTTTAGCTCCTCTAAAGGCAGGTCAGCGAGATAGCATTGATTTTGGATGCAGTGAAGCACTAGTTTTCCAACTATTTCGTGTGCTTCGCGGAATGGAATGCCTTTTGATGCTAAATAATCAGCCAACTCCGTAGCATTGGAGAAATCATTGTGGACGGCTTCTCCTAAGCGGTCCTCATTCACCTTCATTGTTTGAACCATTCCTGCAAAAATTTTCAAGGAACCGATAATCGTATGTACAGTATCGAACATACCTTCCTTGTCCTCTTGCATATCTTTGTTATAAGCAAGCGGTAAACCTTTTAGTACCGTTAACAAGCTGAATAAATTGCCATACACTCGGCCTGTTTTTCCACGGATCAATTCTGCCATATCAGGGTTTTTCTTCTGAGGCATAATACTTGATCCAGTAGAGAACGCATCATCCATTTCAATAAATTGAAACTCTTGACTCGACCAAAGAATCATCTCTTCTGCCAAGCGAGACATATGCATCATTAAAATGGAAGAAGCACTTAAAAATTCAAGAATGAAATCTCGGTCACTGACCGCATCCATACTGTTCGCATATACTCCTGAAAAACCAAGCAACTTAGCTGATAATTCACGATCAATCGGGAAAGTCGTTCCGGCAAGAGCACCTGCACCTAAAGGCGAGACGTCCGTCCGTTTTAACCCCTCTTGAAAACGCTCCTTATCTCTTTGCAACATCCAGAAATATGCCATTAAGTGGTGGCCAAATGAAATCGGCTGTGCTCTTTGCAAATGGGTATAGCCAGGAGCCAGTGTTTCCACATGTGCCTCAGCTTTCTCCACAATTGCTTCTTGAAACGCTTCAATTAAACCAATGATCAGCTTGACTTGCTTCTTCAAGTACAAATGCATATCAGTGGCTACTTGATCGTTACGGCTACGGCCGGTGTGAAGCTTGCCACCGACCGCTCCGATTTCTTCGATCAAGAATTTCTCTAAATTTAAATGAATGTCCTCTTGGGCAACCGAAAAAGCTAATTCACCTTTTGAAGCTTTCTCCTTTAAAGCTTCAAGGCCGCCCACGATTTGATCCGCTTCCTCTTTTGTTAAAATGCCTGTTTCACCAAGCATTGTGACATGTGCGATACTTCCTTCTAAGTCTTCAAACACTAGCTCTTGATCAAAGTGGATGGATGCTCCAAACTCATCTACCCATTGTTCAGCTGACTTTTGGAAGCGTCCTCCCCATAATTTTTTCATACTTGAACCTTCTCTTTCTCCTGTTGCACCATTGAATTTACTTTCGTCGGAAGACCCCAAAGTTGGATAAATCCTACAGCTGCATCATGGTCGAATTCATCTTCTGTTGTGTAAGTTGCTAATTTTTCATCGTATAAGGAATACTCAGACTTTCTTCCTTCTACAATTGCATGACCTTTAAATAATTTGACGCGAACGGTTCCAGTAACAAATTTCTGTGTTTCTTTTAAGAACGCTTCAAGTGGTGCTCTTAATGGAGAGAACCATAATCCGTCATAGATCAGTTCTGTTATTTTCTTTTCAATGACTGGTTTAAAGTGAGCCACTTCTTTCACTAACGTTAAATCTTCCAGCTCTTTATGTGCCTTGATTAATGTCATCGCACCTGGGCATTCATACACTTCTCTTGATTTAATTCCAACAAGACGATTTTCTACATGGTCAATTCTTCCCACACCATGTTTTCCTGCTACTTCATTTAAGTGAAGGATAAGTTCAGCTACAGAATACTGTACGCCATTTACTGCTACTGGCACACCTTCTTTAAAATCAATTTCGATAATTTCAGGTGTATCTGGTGTATTTTCTAAAGCGGCTGTTAACTCGTAAGCTTCTTCTGGCGGCGCTGCCCAAGGGTCTTCTAAAATTCCGCACTCATTGCTTCTGCCCCAAAGGTTTTGGTCAATTGAGAACGGACTGTCTAAGTTAATAGGAATCGGAATATTGTTTTGTTTTGCATATTCAATCTCCTCTTCCCGTGACCATTTCCACTCACGTACTGGAGCAAGAACTTCAAGATCCGGATTTAACGCTTTAATCGATACTTCAAAACGAACTTGGTCATTTCCTTTTCCTGTACATCCGTGAGCCACCGCGACAGCATTTTCTTTTTCAGCTACCTCTACTAACTTTTTCGAAATTAGCGGACGTGATAGCGCGGATACTAGCGGGTATTTACCCTCATATAATGTATGGGCTTGAAGAGCGATTAATGCATATTCTTTTGCATATTCCTCTTTCGCATCGATCATGTAGCTCGCTACTGCTCCAACTTGAAGTGCCTTTTCTTTTACAAACTCTAAATCCTTTCCTTCACCAACATCTAAGCAACAAGCGACGACATCATAGCCTTTATCCTTTAACCACGGAATTGCCACCGATGTATCTAATCCCCCTGAATACGCAAGAACAACTTTTTTACTCATGATTTATTTCCTCCTCTAAGCTAGTATCTATTAGTATAAATATTCATTTTTATTAATTTTTATTCTCTTAACATGAATAAAGAATACCATGTTCTTCATGAGCTTTCAAGTGGTTTATTCAAAAAAAGTGTATTTTTTTCTTTTATATGAATAAATAATCAATCGTATTGGATTTTTGCAGAAAACAACGGAAAAAGGTAAGATGGAGAAAAAAAGAGAGGATAGATTATGTACTTTCAAACAAATCGGCGCCTCGGAATCGACGTGCCTCATTTACCGCAAGAATGGCGTCATTACTCAATGAACGAGCAAACCAACATCCTCCATCAATGGGCAACGATTCGCGGCAACATTCCAGATCGAATTCAAGAGCTAGAAAAAGAAATTAACGAACGCCAATCACAGCTAGATCACGAAGAAAGCTTCGATCGCTCTTGCTTACTTAATGAAGAAATTAGTGAGCTTGCTTCTATTATTAATGATCTTTGGCTATGGTTTCGAACGTCTCCTTCTGTGGAGAAATAGACCTGCACATCATTGTTAGCATTCACCAAAAACCGCCGCATACTTTTTTCGTATACGGCGGTTTTTTATTCACTATCAACTTTCTTCTCTTGCAACAAGCGATATTGATAGTATTTTTCTGCATAGGTCGTGACCGTTTTCGTTAAACGATAATTCATACCCACTCCGATCGCTAAGCTGAGAAGCGGCAAATTAGACATTTTTTTATTTTTGAATACCGTAATTGCCATCAGTTTAAACAGTTGCTTAATCGGCCCCTCAAGCCAAGTCGTGTCTGTTAATTGATCTGGCTCTTGATAAAAGAAGGATTGCTCTTGTTCTTCAAGTTCCAATAGCAGCTCTTGCCAGCCAACTACTTTCAAGCGATCCGGCAATGTCGCCGCATGAAACACTTTCAAAGAAGCCATCATTTCAAATGGCGTTTGCGGATCATAGCCATAAGACATCGCTGTTACCTGAACCGCACGCAAGTTAATCAAAATCATAGCGAGAAAATCAGTACTAACAGGCACGGCTCCACCCGTTCCTGTGATTCCTCCTTGAATGAGAGAATACAGCCGATGTCTAGATGCCTGCTGACGATTCAAATAAGCTAACTGGTCGAGCGTCAACTTTTTCATATCCGAAATAGTATTGACCTCTTCATTAAACACTCGAGCAGAGGTTAAGATCCTCTCGCGTGCTTCATGTTGAAATTGCGATCCTTGTAGTAGAGAATGCATTTGAAAAAGCGCATTATCCAGCTGATTAAAAAAAGTAGCCGTCGTCTCCTCTGGCATAGCCTCAAACGCCGTATGTAACCACTTTGAATATGTATATTGTAAATCATTTCCTTCAACATCTGCGAGCGACTGCTCCCAAGCCATAATCTCGTCCCACATCGCTTCATCCCGCTCCGTCCAAGCCATGCCAAACCCCTCCTCATTTCACTGTTTCTTGTCTTTTTATTCTCTATGATCCTTTTGAAATTGTCAAAGAGAAAGTCAAAAAGCCAACCCAGTCATCCTGAGTTGGCTTAACAATCATTTATTACTTCGCGATTAATTCAAATGATTGAAGCATTCCTTTTTGTGTTTGCTTCAATTGATTAATTAAATCTTCACAAGCTTTTAATACTTCTGCACGGTTTTGTTGCTGTGCTTCAAGTGCGTTTTTATATGTTTCTTCTAAATGAGCTTGAGATTTAGATAGCATTTCAACAGAAGCTTTCCCTGGGCTCATTGCTAGTTCTTGAGTCGTATAACTAATTTCCTCTAACTGATCCACCCAATCTGATAGGTTTTTTCCACCTAGCTCTTGTTGATTCCAAGAAGAGTTCATCATGCTAGACTTCCATTCCGAAGACAATTTTTTAGAGTTTTCTTCTAGCTTAGAAATTTGCGCGCGACTAGAATTGATCCAATCTTTTTGTCTTTCAAATACTTGAAGTGTTCTTTGCTCTAATCCATCTTGAGAAGAATAGAACGTTTTGAATCCGTTAAACCAACCGTCCCAAAACACATCGATTACATCAATAGACTTGTTTGTTTCTTTTTTATTTGTCACTTTAAAACCCTCCATTTAATTGAATTAAGGTCAAGTAGACCTTATATAAAAACTTATACAATTGCTAATTTATCCCTTTTACAATTGCAAAGCTTTACAAAAGTTATGCTGTCTGCACTGAAGAGGTCTTGTCTATTTTTTCGATTGATCGTCTTTATTCGCTGTGAATCCTGGTGGCATAAAAAATTGACTGTATACATTAAAAAACTGATCAAGCATTTTTTGATACTGTTCCAGTGAAGTGGCCCACACCTGTAAATATTGCTCCCCTGCCGATGTAATCGAATAAATTCGTTTGGCAGGACCTCCTGATGATGTATCCCACTCAGAAGTGACAAACTCATCTTTCTCCAATTGCCTCAATGTTCTATAAAAATTCCCCTGATCAATGGAATGAAACCCAAATTGAATAAGCTTTTGCATTAGTTCATATCCGTGTGCATTCCAATCTCTTAGAAGAAGCAAAAGGACAGGAACCATAAAATTCTTCGGTGCACCTGCTACACTTTTCTTTCCATCTTTCTCTTCTTTGGAGCTACGCCGGTTGGCAACCATCACTATCACCTACTATATCTTTAATATCGCCTATATGTGTAATTTACACCTATATGCATTTTAAGTCAAGCGTTGCATTACCTACAAATATTGACAAAATACATCTAAATCGACAACATCTGTAAAATATATTGTCAGAATTATGGGATTTTGAGTAGAATTTCACGTTTTTTTTTGGAACAAAAGATGCCTCATGTGTATTATCCTAAACATATAGCAATAGTGTTAAGATTTACAAAAAACTAAAAATTCAAAAGGAGTTAACGCGTAATGACCCAACAAACATTGCCAGACCCGTTTACCGTATGGAAAAGTTTTTACGAAAAAACAGAAGCAAGCTGGAATGATGTCCTCCACGAAACGATGCAACAAGAGGCTTATGCTGAATGGATGGGCCAAACGCAAAGTGCTTATTTACAATTTCAGGATCTGATCCAAAAGACGACAGATGCGTATTTAAAACAAATGAATATGCCAACTCGTGAAGAAATTTCTAGCGTAGCCTCTTTAATTATTAATGTAGAAGAAAAAGTAGAAGAGCTTGATCAAAAAGTAGAAGATGAACTTTTAAACAGCCCTACTTTAGCTGAAATTAGCAAATTAAAAACAACGGTTGCCAGACTAGATAAAAAGATGGACCGAGTCTTAAAAGCATTGCAACAAGTAGAGGAAGCAGCAACTGCACCGGAGCCAGAAAAAACTTCCGCTTCAACAGAAGCTGCGCCATCAAAAACTACACCACCTGCTTCCCAACAAAAGAAATAAAGCACTTAATCACATGTTATCTTCTAAAAAACTACATAAGGAGTGTATATAAATGGCAATCATTGAAAAAGAACTCATCCAAAAGAATGAAGATTTGTTAAGTTTAAAAGGGAAAGTCGTCATTGTAACAGGCGGCTCTCGCGGAATCGGGGCTACAATCGCGAAAGAACTAGCAAGAAAAGGAGCCAATGTTGTCATTAACTATAACTCAAGTTCAGATGCAGCTAAAGCTGTTGTAGAAGATATTGAAGGGTTTGGTGGATCAGCAGTAGCCTACAAAGCGAATGTAGCGAGCTTAGAAGAATCTCAACAATTAATTGAAGAAACGAAAAAACAATTTGGCAGAATCGACATTCTTGTTAATAATGCTGGAATTACAAAAGATCGTTCATTCAAAAAGCTTAGTGAAGAAGAGTGGTACGATGTCATTAACATCAATTTAAATAGCATTTATCACACAACATCTGCTGTCATCCATACAATGCTTGAGCAAAAGTACGGTCGCATTATTAACATTAGCTCCATCGTTGGACAAGCAGGTGCCTTCGGTCAAACGAACTATTCTGCTTCAAAAGCAGGAATGATCGGCTTCACTAAATCTTTAGCTTTAGAAACAGCTAAAAACGGGGTTACAGTGAATGCGATCTGCCCTGGTTATATCGAAACAGAAATGTCTGCAGCCATTCCAGACAATATCCTAGAGCAAATTGTGTCAAAGATCCCTATGAAACGCTTAGGGAAAACTTCTGAAGTAGCAGAAGCGGTTCTATTCCTCGCAAACAGCGATTACATTACAGGTCAATGCATCAATGTAAACGGTGGCGCATATATGTAAGCAAAGCAAAATCGTTTGCTTGTAACATTTAAAAAGGGGGAATGTGAACGTGTACACTACGACGAAAGAAATGGAAGCTTGGGTTAATACGCTACCTGAGAATATCCAAAAAAGCTACTATCGCTTTAAACGAGTATCCGAGGTGTTAACAAAAGAACCGGAACCGCAAGTCGGCTTAACACCTAAAGAGGTCATTTGGACAAAAAATAAAGCCAAGCTGTATCGCTACCAACCGGCAAAAGAAAAGACCAATAAAGTGCCACTATTAATGATTTATGCGCTTATTAATAAGCCATATATATTAGATTTAACGCCTGGCAGTAGCCTGATCGAATATTTAACGGATCAAGGCCATGACGTTTACTTATTAGATTGGGGCACACCAGGTTACGAAGATCGTCATATGAAATTAGATGATTACGTGCTAGATTACATCCCTCGTGCGGTTCAAAAAGTATTGCGAACTTCTGGTGCTAATGAAGTAAGCTTACTAGGCTATTGCATGGGTGGAACGATGACGGCTATTTCTGCCGCCCTTCACCCTGATTTACCTATTCGTAATTTAATCTTCTTAACGAGTCCATTTGATTTTGAGGATACTGGCTTATTTACAAATTGGCTCGACGATCGTTATTTCAATTTGGACAAAATGGTCGATACGTTAGGAATTATTCCACCAGAAACGATTGACCTTGGCAATAAATTATTAAAGCCGCTCGTTAACTATATTGGACCTTTTGTCACATTAGCTGATCGCGTAGACAATGATCAATTTGTAAAAAGCTGGTCGTTAATGCAAAAATGGGTACACGATGGCATTCCATTCCCTGGTGAAGCCTTTAGACAATGGATCGGTGAATTTTACCAAAAAAACAAACTCATTAATGATGAATTAGTGATTCGTGGCCAACACGTGCAGCTAAGTAATATTGAAGCAAATATTTTAAATATTGCGGCTCAACGTGACCATATTGCTGCACCGGAGCAAGTAAAACCGTTAATGCAAAAAGTATCTAGCCAAGATAAAACATATCATGTCATGCCTACGGGCCACGTATCAGTAGTCGTTGGTGGAAATGCCGTAAAACGTACGTATCCAACGATTGATCAATGGTTAGTTGAACATTCCAAATAATAAGCATAAAACAACCCCCTCACACATATATGTGAAGGGGATTGTTTTATGCTTTGCTTTCTTTAAACCATTGATTCATTTTCATCATAATCGATTGCATCGCTTTCGGGTCTTTCAGCGATGGCAAATTTGCTAGAAAGACTTGTTTCGGTGGTCGAACATCGTCTGCTTGCTTTTGTAAAATTAAAATACTTTTAGCGGCTTGTTTATTTTTAAACAAGGATGGTGGCAACCCGATGACACCTTGAATATGGACCTGTTGCTGGAAGAAACGATGTAACTTGTCCGCACCAGTAGATTCAAACAAGCCATCCGGTATAAGGAAAAATAAATAGCCACCTGGTTTTGTATGCTTAATGCTTTGTTCCATAAATAAGAAATGGGCATAAGAATGTCCCTCTTCCGCACACAGCTCATACTCGACAGCACGGACATCATTTGGATAATAACCAACTGGCAAGTCGCACACGACAACATCAGATGGATCGATTAACAACGGCTCTAATGAATCTTGACTATACAATTGTACAGACTGTTCAAGTAAGTTGGCTCCGCACCAAGCAAGCTTCAACAGCAAATCGTCAATATCGACCCCAATAGCCGATAGTTTCTTTTCTGATAAATGATTTAACACAGTGAACAATAAATTTCCTGTCCCAACAGCCGGGTCCATAATCGTAAACTCACTTTTGTCCTTCATAAACTGACCAAGTAAATAGCCGATAAATAACCCCATCGAATCTGGTGTCATTTGATGATTCGGCTGAACATTTTGCTGCATCCCTTTTAAAATCGCTAGCTGATACGCTTTACGAATATCTTCTTTCGAAAATTGATCGAGCTGAACGTCTTCGTACTTCTTGGATATATTCTTTTTCGCCACATCACTTAATTCCCCTTGCAAGATTTCATTTTGGAATAAGTTTTCAGCCGTTTCCGCCAAAGCATCTAAATAGGTGCATGACAATTCATTTTGAAGAATAGCCGCTGTTTCATCGAAGGTTTTGAAAAGTTTTTCGATCGGGGAAAATTCATTCATACGTGGTTCCTCCTTAAATATTACTTAAAAAAGCTGACCCTTTCGTTAAGGGTCAGCCTACTGATTATAAAGCAGCTTTTACAGCTTCAATCGCTTTTTCATAGTCTGGATGATTCGTTCCCTCACTTACATACTCAACGTAAGTAATTTTATCATGACTGTCAACTACAAATACCGCACGTGCTAATAAACGTAGCTCTTTCATGTGAACGCCGTATGCTTCAGCGAAGGAAAGGTCGCGATGATCCGAATATGTTTTCACATTTTCTAACCCGTTCGCTGCACACCAACGTTTTTGTGCAAACGGTAAATCCGCAGAAATCGTTAATACTCCGACATTTTCTACTTTGGATGCTTCTTCGTTAAAGCGACGCGTTTGCGCATCACATACACCCGTATCAATAGATGGGACGACACTAATTAAGCGAATTTTCCCTTTAGAATCAGCTAGTGTCACCTCTGACAAGTCATTAGCTAGCACAGTAAAATCCGGTGCCTGATCTCCTACTTTCACTTCGTTTCCAAGTACAGTCATTGGATTTCCTTTAAACGTTACATGAGCCATTCCGAATCCCTCCTTAATATCATTACACTTCTTATTTTACTGAAAAAATTAGCAAAAAAGCAAAGAAAAACCCCTGCCGAATTTCAGCAAGGACGATGCGACTATTTGATTAAATTGAGGGGTCATGTGCCGCTCCACAACTATCTGTCTTAGGTTGATCGTTTTTCTTCATCATACTTTGAATTTTATCAACGACACCTGGTGCCATATCGAGCACCTTATCAATTAAATGAGTATTCTCATCTAAATGAAGCATTCGAACGTCATTGCCTTTTACAATTAAAAAAGCGATCGGTGTGATCGAAACTCCTCCACCGCTTCCACCACCAAATGGACTTTTCTCTTGTTTCGACTGCGAACTTCCTGATGAACCGCCATTCGGTTTATCAATTGAAAATTCACTTCCACCTGCCGCAAAGCCAAAGCCCACTTTAGATACAGTCATAATCACGCTTCCGTCAGGTGTTTCTACCGGATCACCAATGATTGTATTCACATCAATCATTTCTTTCAAATTTTCCATTGCCGTTGTCATTAAACCTTCAATTGGATGTTCACTCATCTTTTTTACCTCCCAATTATACTTGTTTATTAATCGCTGACGCTCTCCACTTCCTTTTTTGGCCGCGCCAACGAGAAAGAATTTGAATAACAGCAACTATAGCTTGCCCGGGACGGAAGGCAATCATACATGAAAATTGTGTTTGTACAACAGATTGACCAAAAACAGGATGGATAACTATTTTCGGCTCTGATGTCATCCGCATTAAAAAGCTTGTAACAGACATCGCACTACTTTTTACAGCCCAAAGAGATCCTGTCGCCATTCCAGTCCAAGCAGCATCTTTCATTCCAATGATGGTCTCCCAATGAACATCATTAATCTCCACTCTTTTCAAAAAGGAGCGGACGACTGTTTGCAGTGATTCGACTTGCTGTAGCAACCTTTTAGCATCTGCTAATGTCTGTTCAAACTCGGAGTAGGTGATTTCTTTTTCAACCGTCTTATTCGTCTTTTGCTCGAACAAAAGACTCGGCGGTTTTTTCCCCCGATTCGTCAGTAGCTTGACGAATGGGACTTTCACTGTATAAGAAATTAACCCTTTCCATAGCTCCAACCGAACGGTAAAATCTACATTTCCTTTTTCAACAAAAGAATCAATAAAAATGCGTAATTTAGACAAACAAACAATCACTACTAAAAAAAACAATAAACCGAGAATCGACCAAACATATACCATTATTTCCCGCCCTTTCCGTTAGCATTGTACCCGAAAGGAACGGAGCCTATTCATGTGAAAGCTGAAAAAAGCCACCAAGCAATGCCTGGTGGCTACGTTACACTTATGAATAGACAGGTGTTTGTTGGATAGTAAGTGTGTTTTCGTGAATCACAGTCGTATCAGCGAATAAGTCATGTACACCTTGCTTTTTCGATAAAAAGGCGACAAGGACATAGAGAATGAAGATTGTCGAAGTGACATAACGCCCTAGTAATTCCCTCACTAATACAGTTTGCCAAGAAAGTTGAGGATCATTTAAGGAAACTACTTTTAACCCTAAGACCATTTTGCCAACGGTTTGTCCCCAATATTTCGTGAAAATAATAAAGTATAAATAGAAGACGGCTGCTGTCGCCACATTGATTGGGGCAAACATGCCACTTGCATGAATGTCTACCTCAAGCAACCGAAAGACCGGATAAATGATCAACCTCGAAATACTGCCAATGACAATTAAGTCAATTACATACGCCCAAACTCTCATCCAGAAGCCAGCGTAATGAGGCGTTGTAACGTAAGGAGGCTTTTCTTCTATTGGTGGCTCAGTAACCAACTGTTCTTCTGTTTCTTTATTGAACTCATCGTTCATTTCGCCATCCCTCCTTTATTCTGCATATAAGTACATTAATCGCGGAGAATTTGGATGTGATAATAGCTTCATTAAAGTACTAACATCATCGCTGCCACCAAGCATTTGCTGTGCTTTCATTGAAAAATAGGAAGGCCAGCCTAAGTCAGATTCATACGTAACAACTTTAGCACCTTTTAATTTAGCATCTTTTTTCAGCTGTGCGATCACATCATCTAAATAGCCAAAATCATCAATTAAATTATTCTCTTTCGCTTGTCGGCCATCGTAAATACGGCCATCTGCAATTTTTCTGACCTCAGCATCTGACATGTCTCGCCCTTCAGCAATGACTTTGACAAAACCATCGTAAGAATTGTCGATCATCTCTTGCATAATTTTCTTCTCTTCGTCTGTCATTTTTCTAGTTGGACTCATAATGTCTTTATGCGGACCGCTTTTAATTGTGACAAAATCCACGCCATATTTTTTAGCGAGCTCGGAATAATTGATGCTTTGCATAATGACACCTAAGGAACCCGTTAATGTTTCCGCACTCGCAAAGATTTTGTCTGCTGGTGCCGATATGTAATAACCACCTGAAGCCGCAATCGATCCCATCGATACGTAAACAGGTTTCTTTGTTTCTTCCTTAATTTCAACAATTTTTTTATGAATTTGGGCGCTTTCGACTACGCCACCACCTGGAGAATTAACTTGAAGAATGATTGCTTTCACCGCATCATCCTCTTTCGCTTTGTCCATTTTTTTCATAAATTCTTGATGATTGTAGCCTGGTGAAGCCATGAACGGTTGCGCTGCTCCCGTGTCTTGAATAACTCCCTCTACTGGCAGGACGGCAATTTTCTCTAACATATCGCCATCTTCTATGACGTTCTCAGTGAACCCTTCTTCTCCTAAAGCTGTTTCCCAGCCGGAAGTGAGATCTTTAGCTGAAAACGCAAAGTTAATAATTACAGATACAATAAACAAAGCAGCCGCAGCCGCAAGAGCTAAACTTCTTTTTGTGTTCACGATTTCCTCTCCTCTCATGTTAAAAACTTGTTGCTCATAGTATGCATATTATAAGCTATCCCTATTTTACCAAAAATCCGCTTCTTCACCTACTAATAAACGAAATAAAGGAATTTTCGGTTAATGATGATCGTTTTTTAACACGAATTGCTTCTGTTGATACCACTTTGTTTGTGACAAAGTGAATAGTAGCAACGCCATCCAAATAAATGAGAAAGCAGTCAGTTGAACAGACGTAAATGGCTCATCATAAACAAAAACCCCGAGCAAAAGGGTCATCGTTGGAGTCACATACTGTAAAAAGCCGATCATATAAAGCGGGATTTTTTGCGCTCCTTGAGCGAATAATAATAATAATGGAAGCGCTGTCACGGTTCCACCAATCATAAGCAACAAGTCCGTTGATACGGAATAAGAAAAAAGAGATAAATTCCCATTCATATAAGTAAAAACTAGGAAAGCTAACGCTGCTGGAGTTACAACGGCTGTTTCTAATGTTAAACCGATCGCCGCATCGACTTGGATCATTTTCTTTGCTAGCCCATATAACGCAAAAGTGACAGCTAGACCGAGAGATATCCACGGAAATTGTCCATAGGAAATGGTCAACACAAGCACTCCTCCCATCGCCAATATAAAGGAGAAAATTTGTGCTTTCGATAGCGATTCTTTTAAAATAAACACACCTAATAGTACAGTCATAAGCGGATTAATATAATAACCGAGACTCGTTTCAATAATGCGATCGTGATTGACGGCCCAAATAAATAAAAACCAGTTGAAGCTTACTAATAAGGAAGCGACGATTAAAGCGGCTACTTGTTTCGGCTTCGTTTTCATCACTTTCAGTGTCGCTTTCAATTCCCTAATTTTTCTTGTGACTAATAGAAATAACACCATCGAAACAAACGACCAAAATACTCGATTCGCTAAAATTTCATCCGCTGCAACATGCTCTAGCCACTTCCAATAGATCGGAAATAATCCCCATAATAAATAGGCGCTACCTGTATACATGATGCCTACTTTCGTTGATTCCTTCATATACTCACCCAATTCCTTCTAGTCACGAAACACCTTCATTATATCGCTCTTTTCAAAAAAAGAAACCCGCCTATGATGAACGGGTTCCTGATATACGTTAGTTTTTCACTTCTAATTCTGCTTGGCGTAATTCAATACGACGAATCTTTCCTGAAGTCGTTTTCGGTAACTCTTCAAGAAATTCGATCTTACGAGGGTATTTATATGGTGCAGTCATTTCTTTCACATGATCTTGCAATTTTTCCACAAGACCCGGTTCATTCTCATCGACTCCATCTTGAAGAACAACGAAGGCTTTTACGATATGTCCGCGAATTTCATCTGGACTAGCGACGACCGCACATTCTTTTACATCCGGATGCTTTACTAGCGCATCTTCTACTTCAAATGGTCCAATCGTGTAGCCGGAGCTAATAATAATGTCATCGCCACGCCCTTCAAACCAAAAATATCCATCTTCATCTTTTTTCGCTTTATCTCCCGTGAGGTAATAGTCTCCACGGAATTGCATGGCCGTTCTTTCTGGATCTTTATAATAATTTTTAAATAAGGCTGGTGTATCAATATGGACAGCGATATCTCCTACTTCTCCAACACCAACTGGCTCTCCGTCTTCATTAATGATTTCCACACGATTTCCAGGTGTCGGTTTACCCATAGATCCTGGTTTCACTGCCATTCCTTTTAATACGCCGATCACGAGCGTGCTTTCTGTTTGACCATAACCATCACGTACTTCTACGTTAAAGTACTTTTTAAATGTATCGATAACTTCGCGATTTAATGGTTCTCCAGCCGATACAGCGGAATGTAAATGCTCCAAATTATATTCATCAAGATTGTCCACTTTCACCATTAAGCGGTATTCAGTTGGCGTACAACATAACACGTTAATTTGATTACGATCAAGCAGCTCCAAATATTTCTTCGGCTCAAATTTGCCGTTATAAACGTATCCTGTCGCTCCTGAACCAAGAACAGACAAGAACGGACTCCACGTCCATTTTTGCCAACCTGGTCCGGCTGTTGCCCATACGACATCTCCATCTTCAATGGCGAGCCAGTTTGGAGCCGCTGTTTTCAAATGAGCATACCCCCAAGCATGCGTATGAACAACCCCTTTTGGATTGCCTGTTGTACCAGATGTATATGGTAAGAAAGCAATATCATCTTTAGACGTATCTGCTATTTCTAGCTCATCTGATGCCGTCTCCATTTTCTCTTCTAAATTCATCCATCCTTCGACTTGACCACCAAAGGAGAATTTAATCATTTCATTAATCTTATCTGCTTGGTTAAACTCTTCTGTAAAAGGAGCATAAGAAACGATTCCTTTCACTCCTGCATGTTCAATACGATAATTTAAATCTTTCGTTCTCAATAACTCCGAACTCGGGATGATGACTAAGCCTACTTTTAATGCCGCCAAAAATACTTCATATGCTTCAATAAGCCGCGGCACCATAATTAGGATCGGGTCCCCCTTTTTTAACCCCGCCTCAAGGAAAGCGTTTCCAATCTTGTTCGTTGCTTTCATTAGCTCCGAATATGTAATCTCCTTTTGTTCTCCCGCTTCATTCTCCCATTTTAAAGCGACTCGATTCGGATCTTTCGCAAACTTCTCCACTTCCATCACAATGTTATACATTTCTGGTGCTAATAAATCTTCACGCTTCATCCTAATTCCCCCCTTGTTCGATCTAATCTGATTATACTAAATTATTAAAACTTTTAAAATATTTATCTGAAAAAATTTTCCTTACATGTCGTAAATGTGAACATTTTTTCAGAATAAAGAGGAACCCTTTTGGAGTTCCTCTTAAAGTCCTTATAATAAATCCGCTAAGTGAGCATCTGTTTTTTCTTCTGGTAACCGAATCGTAACAGTCTTTTCTACCGCTTCTTCCATCAATTGTTCAAAGTCGACAAAGCTTTCAAAAAACTCCACTTTATCGAGTTTCGGGCGAGTTTTCGGAGCAGGCGGTGTAAAGATCGTACAGCAATCTTCATAAGGTAAAATCGAAATATCATGAGTGCCGATTTTTTGAGCCACACTAATGATGTCTAATTTATCCATAGCAATCAGCGGACGTAAAATCGGTGTCGCCGTCACGGCATTAATCGCAAGCATGCTTTCAAGCGTTTGACTTGCTACTTGTCCTAAGCTTTCTCCCGTAACAAGGGCTAAACCTCCCTTTTTTTGGCGGATTTTATCAGCGACCATCAGCATCATACGACGGGTTGACGTCATCGTATAATTTTCTGGCACTTGCTCTTGAATCTTTTGCTGAATCGCTGTAAATGGGACGATATGAACGTTAATCGGCGTACCAAATTCCGTTAATTTCGTCGCTAAATCGAGTACCTTTTGTTTTGCGCGCTCACTCGTATACGGTGGGCTGTGAAAATGAATCGCCTCAATAGCTACGCCTCGTTTCAGCATGAAATAACCGGCAACTGGGCTATCAATGCCACCAGACAACAACAGCATCGCTTTACCGCTCGCACCGCTCGGCAGTCCCCCTGCCCCTTCATACTTTTCACACGATAAAAAGACGCCTTCCTTCCGCACTTCTACTAGCAAATTAATATCAGGCTGTTTGACATCTACTGTTAACTCCTGAATATTTCTTAATACGTGAGCACCCATTTCATAGTTGATCTCATTTGTTTCTAGTTCAAAGCTTTTATCTGACCGTCTCGTAGATACTTTAAACGTACAGCTTTCAGTCACACTTTTTTGAACAAGAGCTAGCGCCGCTTCTTTCATTTCTGGAAGCTCTTTCGCTGTTCGTACAACCGGACTAAACGATTGAATACCGAATATTCGGGTCAGTCGTTCCTTCACTTTTTCAAAAGGAGTCTCATTTAAATGAATATACATCCGATCTCGTCCGGTCTCGATTCGAATATCATATTCTCTTAAAGCCGTTCGAATATTGTTTTTTACTTTATTAATAAATTGATTACGGTTTCGTCCTTTTGTCGATAATTCTCCGTAACGGACGAGTACACGATCATAGTTCATCATCGTCACCTCTGGGCTTTCGTTAATTTTGGTAAAATATGCTGCAGTTGCTTTGTAAATGTTTTCGCTTCTTCTAAAGAGTTATCATAAGCAAGGCTTAGACGGATGCTACTATCTGCCTCCGCTTGCGAGATTCCCATTGCGCTCAATACGGTGCTCGTTTTTTTCTGTTTTGAAGAGCAAGCACTTGTTGTGGAAACGAAACAGCCCTTTTCTTCTAAAGCATGAACGAGTACTTCGCCTTTAACACCTTCAATAGAAAGATTCAGTATATGTGGCGCGCAGCCTGTTGCTGGGGTATGAATAGTCACTCCGTTCATTTTTTCTAGTTCTGTTCGTAAAAATATTTGGATGCTTTTCATACTTGAACTTGCTTGTACACGTTTCTCCTCGGTCATTCGTAACGCTTTCGCCATCGCCACGATACCACCTGTATTTTCGGTTCCGCTTCGGACTTTATACTCTTGTTCACCACCGGATAATAGCGGTGATAACTGAACCCCCACTCTTTTATAAAGCGCCCCCGTTCCTTTCATCCCATGAAATTTATGAGCAGAGAAAGAACAAAGATCAATATTTCTTAAGTCGAGCGACACCTTTCCAATCCCTTGGACATCATCTACATGAAACAGCACTTTCGGATAGCGAGCGAGAAATCTTCCAATTTCTTCAATCGGTTGAACCGTTCCAGTTTCATTGTTAACATGCATAATAGAGACTAAAATCGTTTCATCAGTTAACGCTTGCTGAAGAGCTTGAACCGACACACGCCCTTCATGATCAACTGGCAAATAAGTGACTCGAAAGCCATACTCCTCTAGCTGTCTGCAAGCCTGCAATACAGACGGATGCTCCGTTTGCTGAGTAATGATATGCCTTCCTCTGTCTTTATAGGCGAGTGCCGTTCCTTTAATCGCCAAATTATTCGATTCAGTTCCTCCCGATGTGAACAGAAGCTCTTCTGGCTTGACTCCTATTAATGAAGCAACTTGGCGACGAGCACCAGTCAATAACTGTTCTGCCTCTAATCCGAGCTGATGTAAGGAAGATGGATTCCCAAAAAATTGCTCATTCACCTTCGAAAAAGCTGCTAAAGCTTCTCTATATGGTTTTGTCGTGGCACTATTATCAAAATATATCATGTAGGCACCTGCTTTTTTCCGTTTGTTCAACAGCTATCATAACATAGCCGCTTTTTGATGAAAACTTCATCTGAATTTTCAAATTTTTAATTTTATTAACATAAGGTTTATTTTTTATGATATGATTTTTGCTTGTGAGTAGATTTAGATTTCAAGGAGGTTCTTTATGGCTAATAAAGCCTTAACGGCGAAAGAAATATTTGCTGTTGGATTGATGCTTTTCGCTCTATTTCTCGGAGCAGGAAATATGATTTTTCCCCCTTTCCTCGGTCAGCAAGCAGGAGAAAATGTTTGGTTAGGTACCGCGGGATTTTTAATTACGGGAGTTGGCCTGCCTTTACTTGGCGTCATTGCCATTGCGCGAGCTGGAGGTAGTGTACAAGCGATTGCTGGACGGGTTTCTCCACTATTTGGTGTCATATTTACAATCGTGATGTATTTAGCCATCGGACCATTTTTCGGTATACCAAGAACCGGAACTGTAGCTTATGAAATTTCAGTATCGCCTTTTTTGTCAGAAAATTTAAACAAGAGCCCGTATGCCTTATTCATTTTTACGGCATTGTTTTTTTCCTTAACAGGATGGCTCTCATTAAATCCAACGAAGCTGGTTGATCGAATCGGCAAGATTTTGACACCACTGCTTCTACTGGTGTTAGCAATCCTTGTCAGCAAAAGCTTTATTACTCCGATGGGAGAAATTCAACCACCGCATATAGATTATGTGTCCGCTCCTCTCTTTAAAGGGTTTATTGAAGGATATTTAACGATGGATACAATTGCGGCTCTTATCTTTGGGATCGTTGTCATTTCAGCGATTATGGATAAGGGTGTAACGGAAAAAAAACAGATTGCCAAAGTGTGTATTCAAGCTGGCTTCATTGCTGCTATCGGATTAGCACTCGTATATATCTCCCTTTCTTTTATTGGTGCAACAAGCACAGAAGCAATTAGTGTACAAGAAAACGGCGGAACCATTTTATCCAAAGCCGCGACTCATTTATATGGTGAGGCAGGGACAATTATTTTGGCGTTAGCGATTTTCTTCGCTTGTATTACAACATCGGTAGGGCTTGTGTCAGCGACAGCTCAATATTTCAGTCGCTTATCATCTAAGTTATCCTATCCGAAGTTAGTCATGATCATGTCGCTATTTAGCATGGCCATCGCCAACGCTGGTTTAACGAAATTGATTGCTATTTCCTTACCGGTATTAATCATGATCTATCCATTAGCAATTGTAATACTATTGTTATCATTTGTTGACCCACTTTTTAAAGGGTATTCAGCCGTCTATATCGGTGCATTGTTACCTACTGGTTTCATTAGCCTGCTCGATGCTCTTCATGTAGCTGGCGTCGATGTATCGGCTGCTGTTGATGCATTAAAGTTCATTCCTTTCCTCTCTGCTGGGCTCGGGTGGTTAATTCCTGCCGTACTAGGAGCGATTATCGGCTTTCTATTCGCTTCCTTACTAGGCTGGAAAAAGGTGCATCATCCTCATATTGAATCATAGACAAAAGGGGCGTCCTTAACGGATACGCCCCTTTCCTTATTAACCGTTCATCATTTTCTCAAGCTTTTTTAACCCTTTTGGATCGACTTTATCGATAGCTGTTGCCGCTTCTTCTAGCGCCGCTCGATAATCATAATTTCTAAAGGCGAGCTCCGCTTGGTTAAGCTGTGAGCTGATCGCAGGATGTGAACGTTTGTATCGATTACCGTATTGAATAATTCTTTCAGCAAGTTCTGCTTGTTCAATCATTTCTTCCGTCTTCTTCTCTAAATGCTCTACTGATTGTAGCGCTTCTCGTAGCTTATCCTGAACTTGCTTCATGTTTAAAGGCTTTTCATTCAAACAATTCACGACCTCATCGACTCGACTCTTCGCTTCTTCTGTCAAAGATTGATAAAATTCCGGTACGCCTGGCATATTGCTTTTTTGGATCGTCCGAAAAATATCATTCACCTTTCTCCGAAGTTCAAGCAGTTGATCACGTGCCTCCATCTCATCTTTGCGAAGCGTCTGCAAGAAGTGAGTAAAGCTTGTTTGTTCTTTTTGTAATTCTTTTAGTTGATCATGGATTTCCTTTAACTCATCATGCAAAAAAGAGTAAGCGGTTTTTTGCTGGACGATTCTTGATTCAAGGTTGTCATATTTTTTGACCACTCGAAAAAGCTCCTCCTCGATCTTATGAGGGAGACCCGCTTCTTCTTCAATTAACTGATAGCTTTGGCGAACGGCATCTGTTTCATCTTGCAATTGTTCATTCGCTTGTTGCACCTGCTCAATTTTCTCTCTCGTTGATTCATTATTTTCGATAATAAAGTGCTTCGCATCGACTTCTTTTTCTAGCAAATCATAGAAAAAGTCAATACTATCTTTTACATCACGGATGCCTTCTTCTACTTCATGTGTATCCGTTTTAATGATATATTCCTTAAACTGCTCAAGCTGTTCACGCAAATCAGTAATCTCTTTCTCAATATGTAAATGATCAAGTAAATACCCGCTTTTCTTCATCTCTCGATAACCTGACTGAATTTCATTAAGTTGTGAAGGTAACAGATTAGTCGTTTCCGATAACAGTACAGGGACTCGCTCCATATTATGTAGGATCAAATTCATATCTTCCTGCAGCTTAAGAATCGTCTCTCTTGCCTCTAAATAATTCCCTTCATTTGTTAAATCTTCAAACTTATCAAATTGCGAAGATAAGGCATCTAGTTGGACTTCAAATATCGGAGCTGCTTTTCCGAATGTGTGACGGTGAGCAAGTAGCTGCTTTCTTGCTGCTCGTTGCTTCTCTTTAATCTCTTCACTTTCTTTTCGATTTTGCTCTTCACTACCGATCAACACTTTCAGCTCAGCTATGATCGTATTCACTTTCTCTTCCGATTGTTCCAATTGATAAGAAATCTCTTCATTAATCTCTCTTGCTTTACCAAAGCGATATTTATTTAACCATTCCTCTGCTTCAAACAATTTTTCGTCCACGTTTGGAAGCTCTTCTGCTAACACTTCATCCCACATTGCACGCCAGCGATCAAACAACTCTTCCGTCTGACCAGTCATGTTTAACTGCTTCACTTTTGTCAATTCCTCGGATACAGGCCGATTCATTAACTCGATCTTCTTTTGCTCCAGCTCATCGATTTGCTTGAACAACTTCCTTCTATTTATATAGGCAATGATTAAAAGTATGGCTACTAGTAATACTCCGCCAATTACATATTTCATGTTAAGCCCCCTGTTCTTCTATCAAAAAATCAATCTATACACTTTCTATATATCAATGTGAATAATCCGCTCTCAATACTACTAATAATATCATGTATTTGACTTTTTTTAATGACAAAATTCGTTTTTTTCGCCTAGTTTCGAAAAAAATTTGTTACACTTATATAACGACTAGATAATCTGGAGGAATACTAATGAAACGAGATGGGCATATTCACACCCCCTTTTGTCCGCATGGATCAAAGGATGCTTTAAACGATTATGTAGAAACCGCTATTCGCCAAGGGTTTCGTGAAATTACCTTCACTGAGCATGCACCGCTGCCAAAAGGATTTATCGATACGACCCCGACAAAGGATAGTGCTATGGAACTTTCTGTCATAGAGGAATATTTAAGTGCCGTTCAACAGATACAAAAAGAGTACAAACAAGACCTGACTATCCACCTTGGATTAGAAGTGGATTATGTTGAAGGCTTCGAGAAGGAGACGACAAAATTCTTAAATGAATACGGTCCCTACCTTGATGACTCGATCCTTTCTGTCCATTTCTTAAAACACAAACAAAATTGGTACTGTCTCGACTATAGTGATGACATGTTCGAAGAGATGATTGCCACTTTCGGTTCAGTGTCAGCCATTTATCAAACTTATTTTCACACGGTGCATCAATCGATTTTAGCTGATCTTGGCAAATATAAACCGAAACGAATCGGACATATGACGCTTGTCCATAAATTCCAACAGAAATTCCCTTGTACGAAAGATTTCAGCGTTGAAATTGATGGAGTTTTACAAAAAGCGAAACTATATCACTATGAACTTGATTATAACGGTGCAGGCGTCGTCAAACCTTTATGCGGTGAAACATACCCGCCAGCAGAAATAGCTACGAAAGCAAAAGCACTAGGGATTCCATTAGTCTATGGATCAGATGCCCACTCTGCCAAAGGAATTGGCCAAGGAAGCGAACAGATTCAACTATAACCTTTGACTAAACACATCAAGCAATAAACCAACAATAAAAAGACCTACCCTTACCACCAAATGAGCCCTAAAAGAGGACACCCATTTGATGAAAGGTAGGTCTTTCACTTTATTGATCATTCGAACAAATAATCACTTTGTTCTTCCCGGTTTTTTTCGCTTTATAGAGCGCTTCATCCGCTTGATTAAATAACACTTTCACACTGCTCGGTTGTTCTTTAGACCAGTAAGCCACACCGCAAGAAATAGTCACCTTTGGGTTCGTTGAATGAGCAACACTTTCTACTAATTGCTCAGCAATCGCCACGCCTTCTTCCAAAGACTTCTCTGGAAAATAGATGGCGAGTTCCTCTCCTCCCCAACGAGCGGCAATATCGTTCTCTCCTGTTGTTTTTCCGATGAGCTGTGCTACTTGAATAATGGTCTCATCACCTGTTTGATGACCATACGTATCGTTAACAGCTTTAAAATCATCAATATCTATTAATAAAAACGTTCCTTCTTCATCTTGTGCAATCGATTCGGAAATAGAACGATCTAAATAACTTCGGGAAAACAGCTTCGTCAAGTGATCGGTAATAACAAGCTTCTCTAACTCCTCTCGTAACATCGCATTCGTTAAACCGAGAGTCGAGTGATGAATTAACGATTGTAACAACTTGTACATATCAAACGTAAACCCATAAGCTTCCTGCTTCAAAACAATACAAAAGCCTTTCAACACGTTTCCATGAACCATCGGTACAACCATTAAAGAACGGTAAAGTAGATGTTCTTCTTCTATTTTCCCTGCTAACTCTCCAACGAAAAAAGAATCCTTTTCTTTTTGAATTCGTTTCCAAGCGTATTCAATATATCGTTGTCCTTCGTGCTCATGGAAAAACCCACCACTACCTGGAAGTATTTCCATTTTTTCATCATCCATAAACACAAACCCAACCGCCGAGGCTTGAAAAAAACGTGCAATTTGATCATTTAAGTATTGGGTCGTATCAGTAAAACGTAATGTCGAATTGAGTTGATGCGACGTTGCATTAATTAACTGCAAATCAGCAATCAACTTACGTGACTGCTCATACAATTTAGCTTTCTCGATCGCACTCCCACCTGTATTAGCCAAAATCCGAATAAAATCTTTTTCGCTTTCTAATATCTGTCTTTCAATAGGAACCTTCACTTGCAAAACCCCATACACACCTTGCTTACCCATCAATGGGGCATAGAGAATAGAAGCTTTTCTTCCCTGACGTTGCTCTAGCTGCACTTTACCATTTATATAAGCGGACATCGCTTCTTCGCTCGCCCGTTCAAAATTAAAATGTTCTGTCGGTAATTCTTTATATCGATCATCAATCGCTAATAAGAAATGATACGTATATTTAGGAAATACTCGTTCCAGTGTGGACAATATTTCACCAAGTACATATTCAATATCTAAAGACGAATGAAATTTCTCTGTCACATTAAATAGTTCTTTATATCTTTTTTCATTATTCGTTCCAAAAGTCATTTGTTTGATAAAGATGCTAAATTCATTCGTTGTTTGCACAAATGAACTCAATTGCTCATCAGTAAACTCTTCAAGTAAAGTGTCCTGCACTTGTAAAAATAAATATAACTCATTATCATCAAAAAGCTTAAAACCAATATTCCCTTCCTTAGGCAAGTTCTCGCCTTTAAGAAATGGAGCTGTAAACGCTTGATAGACAGAGTCATACTCATCTCTAGCTATTTTTTCTACATCGATACATCCAGAGTATAGGTGTTCTACCCGATATAACGTAAGCTCATTTGTTTTAAATAGTAAACTAACCACATCGAGCCACTCCTGTACAAGCTGTTCCGGAGTTATTAAACTTTTTTGACTTTGAATGATTAACTGAAATAACATCGCTTTATAGTTCACTAACCATTCGATTTTATCGTCACTATCCATCTCATCTCACCTACATTTCTATTCGGATAGAAATTTTCTTATATTTAATCGGTGAATCACCAGCCATCCTTGATGATTATAACATATTTCCTCCGACTAAAGTTTTATAAAACAGTTTTATTCTCAAGATAATATATATTGACATGTATAAAATAAAATTATATACTATTCTTTGTGTAAAATAAATGCAGCCTAAGTGAACACTTTTGCGAATTCATTTTGTTCCTTGATCTTAAGCCATCAAAGGGGCATCGCGTAACCCTCTGCTGCTGGGGCGATGGTGCATGAAAACAAAATGACCGAATTGCTGTCTCACCCGGTTTTTATTTTACAACAAAATAAAAACATTTAAAGGAGGAGCTATATTATGGCTCGTTATACTGGTCCAAGCTGGAAATTATCTCGCCGCCTAGGAATCTCTCTTAGCGGAACAGGAAAAGAATTAGAAAAGCGTCCTTACGCACCTGGACAACATGGTCCAAACCAACGTAAAAAACTTTCTGAATACGGTTTACAATTACAAGAGAAGCAAAAACTTCGTCATATGTATGGAGTAAATGAGCGTCAATTCCGTAACCTATTCGTAAAAGCTGGTAAAATGAAAGGTGTATATGGCGAAAACTTCATGATCCTTCTTGAATGCCGCCTAGACAACCTAGTTTACCGCCTTGGTTTAGCTCGTACTCGTCGTCAAGCTCGTCAGCTTGTTAACCACGGTCACGTAACGGTTGATGGTCAACGCGTTGATATCCCATCTTACCAAGTAAAACCAAACCAAGTGATTTCTGTTCGCGAGAAATCAAGAAGCCTTGAAATCGTTAAAGAAGCAATCGAAGTTAACAACTTCGTTCCTGAATACTTAACTTTCGATGCTGACAAATTAGAAGGTACATTCACTCGCCTTCCTGAGCGTGCTGAATTATCAGCTGAAATCAACGAATCTCTAATCGTAGAGTATTACTCTCGTTAATAAATCGGGTTGTAAACCTGATTACAAAAACCCGCAAAACATTGTTCATTCAATGTTTTACGGGTTTTTTATTTATTTTATAATTGGACTCTTTTCACAAAAAAAGGACTGACGATTACAATCAAATCAGTCCCGACTGCAAATGACCAGTCAATGTGACCTAAGGTGCTACCTCAAGTCTTATATATAATGTCAACAGCCCACCACTTAACACTCTTACGGTCTGTTTGAAGTGGGGGCTTGCGTCTGCCGAAATTCGGCAGTACCTCTACCCTCATAGATGGTAACTACGCTTGTTCCTACCCAGTAGTGCAAACGGTTGTTGAGACCTCCTACCTTGGAGTGGTGGAACATAAAGACGGTTGACTTCGCCCCTACTACAAGAGATATACCCAAGTAGTAACCGTTTCAGAACGGGTTTTCATACGTTAAAGATTTATAAGAGTGCCTTTTACGCAACAGTTTTCTCTTATATTCTAATTTAGTATAACAGAAAGGAGGGAGCAAGGTGGAAGGTTCAGATACTTGATATGGTATGAAACCTTACGATTTTAACCTACCATACCGTATCTGATGGCAATTCTTCCCCCACTTATCGTTGGGCTATCGCCCTTCACACGATTGAAGAAGGGGTATCCTTGCCGATTTTAGATGAAAAATGAAAGACAAGTGTTCCCTATCCAGTCTAGATGTTAAAATCTACGAAAAAACACTTCCATTTACTCTCAAAATTGTGTATATTATTACCTGTTAGATTAAAAAGTAAAAATGACTAATAGGAGAGAATCGAAGTTGGAAACACAAGAGACTTGTCATCATTTAATGAATCAAATAGACTCTAAGCGAGATTTAATGATTTCAACAGGAATAGTAAAAGGTCTAGGCAGTTCAGAAACCATACAATATAGTCAAGAACTCGATAAATTAATTATTCGCTTCCAAAGAAAATGCAATTGTTGGAGTGAATTCCTATTGATAGATTAACTAACACTTAATAAACGATCCAAATAATAATTTTAATGATAAAAAACAGGCTAACGCGAAACACTCGATAGCCTGTTTTGATTGTGTATGATCGATTCATACAAACAATTAGTATTTAATTAAGAAATATTTCTTTTTCCCGCGACGGATGATTGTGAATTTACCTTCCATTTTATCTGCTTCAGATAAAATGTAGCTTGTATCTGTCACTTTCTCACCGTTAATGGATACTGCCCCATTTTGGATATCTTCACGCGCTTGACGCTTCGATGGTGAAATACGAGCAGAGATAAGCAATTCAACAAGTGCTAACTCTTCTTCGTTCGCTGGTTCATAGGACGGCACATCTTTAAAGCCTTGTTCGATTTCCCCTGCCGTTAAGTTTTTTACATCACCACTAAATAGCGCTGTAGAAATTTTGATCGCTTGTTCTAGCGCCTCTTGGCCATGAATTAAGCGTGTCATTTCCTCTGCTAATGCTTTCTGTGCTTTTCTTAAATGCGCTTCTTCTTGCATTGATGCTTCTAGTGCTTCAATCGTTTCTGGCGTTAAGAAGGTGAAAATTTTCAAGTATTTCACGACATCCGCATCCGCTGTATTAATCCAGAATTGGTAAAACTCATATGGAGATGTTTTTTCTGGATCTAACCAAATCGCGCCGCTCTCTGTTTTACCAAATTTCGTTCCATCGGCTTTTGTCACAAGTGGAATCGTCATACCGAATGCCTTTTCCCCTTCAGGACTCATTTTGCGAATCATTTCTAAGCCTGTTGTAATATTGCCCCATTGATCGCTTCCACCTATTTGCATTTTACAATTATGTTTTTCGTATAAGTGATAGAAATCCATCGCTTGTAAAATCGTGTAAGCAAACTCGGTGAAAGAAATACCAGAGTCTAGTCGTGAAGAAACAATGTCTTTCGCTAACATGTAGTTAACGCCGATGTTCTTACCAAAGTCACGTAAGAATGTCACAACATCCATTGAGCCAACCCAATCATTGTTATTAACTAATTTTGCCCCATTCTCACCTGAGAAATCAAAAATCTTCTCTAATTGCTTTTTAATACATGATACATTATGCTCGACCATTTCAGGCGTTTGCAGCTTTCTTTCTTCACGCTTGCCGCTCGGGTCACCAATCATCCCTGTTGCTCCACCAACTAATACAATTGGACGATGGCCTTGATTTTGAAAACGACGAAGCGTTAAAAATGGCAATAAATGTCCGATATGCATACTGTCTGCTGTCGGGTCCACTCCACAGTATAGAGAAACACTTTCTTTGTTTAAAAGCTCTTTCATACCTTCTTCATCTGTTTGTTGGTAAACAATCCCACGCCATTCTAATTCCTGCATTAAATCCATTGATCATCTTCCCTTCTTTTTTATTAGCGTTTTTGACACAACTACAAAAAACGCCCCTGCAATTATGCAGGGACGCTATATTTATGCGCGGTACCACCCAAGCTTGAGAAAATATATTTCTCCACTTCATTGAAATAACGGCCAGGCCGTTTGCTGCTACTAAAAGGTTCGCAACAAAAGCTACAGGGGGTAATTCATTCAACTATTTGTACTGGTTCTCACCGACCACCAGCTCTCTGAATAACAGGGATAGCGAACTACTAAATCCTATCAACGCTTTAAGTATATTTAAATGTTATAAGTCATATTGTAAACAAATAACGGAGAGAATGTCAAACAAGTTTTTTTAAAATGTAAAATAACACCTAAAAAAGCGACCTCAAGTGGGTCGCTTTCTTCTACTGTTAATCTTCCATTGTCGATAAATCACCTGTTGGGAGGTCAAGTTCCCAAGCTTTTAACACGCGACGCATAATTTTTCCGCTGCGAGTTTTCGGGAGCTTGTCACGGAATTCGATTTCACGTGGTGCCGCATGTGCCGCTAAGCCTGTTTTCACAAATTGACGAATTTCTTCTTTCAATTCATCAGAAGGCTCATAACCATCCATTAACGCGACAAACGCTTTAATAATTTCTCCGCGAACAGGATCCGGTTTACCAATTACCCCTGCTTCTGCGATCGCTGGATGCTCAATAAGCTTGCTTTCCACTTCAAATGGGCCGACACGCTCACCTGCCGTCATAATGACATCATCGACGCGTCCTTGGAACCAGAAGTAACCATCTTCATCCATATAGGCTGAATCGCCTGAAACATACCAGTCACCTGGCATAAAATAAGATTCATATTTTTCAGGATTGTTCCAAACAGTAACCATCATGGATGGCCAACCTTTTTTAATCGCTAAGTTCCCCATGCGATTTGGTGGAAGCTCATTACCTTGGTCATCAACAATCGCTGCTTTTACCCCTGGAATCGGTTTCCCCATTGACCCTGGTCTAATCTCCATACAAGAGTAGTTACAAATCACTTGTGCTCCCGTTTCCGTCATCCACCACGTATCATGGATGCGCAAGTCGAACACTTTTGATCCCCAACGAACCACTTCTGGATTCAATGGTTCTCCGACGCTTAAAATGTGACGCAGAGCTCTTAAATCGAACTTCTTCACCAATTCATCGCCAGCGCCCATTAACATCCGAAACGCTGTTGGTGCGCTATACCAAACCGTCACACCGTACTCCTCAAGTGTTTTATACCAATTTTCCGGGCTAAATCGACCGCCAACAACGACATTCGTTGTCCCCGTTAACCACGGTCCGAAAATACCATAAGCTGTACCTGTTACCCAGCCTGGGTCAGCAGTACACCAATACACATCGTTCTCTTGTAAATCAAGCACCCATTTAGCCGTTTGGTATTGTTGGATCATCGCCCGAT
Organism: Bacillaceae bacterium SAS-127; assembly: GCA_002261155.1. Classification (GTDB taxonomy): domain Bacteria; phylum Bacillota; class Bacilli; order Bacillales; family Domibacillaceae; genus Bacillus_CE. The sequence goes on along the minus strand of NKXN01000020.1, from coordinate 34,252 downwards.
GTACATGTAAAATCCCTTTAGGTTTCCCTGTAGAACCTGATGTGTAATGTAAAATCATCCCATCATCGAGTTCCATCCATTCTATCTCAAAAGAACGATCTGCATGTTTCATTTTTGCGTTAAAGTCAACAAACTTCCCTTCTGCTTGTACATTGTCTCCAACGAGGAAAATGGTTTCCAAAGATGGAAGCTCGGCTACAGGGACACGCTCTAATAATTCAGGTGTTGTCACGAGCACTTTCGCTTCACTATCTTCTAAACGATCACGAACGGCTCCTTCCATAAAGGCTTCAAATAACGGACCAACAATAGCTCCGGTTTTAATCGCCCCAAGCACAGTAAAGTAAAGTTCTGGTGATCGTGGCATAAAGACAAATACTCGATCCCCTTTTTCTACACCACCAAATTGCTTTAAGACATTCGCTGCTTGATTTGAATAGTCTCTCATATGTTCAAACGTATAGCTTTCCTGACGATCCGCATCACGATAATATAAAGCTACTTGATCTTTGCGCTCAGATGAAGCATGACGGTCAATCGCTTCATAAGCAATGTTTACTTTCCCAGTTTCTGACCAAGAAAAGTGCTGTTCAGTTTCCTTCCAATCAAAAGACGAGTACACCTCATCATAGTTTTTCAGGTTAAAATGACCTGGTTTCACTGTTAGCGCTTCCAACTTCATTGACCGACTCCCCTTTATGTAAGAATTTTTTCTATGATACTATCATATTTGTATTTTCTCAATTTTTCAACAAATTTATTTCAAAAAAATAACACTTGCTCTTACATATCTGAAAAATTAGATGAAAACGCTTTACATATCCAATTTTTATGTATAATGAAGATATGGAAATAATCAAGGCGGTGACTAAATGGAGCATATAAAGAGGTTTCATTCAAAAGAACTAGAAACGAAGAAAGGGACTTTAATTATCGAAGGACCTGTTTCTTCAGAATCGTTGGCAGGCATGACTTTTCATGAAGGACTCGTTGCCTTTAGACAGCCTGAGCAACAACATCAAGCCATTGTGGAAATTGCTGCATTACCTGAAGGACGAATTATTATTGCTAGAGAAGGCAGCGTCATCGTTGGATATGTTACATTTCTATATCCTGATCCACTAGAGCGTTGGTCAGAGGCCAATCTTGAAAATATGATTGAACTAGGAGCCATTGAAGTCATTTCAAAATACCGTGGCGCTCATGTCGGAAAAAATTTATTACGCCTTTCCATGCTTGATGACGCAATGGAAGACTACATCATTATCACCACAGAATATTACTGGCACTGGGACTTGAAAGGAACAGGCTTGAACGTATGGGAATATCGTAAAATTATGGAAAAAATGATGAACGCTGGGGGATTGGAGTGGTATGCCACCGATGATCCTGAAATTAGCTCCCATCCAGCCAACTGCTTAATGGTAAGGATCGGCAAAAGAATCGACCAAGCGTCCATTCAAAAGTTTGATCAAATTCGCTTTATGAATCGCTTCATGTATTAAATTTAAAGGAGGACGTGACTATGTTATTAGAAGAGATTATGAAATCGGAAGTACATACACTATCTCCAAACGACCAAATCGGCACCGCTTTAAACCTTTTAAGAAAACAGAAAATCCGCCATATTCCTATCATAGATGAAACAGGACACCTTGTTGGTCTAGTAACGGATCGTGATGTGAAAGACGCCACTCCATCTATTTTACAAAAAGAGACGAGCGAAAGTGAACTGAATAAACCGTTAAGTCTCATCATGGAAAAAAATGTAATAACTGGTCATCCACTTGACTTTGTCGAAGATGCAGCTGCTACATTATATGAATATGACATTAGCTGCTTGCCTATTATTCAAGGGGGAGAGCTCGTCGGCATCATTACTGAAACAGACGTGTTACATACGTTTGTTGAACTGACGGGAGCCAATCAAATAGGCTCAAGAATTGAAGTCAAAGTTCCAAACAAGACAGGCATGTTATTTGAAGTCGTCAATGTACTGAAAAAGAGACGAGCAAATATTCACAGCGTGCTTGTTTATCCAGATAAACAAGACGACCAATTTAAAATTGTCGTCCTTCGTGTACGAACAATGAATCCAATCGGGGTGATTGATGATCTAAAAAAGGAAGGACATATCGTTCTATGGCCTAATATGCCTGGAGTTTCTCTATGACGAAACAAGCTGTATTCGTGCACTCGGACCAATCGTTATCTTATCGCTTTTCAGAAAATCACCCCTTTAATCAGTTTAGACTGACGTTAACGATTGACCTATTAAAAAAAATCAATGCCCTTCAAGATGAGGACATCATTCCTCCTCGTATGGCCACCGTTGAAGAGTTAGAACTGATTCATGACCCAGCGTATGTGAAAGCTGTACAACAAGCTGGACATGGTCAGCTATCTCTTGATGTCGCTGAAGGATACGGACTTGGCACAGAGGATACACCCATCTTTGAAGGAATGCACGAAGCGAGCGCTTTTCTTGTCGGCGGGACATTAACTGCAGCTGATGCCGTCATGCAAGGGGTGGCTAAATACGCCCTTCACTTAGGAGGAGGGTTACATCATGGCTTCCGTGGCAAAGCTTCCGGCTTTTGCATTTACAATGACAGCTCGGTTGCGATTAAATATTTACAAGAGAAATATAAGGCTAGAGTTCTTTATATCGATACAGATGCCCACCATGGAGACGGCGTTCAATGGTCCTTTTACGATGACCCAAATGTTTGCACGCTCTCGATTCATGAAACAGGGCGCTATTTATTTCCGGGAACAGGGAATGTCAACGAACGTGGACACGGAAAAGGGTATGGCTATTCATTCAATCTCCCATTAGATGCCTTTACCGAAGATGAATCCTGGCTAGAAGCCTATGAAACATCCATGTGGGAAGTGGCTGAATTTTTCAAACCAGATGTTATTTTAACGCAAAACGGAGCCGATTCTCATTATTTCGATCCGTTGACACATTTATCTGCTACTATGGAGATTTATCGTCGGATTCCACAAATTTCAAGAGAAATCGCGGATAAGTATTGTGAAGGGCGCTGGATTGCCGTTGGTGGTGGTGGCTATGACATTTGGCGTGTCGTTCCTCGAGCTTGGTCAAGAATTTGGTTAGAAATGACTGAAAAGTCCCACTTTTCAGGTCCCTTACCGAAACAATGGTTAGATCATTGGCAGCCGGAAGCGCCCACGCTACTCCCTCTTTCATGGGAAGATCCAAATGATATGTATCCACCGATCCCACGCAAACCGGAAATTGAGGAAAAAAATCGCATTACATTAAACAAAGCGCTGTATCCATTGCGTAAGCATACTTAATTCATAACTCCGCAAAAAAGCTGACTTCCTACACTCTAGTATAAGTGTTAGAAAGCCAGCTCTTCTTTATTGATGTTCTGTATACTTCGGGTCTGTAATAATAATTTCAACTCGGCGGTTCTTTTGCATATTCTCAGAATTTGTATTCGGCACAAGCGGTCTTGTATCTCCGTAACCAACCGCAATGAATCGCTTCGCATCAATCTTATGGTCAGAACTTAAAAAGCGAATCACACTGCTCGCTCGGGCGCTAGAAAGTTCCCAGTTGGAAGGATAATAATTATTTTTTATCGGACGATTATCCGTATGTCCTTCCACTTTAATAATGTTCGGTTTCGCTTCAAGCATTTTACCGATTTGATTTAAAAAGGAATGAGCTTCTTCTAGCACGACAGCATCAGCCGTGTTAAAAAGGATTTTCTCTTGTAGAACAAGGACGACGCCTCGTTCTGTTCGAGTAGCAGTCGCTACATCCTCTAATCCATTGTCCTTTAAATACTGTTGAACTTCTTTTGCTAACTTATCGAGCGACTCTTTTTCTTTTTCTTTTTCTTCTTGTCCCTGCTCTTTTTTCATTTCTTCCGATGGATATTCTCCAGGGACGATGGAAGGTTGATTTTCAAACGCCGCTTGTTGTCTAAATGACTGAGCAATCGCTTTAAATTTAACAATATCAATTTGCGACATCGAAAATAATAAGATAAAGAATACAAGCACAAGTGTGACAAGATCGGCAAATGTCACCATCCACTTCGGAGCACCCTTTGTTTTTTTGGGCGGACGACGTCTGGTGATCATGCTTCAACCGCCTCACTTGAACCTAATTTTCCACTTGCTCTTCTTTCTTCAGTGGATAAAAAGGCTGCTAGCTTTTCTTGTAAAATTTTCGGGTTTTGTCCTGCTTGTACACCGACAACTCCTTCTATGATGATCTGACGATAAAACACTTCATTTTCCGTTTTTAATTCTAATTTTGCTGCCATCGGTAAAAATACAAGATTGGCCAGTAGCGAGCCGTAGAAAGTAGTTAATAGGGCTACTGCCATATTAGGCCCTAATGTTGTCGGATCATTTAAGTTTTTCAACATTAAAACTAATCCAATTAATGTACCGATCATTCCCCAAGCCGGAGCGTATTCTCCAGCTTTCTCCAACAAACTTCTTCCTTTACGATGACGCTCTTCAAGAGCGATAATTTCCGCATTCATAATGTCTACTAACATTTCCTGTTCAATTCCGTCTACCGCTAATAGGATGCCTTTTTTCAAAAACTCATCCGGCTCGTCATTCAAGCTTGTCTCTAGTGATAACAACCCTTCACGGCGCGCCTTTTCAGACAATTTCACAAACCGTTGAATTAGTCCTTCTATATCTGTTTCTTGTTGCTGAAAAGACTGCCCCATCACAGTAAACATATGTTTAATATCCTTCAACGGAAAATTGATTAATAACGCAGCCGATAGTCCACCAAATACAATTAGTATAGAGGGTAAGTGCATAAAGGATGAAAACCCCTCGACACCTCCACTTGTAATGATCGCAAAGGCTAATAAAATGAATCCGATAACAATTCCTATTGGTGTTAGTGCATCAAACTTTTTCATGGTTCCTCCCCTATTTCAAGAAAACATACTCGTATTTATCTTTAATATCGGTGGAAAATTTACTTTGTTGACCCTCTTTTTTCAATTCGATGTGGCAAAACGACAATCGAGCTTTCTACCTCTTCCTTATTCATATATTTCGTTAATAATCTCATCGCTACAGCACCGATATCGTACAATGGCTGGATCACAGATGTAAGTTGCGGTCGCACCATTAAAGACAAGCGGGAGCTATCAAAGCTAATGATTTCAAGCTCGTCTGGAATCTTCACTCCACTATCCTGCGCTCCATGAACAACCCCTAATGCCATTTCATCGTTATTAACGAATACAGCTGTAGGTGTAGATGACAACTGCTGCATCTTTTTCCACGCTTCTAATCCAGAGTCATACGTATAATCACCTTCAATGATGAATTCTTCTTCCATCGGCAGGCCGGCTTCCTCAAGCGCCTTCTTATATCCTTTAATGACGTACTCTTTGTTAATCGTATCATTTAAAGGACTCGCAACGTAAGCAATCCGCTTATGCCCTTCATCAATTAGTAGCTTTACCGCATCATAAGCTGCTTCTTCGTAATTCGTATTGACAGAAGGAATCTGTCCAGACATTTCAACCGACCCAGCTAATACGACCGGCACAGGTGAGCGTTTAAATTCTTCTACATGCTCCTCTGTAATTTGGCTTCCCATAAATACAAGCCCATCCACTTGCTTGCCGAGCATCGTATTAATTAAGTGCAGCTCTTTATCTTTATTTTGATCCGAATTACTTAAGATAATATTATACTTATACATTGTGGCAATATCTTCAATTCCCCTCGCTAATTCCGCATAAAAAATATTCGAAATATCAGGGATAATGACCCCAACTGTCGTCGTTTTCTTGCTAGCGAGTCCGCGCGCGACCGCATTAGGACGATAACCAAGTCGCTCAATCACATCTAATACTTTCTTTCTTGTTGCAGGTTTCACATTCGGGTTTCCGTTAACTACACGAGAAACTGTCGCCATTGATACGTTGGCCTCTCTTGCTACATCGTATATAGTAACATTCATAATTTTCAACATTCTCCTTTAAACATTCTTTCTTCTCTATATTAACGAAAAAAAACTCCTGTGAAAACACAGGAGTTACGCTTTTACAGGAATTGCTTTCATTATTTCCTTATAAAATTCATCAAATTGTTGCAAATTCATTTGCTGAGCAGAGTCAGACAATGCTACAGCTGGGTCTGGATGCACTTCTGCCATCACACCATCAGCACCGATCGCAAGGGCTGCTTTAGCTGTTGGAATGAGTAAATCGCGTCTACCTGTTGAATGAGTCACATCAACAAACACTGGTAAATGCGTTTCTTGCTTCAAAATTGGTACCGCTGAAATATCCAACGTATTTCTCGTTGCACGCTCATACGTACGAATACCACGTTCACAAAGCATAATTTGATCGTTTCCGCGAGAGATGATGTACTCCGCTGCGTTAATAAATTCTTCAATCGTTGCCGCTAAACCACGTTTTAATAATACCGGCTTTTTCACTTCTCCAGCCGCTTTCAACAATTCAAAGTTTTGCATGTTGCGGGCACCGATTTGAATGACATCAATGTAGTCACAAGCAAGCTCAATATCGGCAGGATTGACGATTTCACTAACAACCGCTAAATCGAATTCATCTGCAACTTTCTTTAAGATCTTCAAGCCTTCTACACCAAGACCTTGGAAATCATAAGGAGAAGTACGAGGTTTGAACGCACCTCCGCGAATAAGCTTCAACCCTTTATCTTTAATCGATTGCGCCACTTGAGCCACTTGCTCATACGACTCTACCGCACAAGGACCGAACACAAATGTTGGTGCTCCTTTACCAACTTCTTCTCCGCGAATTTCCACAATTGTATCTTCTGGTTTCTTTTTACGAGACACAAGAAGTGCTTTGCGATGGTCATCTTGTTGTAGCTCAAGACCCGCTTTAAAGATTTGCTTGAACAAATGCTCAACTGTCGATGTTTCAAACGGTCCCTCATTGCTTTCAATAATCTTATTTAACATTGCTCGCTCGCGAACAGGATCATAACGATTAACTCCTTGCTTTTCTTTCACACGTCCAATCTCTTGAACTAGCTTAGCACGCTCGCTAATTAATTTTAGTAACTCCACATTCATCTCGTCTACACGTTGTCTTAACTGATCTAATTCTTGGTTACTCATTTTCCTCATCCTTCCCTCTTGTTGATTTCGTAATTTTCAAATAACTAACAGTTGAACAATCCTAACAACTAGCCACAGCTCTTTTTTATGAAAGAATCGTAAAAGACCGTATTAGAATGGATCGTTTTGTTATATATTTTATATATTAGGGACTATTATAAAACAAAGATATTAAAATGTCACGAAAAAGTTGCTTCAATTGTTAAACGCTTTTAAGCATTAAAGTAAAAAAGCAAAAATTAAAAAAGCAGGTGATTCATTTTGGTTCAATCCAATCGTATATTTTCTTTAGACATCGGCACACGATCCGTCGTCGGCATGATTCTCGAACAAGAGGGAGATCAATTCCATGTTCTTGATATGGTACTGTATGAGCATAAAAAACGTTCCATGCTTGACGGTCAAATTCAAGATATTCCCTCTGTCGCCGCGATCATTGCCAAAATTAAAGCAGAGCTAGAAGAAAAGCATGGTCCATTAACGAAAGCGTGTGTCGCCGCTGCCGGACGAGCGTTACAAACGGAAACATCCAAAGCCATTATTCAAGTAGCTGGGAAACCGATGACACATGACGATGTGCTTCACCTTGAACTATCTGCGGTTCAAGAGGCACAAGTAAAAGCCGCTAAAAACCAGCAACTTGATCAGCATCGTCACTACTATTGTGTCGGCTATTCTGTTCTTTATTATCGATTAGACGGAGAAGAAATTGCGAGTTTAATAGATCAACAAGGTACGGAAGCCTCCGTCGAAATCATCGCGACCTTTTTACCACGTGTCGTCGTCGAATCATTAATTGCCGCGTTAGCGAGAGCAGACTTAGAAATAGAAGCATTGACGTTAGAACCCATTGCCGCTATTCACGTTCTCGTTCCGCCATCGATGCGCCGCTTAAATATTGCCCTTGTGGATATCGGAGCCGGCACTTCTGATATCGCCATCACTAACTCTGGAACGGTTATTTCTTATGGAATGGTACCGATTGCCGGGGATGAAATTACCGAAGCGTTAAGCGATCATTTTTTACTTGACTTCCCAATCGCTGAACGAGTGAAACGAGAGCTAGAAACAGAAGAAACGATTAAAATAACCGATATATTAGGTTTTGAAACATCCTTCTCAAAAAACGAAGTATTAGATCAGATTCATGAAGCAGTTAACCGATTAGCGGAAGCAATTCATCAAGAAATCATTCGACTGAATAACGGAAATGCGCCACAAGCGGTAATGATGGTTGGAGGCGGAAGTTTAACTCCAGGGCTACGTCAGCTATTAGCGGAAAAGCTCGAACTAGCCAACAATCGTGTGGCCATTAGAGGCACGGATGCGATCAATGAGCTAACAATGGCTGACGAAATTGCTCACGCCCCAACACTCGTTACACCGATTGGGATCGCGATTACATCGAAGCAACGACCGTTGCAATACAAAACGATTTACGTGAATGAACAGCCCGTTCGCCTGTTTGAATTAAACAAGCTAACAGCCGGAGATTGCTTATTAGCAGCCGGATTAAAGATCAATCAATTATATGGAAAACCTGGCCTTGCGATGATGGTGACGTACAATGGGCAATTATTAACGATTCCAGGAAAATACGGTCAACCACCTATTTTAACAAAAAATGGACAGCCATGCCGATTTGATGAAATCGTCCATCATCATGATAAGCTTGAGATTACGAAAGGAGAAGATGGGCAATCGGCAAGTGTACAGCTTAAGGAATTGTTAGAGAGCACGACGAGCATTCAAGTCACGTTAAACGATGAAATGATCGAAGTTCCTTTATCTATTATTATCAATGGAAAAGAAGCGAGCTTACATACAGACCTTGTTGATGGTGATATCATTGAAGCTCGCTATCCATCTGTCGCTGAATGGCTGCCTTCCCAACAAAAACAACAATGGCTCGACGAACTGGCTCCATTCTCTGTTGTGATTAATCATAAAAAAACGTATTTTCCCTCTTTATCTGCCAAAATCCGAGTAAATGGCCGAGAGGAAAGGTTATCTCATCCTCTTCAAGATGGTTCAACAATTGAATGGGTCCCTGCACCGAGAAGAACAGTGGCTAATATTGCTGCTTTAAAGCAATATTCATTCGAGCAATCGATTACCGTCTTCTTTAACGGCAAAGAAATGACACTTTCAAAGGAAGCGACACGTTTTTACCGAGATGAAGACCTTCTACGACCAGATGATATAGTCTATGCTGGAGATGAATTGATCGTGGAAACCACTCAAACGCAAGGGTTTATTTTTCAAGATTTGTTCCGTCATATCGATATCGCCATTCCTGAGCAAGAAGGAAAGACGTTTCATATTTTGAAAAATAATGAAGCCACCACTTTTTACGAACCAATTCTTCCTGGAGATCAACTTGAAATTAAATGGGAGATTATTAAGAAATAAAGTGAAACTTCAATCAGCGGGGGTTTTCTTCATCCCCCACTGATTGTTAGTTGAACGGATCGGGCATTTACGGGCTGTTGATCTCCCACCTACATGCCTACGCTTCTTCTGCCATGTTGATGTGGGAGTCTTACAGCCCGTTAATGCGGGATAAAGTGATCTTCCGTCTATTCTAAAAAACTGCTACCATCATGCTCTTAACTGAACATGAAGATAGCAGTTTTTTACTTATAATTGCTTTAATTGCTGCTTTGTAATTCTCCGATGGGAATCATTCCAAACTGGTTTTCCATCTTGAAAGAGAAATGCTTGCGGAGATTGATGAGTAATCATAAACTTGTCCGCAATATAGTTTGAAAGCTCTCTTGCCTCCTGCACGACTAAATAACAACCATTCTCCTCAGGTGTCTCCATTAAAAATGATTGAAATTCATCGTAGGCTTTACTACTAACTGGACATGTTATACTATGTTTTAACAAGAAAAAGCGTTTATTCTCTTTAAGCAATTTTTCAAACTCTGTAATTTCTACTATATGATCCATTCTTCTCACCTTTCTTCAACTAAAATGACTTTACTGTTATTATACTTTTTACATGAAAAAAATGAAAACAGCGAGGAACACTCGCTGTTTTCATTTTTATTAATCCGCTTTATTTTCGCTATCAGCTGAATCTGTTTGCTGAACTGTTTTTTCTGTATCATCAAAGGCTTTTTTCGTTTCTTCTAGCTTCTCTGTAACAGTAGCTGCCGTTTCCTGCAACGCCTCTTGTGGCTCACTTACTTCTGCTACTTCATTTGTTTCTTGTACTTGTTGATTGCTTGCTGGAGATAAGCTTTTCACTTTTTCCATCACGACATTCGATTGCTCTTGGACCACTTTCGTTAAATTCGCTGTTTTATCCTTTACCTCAGCCGCCATGTCATAGCCCTTCACTCGCGCGATATCTTTCCAATCACTCGCACGTTCTTTTAAAACGTCAGTTTGAACATTAATATCTTCACGAAGTTCTTTACCAGATTTCGGTGCTAAAAATAAAGCAGTAGCCGCACCGACCATCCCTCCGATTAATGCCCCAATTAAAAAATCCTTTGTGTTCATGCTACCATCATCATAATTCGGATTTGCTTCATAGTTTTCATAGTTTAGATTCTTCTTGTTCATGACAGTCATCTCCTTTTAATTAATGGCTTACTTGACGCTCTTTAGCATCATTCACCAAGGCCTCATTTTTCATTGACACAGGTGATTGTTCTTTTCTTTCTTTAAACTTATCAACCATTTGTTTAACGACGCTTCCCCACTGTACCGCTTGAGAAATTTTGTGTTGATTCTTTTCTAACTCAGAAGCCACATTGGTCGTCACATTTTTAACTGATTGATTTAATTGTTGTACAGATGAACCAACATCCTTCACTGCATAAAAAACCGTATTCAGTTGTTCCGTTTTTTGCTGAATATCCTCAGCCAACACGTTTGTTTTATGTAGTAATTCCGTTGTTTCTGACGTCACACCTTGCATTTGTCCCTCTAAACGATCGACCGTTCTAGAAAGACTATCCAAAGTTTTGTCCACAGATTTCAATGTTTTTGACACATTCAAAACAAGAATGAAAAAAGCAATTGCCGCTACCGCAGCACTTAAATATAAAATAATTTCCATTCCGTGACACCTCCCTACGATTGTTATATTCATGAAGTTACCCTACTAAAAAAAAGAATAAACTTACTCCACAAAAACTACTTCGACACCACCAACAAAAAATCCTGCTGGAAATAAAGAAAAGCAAAAGACGCCGTTTAGCGACGTATGGACTGGAACGATCCGCACGAAAAATCGAAAAAGGCTACCAGAATCAATCTAGCAGCCTTAAATCTTCTCTTTACGATTTAGCTATTGAGCTTTCATATGCCGCTTGGAATTTTTGAATATCTCCAGCTCCCATAAAGATGAGCACACTTCCTTGATGAGTATTCAATGAAGTAATCGTTTCTTCTTTAATTAGCTTGGCACCTGAAATTTTCTGCTGTAAATCTTCAATCGATAACTTCCCATGGTTCTCACGAGCAGAACCAAAAATATCGCATAAATAAACAGCATCCGCTCCACTCAAGCTATCAGCGAAGTCTGCTAAAAACGTCTGAGTTCTTGAAAATGTATGCGGCTGGAAAACTGTTACAATTTCTCGTTCAGGATATTTCTGTCTAGCAGAATTGATCGTCGCTTTAATTTCTGTCGGGTGGTGAGCATAATCATCGATTAAAACTTGAGTACCGATCTGTTTTTCTGAAAAGCGACGCTTCACCCCTTCAAACGTTAACAAGCGAGCCTTGACGATCTCCGTATCAATTTCTTCATACTGACAAAGAGCGATCACAGCTAAAGCGTTTAAAATGTTATGGTCACCGAACATCGGAATTTTAAACGTAGCATAGAACGTATTGCGAACAAACACATCAAACGTCGTACCTGTTGAGTCATGCTCTACATTTCGCGCTTGGAAATCATTCTCCTCGGCGAATCCATAAAATACAACTGGCACTTTCGCTTGAATGCCTTGTAAATGCTCATCATCACCACAGGCAAAAATCGCTTTCTTTACCTGCATGGCCATCTCTTGAAAAGCAGAACAAACATCGGCCACATCAGCAAAGTAATCAGGATGATCAAAATCAATGTTTGTCATAATTGCGTAATCAGGATAATAGGATAAAAAGTGACGACGATATTCGCATGCTTCAAACACAAAATATTGCTCGTCGCTTTCTCCTCTCCCTGTACCATCTCCGATCAAAAATGAAGTGGGCTTCGCTCCGCTGACGACATGAGATAGCAAACCTGTTGTCGATGTTTTGCCATGTGCTCCTGTAATCGCCACGCTAATGCTTTGCTCCATGAATTCACCTAAAAATTGGTGATAGCGAACGACAGGAATACCTAATTCTTGTGCTCTAACAAGTTCTTCATGGTCATCCGGAAATGCATTCCCTGCAATCACCTTCATACCTTGCTGAATATTATCAGCGTTAAAAGGAAGAATAGAGATGCTCGCTTCTTCTAAAGCTTGTTGTGTAAAAAAATATTTATCTACATCTGAACCTTGCACACGCTCCCCTTTATCGTGAAGCACTTGTGCTAGGGCGCTCATCCCTGAGCCTTTAATTCCTACAAAATGATAGGTTGTCATAATAGAACCTCCAACATTCGTCTATCCGTAAGCATTATATGTAAATAGCACCTTTTTGCTCTATATAGACGACGGACAGTAAACTTTCACAGTAAAGTATTATATCACTTTTTTCTGTCGATGACTATTCACACTAAAAACAAATACTGTAAATATTAAAACTCTACCTTCTCTAGGCGCGGATTTGGGCGATAACGTCGACCGGCCTTCGCCTGTGCTTCTCCGTTCAGCATCACAAGATCACCTGTAAAACCGATATGGATTTTCAATAAACTGCTTCCTACGCCATACATATCAACAGGAGCACCTTGCTTTTCAAATTCCATAATACGACTTTCATTAAATCCGCCAGAGACGACGATTTTCACGTGATGGAACCCTTCCTCATCCAGTGCACGACGCAACGCAAAAATCAACTCTGCATTGACCCCGCGCGGATCAAATGTTCCAAGCATCTCTTGATTTCTAAGGAAGTATTGATCAATCAACGTTCTTGACGTATCAACACGAACTCCTTTTAATTTTGCACCAAATTCCCTTGCAACTTTCAATGAATCGGTAATCACATCATTGTTATAATCCACAAGAGCAATTAACTCATCCTCAGGGAAGGTTTCTTCATAAGCTCTTGTTGCCGCAACAATATCGCCATTAAACAATTGAATTAAAGCGTGCGGCATCGTTCCCATGCCTTCTTTGCCCCACCATTCATTCATCGCATGCGTCGCTTGAGCAGTAGAGCCGCCAATATAAGCTGCATAGCCATCTCCAGCCTGCTGCATAAAATGATCGTCACGATCACCCATAAAAATAACTGGCTTCTGCTTACCAGAAAGCTCAGCTGCTTTTTTCACATTATACACACTGGTTGCGACGGACGTTCTGCGCGCCAAAATGCCGTCGATCATCCCTTCTAAATAACCAAATTCTTGATAAGGACCTGTGATCGTTAAAACGGTTTCAAACGGACGGATTTTATCGCCGTCTTTTAATGAATGAATCTCTAACGTTTCTGGATGATCAGAAAATTCATGAATTAAAGCAATGACTTCATCCGTCCCGCAAAGCACGGCTTCACTCTTTTGAAAAAACTGCATAGTGACAGTATTGTCTTTATGATATTTATTGGCAAGTTCACGTGTTTTTAAAAAATAAACAGCAGAAAACCAACCTTCCTTGACTCGCTCGTCAAATTTAAACGTACGATTTGTTAACCGTTTAATCTTCCCTTGCATCTTCCACTCGATTTCTTTCATTTGCTAAAAGCTCCCTCGTATTCACTAGTTCTCTCTTTTCTAATTCATACTGCTGAAAGACAGAGTGAACCATCCATCCCTACTTTGGTCCACTCTGTTATAGTCTGTTAGATACAAGTAAAGAATACCATGTATTATCATATTGTACTAGTGTCATTTATTGTTTGTAATTCTTCTTCCGATACGAGGACTTCTCGCGGTTTTCCGGCCCGTTGTTCCGACACAAATCCTTGTGTTTCCATCATTTCCATCAAACGCGCTGCGCGATTATAGCCGATTTTAAAATGTCTTTGTAAGAGCGAAGTTGATGCGCCCCCTTGATGAACGATAAACTCACACGCTTCAGGGAACAGCTCATCTTCAGTCTCTTGCACTTGAGCTTTTTTCAACAGCTCTTCCTGCTTAAATAAATAGTTCGGTTGCTGCTCTTTACGTGCATGCTCAACGACCGCGTCAATTTCATCATCAGACACGAACGTACCTTGCAGACGGACTGTTTCTGAAGAGCCGTTGTTTAAAAATAGCATATCACCGCGACCTAATAATTTTTCCGCTCCACCACTATCAATAATGGTGCGTGAATCCACTTGAGAAGAAACGGAAAAAGCAATTCTCGTAGGGATGTTCGCTTTAATCAGCCCAGTGATTACATCCACACTTGGGCGCTGCGTGGCAACAATTAAATGAATTCCACAGGCGCGAGCTTTTTGGGCAATGCGACAAATCGCTTCTTCGACATCCACAGGCGACATCATCATTAAATCTGCCAACTCATCAATAATGATCACGATAAACGGAAGATGCTCACTTTTATTTCCTAGCTTTTCAGCTTTCTCATTAAACTTGGTGATATCGCGAACACCGGCATGAACAAATAACTCATAGCGACGCTCCATTTCCTCCACCGCCCATTTTAATGCTGCTGTTGCCGCTTTGACATCGGTAATAACCGGACTCACTAAATGAGGGATGCCGTTATATGGAGCTAATTCAACCATTTTCGGGTCGATTAACAATAGCTTTAACTCATGTGGGGCTGCTTTATACAGCAAACTCACAAGAATCGAGTTAATACACACACTTTTTCCTGAGCCTGTTGCTCCCGCAATTAAGCCGTGCGGCATTTTCTTCAAGTCCAGTACGACTGGATCACCGGAAATATTTAACCCAAGCACCGAGGTAAGCGGAGAAGGATTGCTAGTAAACTCCTCACTTTTAATGATTTCACTAATTAACACTGGACGGCTTTCCTTGTTCGGTACTTCGATCCCAATCACTTGAGTGCCTGGAATCGGTGCTTCAATCCGAAGATTACGAGCAGCTAAGCTTAGTTTAATATCATCGGATAGATTCGTAATTTTACTCACTTTCACACCTGGCTCCGGCTCGACCTCAAACCGAGTAACAGATGGACCGACTGTCACATTGACGACAGAGGCTTTCACATTGAAATTTTTAAACGTTTCATTGAGCACGTGACTTTGATGTTCAACCCACTCATGACTCACCTCTTGATACGAAGGAGGCTGTAAATAAGAGAGCTGTGGAAAAACATAATGCTCTGCCGTTGTTTCTGCTTCTATTTGTTCAGATACAGCTAATGCTTCTTCTTGCGGTTGAACAGGCTGAACAGTCGCCGATGGTTGTACCTCCTCAACTTTAGAAGTAGCTGGCGGTACGGTGACGGCTTCTTTCGGCTGTTCCTGCTTATTTTTCCATAAATCTCGGTCTTGTTTAGACATGATCACATTAAATGGCGTTTGTCTTCGGCGCTGATTTCGTTCCTCAGCACGAGACTGAACTTTCTCACTTGGTAATTTTCCTTCTTTGTTGGAGATAGGTGCAGCCAATTCTTTTTGTTCTACTTGACTTACTTCATTTTTGATTGGCTCTTCCAATACATGAGAATAAATTTCATCATCCGAGACAAGTGGAGACGGTAGTGGCTCGTCTTCAACTTGTGACCGACCTTTTTCTACTTTTACCGGTTCCTCTATGCAAGGATCAGTTTCCTCATTGGTAACAACTTCAGATGGTGGTCGTTCCTCCGTTTCTACTTCTTCTGGCTGAATAGATGGCGATGGTGGTAGGAAACTTCCCTCCACTTCGATATCAAATGCTTTTTTCTTATCTTCCTCTTTAAACAACAGCAATGGTTCTTCCTGCGCTACTTGCTGTTGCATTGGCTCCTGCTGAACGGCAGATTCGATCATTTCTTCTTGCTGGACCGGCCGTTCTTTAAATCCATAAATCGGCGATGGAATTTCTGTTGGTCTAAACGGTCGCTTAGACACTCGGCTCTCATAATTGATCGGTTCACCTGATGAATAAGACTGCCGTGCTTTTGGCGTCTCTTCCTGAAATAACTGCCGTGACATTCGCTCTCGTTTCGGACGCGACCATTCATTTGAATACGTTGGAAAACGAAACTCCCTTGATGGGTATTGATACGTCATCTTTGTTACCATTTCAGGTCCGTCTTTTTGTTTCAACTTAAGCGGAACGAACGTTCGCTTCTCTTCCTTTTTCGGCGGTTCCGTTCTTTCCTCTTTAACTTCTTCTTTCAGGTCTTCTTTTGTTTCTTCTATTGTTTCTTCTTCATCTATTTCAATTTCAATTTCTTCTCGGAACAATCCCATAAACTTTTTAAACCAACTCAAGCTCATCACTCTTTCTATGTAAAGAATCACTTTATATTTTAACAGTTTTCTTTTCTTTTTCGATAGAGAATTTAGAGCCATTGAGCCTTTTATCCTACTAAAATAACCGCTTACTTCTTCGTGCGACCTTTCGCCATAATAAAGATCGGCTCTAATTGACCTTGCTCATACAGAAAAGAAAGAGCTGTCACTGGTATATGACCATTCGTGAAGAAGCTCATCGTCATTTGCGCTAACACGTCATAACCTGTTTCATTGCGAATATCGCCAATAAGGAGCACATCTCCATGAGGAACCGACACCGTCATCTCCCCTTCTATTTGTTCACTCATATCCTTCAAGAATTTATCATTCAACAATCGACTCGCATCGTAACCATCATTTGTATTTAAAAAATAAAATACGTTTCCAGCTACTGTATCTTTTTTCATCTCTGTCGATAATGAGCGTAAATTAAAACGAGCCATTTCACGAATGCTGTCTGCGCTCCAGTTTTCTTTTTTCATTAAGCTTTCATCAATTAGACGATACGTATTTCCAAGGTCGATTGCGTAATAAATTCTCGTCTCCGCTGTATGATCATCCATCAAGAACGGCATTCCTTCCGCCGCTTCTTTCGGGAACGAAGTCGAACGAATCACTGGGAAAATCCGCTTTTCCTGCTGTGCTAAAGAAGGGGTTGTCCCCATAACGGCTAGCGCTTCTTCTACGTAGTAAACGACTTCATCAATCGCTTTTTCTTGATGCTGTTTCCACTTTGCTACAATGCCTGGCAAGGAGATCGTGATCCCTTTCTTCGTATCTGCATTTTCAATTCTTAATTCGTCCTTTTCCCGGTCGTAAGAGAAAGAACGCTGCTTCCCTTGAAGCCTCTCTTCAAGCATTCGTTTTAGTTTGATTGAATCCATGTTTGACTCCCTCCTAATGAAAGAGGTCTGGTGCCATCATCAATGAGGGACCAGACCTTGTGTATTATAGTTTTTCAATAAACTGTTCAATTTCCTCTTTCGTTTTCCGATCTTTACTAACGAAGCGGCCTAATTCTTGTCCTTGATCAAAAGCGACAAAGCTAGGAATACCGAAAACATCCATTTCTACGCACAGGTCGATAAACTGATCACGATCGACATACACAAATGTAAATTCACTATATTTCGCTTCGATTTCTGGCAAAATCGGTTCAATCACCCGACAATCCGGACACCAATCAGCAGAAAATAAAAAAAGATGCTTGCCTGCTTGTTTCATTTCTTGAAATTGCTCCATTGATGTTAATGGTTTCATTTCTCTTTCCCTCCCGTTGAGATCGTCATCTGGCCAGGTAGTATCCAGCCTTTCTTTCTCATAAATTCAGATATCGCTAAGCTTATCACAAACGGACCGACGAAATGAAGTAGAAAGACTTGCAGAAAGACAGATGATTCAAAGCCCATAACCGAAAAGGTCATAATCTGGCCAACAAACCCCGACGTGCCCATTCCTGCACCAGCGGCATTATTCATCATCGGCCAGATTGTTGTGCCGATCGGGGCTAAAATCGCACCGGCTACTGTCGGCGGAATCAATATTCGCGGATGCTGAATGATGTTCGGTACTTGCAGCATCGATGTGCCCAGCCCTTGCGCGATAAAACCGCCAAATTTATTCTCTCGGTAACTAGCGACGGCAAAGCCAATCATTTGCGCGCTACATCCAATCGTCGCCGCTCCAGCTGCCAATCCATTTAAGTCGAGCATTAAAGCGATCGCCGCACTTGAAATCGGAGCGGTTAACGCTAGTCCCATCAGCACCGCCACTAAAATTCCCATCGTGATCGGGCGCTGCAATGTCGCCCACTCAATCCAGCCGCCAAAGAACTTCATAAATTGATCGATTCCCGGTCCTAAAAAAGCGGCTACTGAATAGCCCGTTAAAATCGTGACAAAAGGTGCAACAATAATATCCACTTTCGTCGTTTGACTAACGACTTTGCCTACTTCCGTCGCAAGAAGCGCTGCCACATAACTGCCAGCAGGACCGCCGAGTGCCGCACCTGCTGCTCCTGTAATAACACTGGCAAACAAAACAAGAGGAGGTGCTTTTAAACCATAGGCCACGGCTGCACCAATGGCTGGACCCATTAAGCTCATCGCTAATTTCCCCATGTCGACAAAGAACGGAAGGCTTAACTGTTCACCAATCGTTTTCATAATCAGTCCAATAATCAATGAGCTAAATAGCCCTAGCGCCATAAAACTGAGCGCATCAACAAAATAAACCTTCGGAGATAAAGAAATTCCTTTCTTCTGCAAAAATGTTTTCATAAGGCCACCTTCCTTACACTTCATTTACTAGTGTAAAGACAATTATATACTGGATTGTCAACTTAATCAGCATTTATTTTTCTGAGTATGAATCATCTCCACGATTATTTTGCCACCTTAAACACTTTTCATTCTTTTCTTTCCAGCGAAAAAAAGAGCGCAAAAAAACTGCGCTCTCTTCGTCATTAACTTCCTGCTTTAATACTATCAACCGTTGCTTGGTCACAAGATTTCACAAGGCGAATAATTAATTCTTTCGCTGCCGCATAGTCATCGACATGAATGATGGACGCATGAGTATGAATATAGCGTGAACAAATGCCAATGACAGCACTTGGCACACCTTGATTCGATGTATGGACACGTCCAGCATCCGTTCCCCCTTGAGAAATAAAGTATTGGTACGGAATGTTATGAGTTTCAGCTGTATCAAGTACGAATTCTCTCATTCCTCGGTGAGTGACCATCGTGCGGTCGAAAATACGCAACAGTGCCCCTTTGCCGATTTGTCCAAACTGAGATTTGTCTCCTGACATATCATTAGCTGGGCTAGCATCGAGCGCAAAGAATATATCTGGTTTGATCATTTCCGCCGCCGTCTGAGCTCCTCTAAGACCCACTTCTTCCTGAACAGTTGCTCCTGAATAGAGCATATTTGGTAGCTTCTCATCCTTTAATTCTTTTAACAATTCAATCGCCAATCCACAGCCGTAGCGATTATCCCATGCTTTAGCGAGAATTTTCTTCTCATTTGCCATCGGAGTAAAAGCAGAAACAGGGACAATTTGCTGACCCGGTTTAATACCGATTTTTTTCGCATCTTCACGATTATCTGCCCCGATATCAATCAGCATATTTTTAATTGCCATTGGCTTTTGACGCAACGCCTCGCTTAATAAATGCGGCGGAATGGAGCCGACAACGCCAACCACTGGACCATGATCCGTAATAATTTCAACGCGCTGAGCGAGCAACACTTGACTCCACCAGCCACCGAGCGTTTGAAAACGAATCATCCCATTCTCGGTAATATCAGTGACCATAAAGCCAACCTCATCCATATGTCCCGCAACCATCACGGTTGGGCCAGCTTCATCCCCTTTTTTCAATCCAAAGATACTTCCAAGACCATCTTGAATGATTTCATCCGCATAAGGCGTTAACATTTTTCGCATAAACGCTCGTACTTGATGCTCATTTCCAGAAGCACCAGGCAGCTCTGTTAAAGTTTTAAACAACTCCATTGTTTCTTGATTCATCATTGACTCCCCTTTGAAATAGATTCCCCAGTAAAAAGAGGCTTATCCTTTTATCTTACAGAAAAATTCCCTTTCTCGCTACTTAATGGATAGAAGCATCGTTCTATAATTATTTCTTTTTTCAAAAAAATAGTATTTTTATTGCAGAAATTTCAATTAATTTGCGATTTGCTGTATAATAATTAGTAATCTATTAAAATAGGAGTGAAATTGATGAAGTTTAGTTGGAGCACATTCATTTTAGGAGCGGCGGCTGGAGCAGCTGGCGCACTTCTTGTACAACAAAATGTAACAAACACAGCCTCTGCTTCTGCAGAAAAAGCATTGAAGGAAGTAAAGGAAGCATTTAAAGGCGAAGGTACGATTGACGGCTCTTGGGTAAAAATGAAGCCTGAACCAATGAAAAAAACAGGTATGGACAAAATGGTCTATAAAGGCGGCGTTTCCCGTACGATTGACCAAAATCGTGAGCAATTTGAATTTGTTGCAGACTCTCGCACAGGCACGATTATGGACGTCTATAAAACAAACTAATAAGAAAGAGGCGATCCTTTTTAGAGAATCGCCTCTTTTATATTAAACGACTACTTTCTCTCTTTTCACACAATCTATCAATTCTCCACTCTCGTTCCACTTGATGGCACGATAGAGCGCATCATGATAAAAAATAAACCAAGCGCCTTTTTCCATTCCTTCTGGCAAATATTTTTGTTTCATTGCAATGGAGTCCATTGGATAATCATCAAACGCCATTACCCATAGCACATTTTGATGCGCATGAGTCGGCATTAAATCTGCCATATGAATCAATGTTTCCCCGCCGTGTTCAATAATAATGATCGAATGACCGTCACTATGACCGCCAGAGTGAATCATTTTCACCCCTGGAACGACCTCTAATTCTTCTTGAAACGTTTCAACTTGGTCAGTAATTGCTTCCCAATTTTCTTTCCAATACGTGTTTTTCGAGCGGATGTTTGGCTCCCTCATTTCTTTCCATTCCGTTTCCGAAGTGTAAATGACCGCATTCGGAAAAGCAGGTGTCAGCTGACCATCGACTACCTTCGTTAATCCTAACACATGATCAAAATGCATATGTGTCATTAGAACGATATCAATATCTGCAGCCGTCAACCCTAACTGCGTCAATGACTCCTCTAATTGAGACTCCTCAGCCACACCATAATTTCTTTTTTGCTTGTCCGATAGCCGATCATTCCCAATTCCCGCTTCAATTAAAATATTCTTTCCCTCTAGCTGAAAAAAAATCGGATCGGTTCTTAGCTCGATTTGATTTTTTTCATTTACAGGGTATTTTCGAGACCATAACGGCTTCGGCACAACGCCAAACATCGTTCCTCCATCTAAATTCGTCGCTCCCCCATTCAACCATGTCAATGTCAGCTCCCCAACTTTCATTGTTTCCATTTCCAATTCCTCCCCTTTGTTCGACCACCACTTAATTGTAACACTTTTCCGATAATTGTACTAACGAGTCTGTTTTACCTAAACGAAACAAAAAATGCCCGAACCTCCCGCTTATAACGAAAAATCCGAGCACTTGCTTCTATATATAATTAGCGATATTTCACTTCTGAACGATAAATTCTTTGACCCTTCGCGGAAAATTTTTCTTCATATTCAGTCATGACATTGCCTTCGAAATCACTATTATGAAGATCTAAGCTAACATATGTTAACAACAGCCCATAGTCAGAAAAGCTTCTCAGTGAGTATTCAAACAGTCCTTGATTATCGGTTTTGAAATGAACCTCACCATGATCAGGCATAATATCTTCATATAACTTTAAAAATGTTTTATACGTTAATCGACGCTTTTCATGGCGTGCTTTCGGCCACGGATCGGAAAAATTCAAATAGACGCGAGCAACATCACCTTTTGCAAAATAATCCGCCAAATTTTTGGCATCGACATTCATCAGCCTCAAGTTTGGTAACTCCGCTTCAATTAAATGGTCTAACGCGGAGACAATCACGCTTTCATATAGCTCAATACCGATAAAGTTAATATCTGGGTTCGCTTTCGCCATTCCCGTAATAAATTGACCTTTTCCCGTTCCTACTTCAATATAGATCGGGTTATTATTTCCAAACACTTCTTCCCACTGTCCTTTATGCTCCTCTGGATGAGCAACGACATACTGTGGATGAGCGTCTAGCTTCTCACGCGCCCATGGTTTATGTCTTAATCGCATAGTCACACCTCATTCACTTTTTTCACACCATAACATGACACAACTGACTAATCAATGATTGTTATCAGACCAAAAAAGAGCCCATGGTCGGACTCCTTTATTTAAAAAACGAAGGATTTTTCACACCAGGAATTTTTTTAAATCCGCTAAGCTCTTTTCCATTTCTAGTAAGCGGTTCGTTTCTTTATCCCATTGAATAGATAATAGCATTTGTGCGATCACATACCACTTCATTCTCAATTGCAAATGTGGAGTAAACGTCAATCCATATTCTGAAAGCCATGCTTGCCATTCACTTTTATCGATATATTTATATAACAACATGCCAACATCAATCGCCGGATCACCGATCATTGCCCCATCCCAATCAATTAAAAACAGTTCGTTCTCATTCGACAACAACCAGTTGTTATGATTGACATCTCCGTGGCAAACGACGTAATGATTATGATGGATCTTTGTCATATTGTCTCGCAAAAATTGCAAACTATATAAGACGTGTTGATATTTCAAAATGTCTTCATCTAACCGTATGTCAATCTCCTTCATAATCATTTCAGGAGAAGAAGGCTTTAGTCCAATTCTCTCAAGCATAGAAAGCAGCGGCTGAGAAGAATGGATTTTACACATAAGCTGGGCCACTCGACTATTCACCATTTCATGCGGCTTTAATTCCCGACCTTCAAGCCAATGTTGAGCTGAGACGACATCTCCATTCTCTAACCGTTTCGTCCAGATGAGCTTTGGAACGATGCCCTCAGCAGACAATACGGCCAAAAAAGGGGAAGAATTCTTCTTTAAAAATAATTGTTGTCCACCGCACCTGGCAAAGTAAGCCTTTCCTGTGACTCCACCAGCAGGAGTGATTTCCCATTCTTGTCCAAATAAATGTTCCAACTGCATTCACCTTCATTTTCGTTTAGCTGTCCGTATAATATGAACAAAAAAGACAGCTATCGAACGTCTAAGCAATAGCTATCTTTTCTTGATAAGCCCGTTACCGTCACCTGGCCATCATTATAGTTAGATTACATTTTACCACGAAATCGTCGATTCGGCTATGGGGCGAATGGAAAGAAAAACGACTCGTATCTTCATCGGCTTATCTTGTGTGAATCAACCTTAATTCATACTATATATTGATATAGTTCAATTATTTTACTTGCACACACACGACGACACTAATCGGCTCCAACTGTAAACACTCACTTGCTTCTCGCAAAACGTCCACACCTGCCGCTTCGCCCTCAACAATGATCTTCCAAGGAGCTGGACGGCTCGGTAACGTTACTTTGCCGTTAGATAATGAAGGGTGAAAAATGAGCAAAATTTCTTCCCACTCTCCATATTCCGCTACATTGCTTAATAACACCACTAACGAGCCTCCATCTGAAGCTCCTTTAATTAAATGTCGACGGATCGCTTGTGCACTGTTCAACCGAAAGGCACCGTGATGCTTTCTAATTTGAATCAGCCCTTTAACAAATTCAACCGTACACTTATTTTCATATTGGCGATTCCAATCGAGTTGATTGATCGTATCTGAACTTGTATAGCTGTTTTCAACCCCAAACTTCGTGCGAAAAAATTCTTGTCCGCTATGCAAAAAAGGAATTCCTTGTGACAACAACACCATCGCTGTCGCAAGACGCTGTCGCTTTTTATTGAACTCTATTTCACCAGGGAAACAAGCTTCTAACTTATCCCACATCGTATAGTTGTCATGGGACTCGACATAATTGACGGATTGATGTGGTTCCAAAAATAGTCCTTGTCTGTTGCCGAAACCGATGCTCCCACCAATCACTTGAAAGGCTTCATGATGAAGACTTTCTCGCCCAAGTCCAAAGCCATGATCATATAAATTAAAGGTGCTACCTTTAATCGTATCGCGAAACCAGTCATTAAATTGAGCTATACCGGGAAGATGCGCTTGATTTGCGATATTTGCTTTTAATTCTTTTGCAAGTGCCGTGTTCAGCTGCCAGCCTTCTCCGAGTAAAATACAGCCTGGCTTTAGACGATCCACTAGCTTCCTCGCTTCGTTCATCGTTTCAATATCGAGAATCCCCATTAAATCAAAACGGAAGCCATCGACATTATATGTTGTGAGCCAATATTGAAGCGAATCAAGAATAAATTTCCGCGCCATTTTCCGCTCAGAGGCAAAATCATTACCGACTCCCGTTCCATTCGATGGACGTCCAAACTCATCTTGTCGAAAGAAATATCCTGGCACAATTCGCTCAAAAGACGAAGTTTCACGAATATAAACATGGTTATACACCACATCCATGATGACCCGAATCCCTTCTTCATGAAGCGATTCGATCATTTGCTTCAATTCAATCACTCGCGTATGCGGATCTTGCGGATTAGAGCTATAGCTCCCTTCTGGCACATTAAAATAGAGCGGATTATAGCCCCAATTATAATTCGCATGTGGCTGTGTATCTGATACACCGAAAAAATCATTAAAAGGCAGCAACTCTAAATGCGTAATGCCTAGATCCTTTAAATAATCGACACCTGTTGGTTGACCGAAGCGGCCGCTCGTCTGCCTTTCCAAAAACGAGCTATACTTCCCCTTATGTTGCATCCCGCTATCTGGATGCATCGAAAAGTCACGAATCGATGCTTCATAAATAACGGCATCTAGCGGTGAAGAGAAAGGTGGTAGTAGATGTGTCGTAACGGCCACTTTTTTTTCATCTAACACACATGACCACTCACTATGCAACGAAGCAGCCTTTGCGTATGGATCACCAGCTTCTTTCCATTGATTGTTGACACGCAAATGATATTGATAATAGGCGCCCGCTAAATCACCAGCAATAAGTGCCTCATATACACCTCGCTCACGACGGAACATTTTCACATATAATAGGTCCTCACTATCGACAAGTCGATATTTGACAAACACTTCCGTGGCTGTAGGCGCCCATAAACAAAAACGAGTCACTTCCTTCGTATAAGAAGCTCCTAAATCTGAACCGTCGTAATAAAAAAGATCATCAAACTCCTTCGTCCGGATCACCTCACCGATTTGCAGATCTGTCCGCATTAATCGTTCATCTAACACAATATAAGGCCGGCCGAATTCCGGTACGATCGGCGTATGACAAGTATATTTCACACTCCCCTCTATCTGTACTTTATCGATGATCTTCAACTCCACCATATCCGCATCCTGTTCCAGAAAAAAACGCTCAGATTGCCCATTATAATAATAAGTTGGAACAATCATCGTAATCACATTCAACTGATCTAAATAGGCCTCAAAGGGTCGGTTCACCATCGTTCACACCTCTTTTATTCGCTATCTTCTTCCTTGAAAACAAAGCCCTCATCCTCTTCCCACTCCGGACGTCGAAAGCTTGTCGTTTGTCCTACATCTAACAAGCTTTTCGCTGCTTTTAACTGCATATTTTTCAATGGAGACCTCATCTGACGAAGTCTAGTAAACCACTCCTCAAACTTCCGCTCATCGATCACATCTAGATCATAAGGTCCATTAGGATAGTCGATAAACCCATTACGAGAAATAATCGCTTTACGAATAGGAAAGTCGACGTCATGTTGAAGAAATAACTGCTTCATCACAATTTCCATTCGGCTTAAAGCAAGGACAGGGCTTAATATCTTCACTTCTTTCTCCCCGTATCTCTTCATCCAAAATCGCTCTGCTGAACCGATATAGACAGCCTGATCCTCTTCCTCTAAGAAAGTTAAGCACCAAGCTTCCGTCGGTGTAAGCAAGATAATATCTAATTCCATTGGAGCATTCTTCAATCGAAGAATTGGTTGATAGAGCAACATAAATGAATCGGGAAACCGCTGCAAAAAGAACTTCAAACGCTCATCATGAAAGTACTTAAAATCAATATATGATTTTTCACGAATGGTCGAGCTTGCCCATTTCACTTGAAAATGAAAAAGCTGGTCTAAAAACTTTTTCTTTAGCTCCTCGATATGCTGTACATCGTACAACTTTTCCATATCAAACAAAGATTCTTCTTCCTGCCCTTGAACGTCAACTTCCTCTTCTATTTCCTCTACCTCTTTTTGTCGCTTCAATATCGATTTGATTTTATATAACATGCCCGCTTGAGCAACATCTTCTTCAACCTCTTCCATCATATCGTCCTCAATTTCTTCTGAACGACTATGTTCCCATTGCTCTCTTGTCTTTTCCCATTGTTGTTTTTTTAAACGGACGAAGTGGGAAGGATACTTATATAAATCAATTTCATATCTCGAAATATAATCTTGTAGCTTAATTAACTGCGCCATTGGTCATAATTCCTTTCATTCAGTGACTAAAAAAATGTCGTATTCTTCATATTTCGGACTGCGATCAAGATGCGTTTTATACAGCACCACTTTTTCACTAAAAAATTGCATAGCAGATGGAGCTAACGGGGGAGCATAGGCCCCTTCTCCTCGCCATTTTCTTGCCAATGTAATATGGGGACGAAACGGTCGGCTCTCTAATTGAAAACCAACTTCACGACAAGCAGTACTGACCGCTTGCTGCAATTGATGGAGCTTCGGTTCTTGCTTTACTCCTGCCAAAAAAATACGTGGCTGCTCTTGTTTACCGAATGTACCAAACGAATCAATCGTTAAAGAAAAGGGGGAGAGTGTTTGCAGTACTTTCGCCACATTCACTCTCGCCTTTTCTAGTTTTTCTTCTTCCGGCTCTCCTAAAAAAGCTAACGTCAAATGCAAATCCTGCTCATGGACCGCACGAGCAAAAGGAAGATTATGCTCATGAAATACTTGATGCAATTGCTTCTTAACTGACTCTGGTAAAGCGAGTGCAAAGAAATAGTGATGACCCATATATCTGCTCCTTTATCGTACATTTTACTCATATTTTATCAAAGAATCTGCGTTTGCGACAGATTTCGAAATGGGAAAAAGTGACGATCCTTTCTCTAATTCAATAAAAACAAATTGGATTTATATGATTAATATGTTATTAATAAAGGAAACGACTGTAGAAAGGAAGAGCCTGAAATGAAAATCGTTCAAAATATTGCTGAATTAATTGGAGATACCCCTCTTGTTAAATTGAATCGACTCAACCCAGAGAATGGCGCTGATGTGTATATGAAGCTAGAGTTTTTCAATCCGAGTAAAAGCGTGAAAGACCGAGCAGCTTTCAATATGATCGTGGAAGCAGAAAAAGCAGGTGTCTTAAAACCAGACTCAACGATCATTGAACCAACGAGCGGCAATACAGGTATCGGTCTAGCAATGAATGCCGCAGCTAGAGGTTACAAAGCGATTCTCGTGATGCCGGATACGATGACAAAGGAACGAATCAATTTACTGAAAGCATACGGAGCTGACGTTGTACTTACTCCTGGAAATGAAAAAATGCCTGGCGCGATCAAAAAAGCGGAAGAGCTAGCGAAAGAAATTCCGAACAGCTTCATTCCAATGCAATTTGATAATGCTGCCAATCCAAACGCCCATCGAAACACGACCGCCTTGGAGATTGTCGAAAGTGTGCAACAAATTGACAAAAAACTTGGTGCCTTTGTCGCGACAGCTGGCACGGGCGGTACAATTACTGGTACAGGCGAAGTGTTGAAGGAGCATTATCCAGACTTGCTCGTGCATGTCGTGGAACCAGCTGGCTCTCCTGTCCTTTCCGGGGGGCAACCCGGAAAACATAAGCTTGTCGGCACGAGCCCTGGCTTTATCCCCAACATACTAAATGAAGATGTGTACGACTATATTTATCAAATTAAAGACGAAGATGCGTACGACATCACGCGTCGACTCGCTCGCGAAGAAGGGATTCTCGTTGGGCCATCCTCAGGTGCTGCTTGCTATGCTGCCATTCAAACAGCCAAAACATTAACAAAGGATGAAATCGTCATTTGCATCGCCTGCGATACGGGTGAGCGCTATTTATCAAGCGACCTTTTTGAATAAGGGTACTTTCTCCCCAAAAAAGCATGCAGAAGCCCTCTGCATGCTTTTTCACTTTATTTCTCCACGGCTAGCTCCCAAATGGCTTGCGCATAAATAGCCGTCGCTTTCAGTAAATCTTCTATAAACATATGTTCATCTTTTTGATGAGCGACATCCGCTCGACCTGGAAACAGCGCCCCGTAAGCCACACCTGTTTTTAACGAGCGCGCATACGTTCCTCCACCGATGGATAATAGTTCAGCTTTCTCACCTGTTTGCTCTTCGTACACTTTCGCAAGCGTTTGAATAAACGGATGATCTTGCTCAACATGGTGAGGCTCGCTATTAGAAAAATTCTCGATTACGATATTTTCTTGTTGCAAACGCTCCATTAATTCCGCTTTTTTCTCTGTAAGCGGGAATGTGACCGGATAGCGCATATTTAAACCTAAACGCCCACCCGTTTGTTCATCATATGAAAGCTTGCCTACATTAATAGTTAAGTCACCCGTAATATCATCTTGATAATGAACTCCTAACGCCTTTCCACGCGAATCATTGAAGAAAGTGTCGCTCGTCCATTGGAAGAAGTGAGCAGATTTTTCATCTAGCACTCGATTCGCCAAAAATTCCACTAAATATAAGCCGGCACTTTTTCCAAGGTCAGGCTCCATCCCGTGAGCAGAGACGCCCTTCATTTCCAATACAAGCAATCCACGATCAATATAATATTGCCCCTCTAAGCCATTGTCTTTCGCAAAATCGCTGTAGCTTTGTAACAGCGCCGTTTGCCCTTGATTGACCGTTAACACCGCTTTCGCATAATCAGGTACCATATTGTAGCGTCGACCGGATTCAAACAAATGAACAAATAAATTCTCCGGTTGTTGAGCAGTTGAGACGACTGGTGAAAACACAAGATCGAAATCAGCAATCCCTTTTTCAGCAAAAATAATCGGAAAATCAGCATCTGGAGCAAAACCAATCGACGGCATTTCCTCCGTAGCAAAATAGCGATCTACACAACGCCAATCGCTCTCTTCATCGGTTCCAATAATCATTCGCACTCGTTTATTGAACGCTTGTCCGAACTCCTTCACGATTTTCATCGCATAATAAGCAGCCATCGTTGGCCCTTTATCATCGATCGCCCCGCGACCAAAGATTTTGCCGTCTCTAATTTCTCCACCAAATGGATCGGTCGTCCAATCATCCCCTTCTGGAACGACATCGACATGACATAAAATCCCGAGCAATTCTTCTCCAGCACCAAATTCTAAATGCCCTGCAAGGTTATCAATATTTTTTCCCGTAAATCCATCTTTTTCACCGAGCATCAGCATAAAGTCAAGCGCCTCTTTCACCTGTTGTCCAAGTGGAGCATCGGCTGTTGCGCCTTCCTCATCTAACACGCTTTTAATCGCAATTAACGACTGTAAATCTCGAAGCAAATCATCCTTTCGCTTCTCCACTTCTACCTTCCAATCAATCGCCGTCATCACTAAATACTCCCTTCAAAAAAACAAATATATTCCTATTCTACCCCTGATCCCCTAGAAAAGAAATCATTTGAGAATGATAAAATGGTTTCATATATTATTAAAACTGGGTAAAGATCATGTAAATAATCATTAAATCAATCATTTTTCTAGAAAATTTGAATAAAATGAGGTAAACTGTAAGTGTCAGACATCTTAAACTATTTTGCAAAGGAGCTGTCTGTGACAAAAGAATTACATATTTTTTGAGAAGCATCAACTTCTCTATTAACCGTCGTCTGTTGGATTGCCTCTGGAAAAAAGATGAGGGAGTGGTTTTTTGAAACCTTCAACGAATCGGATGCTAAATCGAATTAAATCAGTCTATATGTTTATTAAAGAAAACGGGACTGTTTCAACTCAGGAAATAGTAGATGAATTTGGCATCACTCCTCGCACCATTCAACGCGATTTGAATGTGTTAGCCTACAACGACTTAGTGGTTAGCCCAAGTCGTGGCAAGTGGACAACAACGGAAAAGAAAGTTCGAATCAGCTCTTAAAAAAAATGAATATTGTACATGTCAATCCCCCGCCTAATCGACGGGGGATTCTTTATCTCGCATTAACGGGCTGTAAGACTCCCACCTAACAGTGAAGCCCCACTGATTGAAGTTTCACTTTATCTATCTACTAACAGCTTGATTTCTTCCGCTGTTAATTCTCGGTACTCCCCAAGTTCTAGCTCTTCATCAAGCACGAGCGGCCCCATCGACATGCGCTGCAAGTAAACAACCTTTTTGCCAACCGCTTCAAACATTCGTTTCACTTGATGAAACTTCCCTTCTGTAATCGTCAGTTCAATGTCGGAGCGCAGCCCACTTTTTAAAATCACTAACTCTCCCGGTTTCGTTTCATAGCCATCATCTAACGTAACACCCTGACGAAAGGCTTCTACATCACTCTCGGTTACTTCACCATCAATGACCGCAAAATACGTTTTCGGCACATGCTTTTTCGGCGAGAGCAATTGATGGGCAAGCTGTCCATCATTCGTAATTAACAGCAAACCTTCCGTATCTTTATCGAGCCTACCGACAGGAAACGGTTCGAATATGATGTGCTCGGGATCTAATAAATCAATCACCGTTTCATCGCGCGTATCCTCTGTCGCCGAAATAACTCCTGGGGGCTTATTCATCATTAAATAAATAAATTCCCGGTAATGTACCTCTTCTCCGTGAATAACAATCTGATCATCGTTAGGGTCAACATGCTGCTTAGCGTCTTTCACTAACTCGCCATTCACCGTTACAGCACCGGATTTCAAGATTTTTTTCACATCTTTCCGACTGCCATAACCAAGATTGGCTAAAATTTTATCGACTCTCATGACCTTCCTCCATTCCTTCCAATACATTTATCATATGTAGCTTTCTCTACTCTAGTAAAGAAGTGTTTACTTTTTCACTCGTGATAGCATCAGAACGGTCGTAATGATGCAAAGCGTTCCGATCCATTCACCGATGCCGAAATCAATGTGCAATACGAGGACGGATAAAAACACGGCAGATAACGGTTCCACACAAGCAAGTAAGCTTGTTTCTGACGGCTTCAAATAGTGCAAACTCTCTGAATATAAGTAAAAAGCTATCAATGTGCCAAAAATAATGACAAACAGCACTCCAGCCATTGTCGGCAAATTAAAGACCCCTTCATATTTCCACGGCGGATGAACAAAGCTAAATCCAAGCCCCCCGAGCGTCATTCCCCAGCCGATCACCACGACAGCTCCCCATCTTTTCAGTAGTTCAATCGGATAAACGGTGTAAAAGGCAAGGGCAACCGCTGAGCTAAGTCCCCAAAACACGGAGTGACTTGAAATCGTTAACGCAAACGGGTTTCCACCTGTCACAAGAAAGAACGTTCCTAGCACTGACAATAAGACAGCCACTATCTCCTTCGTCGATGGCTTCGACTTCGAACGAAAGGTAATGTAAAGCACCACCAATACCGGCGCCAAATATTGTAGCACCGTCGCTGTCGCCGCATTGCCGCTTTCAATCGCCGCAAAGAATGTATACTGCACGCCGATCATTCCGATGATACTCAATAAAAGCAGTGGCAGTCTACTAAATCGATCTTTCCAAATAGCGAACACTAAGCCCGGCTCTTTCATCGCAGCTAAGCAAAGTAAAATCAATCCAGAAAATAATAGCCGCACCGCCACAAGCCATTCTACACTAACTCCTTGCTGTTGAAACAAAAATTGGGCGACTACTCCTGATCCGCCCCAAAATGTCGCACTAGAAAGTACCATGATCATACCTTTAGAACGTGCGCTCAAAGCCATTGTTCTCCCTCCTCAATAAAAAAAGAGGCAGCCCCTCTTTAGATGAGCGCCTCTTCTTATTTCTAAGCTCTAGATCGTTGTAATTTTTTCTTTAATCGATCAAATTTCGAACCAAGTAACACATCTGTCAGTCCCGTTCGAAGACTTAAAACAAAATAAACAGCTGCTCCAATGACAGCACATATTCCAATTAATATAGTTGCCTGTACTTTGCTTTCTATATGAAATAACGGTGAAATAAATGCATACACACTAACAACCGCCACCGCCATAATCACATTAAACATCAATATTTGAGCAATTTTCCTTGAAATCGAGCGCAATGAATAATTGGCATAATATTTAATGACTAGTAAGTTAATAATAATCGACGAACTATACCCGATCGCCGTTGCATAAATAGCTCCTTCGGCTTGGAATAGTTTAATGAGAGGGATATTTAAAGCCAATTTCAACAAAATCCCAACCAATAAACTAAACACAGTGAAACGTTGCTCATTAATCCCTTGCAAAATCGCTGCCGTTACTGTGAACAGGGCAAACAAAATCGCTACAGGTGCATAGGCACGTAAAATTTCAGCCCCCATTCACTACGTTCATAGAACACAGCATAAAAAGGATCGGCCAATAACATAATCCCAACGACGGCCGGAACCGTTAAAAACAACAGCACTTGGAATGTTTGATCTAGTTGCTTTTTCACATGCTTTAAATCACCCGCAACAAACGACATCGTAATATGCGGAATGAGCGACATCGAAAATGCCGTTGCTAACGACACAGGAATAATGACAATTTTCTGCGTACTAAAGTTTAAAATTCCAAACAATACATCGGATACTTTCGCTTGACCAATCGCCGCCATCGCTCGGTTAAAGGTGACCGTATCGATTAACTGATACAGCGGAATCGCGATGCCAACAAACACAAACGGGATCGCATATAAAAGGATTTCCCGATAAATTTCTCTAAGTGATACTTGCACCTCTCCTTTGTCTTGTTCAAGCAATTCATCTAAATGTTTTTTTCGCTTGATCCAATACCAGAACAATACAAATAGACCAAACGCCGCACCGATAAAAGCCGCAAATGTAGCCACGCCAACAGCCGTCACCACATCTCCATTTAGTACGTTCAATACAACATAAGCCCCGGCAAGCAGGAAGATAATACGGGCAATTTGCTCCACTACCGTTGACACAGCAGATGGCCCCATCGACTGATGCCCTTGGAAAAAGCCGCGCATTAAGCTCATAAAAGGAACGATAATTAAAGCAAAACTGACAGCACGAATAACATACGTCACGTCTTGTAAAGAATATAATTGATCTTTATTTAACACAACTAACTTAGCAAAAAATGGCGCAAATAGATACATGATTGCAAAAGCAACAATCCCTGTAATCGACATGATTAACAGACCTGACTTAAACAACCTACGCCCAACAGCATATTCCCCTAGTGAATTATACTTGGCAATAAATTTCGATACTGCGAGCGGAACCCCTGCCGTCGCAATACTAATAAAGATCGTATAAGGAACGTATCCATACTGATAAAGCGCGACCGACTCTTCTCCAATAATTGAATAAAACGGGATCACATAAAATAACCCTAGAAATTTAGAAATAAATGTTCCGAGCGTTAAAATAAATGTTCCTCTAATTAACTTTGACGACATACAAATCCCATTCTCCGTTCATCAAATAAAATATAAACACAAAAATAAGTTTACCTCTTTCCATACTATCTGACAATTTTTTAATGAAAAATGCTATCATTAAAGTAATTCGACATTTTTTTCAATTCGCTTATTTTTTTTATCCCGCATTAACGGGCTGTAAGACTCCCACCTCAACATGACAGAAGGAGCGCAGACATGTAGGTGGGAGATCAACAGCCCGTAAACGCCCGATTGGTTCAACTAACAATCAGTGGGGGATGAAGCCCCCACTGATTGAAGTTTCACTTTATATTTATTACAATTGATAAAAATTACATTATATTCATATCGTTGAGAATTTGTAAAGAAAGGTATGCTATTCTATTTTATGTTTTT
>NKXN01000002.1 GCA_002261155.1 Bacillaceae bacterium SAS-127 | reverse complement strand
AAAAACTAGATCACTATAAAGATTGGATACTTGCCTGGCTAGAAGAGTATCCTCACCTAAGTAGTGCTCAAATTCATGATTGACTTTTGGAGAGATATCCCGACCCATTAGTCGGTGGAAGTACTGTGAGATCTTATGTGAAAGACATTTGTGAATTTTATCAGATTGAAAAAAAGGTGATTGTCCGTCAATATGAAGCAGTTCCTGAACAACCAATGGGCAAACAACTTCAAGTAGACTAGGGAGAAACAAAACCGAAGACAATTGACAACAAAGAAATCAAACTGTACTTTATTGCCTTTGTACTCACTCATTCTAGGCATAAATATATGGAATGGCAGGCACGTCTATTTACCACAAGAGATGCGATTCGATGTCATGAAAATGCGTTCCAGTTTTACAGAGGACGAACAGAAGAAATCGTCTATGATCAGGATCATTTAATCACAGTGAGTGAAAATGCAGGACAGCTGCTTATTTTAATAAGATCAGCCAAAGATACCCGAGGTATCGTCGAGACCAGTTTACGATCATCCATAAGGTGATTCAACGGTATTCAGCATTAATTGATACCGTGTTGACTAAATGCAGGACAGAGAAACTATACAATGCCAATGATTTTCGTGATATCGCTCATCACCTTGATACATTGCATGATGAACAAGACTGTGCATGAATTACAAGATCAATTTCGTCAGTTACGCTTATCAGAGACTGCGGAGGAGCTGCCACAGCTTCTTCGCGAAGCGGAAAAAGCATCATGGACCTACTTAGAATTCTTAGTATCTATAACACGATATGAATTAGCAAAACGTGAAGCGAAAAGCCTTGAAAAAAATGAAATGGGCACGCTTCCCTTTCGTGAAGTCGTTAGATGAGTTACAGTCCTATTTAAGATGTATCTATCAGGTACTATAATTACCCCTACTAGGCTAGAAAGGACTAAACCCATCTGACGGCCGCATTGCCTATAGCAATATTTAATGAAAGTGGAAAAGGTTCAAACCACAATTAAATTTGAACCTTGAAATATTATAAAAGTCTTATCTGTTTGGAGATGTTCTGTGTATTTTAGCGGCTGATTAAGTCAATTTTTGAGCTTCCATTAACCAAACATAACGATTGCATTTTGTGAATTCCACTTTAAATCCATTACTAGCGAAAATCTCTTCCAATTCGGGAATTGTACTATAATACTCCTGAGTCAAATCTCTATGTACATTATAGTGACCTTTTTCCATCGCTTCTTCAACTGCTAGTTCATATGACTCTAAATTTTCAAATACAACATCAGCAAATAATATTTTCCCACTTGTATTCAGAGTGTTAAAAAATTTCGAAGCAGAAATACTCTTATCTTTATTGTTTAGATGATGAAATGCAAAACTACTTACTATACAATCAATGTCTTTTACATCAGGGTAAGAATCAAAGTCACCATCTAAAACTTGAATGTCAGGGATTTTATCTTTCGCTATATCCCTCATCGCTTTAGATGGATCGACACCAATCACTTGCAATTTTCGTTCAATTAGCTTCAATGTTAGATTACCTGTACCAACACCGAACTCTAGTATATTTCCAAATGCATGATCGGCAACAAGGGTCAGTATTTCGTCATACTTGTAAAAATACTCACTATATTCGTTGTTCTCACCATGAACTGTTTCATCATATGATGTTGACCATTCATCAAAAACAGTTAAAAATTCTTTCCCCATATAAATCACTCCCCAATATTATGTTGTTACTGGTGCTTTTATTAATTCTATTACCTTACTAACATTTTCAACCTCGTCCATATACGGATAGCCAGTTAAGCTAAAGTAATCTATTCCTACACTGTGATAATCCATTATTTTGTTTGCAACTTCTTCGTAAGAACCATAAATTGTTGCAACCGGGCCAAACCGTACTTGAGCTAATCCTAACCATAGGTTCTCCTCTAGGATGAAATCTTTCTTAACAAGTTCATTGTAATCTCTATTGCCGAGTGCTTTGTGTTTATTGTAGAAGTCTTTCATTTCTTCTGATTGCTCATCTGTTACGCCGTGTAATAACTTTTGGCAGTCTTTATATGCTCTCTCCTTACTTTCTCTTGCCACTATGTTGATTCCCATTCCAAACTTAAGTTTTCGATTGAAACTCTCTTCGGAATATTTTTTTGCAGCAATAACATATTCGCTGATTTTTTCAACTGTATCTCCAAACGTTAAATAATAATCATATAGTTCACTTGCGATTTTCATGGCTGTTAATCCGCCTCCTATAAACATTTTAGGGGGGCGGAAGAAGTTGGGATTAACGGTAGCATCCTCATACTTAAAAAAATCATCACTATGTGCATGCTTACCTTCTGAACTCAACAGTTTTTTTAAAGCTCTGGAGTAACTTTGTAAATGCATAGCCTTTTTCTCTGGCTCTGGAAACCGATAACCTTGCATGAGTGCATCTTTAGGAGTCCCTTGTACAATATTCAGCTTGACTCTATTTCTGTTATTGTCTAAAGTGCTTAACATTGTTGCTAACATTTGTGGCGAAGTTATACCCGGTCTATAAGCTATAAGTGTATTTAATCTATTTGTTTCTTGAAGAATAGAGGACGCTGTAACAACAGGATCCATACATCTAGGATCAATAGGGATTAATAGGGATTAATATATCATTAAAACCTGCGGATTCGGCCTTTTTTGCTATCTTTATTATGTAGTCAATGCTAGGGGGAACCATAGGTTCTGGAGAGTTCACGTATTCATAATCACCAGATGTAGGTGCAAACCAGCAAAATTCAATATTGTTCACTTTTCCCTCTCCTTTCTTTACTGGCAAGAACATATGAAAAATTCACATTATTATTAATATAATTCACTGTGCTTTCAATCTTCTCATTCGAAGTATCTCTAATATAAATTTCAGCTAACTTTTTAAAAGCATCGAAGGGATTGTATGTTACAATTTCTCCTGGTCCAGTAAGCATAGAACCTATAATGTTATTAGGAAGCTGTTCTAGACCCGAAATAGCTCTTATAGTAATATCCTCTTTAACTGGAGATGGAATGATAATCATTGCAATTAAATCATTCACCGAATCATTTTTATGCACACTTATAATTTCCTTTTGGGTATCAAATAAATAACTGGCTTTCACTAAGTCAAAGTCATAGGCTCTTTTAATTAACTTACTAATGCCCCCACCCGGATATCTACCAGCAATTTCAAGGAAATAGAATTCCTCATTATCTACGAAGACTTCAAGGTGAAATACCAACGAGTCTATCTTAAATACCTCTAATATTTTCCTCGTGAAGTCTTGTGCCTTACTAACCAATTCTGGATCACTTTGAATGATGGTACATAAATTTTCGCTGTTGGAAACATAGTCGTAGCAATTACCGAGTTTTTTGGATACAGAGAAAAACTTCATTTCATTTTCCTGTAGGACTCCATCAAAATGCATAATTGGATATTCTAAATATTCCTCAATTAATACTTCTGAATTATTTTGTATCAACATTTCAGTATGATTAGTGGCTTCAACTATTTCTTTAGTAATTAGAACACCATAACTACCTGCTTGATTAATCGGCTTTATCACTATCTGTCCATGTTCTCTTAGGAACTGAGATATTTGTTCATGATATTTATCAACATCTACTAAAGTAAACTTTGGAGTAGGTATACCAGAATCAAATATTCTTTCTTTCATTTTATATTTGTTGCGTAAAAAGATTGCTTCTGATTCTTTTACCCCAGGTATGTTAAATCTGGTTCTAATCATGGCCGCACTCAATACCGTGTGTTCGTGGGTAGTAACTATACTGCTAATTTGACCATGTTTTTCTATTAAGCTTGATACAATGTCATAAATTACCTCAATATTATTCTCAAAACAGGAAACATCAAATTTATCAGGGATATCAATAATAAATGATTCTATATTCTTCATTATTACCTGTGGAATACCTGATATTTTTAAATCTGTAATCAAGAAATAATTGTTATGTTCTAGGTCTAGAAAATCTAAAACACTGTTTAAATCTCCTAGAATTAAAATGTTTTCTTTGCTCATCAATCATTCTCCCTTTATGGTTTTAAAGTTGAATCGGTTTCTTAACATATTAACTTTATTTTCCAAATCTTTTTCTGAGTCACCTATGATAGTGAAATCTGCTATGGAAGCTACAGAATTATCTGCCCTTTTCAGCACATCACCGGGCTTACCTTGTATATTCTTAAAAAGTACCCAGTCAAAATTGAACTCATCTTCATTGCTGATTTCAGTTATAATACCTTCTTTTTTGTGTATAACTATCCATCCTGCATATGTATCTTTGGCTTTAGGAATTGTTATTTCTTCATCTAATTGAAGTCTTATATACGTTTCAGTTAAATCTACTCCGTAGACGTGCTTTACTGAAGGTATAACGCCTGCGCCGCCGGGTCGAGCTCCTATCTCACAAAATACGATAGAATCTTCCTCGCTATCATAAAACACTTCTAAATGTGTTACTCCATATTTAAAGTCAAGAGCGGAGATTACTTGTTGATTAAACTGTCTCATTTTTTCGATTAAATAAGAATCATCTATCATAATAGATGCTAAATATCCATCCAAGGAATAATCTAAAGTTGAATTCAAATAACGACTAACCGAACATATCTTTACTTCACCATTAAGGACAACGGAATCACAGTGATACATATCTCCTTTAATGAACTTCTCGATTTCATAATGATTACTAAAATCAAGTTCTGGTATATCCGAAACACTGTTCACTATAAATGTATCTTTGGTTCCCATGCCATCTATGGGTTTTATAACAGATTTACCATAATTCATCACAAAGTTTTCTGCGTCTTTTTGATTTGATAACTTTTCAGCATAAGGAACTGGTATTCTATTTTCTTTCACTTTGTTTTTCATACTGATTTTATCTCTAAAATTCTTAGCCATTTCTATGTCCATTCCAGGCAAATCGTACTGAACTCTTTTGGTTGCTGCTAATTCCATATATCTTTCCGTTGTATTTATGATTTTGGAGAACTTATAATTTTTATAAAAAAATTCAATGGCATCATCAACTGCATCCTTATTATTTAAATCACAAATTACAACAGCACAATACTTATCAGCAGGAAAATCAAATTTAGCTTCGTGGGACTGTAAAACACATAACTGCTCAACGTTCTCAAATGGATAACCAGAATCGGTGTAGACCCAATAAGGAAACCTATTTATTAATAAAACTGCATCTTGTTGTAAAATTTCCAATTGTACCCCTCCAAATTAAATGAATCATCTAACAATTTATAACTTTACAACAAATGATGGGGAATTACAATAAAACAACAATTCTTGAATTTTAATGGAATTGATTTATGATATCATTGAGTAAATATTTGGATGAGTGTATACTCTTTTCAAGAGAGGTGAGGTTTGTTGTCTTTTTTTCAACTACATAAAAGTATTCAATTAAGATTAGCATCTTCTTTTTTAGCCATTTCTGTAGGTAGTATGATTTTTCCATTTATGGCTATATATTTTGCAAATTATGTTGGGGGAGTATTAGCTGGAATATTACTTCTGATAAATACTATCATCTCAATTATTACGACTTTATACGGTGGATACCTATCGGATCGGATTGGAAGAAAAAAGATTTTAGTTTTTGGTGAGGCACTAATTGTAATTAGTTTTGCTTTTATGGCCATAGCAAATTCTCCTATACTATCCTCTGTATGGTTAACTTTTATTATGATGCTGGTAAACAGCTTTGCCAATGGTTTGATCCGTCCTGCTTCAGATGCAATGTTAATTGATGTTAGTACACCTGAAGACAGAAAATACATGTATAGTGTCAGCTATTGGATTACTAACTTATCCGTTATGATTGGATCGATAATCGGTGGGTTATTTTTCAAAACACATTTGTTCGAAATGTTTTTAGTGATTACGTTTATTTCTTTAATTCCTTTCGTCATAGTGACTTTCTTTATCTCTGAATCATTTAAGCCGAGTATTGAAACTGTAAAAGAAAGATCAGTGCTAACCAACTTATACAATAGTTATAAAAAGGTTATTAGCGACAGAGTTTTTATGTTCTTCACTTATGCAAGTATATTTTTGTTTTCTATTATGAATCAAATTACAAATTATATCGCAGTAAGATTAGATCAAGAATTCTCAATAATGCAAATCAATTTATGGAAATTCAATGATATCTATATAGATGGTCTAAGAATGGCGTCAATTATTAATCTTGAGAACACAATAGTTGTATTAGTTATATCTATTATGTCTATAAAACTATTAAAGAAATATAATTCTGATTCTATATTTTATTTAGGGATAATATTATTTGTGGGAGGAATTTCTGTCATCACCATCAGTAACTCTCTTTGGGTGATTTTAGTTGCAACTTTAATTTTTTCTGTAGGGGAATTGCTATATGTTCCAATGAGGCAAACACTATTAGCTGATATAGTAAATGAACAAGCAAGAAGTTCGTATATGGCTATTAATAGTCTCTCTATACAAATGGGAAGAATAAGTGGGTCCCTGGGAATAATTCTAGGGGCAATAATTGGTTCTTGGGGTATGTCGGTTTTATACATAGTCTTGGGTATCGCCACTATTCTTCTCTTCAATAAATCTTTGAAGTCATACAGGTATCATAAATCAACATACAAAGTGAGTAATTTATAAAATCATTACCATTAGGAATTGTTCAGATAGTGATAGCACTCTTAGCTACCATGATTTCAATTTTGATTACTATTACTAACGCTGAAGTAATGAGATGAATTAACTTAACTGATTCTGAAGGAGACCTTATTTCTTACATCAAAACGTCTATAATATCAGGATTTATACTTGCCATATACTCTACAATTTTACACGCCTTCGTTGATTTAAATGGTATAACGTCACAGATTCTGCTAATTTTATTCGGAGGGTTGATTACCTTTTTTGTGTTTTCAGCTTATAGAATAATTCATATATTCTCTCAAATATTAAAAGAAGTTCTATTGCGGCAAGTGTAAAATTCGACTCGACGTCTACATTCGCTCGGTCCCTTCAATAATTTCACAGAATGAGGCATCATTAATATTTATAAAAGACAGTCAAACTCATGAGTCGACTGTCTTTTATAAATATAATCATTTTCGACAATTTCTACGTTTATTGTAGAAAAACCCTCATTTATTATCGATACAGCTCACCGCATCGCTAATAAATAGCGGTTCGCAACTTAATTTTTAATATTGCAATAAATTTTCTTTAAATAATTACCTGATCAATCTGATTCCACATTCCTACTTACCCTCATAAACTGTGAACACAAACATTTCACACTCATTGTCATCATTGATCCATAGATCTACGAAACCATTTTCTTCTACTTTCACTATTTCCATTGCCGACTTTTCATCGACTGATGTATAACTTACTGTTGTTTTTTGAATATTTCCATTTGGGGAATACTGATATGCCATACGTTTTATAATCAACACAGCATCATCGGAAAGTGTATATTGTTCTTTTGGATCTTGCTGTGATTTCATTTGTTCCGCATTAATTGAACCTTCTTCCAAATATATGACCCCATCACGAATACCGACACAGAGTGCACTTAAATCATAGGAATCCTTTTCGCCACCCTTAAATACCGCCTCATTTTCATAAACAACTTCAGCAGGTAGTATATTGGGAGCATATAGATATAGCGACATTTTCCCGCATATACCAAATACAACTAAAAACAATAAAGTAGCTAATGATATTTGCGCTTTTTTATCCAAACCTTTCAATAAAAAAGTATAAATGAATACTCCGATTACTCCACCGATAGTATTTAAAATCAAATCATCTATATCGGTGGCTCCCCAACCAGTTATTAATTGTATCAATTCAAAACTTAAACTAACGAATAAACAAATAGCAGCTG
Organism: Bacillaceae bacterium SAS-127; assembly: GCA_002261155.1. GTDB lineage: Bacteria > Bacillota > Bacilli > Bacillales > Domibacillaceae > Bacillus_CE. The sequence goes on along the minus strand of NKXN01000002.1, from coordinate 67,505 downwards.
CTACCACACTCTTTTTTCAATATATAGGACACAAAAATTCCAAACGGAATAAATATCGCCGTATTCCCCAATACGTTTTTTAATGCGATATCTAATTCTGTCCCACCATTGAATAATTTTAAAAACTCAAAAGGTACTAGATTTATACTTCTTTCCCCAGAAGTAAACCCATATTTCAACAACACTATTTTAATTAAGACAAGTACATATCCTATTGCAATCATTCCAAGTCCTATATTTAAAAAGTTTGTTATCAATTTTTTTGTACCTATATGCTTCACTTTCTTTCCCTCCATCTACCGTTGATAAATAGAGTATACATACAAAAAAACATGTAAATATTCGGACTTTAATATGAAATTATGATAACTTTATGATATTCATCTGAATAGAAATTTTCAGCTTATGCTGCTGATATTCTGCCCAAACTTTTCCTTTATGTAGCTCAATGATTTCTTTTACAATGGTAAGTCCCATCCCTGCTCCTTCTACATCACTTCTATAATCCTCTAATCTTAAAAAGGCTTCGAACATATGAACTAACTGCTCTTCTGTAATCACTTCAGATGCATTCTCAAAAATAATTAAAAATTTATCATTAGTGATTTTCCCTGTCACTTCTATACATGATTGTGCCACAGCATATTTCATCGCATTACGCATTAAATTATCAAAAACACGTTCCATTTTTGCCACATCACATTCAACCATTGCTTGCGGTATGATCTCACATTGCAGCTCTAATTCTTTTTCTCTCAATATGGGTGTATATTCATTTACAAGCTGTTGTAGCATGGCTGCTAAATTAACTTCTTTCATTTCCAATCTTGCATTACCCGTTTCTAATTTTGTTATTTCAAAAAATTCATCCAGCATCTCTTCTAGTAATTGTGATTTATCTACAATAATTTTCACATACTCTTTTGCTTCTCTAGTTTCTAAATGTTCAACTTGATCAAGTAAATGAGCATAACCAATCACAGAAGTCAGTGGTGTTCTTAAGTCATGAGCTAAATATGTAAGCATGTCATTCTTTTTCTTCTGTACCTCTTCTTCTTTCAGTTGCAATTGCCTAAGAATTTTCTTCCAATGATCAATCAACACGACAGTTACAACAATAAACCAGATGCCAGCCATCACTTCAAATAGATACGCCGAAAAATAGGCAGCTAATTCATTTTTCACTCCATCAGGCCCATAAGCAATATCTGCAAAAATCTTTTTCAACACTAAAAATAGTCCAGACCACACAACCGTAAATCCAAAAAATAAATGATAAACTGTTGCAACAAATATTTAGCTTTCCCTGACAACTCATTCATTTTTTTATCCAATCTTATAGCCCACTCCCCAAATTGTTTTTATATATTTAGGCTTCCTTGGAATTTCATGCATTTTTTCACGTATTCTTGTGATATGAGCCATCACAGTGTTATTATTTTCTAAATATTTTTCTTTCCAAACATGTTCAAATAGTTGTTCTGAAGTAACTACACTTCCATTCTTCTTACACAAATACCATAAGGTATCAAATTCAATAGGAGTCAATTCTAGTTCTTCTTTTCCTAATGTACATCTTCTCGTCTTTCTGCTTATCGTTAAATCTTCTATTTTATATTCGTTCGTCTCTACCATTTTTTCACTGCCATTACTATATATCTGATTTCTTCTCAATTGCGCTTTTACACGCATAACGACTTCCATTGGATTAAAAGGCTTAATAATATAATCATCAGCCCCCATCATTAAACCTGTAATCTTATCCATATCTGTTCCTTTTGCGGTGACCATAAGAATGGGAAAAAAGAAATTCTTTCGTATATTACTACATAACTCATATCCATCCATACCGGGCATCATCACATCTAATATCGCTAATTCATAATTAACTTTGTTTACTTGTTCTAATGCACTCATGCCATCATGTAATACATCTACTAAGTATCCTTCATTTTCTAATATTACTCGCAATAAACTGGCAATTTCTTTATCATCATCAACAATAAGAATTCGATTATCGGTCACATTACTCCCCCAGTTGACTCTCCCTACCTATTTCCCAAACCTTTTACGATATCCACATTTTCTACACAGCTCTTCCACTGCTTCTCTTCGTGAAAACCCATCGACAATGTTTTTTGCTCGATCCCCTTCGATAATCTCAGAAAATGAGGCATCATTAATATTTCCAAGATTGATTATTCCTTCACCATCTAAGCAACAAGGAATTACCGTTCCGTTTGCTAAAATGCCCGCTTGATTTCGAAGCCCATAACAGAAGCCTTTTCCATCGTCCTCTTCTTCATGCAATGCCGGCCATTGAAATTCGTAATCTTGATTGATGTAGATGCGATCCGCAATCTTCACGCCACTTCCTGGTACGACCTTCTCTTCAATTTTGTAGTCTAAATCAAATTCATTCTCAATCATTTCAAGTAATTCTCTGTTTCGTTGTTTTTCAAGATTCGTCGCATTATCTTGGGTAAGATTCCATAATCTCAATGAAACAATCATTTCGGACTGGCTCGTTGCCTCTTTAATAAAAGAAAGGATGCTTCTCACATATCCTTCCTTATCTGTAGAACCCTCATGGCCATCAAAGCTATGAAGCGAAAAATTCATCTGTCTTAACGCTGGTTTATTTAATAATTTGTCTTTCTTTTTATTAATCAACGTGCCATTCGTTGTAATGTTTACTTTAAAGCCTTTTTCATGACTTATATCTAATAACTGGCCGATCTTAGGATGAAGAAGCGGCTCACCTTTTACATGTAAATAAATATAATCCGTATGCGGTTTAATTTGGTCTAATCTCTTAGAAAAGTCCTCCACAGAAATAAACTGCTTCTGCCGCTCTGTCGGCGGACAAAAGCTACAAGCAAGATTACACACACTTGTAATTTCTAAATAAAACTTCTTGAATTTTTTCAACTTCCATTCCTCACTTTTTTGACTACTTAGAACAAGATCAAATATTGTTCTCTCTCTATTACAACATACTTTTTCAGAAAATGTTATCTATTGAATGGGGCTAATTATTATACAAGTCCAATTTAATTTTCCGTCATGGCTAATGATCCAATTCGTTGGAGCACTTTCTCTGGGCAAGTGTCCAAGTATTCCATGAATGAACAGATAGATGCTCGAATGTCTTTTTGAGTGGCATGGAATCGGTTCACGATCACACTTCTCTTTAGCCAACCCCAAATACGCTCCACCGCATTTAACTGAGGAGAGTAGGCAGGCAAGTAAGGCGATGTGCATTCTCTTTCAAAAAAGGTTTCAACAGTTTAGCGTGGGGAATACGGGCGTTGTCTAGGATGATGACGAGATGCTTGTCTTGATGCACGCTGAGGAGAAAATGGAGAAAGCTTCGAAACGATTGGGCATTACACTTCTTTTTTTCCATACAGAAGAATTCCCCATTTTGACTACTGACGCAACCAAACAAGCTGACTGTCGCATGATGACCATAAGTGGAGATTTGTTTTTGTTTTTCCCTAGGACTCCATGTGAAACCTAGATCCTGGTCATCACGGATGTGACTTTCGTCTTCATATAAGAACACTAACTCGTCCGTCGCGTTTTTTTACCATGGACAACTCTTTTTGATCGTCTTCTCATGCGCTTGAAGTTGTTCGATCGTCCATCCGTGATCATTCGCAATCGTTAATCCTTTCCTCTCCTTTAATTTTCTTTTAGAAGCAGCATGGACAAGAAAAATCCCGTTTTAAACGTGGTGGGAAATTAAGCTTGATTTATATAGTTTAATCATTGGTCTCGCAACCACATAGAAGTATAATTAAATATGGGGAAAATTCAAACCGCGTTTAAAGAAAAACACACGTAGGGAGGATATAATGAGTAGGAATAATTTTTTAGAGATGATTGAACAGTCAAATATTTCAAATCATAAAGAGTATTTATCTCAAGTGTTGAGGCCAGCAATTGATATACTTAGGAATACAGATGCCGAACCACGATTGGGCTGTAGTCGTTTTGGAGGAGCACCTGATTTACCAGTTGGTAGCGAATGGCCAACGTATGAGAAGAAGCCGTATCGCTTCCTTGGCCAGATCAACTTCACAGAAATCGCTTCAACTGAAAGAGATCTGCCATCGAAAGGACTCCTAAGTCTCTTTGTAGCAGATAATAATTATGATGATGGTTATCCAGAGGTGTTTGAGGACGGATATATTCATGGTATCTATATTCCTGAAAAGACGAATCTAGAGACTATAATGCCACCCCATTCAGATATTGGCAAGACCACAGTGATTGAGTTTTCCCCGACTATTGATATTCCTTATGATGAATACCAGTTGAAGGACTGGCCTTTCGATGAAGTTCAGAGCGACATATACACCGAAATCCGGGATTCTTTACATAAAAGTTCGGACTATCTTCTAGGCTACCCTTCTCATTCTACACTAGCATATGATCCAACGCCTGGAGCAGAATGGATCCCACTGTTAACAGTTGATTCGGATGATAGTCTTGAGTGGTGTTGGCATGACGGCGATAAATTAATGATATTTATTGAAACAGAACGGCTGAAAAATTTGGACTTTAGTAGGCTAAGGTCTGATGCAGGCTAAAGAGCAATTTATAGTGTAGAAGATGAACCGTTACGGTAAACCAAATAAGCACAAACACCAGAAAATGTAATTTAATAGATTGTTACAAATGATGGTTAGTATCAATACACGCGTGTTGATTATGCATAATCTTCCATAAAAAGACGTCAAAAAGGGCCACCTTCTTGTAAAATGGATGTGCTACCAAACATTCACGAGAAGAGGTATCCTTATGAAACAGAATACCATGTTCCCGAACTTGATTCAAAAGTTTATTTCCGATGAAGAGCTAAAACCACTGATTGAACCCGTTGGTTATGAAGATACTGCACGAAAACTGACTGTCAAAACGTTGATCCAGTACCTTGTGATGGCGGCAGCCTGTGAGTGGAAAAGTTTGGACGTCGGTTCATCGGCCGATGTAAACTACTCCACTCTTTCAAAAAAGATGAGTCAGCTTGATTACGAATTAATGAAGAACGTATTGGATTTAGTGGTTCGCAAATGTAACCGAGCCACTCGCCGACTCTCGATTCATTTTAGTAAAAGATCGTGCCTATTTTAGATCGCTCTCTCGAAGAAGGACGAGAAGTTCGTGTCGTGACCAGCTTACGTCATGTGTCGGCAGAGGAGATTGCGAACATGTATAAAGCTCGTTGGAACATTGAAACCTTTTTTCGCTGGATCAAGCAAAATTTGAATGTGCCAAGAGAAGTCTGTCTAAATTCGGTTAATCAACACGCGTGATAAAAAATAACCCACCACCTAAAAAGTTCAGGCAGTTGGCTATTTAAGTGGTTTATTTTTCTTACTGGTCATATTGAATTGTGTTCTCTTTCTTTTGAGGCTTCACCTGTTCATAGGCGACTTTTGCCATTTCGATGGATTGCTTTTGATTTGGTTTGTAGCTAATCGTAGCGGGTTTTTCTTGTTTTTCTAACGGACTATTCGGCTTTTCCTTGTATTCATCCGTTTGCTCATACTCGTGCTTGGCATCAGCTAAATGCTTCGCGCGAATTTCACGCTCTTCTGGATTTTGATGCTTTTCAATTTGCTTCGATGCACGAAACGCAACCATTTGTACATCTGTTTTTGTCGGTGCCATTTTCATACTTAGTTCAATAACTTCACGCTCACGTGTAATGCGATCAATGTAATCAATGATACCCGGTGCATTTTTACGCACATACGCCATTTCCTCTGGTGTTAGCTTTTCGCCGTTTTTAAAATTTTCAATTAAACGCTGTGCCTTCGGATCATCCTCTCCCATATCCGTGCGCGCTTCTTCGATTTCAGCAATTTGTCGCTGTATGGTTTCCTTTATCGCTTGCTTCGAATCGGTTAATTGCTGCAAAACTGTCGCTTCCGTATCAGCTATTTTTTCTTTTTTCCCTAGTTTCGGTATGATTGGTTGAAAAGGAGATTGTCCAATTTTCAATTTGCTCACCTCTTGCTATTTTTTTAGTGCCTCTAAACCAACCCGTTTCACTATAATTCAATTGTTGCCTCACATCTTGCAGTTTGCCATCTACATAGTCAACGATAACACAAAATCTGGTAAGTCAGCAAATCCATTTTTTCGCAAGCTCATAATAAGTTGGTTCGTAATGTGAAGTTGCTGCACTTACATAATGTTTTCATATAACCACCCTAAAAAGCCCTTCATCAAATAAGAAAAAAAGAAAACGTGCAGAATGGATTGTGGAAAACTACGAGAGAGTAACTCCGCGAAACGGAAAGTATTCTCCAGAGTCATTAAGAAAGAAGTTGTCGTTTGAGGAAGAATTTTTTCAGCTATAAAAAAAACAAAAAACCACCAAATATGTATTTGGTGGAGACGGTGGGACGTGCTATTCCATGCTTTCGACATGGCACTGACTATATCTTGAACCTGAGTGATTCAGGTCCTTCGGCGTATTATACGAAAAATAGATTTACTTGATTCTCAAGTAGTTTTTCGTATCCTAGTACTACCCGCTAAGTGGCAGCCTATAAGTCGATACACGGCTGTTGGATTGCTCCACACACCGCTCGGCATTGCCTTATCGCATCGTGGCGACTTAGGTTTCACCGATCAAGCCGAATGTTCACTTGTGCGTTACCACACAAGGCGACTAGTTACTAATCGAACCCACGTCCAAAGATAACGGCACTTAAGCTTCTACGAGTGTAGTCGATATATTCGCGTTTCGCTAAGCTTTTCTGCCTATCGACAGGCGTTAAAGCCGCTAGTCTGGTTGTTCTCTTCCTTCTTCCTCAGACGGTGGAATCCGGCGTAACCCGCTAAAGTTGAGTCCGCTACCCTACCACACGGGTAATGGAGGGGCGAACCGCTAAGCGCTTATTAAGCAGCTAAAGCGAAATTGTTTTGTTGTTTGCCAGTTATAGGCTTTGACGTTTTAACGAGGCCGATCCCCTCGACTCGCAACCTAAGCTCGAACTACCCCTGTCGAATCCGTAACGTCCCCATGATAAAAGGGTTGCGGATGCTCCAGGCTATCAGCCAGAGCTAAGTTGTCATGTTGTGACAGGACTAATTATAGCATACTCACATCGAAAAGTGCAAGGCGTCCGTTTATCGGCGACAAGCAAAAGACGAGCCGGCTGGAAGGTTGTTCTTTAACCTTCTAGATGGATTGGCTTTTGACCTCGAGCCGATGACGCCTGGAACTAGACATTCACCTAGTTGGAAAAGAAACATGTTCTTTTCTCCGATCGACGCTGGTATTACATTCCTTTTTGACGGTCACGGAAGGCACGATCGATATCTCGTTTCGCTTCTTTCTTCTTCAAGTCTTCGCGCTTGTCGTATTTCTTTTTCCCTTTTCCTAGACCGATTAACAGCTTTGCATAGCCGTCTTTTAAGTAGAGCTTCAGCGGCACAATTGCATAACCCGCTTCTTTCGATTCCCCGATCAGCTTGTTAATTTGCTTGCGGTGTAAAAGCAGTTTTCTCGTGCGTAGCGGATCATGATTGTAACGGTTTCCTTGCTCATACGTGCTAATGTGCATGTTATGAACGAACACTTCTCCCTGTTGAATACGTGCGAATGCATCCTTCAAGTTGACGCGGCCATTGCGGATCGATTTGATTTCTGTTCCTTGGAGCACAATTCCCGCTTCATATGTTTCTTCAATAAAATAGTCGTGGCGCGCTTTTTTATTTTGAGCAACGACTTTTCCCTCTCCCTTTGGCATTTGCTTCACCTTCCATTTTTCATTTGAGCCGGCAGCCGTAACTGCCGGCTCACTAATTATTGTTTATTTTTACGTTGTTTCTTCATTTTCTTCGGCACACCTTCGTAAAATTTGCCGCGTTTTTTCTTTTTACGAGAAGGCTGATTGGACCATTCTCCCGCGGGTTCTTTCTCGCTGTTGCCTTGTGGGCCACGTTTTTTCTGGTCGTTGGATTTTAATTTTACCACTTTTGGTTGTTCTTTAAACGAACGTTTTTTCACATTTTTCATGCCGACGATTTCAAAGTCGATCGATTGCTCGTCTTTGTTCACGTTGGTCACACGAACAGTAATTTCATCGCCAATGCGGAAGACGTTTCCGGTACGCTCACCAATCATCGCAAAGTGACGTTCATCGTAACGATAATAGTCATCCGTCATATAGGAGACGTGAACGAGCCCTTCAATCGTATTTGGCAGCTCGACAAACATCCCGAAATTGGTGACAGAGCTAATAATGCCATCGTACTCCTCGCCAATTTTATCAAGCATATATTCCGCTTTTTTCATTTCATCGGTGTCGCGCTCAGCATCAACCGCACGGCGCTCCATATTTGATGTATGTTCGGCAATGCCTGGCAAACGGGCATCCCATTTCGCTTGTGTCGCCGGATCGATTTCTCCATTAATTAAATACGTGCGAATTAAACGATGCACGATTAAATCTGGGTAACGACGAATCGGTGACGTGAAATGTGTGTAAAATTCGGTCGATAATCCGAAGTGACCAAGGCTCTCTGGATTGTATTTCGCTTGCTGCATCGAGCGTAGCATCACGGTAGAAATAACGACTTCTTCCGGCTTACCTTCGATTGCTTCAATAATTTCTTGCAGCGCACGCGGGTGAACGACATTCGCTGTTCCTTTCACGATTAAGCCGAAGTTCGTAATGAATTCAAAGAAGCGCTGAAGCTTGTCTTCTTTCGGGTCTTCGTGAATTCGATACATAAACGGCACGTCCATCCAATGGAAATGCTCCGCTACCGTTTCATTGGCGACAAGCATAAACTCTTCGATTAAACGCTCCGCCACTGAACGCTCGCGCAACACGACATCCGTCGGCTTGCCGTCTTCATCGACTAATACTTTTGCTTCTTTAAAGTCGAAATCAATCGCCCCACGTTTTTTCCGCTTGTCACGCAAGATCGACGCGAGTGTTTCCATATCTTCAAATACCGGCACGAGCGGCTCGTATGTTTGACGTAGCTCTTCATCTTTTTCAACAAGGATGCTGTTCACATCGCTATACGTCATACGCTCTGTCGTTTTAATCACGCTTTGGAAAATTTCATGGCTCACGACTTCTCCAGCCGCATTAATTTCCATTTCACAAGACAGCGTCAATCGATCGACTTTTGGATTAAGTGAGCAAATTCCGTTGGATAGGCGATGCGGAATCATCGGAATCACACGGTCCACTAAATAAACACTCGTGCCGCGCTCATATGCTTCTTCATCAATCGGAGAGCCTTCTGTCACATAATGGCTAACATCGGCAATATGCACACCTAATTTATAGTTTCCATTATCAAGCTTCGTCACTGTGACCGCATCATCAAGGTCTTTTGCGTCAGCCCCATCAATCGTCACAATCATTTCCCCGCGTAGATCACGGCGATTTTCCGTATCTTTCGGGTCAATTGTATCGGGCACTGAATTCGCTTGTTCCATCACTTCTTCCGGAAACTCCTGTGGCAAGCCATGCTTATAAATGACGGACATAATATCGACACCAGGATCATTTTTATGCCCAAGAATTTCGATGATCTCACCCTCGGCATTTTTACGGCCTTCCGGATACGACGTAATTTTCACGACGACTTTATGCCCTTCGACCGCTCCTTTCGTCACTTCTTTCGGGATAAAAATGTCGCTGGCGAACTTTTTATCATCTGGAACGACAAAGCCGAAATGCTTACTGTCGGTGTAAGTTCCAACGATTTCGCTTTTGCCTCGTTCTAAAATGCGGACGACCGTTCCTTCACGGCGTGATCCACTCGTTTCAGATGTGATTCGGACAAGAGCAATATCTCCGTTCAATACCCCATTTGTTTCATGTGGCGGAATGAAAATATCATCCATTCCTGGCTCCTCTGGTAGTAAAAAAGCAAAACCTTTCGCATGACCAGAAATTTTCCCGCGAACTAAATTCATTTTTTCCGGTAAGCCGTAGCGGTTTGCTCTCGTACGAACGACGAGACCCTTTTCTTCCATATGCACAAGTGCTTTCACAAACTCTTTAAAATCAGAAGAATCGTCTATTCCAAGTGCTTCTTCTAGCTCTTTCACCGTTAGCGGCTTGTAGCTTTCTTCTTTCATATATGTTAACAGTTGTTCAACATACTGCTTTATTTCTTGTTCCATCTCTTTCCCTCCTGTTCTCTTTAAACTGTCCAGTCTAACCGCTCTAAAAATTGATACACATCTTCATGAAGCTGCTGTTTCTCTTTATCTAGTGTGATCACATGACCGGACTCTTCATACCATTTCATTTCCTTCATCGTTGACTCGATTTCTTCATAAATAATGTTGGCGCTGTTCGGGTTAATCATTTCATCGTGGCGCGCTTGAACAACAAACGTCGGCGCATAAATCATATCAATGCTCGCACGAACGTCAGCGATTAAATATTGCAAAGCCTGTAACGTATTCATCGGCGTCTTTTTAAATTGTTCCATCTCTTTTTCAATAACGTCTTCCGATTTCCCTTCAAACTTTTTAAATCCGCGCGCATATTCTACAACACCATTGTACATGACTTCTTCACTTTTGAAATACATCGGGGCGCACATCGTGATCACGCCTTTAACTGGTGCTGTTTCCGCTAACTTTAAAGAAAATACACCGCCAAGTGAAAGACCCGCTACCGCAATTTCATTATAGCCAAGCTCTTTCAAGTGATTATACCCATCAAGTACATCTTGCCACCAATCATCAGGTCCCGTTAACACAAGCTCCTCGGGTGGTACGCCATGCCCTTTATAATGAGGAGCGTGAGACGTGTACCCTTGTTTCTCTAAAAAGCGACCGAGCATGCGGACATCCGAAGAATTACCTGTAAACCCGTGGAGCAACAGCACCGCCCGCTTGCCTGCTTCAAATGTAAATGGTTGTGGTAAAGTTAATTTCATGATGCATAAAAGCTCCTTCTCTCTAGTATGGACCGTTCCTTCAACTCTCAACATTATTTTACGAAAAATTTCCTCTAGTAGCTAGTAGGAGGGTGGGAATTAAGCGGAACTGATGACTAATTCGACAAATTTCTCGCCTGATTTGACACAGTTCATGCCCAATAATCGCTCATTCCTGCCCGATTTCCTCCTATTCGCGACTAAAAAGAGCGATTTCCCGCCCGATCCGATCACAATTCCCAAAATAAAAAAAGCACCCGTACGGATGCTTTTTTATTATAGTCCTAAATAGGATACAGCGATCGTTAAGCCAAAGAATAAAACCGCTAATACGACCGTAGCACGGTGTAGCACTAAATCAATGCCGCGTGCTTTTTGTTTACCGAAAAGCTGTTCCGCACCACCAGAGATCGCTCCAGATAGACCCGCGCTTTTACCAGATTGAAGAAGAACAACCGCAATTAACGCAATCGACACGATGACAAGAGAAACCATTAAGATTGTATGCAACATGTTTTTTTACCCTCCATCAAACGAACATACGAATATTCTTATTTTAACATAAGAATTGGAATTTGAAAAACAAGAATTCTATTCGCTTGTTTTAAATCGTTGAACGGTTTGATGAAGCTCATCGGCAAGTCCTGCTAATATAGCGGAGGAGGCATTAATTTCTTCCATCGAAGCGAGCTGTTCCTCCGTCGCTCTAGCAATTTGTTCCGTATTAGTAGCTGCTTGCTGGGCCCCTTCGTCTAACGTTTCTATCGTAGAAACGATGTGGGCGACATCTTGGCGAATGTCTTCGATCTTAGAGGAGACATGAACAATAACTTGTTGCATCCCCTCAACAGACGATTCGATCGTTTGAAAGTCGCCATTGGCTTGATCAATGGTTTGGACACTGGAGCGAACATTGGCGGTCGATTCCGTCATGCTCACTTCTACTTTTTTCACTTGCTGCTGAATCGTTTGAATCATCGGTTTAATTTGTTCCGTCGAAGCGGCCGATTGTTCTGCGAGTTTCTTTACTTCCTCCGCGACAACCGCAAAGCCTTTGCCATGCTCTCCGGCTCTAGCCGCTTCAATCGAGGCATTCAGCGCTAATAAATTCGTTTGTTTCGCAATATCAGAAATGACTTGAACGATGTCATCAATATGCTCCGTTTGCTCCACTAAGCTAGAAATATCCGTCGCTAAACTAGCAAAAGAATAGGTCATGTCATTCATCTGTGCAACGGAAGTCGTGAGCACCTGCACCCCATCTTTCGCCGCTTTTGTCGTCGTTTCAACCGCGCGAACCGCTTGCTGCGACTGATGATGAATGTCTGAAATCGCTTCATTCATTTGCTTCGTCGTCTCTATCGTATTAACAGTGAACGCCTTTTGAGCCTCTGAAGCTGTCGCGATGCCCATCATCGAATGGGTAATTTGTTCAGATGCTTTACCTGCTTCTTCGGACACGACACTTAATTCGACTGAGGAATCATTCACTTTTTCAGCGTGATAAGCCACTTCTTGAATCATTCGCTTCAATTCTACCTTCATCCTATCAATATTTTGACCTAATCGACCAATTTCATCTTTACGCTGAATCGATAACGACGGCTTGCTTAAATCTCCTTTAGCAATGTATCGAACTTCACGCTCAATCGACAAAATCGGGCCAATCATTCTTTTCGTATAAATAGAAATAATAACCGTACCAATCAGAATAGCGGCAATCAACGTTATCAATAAATAAGTAACAATTTGATTTGCCCCTGCGTTAAAGTCTTTCATATAAGTGCTCGCTGTCACATTCCATCCCCAATGAGGGTCATTTGCGACATAAATGATTTTCGGAGCGGTTTCCTCCGAATTCGGCAAATTCCATGTATACTCAAGGAAACCTTCTTGACTACTACTAGCTAAAATATCCATAAGTGCTTCGCCTACATTCACCCCATCAGGCGTCACGATCTTCATTAAATCGTCTCCCTCTATTTGCGGATGAGCCAAAAGGGTGCCTTGATCATCAGCGATATACATGTAACCGCTTTCACCTAAGTCGAAACGATCCGTAATCGAGCGCGTCCCATCCGCTTGCTTCGGCCCGAGGATCATTTGCTTCACTTGCTCCTGCGCTTCCTCAAGCGGCACAGCCCCCTTCTCCACTTGCTTATTCAACACTTCAATCGTTGCGAGCACAAACTGCACATCATTTTTTAAATTTTGTCTTCCGAGTTCATTTAGCTCCTCTTTCGACGTCTCATAAGAAATCCAACCTATGACAAAAGCCGGCACAGCCAAAAGAATGAGTGTCACCACAATAAAGTTCATCTTAATCGACCGAAACACCTATACACACCCCACTTCTCCAACGATATACATAAAATATTAACACATTTTTCTAAATATTCAAACGGTTATTCTAACGTCAAAAAAACCCAACACGTATTGTGTCGGGTTTTTCATCACTTACTTCTTCAAATTATAAAACGTTTTGTCGCCTAAGTACTCAGCCAATTCACCAAGATTGTCTTCGATACGAAGAAGTTGGTTGTATTTCGCTACACGGTCTGTACGAGACGGTGCACCCGTTTTGATTTGGCCAGCGTTTGTTGCAACAGCGATGTCTGCGATTGTCGCGTCTTCTGTTTCACCAGAGCGGTGAGAGATAACGGCTGTGTAACCAGCGCGTTTTGCCATTTCGATCGCGTCAAATGTTTCTGTTAATGTACCGATTTGGTTCACTTTAATTAAGATCGCATTGCCTACGCCTTGCTCAATTCCTTGTGCAAGTTTTTCTGTGTTTGTTACGAATAGGTCGTCCCCAACAAGCTGAACTTTACCGCCGATGCGCTCCGTTAGCATTTTGTGGCCTTCCCAGTCGTTTTCGTCTAAGCCGTCTTCAATAGAGACGATTGGGTATTTAGAAACAAGCTCTTCATACCAGTCAACCATTTCAGCAGATGTTTTGACAACACCTTCTCCGCTCAAATGATATTTGCCGTCTTCTTTGTTGTAGAACTCAGAAGAAGCGGCATCCATTGCTAGTTTCACTTGCTCGCCAGGTTTGTAGCCAGCTTTTTCGATTGCTTCGATAATAGTTTGTAGTGCTTCTTCGTTTGATTTTAAGTTTGGAGCGAAGCCACCTTCATCTCCAACTGCTGTGTTCAAACCTTTTTCTTTTAATACGGCTTTTAAGCTGTGGAAAATTTCTGTGCCCATGCGAAGAGCTTCTTTGAAAGTTTCCGCACCGACTGGCATAATCATAAATTCTTGGATATCAACGTTGTTATCCGCATGCTCTCCACCGTTAACGATGTTCATCATCGGTACAGGAAGTTGCTTAGAGTTTACGCCGCCAAGATATTCGTATAAATGAACACCTAAGTGGTCAGCAGCTGCATGTGCAACAGCCATTGATACACCAAGGATCGCGTTCGCTCCTAATTTTCCTTTGTTGTCTGTTCCATCTAATTCGATCATCGCACGATCAATCGCTACTTGCTCAAGTACTTCAAAGCTTCCAACTAATTCTGGAGCGATTACATCGTTTACGTTTTCAACTGCTTTTAATACCCCTTTACCAAGGTAACGGTCTTTATCGCCATCACGAAGTTCTACTGCTTCATATTCACCAGTAGAAGCGCCAGACGGCACAAGCGCGCGTCCAAATGCGCCAGATTGCGTATATACTTCTACTTCAACTGTAGGATTTCCGCGTGAATCTAATACTTCACGTGCGTAAATATCAGTAATAATCGGCATACTAAACTCTCCTTTTAATATAATTTATTTTTTAATTAATGATGTACCAGTCATTTCTGACGGTTGTTCAATCGTTAACAAATCAAGCATCGTTGGTGAAAGGTCGCCTAAAATGCCGCCTTCACGCAATGCAATTCCTGGCTTTGTTACAATCACTGGAACGGGATTTGTCGTATGAGCTGTCATCGGATTTCCTTCAAGCGTCACGACTTCATCGGCATTCCCGTGGTCAGCGGTAATGATCGCTGTTCCACCTTTAGCTACAATTAAATCAACGACTTTACCTAAACATTCATCGACGGCTTCTACTGCCTTGATCGTCGGCTGTAGCATACCGGAATGTCCGACCATATCAGGGTTGGCAAAGTTTAAAATAATCGCATCTTGTCTGTCATTTTGAACCTCATCAAGCAACGCGTCCGTTACTTCATAAGCACTCATTTCCGGTTTCAAATCGTAAGTAGCTACTTTTGGTGAATTAATTAAAATCCGTTTTTCTCCCGGAAATTCCTTCTCACGGCCTCCGCTCATGAAAAAGGTGACATGCGGATATTTTTCCGTTTCCGCGATGCGCAATTGATTCAGTCTGTGATTCGATAACACTTCACCGACTGTATTCGTTAAATCAATATTTTCAAAAGCAATGACGCCATCGACTGTTTCGCTATATGGAGTCATGCAGACGAAATATAAGTTTTGCGGCACGGCTCCACGATCGAAGCCTGCAAATTCTTTGTTTGTAAACACATTCGACAATTGAATCGCACGGTCTGGACGGAAGTTAAAGAAAATAACAGCGTCGTTATCTTCCACTTTCGCCACTGGCTTGCCTGATTCATCCGTTAATACAGCAGGCACGACGAATTCATCGGTAATGCCGTTTGCATAAGAATCTTCGACAAGCTCGATCGGATCTTTAAACAGAGGTGCTTCTTGGCGTACCATCGCTTGGTAGACCATTTCTACACGCTCCCAGCGTTTATCGCGATCCATTGCATAGTAACGACCAGAAATCGTTGCGAACTGACCAACGCCGTACTCTTCGATTTTTTTCAAAGTGTCCTCAATATATCCAACCGCTGTTTTCGGACCAACATCCCGTCCATCTAAGAAACCGTGGATATACACCTTGTCTAAACCTTCTTGAGCAGCGAGTTTCAGTAGAGCAAACAAGTGATCATTATGACTATGCACGCCGCCATCCGATAAAAGTCCGAATAAGTGAAGCGCAGAATCATGCTTTTTCGCATGCTCAATCGCTTGCAAAAATTTCTCATTTTGAAAAAATTCGCCTTCACGAATAGCCACATTAATTCGCGTTAAGTTTTGATAGACGATGCGACCAGCGCCGATATTCAAATGGCCTACTTCTGAGTTACCCATTTGTCCATTAGGTAGTCCCACCGCTTCGCCACTTGCTGTCAACGTCGTATGGGGGTACTGCTCCCAATAACGATCGAAGTTTGGCTTCTTCGCTTGAGCAACCGCATTGCCTGCTGTTTCGCCCCGGCATCCAAAACCATCTAAAATAATGAGGGCTACTGGTGCTTTACTCATTGCCAACCGCCTCCAACAATTGCAAGAACGACGCTGGCTCTAAGCTAGCTCCACCAACAAGCGCGCCATCAATATCCGGTTGAGACATGTATTCGCCAATATTGCTAGGCTTTACACTGCCGCCGTATTGAATGCGAACGTTGTCAGCAACGCTTGCAGAAAAGCTCTCTGCCACTGTTTGACGAATATGAGCACACACTTCATTGGCATCTTGTGCTGTTGATGATTTACCTGTGCCAATCGCCCAGATCGGTTCATACGCAATCACCGTTTGGCTCACTTGCTCTTCCGTTAGTCCTTCAAGTGCTTTTTTCACTTGTCCGCCAACGAACGCATTTGTTTCGCCATTTTCACGTTGCTCTAACGTTTCGCCACAGCAAACGATCGGTGTTAATCCGTATTGAAAAGCAGCTTGCACTTTTTTGTTGACAGTCTCATCAGTTTCATTAAACATTTCACGACGCTCCGAGTGACCAATAATTACATAGTCAACTTCGATATCTTGAAGTGCTTTCGGGCTAATTTCGCCTGTAAATGCCCCGCTTTCTTCAAAATGCATCGTTTGTGCACCAATTTTGACGTCTGTGCCTTTCACTGCTTGTACAAGCGGTTGTAAAAACAATGCAGGTGAGCAAATGACGCTATCTACTACGTTTGCAGTAGGTACTAAGCCTTTCACTTCTTCCGCAAAGCTCGTTGCTTCCGCTAATGTTTTATGCATTTTCCAGTTTCCTGCGATAATCGGTTTCCGCAAGTGTCTTCATCCTTTCCAATGCTTCTCTCTTATTTGTCGTTTAAAGCGACTACACCAGGTAGCTGCTTGCCTTCCATAAATTCTAAGGAAGCGCCGCCACCCGTTGAAATATGACTCATACGATCCGCTAACTGGAACTTCTCAACAGCAGCTGCTGAATCGCCACCACCGATCACAGAATATGTACCTTCAGCTTCTGCCAACGCTTCTGCTACGGCTTTCGTTCCACCAGCAAACTGATCCATTTCAAATACACCCATCGGTCCATTCCAAATGACAAGCTTTGATTTTTGAATCGCTTCTTTATAAAGTTCACTTGTTTTCGGTCCAATATCAAGACCCATGGCATCAGCTGGAATATCCTCAATTGCTACTTCCTTCGCCTCTGCATCTTCAGCGAATCGATCGGCTACAATCGCATCAATTGGCATTAAAAATGATACGCCTTTTTCTTCGGCTTTTTTGATAAATTGCTTCGCTAAATCAATTTTGTCTTCTTCTAATAAAGACTTACCGATTTCATGGCCTTGTGCCTTCACAAATGTGTAAGCAAGTCCGCCGCCGATGATCAAGTTGTCCACTTTATCAAGCAAATGATCGATGACATCGATTTTGTCTTTTACTTTCGCTCCACCAATAATCGCTGTAAATGGTCGTTCTGGGTTTGAAAGAGCTTTTCCAAGTACGTCAAGCTCCTTCTCCATTAATAAACCAGCAACAGCCGGCACGTGATGAGCAATTCCCTCTGTCGATGCATGGGCGCGGTGAGCGGCTCCGAAGGCATCATTGACATACACATCCGCCAAGCTAGCAAATGCTTGCGCCAATTCAGGGTCATTTTTCTCCTCACCAGGGTAAAAGCGAACATTCTCAAGTAGTAAAAGATCGCCATCGTTCATTTTTTCGATTTCTGCTTGAACAGTTTCCCCGTAAGCTTCATCGACTTTTTTGACTTCTTTGCCAGAAAGCTCAGACAAGCGACCAGCAACAGGTGTTAAACGAAGCTCTTCTTTCACTTCGCCTTTAGGGCGGCCAAGGTGGCTCGCTAGGATCACTTTCGCTCCTTGCTCAGACAAATATTGAATGGTTGGCAATGCGGCACGGATTCGTGTATCATCCGTTACTTTTCCGTCCTTCATTGGTACGTTAAAGTCGACGCGACAAAACACGCGTTTCCCTTTCACATCCACATCCTTGATCGTCTTCTTGTTCATTCAAAAAGGCCTCCCTTGTTTAGTTGAAAAATTGATCGATTGAAATGGCATTCTCACTTTTCGGAAGCGAGGATGACATGACGAAAAAAACCGGTTCTCATGGCTTTGGCGCCCCGTTTTTTTCCGCCAGCCGACTCCCTACTTTTTCAAGTCAAGACGGCCCATTCGTCACGATCAATGACAAAGGGGAGGGGGATTGTTCCCCGCTCCCCTTACATCCCAATTACATTATAGATGGTGGGTTACTATTTTCCAACTAAGATGTTGAAAAATATAACACATTTTTTTATTAGTGTAACACTTTCAGAAAATTATAGGCCTTTTTCTGCGATGTACTCAACTAAATCAATCACTCGGTGAGAATAACCTGCTTCATTATCGTACCAAGCAAGTACTTTAATCATGTTGCCCTCAATAACCATTGTCGATAAAGCATCGATCGTTGAAGATACAGGGCTTCCGTTATAATCGCGAGAAACAAGTGGCTCTTCTGTATAAGCAAGAATCCCTTTTAATTCACCTTCTGCTGCTGCTTTCAATGCGGCATTTACTTGTTCCACTGTTGTATCTTTTTCTAATTCCACCACTAAATCAACGACGGAAACGTTCGGTGTCGGCACACGCATAGCCATTCCGTTCAATTTACCTTTTAACTCAGGTAGCACTAAAGCCACTGCTCTCGCCGCTCCTGTTGTCGTTGGAATCATTGATTCCGCTGCTGCACGCGCACGACGATAGTCTTTATGTGGAAGGTCTAGAATTTGTTGGTCGTTTGTGTAAGAATGAATCGTCGTCATCATTCCGCGTTTAATACCGAATTGGTCATTTAATACTTTCGCAAATGGCGCTAAGCAGTTCGTTGTACAAGAGGCGTTAGAGATGACATGATGATTTTGTGCATCGTATTCCTCATGGTTAACACCCATCACAACCGTTACATCTTCTTGCTTACCTGGTGCTGAAATGACAACTTTCTTCGCACCTGCTTCTAAATGCTTCGCCGCATCTTCACGCTTCGTGAAACGTCCTGTTGATTCGATGACAACATCTACTCCTAGATCTCCCCAAGGAAGGTTAGCTGGATCGCGCTCTGCTAGTACTTTTACTTTATGTCCATCAACAACGATGTACTCGCCATCGACTGTTACTTCTCCCTCAAATGTTCCATGAACAGAATCATATTTTAAAAGATGAGCTAACATATTAGCATCTGTTAAATCATTCACCGCTACGATTTCTAAATTTGGATGGTTCACAGCTGCTCGCAATACAAGACGTCCAATTCGTCCAAATCCATTAATACCAACTTTCACTGCCATAATCAAATTCCTCCTTCAATTTTTCAGAATTTATATGATCAATAATTAATGGATGTACCATTAACTACTAACTACTCATTTGTTCACGAAGCAAATATGTAGCCGCCGCTTCATCCGTAATTAAAACGGTCGCTTTCGGTGCACCTTGCAAATACGAGTGAATCGCTTTTCCTTTAGATGCCCCACCTGCGACAGCAATCACCTCGTGAGCTTGTTTAAGGTCATTCAATTGCAAGCCAATCGTAGCGATTTTATGTACGACAGTACCAGCTTCATCAAAGTAATAACCAAAAGCTTCTGCTACCGCCTGACCTTGCATAATCTTCTGCATATCTTCTTCAGATGTATTCCGTCTTTTCGCCATCACGAGCGCTTCACCAATTCCATGAATGACAATATTCGCGGATTTGATCATCGTAAGCACCTCTTTAATGGCGGGTTCTTTCATAAGAGACTGTTGCGCTTTCGGGCTCATTTGATCGGGTGCATACAATACTCTATGAGTACGCCCTGTGTTCATGGCCATCTGAGCGACAATCGAATTGGCTTGGATGTGAACATCTTCTCCGATGCCCCCTCGTGCAGGAACAAAGATGATGCCCTTTTCTTCGCTGAATTGTTCATTCATCGCTTGAGCTGCTTCTACCATCGTCGTGCCGCCTGTAACTGCGATGATATTCTGTGCGATTAACCGCTTTTTTATACAGTTGACAGCAGCGGTGCCAAGCTCTTTCTTGACCCATGGCAATTGGTCACTATCCCCTTGCACAATCGTCACTTCATCGAGTCCATAGCGCATTTTCAATTGCTCTTCCATTGCGTGTATGCCCTTAATTTCACCCATTAATTCTTGCAAACCATCAAGTACAGATTCACCATCTATCGTTAAAACCATACCCTTTGACTGAAAATCAATTAAGGCCTGATCTTTTAAAAACTCGACTTCACTTCTTAATACTCTTTCAGTCAAGCCTAACGATTGGGCTAATAATCTTCTTCCAACCGGTTGAGCGAGGCGAATCGATTGCAATATTTCATAACGCTTCTGCAAAACATGTAGCAAGTCAGGTAATAATCTTTTTTGAATATCGATAAATGTTCGCATAAAAAACTCCTTTAATTCCGTCGTGGGTCGTTTTTTGTCCCATTAAAAACAAATACGTCCCACTAAACTCAAAAAAAATCCCTGCCTTCACGTTTATAGTAACAGGGGGAAATTCAAAAATCAACCAATATCATGTTAAGCTTTTATATCGTTATTGTAATTTTTTGATTAATGTCGGATAATCAATCACTCCATATTGAATGATCTCATTATCGTATTCAATCACAGGGATCATCAAGCCATACTGCTCAGTCCACTCGTCTCGATCATTAATATTGCGTTCATGGATGACGACTGGCACATCTTCCTGCACAAGTTGCAAAATCGTTTGCGCTTCTGTGCAAAGCCGGCACTGTGGTCGCGTGTAAAAAATAATTTCTTTCATTGTTGTTCCTCAATTCTCAGTCGTATCTTTTTCGCTTCGAGGAAGAAGGGATGGAGAGCTGATCGCGGTATTTTGCTACCGTTCTTCTCGACACTTGCCAACCTTCCTCCTTCAGTCGATTACTAATTTCCTGATCGGAAAGCGGCTTTCTCTTATCTTCCCCCGTAACAAACTCCATCATTTTTGCTTTCACTTGTTGAGCGGACGCTGTTTCCTCTGCCCCTCCATTCGTTAAGCCTGCCGGGAAGAAGAACTTCAATTCATACGTTCCGTACGGCGTTTGCATATACTTTCCTCGTACCGCTCGGCTAACGGTGGACTCGTGAATCTCTAGCTCATCCGCAATCTCCTTCATCGTTAGCGGCTGCAAGCTCGTCGGCCCACGAAAGAAAAAGTCTTTTTGTTTTTCAACAATTTTCAATCCTACTCGCTGAATCGTCCGCTTGCGCTGCTCTAAACTTTTCAACAACCATAAATAGTCTTTTTGCTTTTCCTTCATAAATTGCTTCAACTGCGGGTCTTTATGAATCGCTAATTCATTGAAGTAATCTTTTTGAAAAATAATTTTCGGCATATCCTCTTCAAGAAGATACACTTCAATCGCATCTTTTTTCAACTGAACCGTTAAATCCGGGCGCACATAGTTCGCCTGTTCTTTTTGAAAACGCGCACCTGGTTTCGGATTTAACCGTTGTTGAATAAAGTCCGCCACCGCTTGAATCTCTTTCACATCAACATTAAGCTTCTTCGCCAACGGACGCCAGTTCTTTTCGGCAAATTCCATAAAGTGATCTTCAATGATCGTAAACACGAGCAGAGGCGCATCAAGCATTCTTTCTAGCTGTAACAATAGGCAATCTTGCAAGTTAAATGCCCCTACCCCAGCAGGCTCTAGCTCTCGGATCATCTCTAGCACATCTTCTGCTTCAGTTGGCTGACAGCGACACATGAGCGCCGCTTCTTTCGTTGTAATCGACATATAGCCGTTTTCATCCATATTATATAACAAAAAATCAAGGATTCGCTTTTGTGTAGGTCCCATCGGAATAAGCGACAATTGCATCCGTAAGTAATCGAGCAACGTCTGTGACGTATCCGCCAAATGCTCCACCCAATTTTTATCATCTTTCTCACTTGATACCCCTTGTTTCGACCCTGTCTTCTCTTTCTTGTGAAGCGCTTTCATTTCTGATTCCTCTAACTGTATAAAAGGGTTCTCCATCGTCTTCGCTTCTAAAAACTCGGTCAACTCCTGGGCAGAGTACTGTAGCAAAGCTATCGCCTGCGTCAGCTCCTGCGTCATCGCAAGCTTCATTGTCTGCTGTTGCCAAAGTCCTGGCTTCAAATGCATATTCATCTTCCCGCTCCCCCCTTATTCTCTATTATACAACAGGAAATAAAAATGAGAATGAAAATTTAGAATTTTTTACAATAGAATCGTCGTCCTCCGACATAATTCGAGGAAAACTCGGTTGATTTGATCGCCCTCAACTCCACAAAAAAAGCCGATCATCTCCTAAAATGGAGACGACAGGCTTGGCTTACATGCATCACAATTTAAATTGTCGAATCGACTGTGTCATTTTTTGATAAGCTTCTTGCAGTTGCTCAATCGTTTGTTCGAGATCATTCATCATCTCTACTTGTTGATCGGCCGAATGAGCCACTTGTTGTGTTCTTTCTACGTTACTGTTGACGAGTTGACTCATTTGCTCTGTTGAAGCTAACACTTCTTCGGAGCTTGCTGACATTTGCTCATGAACAGCGGATTGGTCTTGAATTTCTTCGTTGACTTCAAGCACAGCTTGAAGTACTTTTTCAAGGTTTTGCCCGATCGTGATCACGGCTTGTGTACCCGATTTCACCTGGTTTGAACTGCTTTCCATCTCGGCTAATGCCTTGACGGTGACACCTTCAAAAGATTGAAGATGCTCACAAATTTCCTCTGCCGACGAACGAGACATTTCGGCTAGCTTGCGAACTTCATCAGCAACAACTGCGAAGCCTTTCCCTGCTTCACCTGCTCGGGCTGCTTCAATCGCGGCGTTGAGGGCGAGAAGATTCGTTTGATCGGCAATTCCAGTAATCACTTGAACCATTTCTTCAATCGAACGGAATTGCTGCCCCATCTCTTGCACATGCTCCCCTGTCGCTAACACTGATGATTCGACTTGCTGAATTTGTGTCACGACAGCGCGTGAACCATCGACACTCGTTTGAACAAGCTCCGTCATTCCCGTCGATGTTGCAGCGACATGCGCCGTCGAATCCGCCATCCGTTGAATACCGATCGCCATTTCTTCCATAGCCGTAACGACTTCCTTGTTATTGATTCGTTGCTGTTCTCCATCAGCCGCCATTAAGCCGATCTGACTTGACATCGTATCATTCGACTCTCGCACCGTATGCATCGTATGTCCAAGGTCGCCGACGACTTTCTCTAAATGATTCGATGTGTGTCCAATCGTCGAAAGGGCTTCTTTAAATTTGATTAATGACTGCGCGAATGATTTAGAGAAATCACTAATTTCATTATCATGCTTATATTGCAACGAATGAAGCGACTGCTCCGCTCCGATCACATCTCCATCTGCAAATTGACTAGATACTTGCTGAATCGTTTGCAACGGCTGTAACGTCCGGCGGATAAAACGAGAGATCATCCATAAAGACAGCAAAGTAATAATGACCATTAATCCGATCGAAATCGACAAGACAGATGTTAATATATTTTTTTCAATCTCATTAATTTGTGTAGCGGCCACATCGACACCAACAATGGCAACGACCTCTCCGCTCGCATCCTTTAACGGCACAAGCGCAGTTAAAAATTGTCCATACTCCTCATTCTCAATCAGATCGGTATGGTATCCATTTTGACTAATTGCCCGTTCAACAAATTCATATTTTGTCGCTGAAGATTCTTCGCCGATGGTCGCTGCTCCCTCTGTCGCATCTAGTGGCATTCCATCAACTAAAAATTTAACTGGCTCGTTCTCCTCTGGAACTTCATATATGTAAGCATACATCACGCCATTTTTCAGTCGTAAATCATTGAGCTCGACACGCAATTCCCTATACAAATCGGACTCTTTCGGACTTTCAGCAAACTCTTTGTATTTTTCTGCATCTAACTGATTAGCTAAGTTCGTCGCCACGTTGATTGCTTGACTACCGATAGCTTTGTTGACAGTGGAACCTGTAGTAACATATAAAATCACTAAAAACAAACCACCGATTGCCACTATGGTGGTTATAATGTATAACAATAACTGCTTTCCTAATTTCAAAACCTTTTCTCCCCTTTCCCACTAGTTCTATATATCGTCGTTTTCCTATTTTTATAAAGCATTCTAAATAGATAACTCAATTCGAATCGTTGTTCCTTCACCCAAAATACTTTTAATCTCTATCATGCCTTGATGGGCTTCGATAATATCTTTCGCAATCGCCATCCCAAGTCCAGAGCCTTTATGAGATTCCCCTGTATTCGTACCTCGATAGTAACGGCTGAAAATATGGTCGAGCTCTTTCTTATCCATCCCTTTCCCATTATCCTCAATACAAATGGCTGTTTCTTCTACCGTCACAGTTACCTTCGTATCAGGATCATTATGCACGACCGCATTGTAAATCAAATTGCTCAATGCCCGCCGCAGCAACAGTTCGTCCACCTGTAAAAAAAACGCTTCTTGTTTACAGTCAAAGGAGATTGAGCGCTGTTGATATTTCGGGTCATTTAATAAATCAATGACGATATTTCGCACTAACGAGACGAGATTGACGTTTTTCTTATTTAACGACATTTGTTTATTTTTCAAGCGTGTTGTTAAATTCAAATCGTCGATCACTTCTTTTATATATAACGATTTTTGCTCAATGATTTCAGCGTATTCACGCATCTCTTCAATAGAAAAATCATAGTCTTTATCCTTCATCATTTCCGCAAATCCTTGAATCGAGGCGAGCGGTGTTTTCATATCATGCGAAATGTTCGCAATCCATTCTTCTTTTAAACGATCCAGCTTCTTCCGTTCCTCTTCCGCTAGTTTTAATTGTGTCGATAAATCTTGTACATTATAGGCGACTTCCCGATAAACACCCTTCGATTGACTCACTACGTTATAGTCCTTGTTTGCCAGTTTTTTAATATCATCGATAATTTTATGAACGGGTTTCATTAATCGCTGGCTAAATGCATAGCCGATCAACACAGCAATCAAACTATCGATGATCAGAAACAGTAAAAAAATATTGTTCAAGCTCTTCCCTAACTCTGCAATATTGTATGAAAGGACATCTCTATTAATATTGGGATCAACCATGCCAATAAAATAACTGTACGCTTGCCCATTGCGATTCACATCCGCCATAAAGACCGTTGTATCGGCATCGACTTCTTGATATTTATACATTTGAATAATTTCCGCTGGTGAATACGATGCGGGCAACGTCTTTGGTGCCCGGTATGTATACTGCTCTTCTCCTTGTTCATTCAACACTTGAATCCAAGCATTTTTCTGTTTCAAAACTGCTTTTCCTGTTGAATTGATCGTTGGCCTTCCTTCATCTATCTGAACATATTGTTTAAACTCTCGCGCAAACGATTCCACTGGTTGGCTAAATAAAGGAGCTGTCGTGTGCGATTGCCAAAACAGCAAGCCAACGAGCATCACCCCATTAATACAAACGACAAATAACACAATCAGGAGGATCGAAAATAAATACCTTCTTGTTAAACGCCATCGCATTCACTACTCCTCCTTCGTAACAAATTTATACCCTAAACCTTTCACTGTAAGAATATACTCTGGCTTCGATGGATTCTCTTCGACTTTTTCGCGGAGCCGACGAATGTGTACCATAATCGTATTATCAAAGCCGATAAAATCCTCGCCCCACACGTGATGACAAAGGCTTTCTTTACTAATGATATGGTTAACATGCTTCATTAAATGGCTCATTAAGCCCAGCTCTTTCGGCTTTAACTCAATCGATTCACCGTTTTTCGTCAGCACCGCTGTTTGTTCATTTAACGTAAACGGACCCGCTTGCAACATCTCTTCTTTCGGTTCCTCTCTCATAAAGCTCGCCCGGCGTAGCTGCGCTTTTACCCGATAAGCAACCTCTTTCGGGCTGAACGGCTTCGTAATATAGTCATCTCCCCCAATCGCAAACCCGACAATTTTATCCACCTCTTCATCCTTCGCTGATAAAAATAAAATCGGCACGTTCGAGATTTCGCGGATCTGCTTGCACACATCATACCCTTCTCCATCAGGCAGCATAATATCTAATAAAACAAGATCCGGCCGATGCGTTTGAAATTGCGCTACTCCATCCTTCACTGTCGTACTCGTATAAATACGTTCAATTCCTTCTTTCGTCAACACCGTTTTCAACAATCGTAAAATATCCTCTTCATCATCAATAATCAGGACTGCTTGCTGCTTCGTCATCTGTCGGCCCCCTCCTGTTTTTCTATAGTATAACGGAAAAAGCTTCGTTTAGTAGCGGTTCGATTCCTCTCACAGATCGTTTAAACACTCATTTTAAGGTTTTTGTAAGGTTCGGATTAAGATAATGTAAGATTGGGTGCGTATCATAGGTTTCACAAGGAAGGAGAGAACAACATGAAACCTATTTTACAAGCAAGAAATGTGGAAAAGGTGTTTGGCTCGAAGGAAAATGAGTACCACGCCTTAAAGGATATTCAGTTAGATATACACGAAGGAGAATTTGTCGGCATTATGGGGCCTTCTGGGGCTGGGAAGTCGACGCTTTTAAATATTTTATCAACAATCGATACGCCATCTTCCGGTGAGATCATCATCGACGGGCAAAATATTGTGCAAATGAAAGAGGAGCAATTATCCGATTTCCGCCGCCATAAGCTCGGCTTTATTTTCCAAGATTATAATTTGCTAGATACATTGACGGTAAAAGAAAATATCGTACTGCCGCTGGCGTTATCGAAAGTGCCTGTAAAAGAAATCGAAACGCGCGTCAATCAAATGGCTGACACGTTTGGCATTCGCGAAATCTTAAATAAATACCCGTATCATATTTCCGGCGGACAGAAGCAACGAACAGCCGCTTCTCGGGCGATCATCACCAATACAAAGCTGATTTTAGCCGATGAGCCAACGGGAGCACTCGATTCTAAATCAGCAACTGACTTATTAAATAGTTTAACTGCCTTAAATGAAAAACAACGATCCACGATTATGATGGTGACACACGATGCGTATGCCGCCAGCTTCTGCAAACGATTATTGGTTATTAAAGACGGAGAGTTATTTAAGGAAGTATATAAAGGAAAGCAATCACGTCAAGCTTTCTTCCAACAAATTTTAGATGTGCTTGCGTCGCTTGGAGGTGGCGCCCATGACGCTCTTTAATATCGCCAGGAAAAATATTCGGCAAAACTTTACGAACTATTTTTTATACTTTGCCTCGATGATTTTTGGCATCGTCATTTATTTCACATTCGTTTCCTTAAAGTATGACGAAACGATTGCCGCGACGTCGGAAGCTTCACCGAAAATCAACTCAATCTTTAGCGCCGCTTCGTTCATCTTACTCATTTTCGTTTCAATCTTCATTTGGTCATCGAACGCCTTCTTCATGCGGAAACGAAAAAAAGAAGTCGGCTTATATTCACTACTTGGCGTTCGCCGAAAAGAAATTGGACGCATGCTCTTTTATGAAAACTTCTTGATGGGGATGTTCGCACTCGTGATCGGGATTGCGCTTGGGGCGTTGTTATCAAGAGGATTCGTCGCATTATTAATGAACATGATGGGCTACGAGGCCATCACGAACTTTACGATTTCATCCGCGGCCATCATCAATACAACGATCGTCTTTTTGATCATCACACTCGTCACATCGTTTCAAGGCTATCGCTTAATTTATCGCTTTCAATTAATTGAGCTATTCAAAGCGGATCAAGAAGGAGACCCTAAACCGAAAGCCTCCCTATTGTTAGCAGGATTATCGCTCATCCTGATTGGTGGCGGTTATTGGCTCGCTCTTCAATCGTTCAACTCGACCGCTTGGCAAACACTTGGCCTGTTGGTCACGCCGCTCGTCATTTTAACAACGGTCATTACCGGCACGTACTTTTTATTTAGCACCTTCATCGTCTATACGTTAAAAGCATCACGAAAAAAGAAGTCACACTTTTGGAACGGGTTAACGATCATTACAACATCGCAATTGTTATATCGAATCAAAGGTAATGCCCGCACATTAACGATCATTGCCGTCTTAAGTGCGACGACATTAACAGCCGTCGGAGCCGCCTTTAGCTTTTACTATAATACGAAAACAACAGCGACAACGATGACACCAAATAGCTATTCCTTCATCGCGACAGATGAGCAACTAGCAAAGCAAGTAGATGAACGGATCAAACATGCAGAAGATCATAAGCTGCGCTATCATCAAACGATTAACACTTTACAAGTAGAGGCGGATACAACGGATTTACAAAGTCCATTCATGGGAACAGAATTGGTCTACGCCTTGATTTCAATGAGTGATTTTAATACATTAGCCGACAAACAAGGACGGAAAGAATCGTTATCTTTACAAGGAAACGAAGTCGCCGCCTTAGATCGCATGTATTACGAAGAATTCTCACCGAAATATGTTGGTAAATCGATTACATTTCATTTGAATGATCGTGAAGAGGAAGTGACCTTCACCGATTTTAAAACATATGACGTCCTCAATATCGGGGTCGATGGAGCAACACTTGTCGTCAGTGATGAACTATTCAACAAGCTAGCAAACGAGCTTGAAGCGAGAACGATTGATATGTACGGCATCACAAACGCTCATCAAGCAAAGGAGTTAACAACGCAACTGAAAACGATCATGCCAGAGGACGCAGCCTTCTCTAGCTATTACGAAGTGTATGCGGCTGGCTTAGAATCAAACGGATTGCTCATTTTCGTCGGTGGCTTTTTAGGACTTGTCTTCCTAGCCGCAACCGGCAGTATCATCTACTTCAAACAACTAACAGAAGCACACGCCGACCAAGATCGTTATCGCATTCTATCCAACATCGGCGTCCATAAAAAAGACGTACGCAAAACGATTGCCAAACAAGTATTTTTCATCTTTGCCTTGCCATTACTTGCAGGGATCACCCATAGTGCCGTAGCTTTAACTGCACTATCTAACTTACTAGCAACCAACTTAATCATCCCAACGCTGATCTGCATGGGCGTATACACATTGATCTACATTACGTACTACTTCATGACTGTTCAAGCGTACTACAAAATCGTCACAAACAAAGGAGAGTAAATCTTTATGAAAAAATTAGTAATATTTATCGGAATACTTGCTGCTTTATTTGTCGGGTTCATTTTATTCATCCAAAACGTGAACGTAAACAGACTCGGAGCCGACAGCTACTTCGTCAAAATTACAACAGACGGAAAAGAAATCGGAGACATAACCGACACAGGAGAAAAGTGGACGCGCTACGAATATCAATTAGAAGCCGTTAACGAAAAAGGCGAGACAAAACCGCTCGAATTCACAAGTCAAAACCCACTTCACCACGACGCTTACCTTGAAGTGTTTGTAAAGGGTGAAAATGAAGTTACTTCTTATCAAGAAGTGCAACAAGCGGAGCTTCCTGATAGGGTGAAAAAGGAATTAAAATAAGACAAATGGGGTGATGTTCATTGAGCATCACCCCATTCATTTATAACATTTCACACTCCATACATACCTTCAATAAAGCCTTTAATAAATCCCCGAACAAAATCAGGGAGTGCAAAAGCAGCCAAATAAATCAATACACCTGTTCCGATGCAATATTTAATTACCATATGCTTTTTCAAACTCATCACCTTATTTACAAATATTTTACATAAATATAGTATAACATAATAGAGTCATAGATGATGCTGTTCATTTTAATACAAAAAACCTCCACGAATCGCAACAAAAAATGTCGCAAAACATAGAGGTTTACTAGATTTTCCAACGCCCTCGGAGGGAATCGAACCCCCATTTTAAGAACCGGAATCTCACGTGCTATCCGTTGCACCACGAGGGCAAAATGTTTAAGTACATTACAAAATTATAGCGGAATATATCAGAAATTGCAATATGCAATTATTTCGTGCTGTTTAGCAGGACTTTTATTGGACATACTAGAAAATTATATTAAAGAGAAAATGTTAATATTTGAAGCTTAATGTTTGACCTTCATTGACCATCACTGTATGATAAACATTACATAAGATTTTCTTACAAAACCATTCTTAAGGAGGAAAGACCATGAATCTAATTCCTACAGTTATTGAACAAACAAACCGAGGAGAGCGTGCGTACGATATTTACTC
The DNA here is from genome assembly GCA_002261155.1 of Bacillaceae bacterium SAS-127. GTDB lineage: Bacteria > Bacillota > Bacilli > Bacillales > Domibacillaceae > Bacillus_CE. Next base: position 37,103 of record NKXN01000002.1, on the reverse strand, counting down.
TCGTTTGCTAAAGGATCGCATCATTATGCTTGGAAGCGGCATTGATGACAATGTGGCGAACTCGATCGTTTCCCAATTATTATTCCTTCAAGCAGAAGATCCAGAGAAGGACATTTCCATCTACATCAACAGCCCAGGTGGAAGCATTACAGCTGGTATGGCGATTTATGATACGATCCAGTATATTAAGCCAGATGTTCAAACGATTTGTATCGGTATGGCTGCTTCTATGGGAGCATTCTTGCTGGCAGCTGGAACGAAAGGCAAACGCTTCGCTCTACCAAACAGTGAAGTAATGATTCACCAACCACTTGGTGGCGCGCAAGGTCAAGCAACGGAAATCGAAATTGCTGCGAAACGCATCTTGTTCCTTCGTGAAAAACTAAACCAAATTCTAGCTGAGCGTACAGGTCAATCACTTGAAGTCATTTCTAAAGATACAGATCGCGATAACTTCATGACAGCTGAGCGTGCATTAGAATACGGTTTAATCGATAAAATTCTTACACGTAACGAACTTCCGGAAAATAAATAAAAGCGGAAGGTTCCGGTTAGCGACGTATGGACTCGAGCTCTCCGCACGAGATAAAGGAAAACATGATGAACGACAGTGAATCGATGTTGACTAATCGCAAGGAGGAGAGAAGAAGTCTACTAGTCAGTGGAACCTGTAGCTGGATAAATAAATCAAAAAACACCTGAACAATGGAGCGATCCATCATTCAGGTGTTTTTTAATAGTTACCTTCCTGTTCAACGAAGGCTACTAACGCCTCTAATGCGCTTTGTTCATCGTGTCCGTCAACGGAGATGGTGACGGAGCAGCCGCGGTTAATCGCTAGGCTCATAATGCCCATGATGCTTTTGGCATTTACTTTCTTGCCGTCTTTCTCAAGGAAAATTTCCGAAGAAAAGCGATTGGCCTCCTGCACAAATAAGGCTGCTGGACGCGCTTGAAGTCCCATCTTCAATTGCACGTTTGTTGTTTTTTCAACCACTTTGTTTCCCCCCTCTTCTTACTTATTCGATCGGTTCGCTCGCTCTAATTTTGTCAGCGATTTCATCTATTTTACGGAGACGATGGTTAATACCTGATTTGCTAATTTTCCCTCCAGATACCATTTCTCCTAGTTCTTTCAATGTCACATCTTGATGCGTCACTCGCAGTTCGGCAATTTCGCGCAGTTTATCTGGCAGTACTTGCAGACCGACTGCCTCTTCGATATAGCGTATATTTTCAACTTGGCGCAAAGCTGCACCAATCGTTTTATTCAAGTTAGCGGTTTCACAGTTCACCAGTCGGTTCACCGAGTTTCTCATATCGCGGACAATGCGGACATCTTCAAATCGAAGTAAGGCACTGTGCGCACCAATAATGTTTAAAAATTCCGTGATTTTCTCCGCTTCCTTTAAATAGGTAATAAACCCTTTTTTTCGCTCTAATGTTTTACTATTGAGATCAAAGACGTTCATCAATTCACTCAAAGCTTCATTATGCTCTTGATATAGGGAGAAAATCTCCAAATGATAAGAAGACGTTTCTGGGTTATTCACCGATCCACCGGCAAGGAAGGCTCCCCGTAAGTAAGCACGTTTACAGCATTGATTCTCAATCAGCTTGGCCGAAATGTTATGAACAAAGGAAAAGCCGGTTTCAATAATCAATAAGTCTTCTAATATCTCTCTTGCCTGTTCCTTCAGCCTAACAATGTAGACGTTATTCTTTTTCAACCTCATCTTTTTACGAACGAGCAGTTCTACTTCCACTTCATAGTTTTTCTTTAATAACACATATATTCTTCGAGCGATCGCTGCATTCTCTGTTTGAATATTTACAACGAGCAAGCGATTTGAAAATGAAAGTGATCCATTCATTCGAATAAGCGCAGAAAGTTCCGCTTTCGCACAGCAACTATTTCCTTCAACGGTCGTTAGTTCTTTTTTCGTTTCCGAAGCAAAAGACATATGAGACACCCCCCTATCTGAGATGCTCGTTCTATAGTATAAGGTTTAATTTTTTTCTTTAATTAAGTTCGATAAGATGTCCGCCACTTTGTTTGTATCATGACGAATCACGCCACCTTCCCTAGTGACGATATCATCAAAAATGACGTTGAGCCCTAATGATTTCAAGAGGTCGATATCATACACGACTGGTTTCGCCAGCTCTTCTTTATATTTCTCTTGAATTTGTACCGGGATGGGCTCGTTGTTGACGAGTATAGTATCAATAAAAGCACAGGCCATATGGTCATAAATCGCTTTCACGTGATCGCTTGCGGTGAAGTCGAGCGTTTCGCCGGCCTGTGTCATTAAATTACAAATATATACTTTTCGTGCTTTCGTATTGCACACTTCTTCTCCAATTTGCGGAACGAGTAAGTTCGGCAAAATACTTGTATACAGGCTTCCCGGTCCGACGATAATTAAGTCAGCTTCTCGAATCGCTCGAACCGTCTCAGGCAAAGGCTGTATATCCCCCGGTGTTAAAAACACGCGCTTAATTCTTTTACCTGAGTAAGGAATTTTCGACTCGCCGGATACGATCGTGCCATCTTCCATTTCAGCATGAAGGACGACGCTTTGATTCGCCGCCGGCAGCACCTTTCCACGGACATTAAGCACTCGGCTCATTTCTTGAACAGCATGCACAAAGTCACCTGTGATCGAAGTCATCGCGGCAATCATTAAATTGCCAAGGGAATGGCCCGATAGTTCATTTGCTGTACTAAAACGATGTTGGAACATATTTTCTAATAATGGCTCCACATCCGACAAAGCGGCGAGCACATTGCGGATATCCCCAGGAGGTGGGATGTTGAGCTCATCGCGCAAACGTCCAGAACTGCCGCCGTCATCCGCTACTGTTACAATGGCGGTTAAATCAATGGGATGCTTCTTCAAACCACGAAGCAAAACCGATAGACCTGTGCCTCCACCGATAATCACAACTTTTGGCTGTTGATGATTCTTCATAATTTTTTCGCCTTGCGCTTATTAATGTCGCGGTGTGTAATGCGCGTCTCATAATCATTCGAGAAATGGTTACCGATATATTCCGATAAAGCGACAGAACGATGCTGTCCTCCTGTGCATCCGATCGCAATGACGAGCTGAGACTTCCCTTCCATTTTGTAATGTGGAAGCATAAATGTTAATAAATCAATGGTTTTTTCTAAAAACTTCTGCGTGTCACTCCATTTTAATACGTACGTCGCGACATCTTCCTCTAGCCCTGTTCGTGGTCTCATATGGTCGATATAGTGCGGATTCGGCAGAAAACGAACGTCAAAGACGAGATCAGCATCAATTGGCAAACCATGCTTAAACCCAAATGACATCATATTGACGGTAAAGACTGACTTTTTGTTTAACGAAAATTCGGTTAAGATTTTTTCACGTAAGTCTTTCGGTTTCATTTCAGATGTATTGTAAATGAATTGCGCCCGCCCCTTTAACTCCTCTAACAGTTCGCGTTCTTGGCGAATTCCATCTAACGGCAAGCCAGTTGGAGACAGTGGGTGAGAACGCCTTGTTTCTTTATAGCGGCGGACAAGCACAGATTCCTCCGCATCAAGGAAAAGTATTTTTGGTGCTAATTCAGACATTTCAACTACTTCATCAAGCGACTTAATTAAGTGATCAAAGAATTCACGTCCGCGCATATCCATCACTACCGCTACTTTATTCATTTGATTATTAGCGTCCTTCATGAGTTCCAAAAACTTCGGCAGCAATGTCGGCGGCAAATTATCGACGCAATAAAAACCAAGGTCTTCAAAGCTTTGAATAGCGACGGTCTTCCCAGCACCAGACATTCCAGTAATAATGACTAATTGCACATCGTTTCCCACATTTGTGTTCATGTTCCTTCTCCTCTCTTTTTTCTAGCTTGGATCTAATCGGTAAGATAGTAGTGTAAAGTCTGGTGTATATGTAAAGGCTCCGTAAAGAATACCCGATCCATGAACCATGTACTCAAGGATATGACGATCTCCTTCCGCCATTGGAAGCTCCTTAATCATATCGATCGCATGCCATTCCAGCTTTCCTTCTTCACTCTCTACAATATTCACTCCATCACTTTCCGTTGCAAAAAAGGTAAACATCATCCATTCGGAAATAATTTCATCCTTCTCTTTAATGATAAAGCTAAATATTCCCTTCACACTTGGATTGCGTAAATAAATGCCTGTCTCTTCCCGAAATTCACGAATAGCCGCATCTCTGATCGATTCTCCAGCTTCCATCTTTCCACCTGGAGCAACCCACCAGTTTCGGCGCGGCTTTTGCAGCAATAAAACTTTGTCATCCTTTAACAATAAACAATTTGTTACACGTTGCACAAATGATCACCTCAAGCCGATTCGACGAAACGCCGGCATTTTACTATTTTTATTATTATACTATGTTCTTTCCACCGATCTCAATGCTAGGTTAATGTAATAAGAGTAGAGGTTTTTTTCAAAAAAAAGCAGGTTGCCTCGCTCACATCGATTATGTGACCAAGACAACCTCATAAAGTAGGGATATACGTTAATACTTAGGGGGTGTATTAAACTGCTAATGATAGTATAGCGGAAAAATATTTCACCTCTATTACGGTTTCATTAACAGTCGATTAAACTTTCCCGTCTTACGCTTTAACCCCTAACTCTGCTTTCAATTCTTCAATAAAATGCTGGGCCGATTGAGCAGCAATACTTCCATCGCCTGTTGCTGTGACGATTTGACGAAGTGTTTTTTCACGAACATCGCCTGCTGCGTAAATACCAGCAACGTTCGTTTCCATTTGATCGTTCGTTACAACATAACCAGCTTCATTCGTGATGCCAAGGCTTTCAAAAGGCTTCGTCAACGGAACCATACCGACATAAATGAACACGCCGTCCGCTTCGAATTCACGTTCTTCGCCATTTTCAGTAGAAACGAGCGTTAAGCTACCAACCTTGCCATCTTTTTCATTGATTTGCTTCACCGTATGATTCCAAATGAAATCTACTTTTTCGTTACTAAATGCACGATCTTGAAGAATTTTTTGCGCACGTAATTGATCACGACGGTGAACAATCGTTACTTTTTTCGCAAAGCGAGTTAAGTACACGCCTTCTTCTACGGCAGAGTCTCCGCCGCCGACAACGACTAGCTCTTTCTCTTTAAAGAATGCACCGTCACAAACCGCACAATAAGAAACGCCACGTCCGCCTAATTCTTTCTCACCTGGTACGCCGATTTTCTTATATTCTGCACCTGTCGTGATGATGACAGCACGCGCTTTATATTGTTTCGTTCCAGCATCAATCGTTTTATATTCTTTGCCGTCAATAATTTGCTTAATATCACCATAAGCATATTCCGCTCCGAACTTCTTCGCATGGTCAAACATTTTCGTCGATAGTTCTGGACCAAGAATATGGTCATATCCTGGATAGTTTTCTACTTCTTCTGTGTTTGCCATTTGTCCACCTGGTACACCGCGCTCAATCATTAATGTTGAAAGATTCGCACGAGAGGTGTAAACAGCGGCTGTCATCCCTGCTGGACCTGCACCAATGATAATGACGTCATACACTTTTTCTTCTGCTGTCAAAGTAAGCCACTCCTTTAGTTACTCTCATTTTAAATATACCCTAAAACGTATTTTTTATTCTATACTCATATCGTACTCAATGTGTGACGTTTCGTCTATTTTTATGCTTGTTAAAGGCTTTCTCTCACAAATTTGACATACTTCTGCACCGTCGAAAGCGATACGTCATACTTTTCAGCAAGACTTGCTTGCGACTCTTTTTCTCCGCGGAACTTTCGCCACACATATTCTGTCGCTGCCGCAAAAGCAGATGGATTTTTCATCTTTGTTACTTGCTCCATCTCATGAAAGACGGTAAACCATAACATAATTAAGCCAGCTTCCTCCGCACCGATCGGCTGAAACTGTCCATGTAATATCAAAGCTGTTTGATGAGCTAATTGAACGTTTGCTTCATCCTTCAGCTGCTCCGTGATCGGCATCCCTAACACAGTAGCTAAGTATATTTTTTCCCGAAAATCAAGGGATTCAATCTCACAAAAATCCGGATGACTCATCACTTGCTTTTGATCGTCCGATAGCGAAAATAAAAAAATACCGAATAAACGCTCTTCTTCGTATTCGCTATTTAATCGGCGGACGATTGTCGCTGGATGATGCTCAAGCCCTTCCTTTTGACGATCCTCTGCATTCCAAGGCTCCAAACCTTCTTTTTCAGGGCTATGTTGCAACACGTATTTCCAAGCTTTACGCGCCACTTTCTCCCGCCCAGTGAAGTAAGCCGAATAAGCGAGCCAATAATAAAACGATGATTCTCCCTCAAAGCCGCGTTTATACAGTTTTTTTAACCATCGATACGCCTCTTCATATTGACCAATTAAAGCAAATGTAGCTCCTAGCTTATATTGTTGCTCCGGCAAAAGCGGATTAATTTTCTTCAGAAGCTCGACTAGCTCTTTCAGTAACCCGTATTGCTTTTCGTAATACATAAAGACTGCCATATTACTTAGCGCATGTAAATTTCCTGGGCTTTTCTCCAGCACATCATTGAGCACATCGTGAGCTTTTTCAATATGTCCTAAATAAAAATGAGCAAGCGCTAAGTTATTATAAGCAGACCAAAAATCAGGATATTTTTCGATGAGGGCTTCTAAACGTTCAATGGCCTTTTCGTAGCTGCCACCCTCAAGGAGAAAACGAGCCTCTTCTTGCATCGTAATTAAATCATCTTGAGCATAAAGATCCTCCAGTTCTCCTTCGCCATCGATCGTAATTAAATCTAACAGGTCTTCCGCATCCTCGCGAAAATCCCCTTGCTCATCCTGCTCTAAATAAGCTTGAACATGTTTAAATGCTTCTTTAAACATTCCCATATGTGCATAGTTATTCGCTAAAAAATAATGGCATTCACTAACGAGTGGGTCTAATTCATCCAGTATAAAATGAAGCAGCCCATTCGACTGTTCAAAATTTCCAAGTTCCGTTTCAACAATTGCTAATTGACAAGCAATCATCGGCTCCAGCGGCTCTAAATCCATCGCACGTGATAAATATTTTTTTGCCTTAGGTAGCTCTCTTTTACTCAGAGCCTTTAACCCTTTTTTATAATAATACTCACCTGTCGGCAAAAAGGAGATCACTTTCCCCTTCTCCTCCCGTAACTTTGAGTGTTTTCTCATGTAAATCCTCCGAGCCATTTATACTTAACCTATGTAGTATACCATATAAAAGAAATTGTCAGGCGCAAAAAAACAAAAATGGAGAGCGACATTATTGGAAAAAGGAGCATGCGCTGGAATGGTGAAGAAAGCGGTTTAACATCGAAGCCGTATCTCGCTCACACGATAAAAAAGCGAGGCACGTTCCCTCGCTTTTCCATTCATTTATTTCGATTTTTCCTCGTGACGCTTCGCTAGCACACCGAGGACATCCGCCAATTCTACCTTTTGCTCGCGCAGCAAGACAAGTAAGTGGTACAGTAAATCCGCCGATTCCCATTGCAATTCATCTTTGTCACGATTTTTCGCGGCGATGATGACTTCAGCTGCTTCCTCTCCGACTTTCTTCAAAATTTTATCGACGCCTTTTTCAAATAAGTATGTCGTATACGCTCCTTCAGGTCGGTTTTCTTCTCTTTCAGCGATGACTTCCTCTAGCTTATGTAAAATGACATAAGGCAATGTTTCCGTTTGCTCACCGTACAAGGAGTGTTCAAAGCAGCTAGTTGTTCCTAAGTGACAGGCTGGACCTGTCGGCTTTACTAACACAACGAGCGCATCTTGATCGCAATCGTATTTAATATTGACGACTTTCTGTGTGTGACCGCTCGTTTCTCCTTTATGCCATAGTTCCTGACGGGAGCGGCTAAAAAACCACGTTTCACCAAATTCGATCGTTTTTTGTAGGGACTCTTTATTCATATAAGCGAGCGTCAACACCTCATAAGTTGCCGCATCTTGAACAACCGCAGGAATGAGCCCTTTTTCATCAAACTTTAAATCGTCAATGTTTACACTCATCTCATTTTCACTCCTTGACTTTTTAAAAAGCTTTTCACTTCGTTTACGCTAGTTTCTTTATAATGGAAAATGGAAGCTGCAAGTGCCGCATCCGCTTTTCCTTCATTAAATACTTCGAGAAAGTGCTCGGCATTTCCTGCTCCACCTGAAGCAATGACTGGCACATCGACCGCCTCACTCACAGCTTTCGTCAAGGAGAGATCAAACCCTTTTTTCTCGCCGTCACTGTCCATGCTCGTTAATAAAATTTCACCAGCCCCGCGCTCGACCGCTTCCTTCACCCAAGCAATTACTTCGTGCTCCGTCTCTTTGCGACCACCGTGTGTATATACACGCCATGAGCCGAGTCTCTCATCCCACTTTGCATCCACGGCAAGAACGATACATTGCGAGCCAAAATAGTCGGCTCCTTCTGAAATCAACTCTGGGCGTAACACAGCGGCTGTATTAACAGATACTTTATCCGCCCCAGCACGAAGCATCCGCTTCATATCATCAAGCGAGTTAATTCCGCCACCAACGGTAAAAGGAATCGCTAGTTCCGAAGCGACGGCTTGCACGACATCGACCATCGTTTTCCGCCCCTCATGAGACGCCGAAATATCAAGAAACACAAGCTCATCCGCACCTTGGTCATCATAAATACGAGCAAGCTCAACTGGATCGCCCGCATCGCGAATTTGCACAAACTGAATCCCTTTTACCACTCGACCATCCTTCACATCTAAACATGGAATAATTCGTTTTGTAACCATTTACTTCACCTCTTCCAACGCTTCTCGAACCGTAAACTGACCCGTGTAAATTGCTTTCCCGACGATGACCCCACTTACGCCATCCTCTGTATACTGCTTCACCTTATGTACATCCGCTAGGGAACTGACTCCGCCAGAAGCAATGACGCTTTTTCCTGTAGCACGCGCTAGTTCCGCCACCGCCTCAATATTCGGGCCAGAAAGCATGCCATCAGTCGCAATATCGGTAAAAATAAACGTTTCCGCTCCAGCCTCCGCTAATTCTTTCCCGAGATCGACTGCTTTTAAGGAGGACGTTTCAAGCCAGCCATGTGTAGCGACAAAGCCATCCTTCGCATCTAAACCGATCGCAATTTTATCTCCATATGTACGAAGCCATTCTTTCACAAGCGCTGGATTAGAAACAGCCAAACTACCAATAATGACGCGATCCACGCCATTATCTAAATAATGACGAACATCCTCTTCCGTGCGAATGCCCCCGCCGATTTGCACTTTCGCCGATAACTTCTGCGCCGCTTCAATCACAAAACGGTCATTGATACGCTCCCCATCTTTTGCGCCATCAAGGTCAACCATGTGAATCCATTCCGCTCCTTCGTCGACAAATGATTTCGCCATATCAAATGGAGAATCGCCGTAAATCGTTTCCTTATTATAATCTCCTTGCGTTAACCGTACGCATTTGCCGCCGCGCATATCGATCGCCGGGTAGATAACAAAACTCATAATATCGCCTCCGATTGCTCCATTGCTTTTGCAAAATTTCGTAGTAATTGCATGCCCACTTCTCCACTTTTTTCTGGGTGAAATTGCATCCCAAATACATTCTTATGCCCAACGACTGCCGGAATGCCAACGCTATACACTGTGCTGGCGAGTAAATCCTCTTCTCTCATTTCACTCACATAGTACGAGTGAACAAAGTAGACAAACCCTTGATCGACTCCTTGCAACACAGGCGAATCTTGATGGAATGTCAGCTCATTCCATCCCATATGAGGCACTTTCACTTTTTCCCCCGCCAGTTCAGACGGAATGCGAGTGACGCGACCTTTTAGCAGGCCCAACCCTTGAAAACAGCCATTTTCTTCGCTTTCTTCAAATAACAGCTGCATCCCAAGACAAATGCCTAAAAGCGGACGACCGCTTTCCACATACCCTTTTAAAAAATGATCGAGCTTCGTATTTTGTAGTAAAGCCATTGCATCTTTAAAGGCTCCAACTCCAGGTAAAATTAACCCTTTCACCTGATCGAGCTCTTCTGGCGAATCGCTAATAATATACGGGACCTTCATTCGCTCTAACGCTTTGCTAACGCTAAATAAATTCCCCATTCCATAATCGACAATCCCGATCATTTACAACATTCCTTTCGTTGAAGGTACACCTTTCACACGTGGATCGATCATTGTCGCTTCATCGAGCGCGCGAGCCAGTGCTTTAAAGACCGCTTCAATCATATGATGTGTATTTTGTCCGTAGTGAATAATGACATGCAAATTCATCCGTGCTTCTAGTGCCAGCTTCCATAAAAATTCATGAACGAGCTCCGTATCAAATGTACCGACTTTTTGCGAAGGAAAGTCCGCTCCACGGATTTCAAAATGCGGGCGATTGCTTAAATCAACAACGACTTGCGCCAGCGTTTCATCCATCGGCACGAACGCATTGCCGTAACGCTTAATTCCCTTTTTATCGCCAAGCGCTTCTTTCAATGCTAATCCAAGACAAATGCCGATATCTTCTGTCGTATGATGATCGTCGATTTCGACATCGCCATCCGCTTTCACCGTTAAATCAAACTGACCATGCTTTGTAAACAAATCCAACATATGATCCATAAACGGCACACCTGTCTCAATCTCCGCTTTCCCTTCCCCATCGATCAAAAAATTTAAGTTAATTTTCGTTTCATTTGTATTACGATTCAATTCCGCTATCCGCTTACTCACACTCGACACCTCATTTATGTTATTTTTTCTCCGCTCGGATCTCGACTGCTCGTGCATGAGCTTCAAGTCCTTCTAATCGAGCAAAAGCGGCAATCTTTTGATAATTTTCATTGTACGCCTGTTCGCTATACATAATAATGCTGGACTTTTTCATAAAATCATCGACATTGAGCGGACTCGAAAAACGAGCTGTTCCGTTCGTCGGCAACACATGATTCGGCCCGGCAAAATAGTCACCGATTGGCTCTGAGCTGTAGCGCCCCACAAAAATCGCTCCTGCATGACGAATATCTTTGACGATCTCTAACGGCTGTTCCGTCATAATTTCCAAATGCTCTGGTGCAAGTTGGTTAATCGTTGCCACTGCTTCACCCATATCCTTCGCCACATAGATCGCTCCATAACTTTCAATCGAAGCGCGAGCAATTTCTTCACGCGGAAGTTCCGCTAATTGTCGCTCGACTTCTTTTGCAGTTGCTTTTGCTAACGCATCAGACGTCGTGACGAGCACACTGCTTGCGCGCGGATCATGCTCCGCTTGCGATAACAGGTCAGCCGCTATTTCTTGTGGACAAGCTGTGTCATCAGCAAGTACCGCAATTTCACTTGGTCCAGCGATCATATCAATATCAACATCGCCAAACACTTCTCGTTTCGCTAACGCCACATAAATATTTCCCGGCCCTGTAATTTTATCCACAGGTTGAATCGTTTCAGTACCGTAAGCAAGTGCCGCAACCGCTTGAGCACCACCGACTTTATATATTTCTTTCACACCCGCAATATCGGCAGCGACAAGAACTCCAGCTGGCAGACGTCCATCTTTGCCCGGTGGTGATACCATCACCATTCGCTCAACGCCTGCTACTTTCGCCGGCATCACATTCATAAGCACAGACGATGGATAAGCAGCTGTTCCTCCTGGTACATAGACGCCCGCTGAATCGAGTGGGGTCATTTTTTGACCGAGTATGGAGCCGTATTGGTCGCTGTACATCCACGTTTGTCTCAGTTGCTTTTGATGAAAGGTGAAAATATTGTCCGCCGCTTCTTGAATAATATCAACCATCTGCTTCGGCAATTGCTCATACGCTTCATTCACTTCTTCTTGTGTCACTTTTAAGCTAAACAATTTCGCTCCATCAAACTTTTCCGTCAATTCTCTCAATGCTTGATCGCCTTGTGAGCGGACGGTGCGAATAATCTCTTGAACGGTAGCACGTTGCTCCTCTGTACCGCTATCGACCGATCGTTTCAGCGTTAAATCACCTGTTATTTTTTCGATTTTTATCATGTTCACACGACCTTTTCTGAAATAATCTCGGTGAGTCGATCTACTAACGTTTGAATCTCTCTATCCTTCATGCGATAGCTGACTGGATTGACAATTAATCGCGACGTAATTCCGACAATCGTTTCGTACTCGACTAAGCCATTTTCCTTTAACGTTCGCCCTGTGGAAACAATATCAACAATGCGGTCGGCTAACCCGATTAATGGCGCCAATTCAATCGACCCATTTAGCTTAATAATTTCGACCTGCTCTCCTTGCTCACGGAAATAAGTCGATGCCACATTCGGATATTTCGTTGCAATCTTCGGTGCCACTTCGCTCATCGACGTATTCGGCAACCCAGCAACCGCTAAATAACAAGGGCTAATTTGTAAATCAAGGAGCTCATACACATCGCGCTCTTCTTCTAATAGCACATCTTTTCCAGCGATCCCAAGGTCAGCGACGCCATACTCAACATAAGTTGCGACATCCATCGGTTTAGCTAAAAAGAAGCGTAAATTTTCTTCTGGCACTTCAATAATTAATTTGCGAGACTCATCGAATTCAGGAGGGAGCTGATACCCCGCTTGCCGCAATAAATCAGCCGCTTCTTCAAAAATTCGTCCTTTCGGCATCGCGATCGTTAACATCGACATTAGCTTTCCCCTCCGTTCTTCGCTTGCCCAACATAATAACTGACATTTCCACAGGCACTTGTAAAACGATCCACATCTTTCACGCCAGCCAAATCTTGTAGCACAACCTTTTCCCCTTGCACTCGAAGCTCAGCGGCTGCTTCAATCGCTTCTTTTCGGCGCTCCTTACTAAAAATAAGACAATGCACTTGTTCTGTTTCTGTTAACTCGCCGACTGCTTCAAGCAGAAAATCAAGCCGTAAACCAAAGCCAGTCGCACTCGCTGGTTGCCCGAATTTTTCCAATAAATTATTGTAACGTCCTCCGTTGCCGACCGGATAGCCGACCCCATCGGCATACGTTTCAAATAAAATACCCGTATAATAACTCATATGACTGACGAGCGATAAATCAAATTTAATATATTGGTCGATGTCGTAATCTTTCAGTAGCTCGATCAATTGACGTAACTCCTCAATCGCTTCCTTACCCGCTCCCCCTTCGATTAATTCATCCGCCATTTGTAAGCAATCTTCATTACCATGTAAATGTAAAAACTTTAATAGACGTTGCTTATCAATCGACGATAAAGAAAGGGCACGGACATGCTCACGGTAGCCGACATAATTTTTTTCGTATAAATAACGGCGAAGCGTGCTCGCTCTTTCTTCCGTTCCAAGAATTTGCTGGAATAACTCTTCAACAAAGCGAATATGACCAATTGATACTTGAAATTGTTTTAAACCCGCTTCTTTCAGCGCTGAGACCATTAACGCAATCACCTCAGCATCAGCACTAATCGTTTCATCACCGATATTCTCCACACCAATTTGAGCAAATTCAGCCGCTCGTCCCCCTTCACGCTGCTGCGCACGATACACATTCGCTGAATACGCGAGGCGAAGTGGCACTTGCTCTTTCAACAATTTAGAAGCCGCCGTTCGTGCAATCGGCGTCGTCATATCTGGTCGAAGCACAAGCGTGTTTCCTTGTTGATCCAACAATTTAAACAGCTGCTGGTCTAAAATCGCCGATGCTTCCCCAACCGTATCGTAATATTCTAAAGCTGGCGTCTCAATAAACTGATAGCCAAAGCTTTTCATTTGTCGTTCAATAGCATCTTTTAACTGACGCTTCGTTTCATATATATGAGGAAGCGTATCCCTCATCCCTACAGGCTTTTCAAACATGAACAGTTTTGACATTTTCATCCCCCGACCGCTTATATTTTTCAAAATCCTTTAGTTCGCTAATATGTTACCATAGTGAAGTTATTAGTATTTTAACGTTTCTGACTATTTACGTCAAGGGAATTAACAGAAAGTTTGAAAAAGGGGACTCGATCATCGACGAGTCCCCTTTTGAGTTTAGTTAATTCATAATTGCTTCCGCTTTTCTTTTGTCTAGCTACAGTCCCCAGCGACTAGTGGCCTTCCCCTCTCCTCCTTGCGATAAGTCAACATCGATTCACTGTCGTTCATCGTGTTTCCTTTATCTTGTGCGGAGCGGTCCAGCCCATACGTCGCTAAGCGGGGACTTCCGCTTTTCTTGCTATTACCTTTGCCTGTTTATGCTGAATGATTTGCCATACATATAATAAGAAGATTCCTAGAGTCAGAACACCACCGATTATTAAAGAAATGGAATAATCCATTGCAAATCCTTCAGGCGCATAGAAAATGTACGTACAAACTACCCCTGTCATGAACAATGCTGGGAGTCCTGTCATCCAATGAGCTTTTCCTTCTTTTAATAAGTAAGAAGTCGCCGTCCATAACATGACCGTTGCCACTACTTGGTTCGTCCAGCCAACATATCGCCACAAAAACGAATAATCAATCGTGGCTAAAAATAAAGTCGGTACACTCACTACAATTGTTAATAAGAAGACCACACTTTTCTTATCAGGATTCACCCATTTCACAGCAAGTTCTGTCAACATCATTCGCGACGAGCGAAGTGCTGTATCTCCCGTTGTAATCGGCAAAATAATCACTCCTAGCACAGCTAGTATGCCACCAAGCGTTCCTAGTAACGAAGTCGAAATTTCATTGACTACTCCAGCAGGACCACCTGCTGCTAATGCCGCTTGAAGCCCTTCTGTCCCACCAAAGAACGTCATGCCAGCCGCCGCCCAAATTAAAGCAATGACCCCTTCACCAATCATCGCGCCATAAAATACTTTACGCCCCTCTGACTCCTTTTTCATCGTACGAGCAATAATCGGGCTTTGTGTACTATGGAATCCAGAAATCGCTCCGCAAGAAATCGTCACCATCAACAATGGCCAAATCGGCAATTTACCAGGATGAAGATTTTCCAATGTTATATTCGGAATCGGCTTATCCCCAAGCAATAAAGCTACGGCAATCGCCATCGCCATAAAGATTAATATCGCACCAAATATCGGATAAATTTTACCAATCACTTTGTTTACTGGTAACACAGCTGCTAATAAGAAATAGATAAAAACAAGAATCAAACCAGCTGTGAAATTTAACGGAGTGATTTGTGCGATCAACTGCGCGGGCCCTGCGGTAAAGGCCGCTGCTACCAAAATCATTAATACAATAGAAATAGCATTGATCATCGTTTTCACTGTTTTACCTAAATATTGACCAACTAGTGTCGGAAATTGCGCCCCACCATGCCTGAGCGATAACATCCCAGAAAAATAATCATGAACCGCTCCCGCAAAAATACAACCGACTACAATCCAAATAAAAGCCACTGGACCGTATAAAGCTCCGGCAACCGCCCCAAAAATGGGACCTAACCCTGCAATATTTAATAATTGAATTAATGAGCCTTTCCACCAACTCATCGGCATATAATCTAACCCATCCTGCTGTGTATAAGCTGGCGTCGGTTGCTTATCATCAATAACGAACACACGCTCAACCACCTTTGAATACACCGCATAACCAACAAAAAGTAATAACAAAGCTGCAATAAATGTCACCATAAGATGTCTCCTCCTGATGTTATGTGTCAAATAATTTAATCTATATTTTATATTCTGAAAAATTAAAATACAAGATTTTTTTTGAAAAAAACTTATAAACAATGAGTTTGTGAGTAGCTTTGTTCTATGTTGAAATAATTTTTTCTATTTCACTAACGCAGCCGTTTCTAAAAGATAGCTATTTACGAATCATCGTTTCCTTTTTTTCTATAAATCTTATAAGCGAAAAATCCAAATAAATAGCCTATTCCAGCTCCTAAGCTAACTGTAAATACGAGAGGGATCGGGGAAAACACACCAAAAATTACACCGATAGCACAGCCAAAAAGCATTCCCATTGGTATTAAACTATCTAATAAATTTTGAGCGCTTTTTGATTTTTTCTTACCTAGATTATCTCGGTTATATTTATGTTTAAGTCTTTCAATTACATACACTACAATTCCTCCCACTATTACAACAGACGCAATTGTCATGACTAACTCCATGTGAGAACCCCCTTTTACTTTTTAATCCACAGTGAAACTAAAAAAGCAGCAGTTACATAACTGCCACTTAATACAAAAATTTATAAAAAGGATGTTCTCTATTTTGTACCTCTGCTTTTTTCATACCCTGCTTTATAATTTCATCATAAGGAATTATCTTAGAAATACTACTTAGATCAGATCCTGTCATGTACACTATCTCCTCAATTGAATAATTAGATTGAAACAGTTTCTTTATTAGATTGCTCCTTATAAAAGAAGTACTAAAAGTCTTCCAAGATGGATTACTCTCATCTACATGTTTCAAAACATCAAAGACATAGTTAATCTGACTTTGTGATATGACATTATATCTATTGTGGTGATTAGTATAAAAAAGATGACTACCTTTTATTTTGTTTTTTTGATTCTGTAAAATTAATTCATTCACTAACTTTAATAGTTTTGGAGGTATTTCAAGATCCCTGTTTTCTAGTACCAATCTATTTTTCTTAATCATATCAGTAGTTAAATTTATCAGAGTAGATCTCTCTAATCCATAAGCTAATGAAAATAAAAACAAAACCTTATTTCTTACAGCATCTCTTCTTGTATCATAAAAATTCAATGCTTTACTAATATTTTCATCATTAAGTATATCATAGTAGATCTTTTCTTTTTCTTTTACATTCATCCTTTTAATAAGTTTGGTTCTTTCCTCATCAAAACCATGTGACTTAACTTTTAATGTTTGAAAGAATGTTCTAATATGAGAGTACTTATTATTAAATGTCTCTAAAGATTCTATTTTTCTTCCATTCTTACTGTTTTTCTTTTGCAATTCTAGTTTGAGAAAATCTTCAAATTCATCTATTCTTATCTGATTTAAATCTCTGTATCTACCTTGAGTTAATGCATAGTATTTAAAGAAATTAATTAATGTGCCTTTATAAACTCCCCAACTTGCTCTACTATCAGGATAAGCTAAAGCTTTAAATTGGGCTATATCCTTGAAGTAATATGTTATTTTGTTTTCAAAGATACTCTCTTTTTTAAAGAAGTTAATTATGTCAAAGTCATTCTTATTGAAGATATCAATGTTGAATACTATCCTATCTAGATTACCTGATCTATTAGGGTTGTGTTTCCCAGCAATATTGACATTAAAAAGCACAAAATTCTTACCATTTGTCAGTATTCCCCACTCAACATGACTTCCAAATAAATAGTCTGCAAGCTGTGATAATTCCTTTTCACTTAATTTATTGTTTGACTCTTTTACTTCCACATATAAGTACTCTTCATCACTTACCTTAACAGCAATATCTGCCCTACCATCTCTATGATATTTAGGATGTTCATAGTGAAACTCGGTTGAATCATAACCTAACATTTCTAGAAATTTTGTAACAACATGAATTTTAATGTTTTCCTCTGATGTACCTTTAAATTTATTATACATTTCTTTTATAAATTTCAAATCTATCTGAGTCTCTTCCAAACAATCAGCCCCTAATACAAATATTGCTAAAGTACCATACATCATAATAATAGTCTTAAACATCATATATTATCAAGATGGTGTTTCCAATGAATACATAAAAAGGGCATTAATGATATGATGTAGATGTTAGAATATGGTGTAATACTCCAAAAGGTAGAATCGGGGGTGAGCGTTTTGGCTAGTGTTAATGGTGGGGATATCCTGTTCCAACTGTTTATGTTGCTATTTGTGTTAGGAATCCCTGCAATCGTCATTGTGGCTACGATGTATTTTATTCGTTCGGGGAAAAGGCGAAATGAACAGTTGCAGCGACTAGAGGATAAGATCGATCAATTAGAAAATAAATCAGAATAACCTCTTCCACATACAAAGAGGTTATTTCCTGTCTTTAATTTGCATCGGGTTTCCCCCGGCAAAAGCACTAGGTGGAACATCTCGGTGAACGAGGGTCGCAGCAGAAACGACCGCTCCGTCACCGATCCTCACGCCCGGCAAGATCGTACAATTGGCACCGATCATCACGTTGTCACCGATGATCACTTTTCCGAGACGGTATTCGTCGATTAAATATTCGTGCGCGAGGATTACGGTATTGTAGCCGATAATCGAGTTGCGACCGATCGTAATGTACTCTGGGAACATAATGTCGGGCACTACTTTATAGGCAAGTGCCGTTTGTTCGCCAATATTCATTCCAAGAAACGTGCGATACAAGCTATTTTTCAGCCCCATAAATGGCGTAAAGCGACCAATTTCAATGATAGCCGTATTTTTAAAGGTTTTCCAAAACGAAACGGTTTTGTAAATATTCCAAAGCGAGTTGCCTCCCTCTACTTTGTACCGCTCCGTTCGTCTCATTGCTTCACAGTGCCTACTTGTAAAATAGTTAACAGCTCTGGCATTGTCTCTAACATATAATCAGGGTTAAATGTTTGTAAAAAGTCTTTCCCTTTTACCGACCAAGCAACTCCAGCTGTCAATGTACCGGCATTATGTCCACCTTCAATATCGTGATAGTTATCACCGATCATCATCGCTTCCTCCGCTGTCGAGCCAAGTGCTGCTAAAGCTTTTTGCAACGGTTCTGGATCAGGCTTCGGTTCCGTCACATCATCGAGCGCGACAATCACTTCGAAAAAGTCATACAGCCCCGTCAGTTTCAAACCTTTAATGACCGTATCGCGCATTTTCGTGGAAACGATCGCGAGCTTATAGCCGTTCTCTTTCAACGTGCGGATCGTGTCATACACCCCGTCAAACTCTGTCACTAGCTCATCATGCTTCGCTAAGTTATATGTACGATAGCGATCGACCATTTCATCGACTCGCTCGGGATCGATGCTACTAAATGTTTCAACGAGTGTCGGCCCCATAAAAGGATACACATCTTCCCGCTGATATTGATTCGGGAAATAATGATCTAGTGTATGCAAAAATGAAGCGATAATTAATTCATTTGTGTTAATTAATGTACCATCTAAGTCAAACAGCAAAGTTGTAATGTTTTTCATGATAAAGTTGCTTCCTTTCTTTCCGCAATTTCAGCTCGTCTCCATAATGTTGAGACGATCAGAGTCAAAATAACGGCGACAATTACTCGGATCAAAAATAAGGCAAGCAATGTCCAACCGGTCAGTCCAAGCGGTACGAAAATCAACGTATCCTCTACAACAGCGTGACAAGCAACTAAAAAGATAAAGGCGATCGTTACATCTTTACGGCTCACTCCGTCATCTTTAACTGCTTGAATCATCACAGCCGAGCCGTAAGCCAAGCCGAATAAAAGTCCCGCCGCTAACGTCGTCGATGTATTTTCTTTCATCCCAAGTATCCGCGTTACTGGTGCCATCCAGCGGGAAAACACGTCGAGCCATTTTAAATCTTTTAAAAATTGTATCATTACCATTAACGGAATCACAATTAACGCTAGTTGAAAAACTCCGTACGCTGCTTTTTCAAGACCGAGCAGCAAAATTTCTCCCCAGCCGTTTGGCTCCGCTTGCTGCGGTGGAGCTATACCGTATTTCGCGAGCTCGCCGCCGCCTTTCCAAACGAGATTAATCACAATCCCAGATACAATCGCCAATCCAAGGCGGACAGCTAGCATCACGGACATCCTCACGCCAACCTTCGTTGCAACGCTCGATTCAATTAATAAATTATGGGAGAACGACAGCATCACCGCTAAAATAAACACTTCTTTTACCGTTAAATCGAGCGATAACATCGCCCCAATTCCGGCATATAAATTCAAAAAGTTTCCTAATACGAGCGGAATGGACGCTTCCCCTGATAGTCCAAAGATCCCCATGATCGGACTGATCAATTTCATCAGCCACGGCAAAACGGGAGTAAACTGCAAAATCGTGACGATCAACGTAATCGGAAAGATGACTTTTCCTAATGTCCAAGCCGTCTTTCCTCCAACAAACAAACCCCTTTTGATTGTCGAAATCATCCCTTACTCTCCCCTATGTTCAATTTTCCATACTATTGTAGCGCACTTGCTTTGTATTCATTTTGCGACGAACGATCCAAATAACCACCGCAGCTACCACTAGCCCGATCGAAATTACTTGCGCCATTCTTAATCCTCCAAGCATCAGACTATCTGTCCGCAAGCCTTCAATGAAGAAGCGCCCGATCGAATACCAAATGACATATGTTAAAAACATCTCGCCTCGTCGTAAGTTGACTTTTCTTAACGCGATTAATAGCGCAAACCCAAGCAAGTTCCACAGTGATTCATATAAAAACGTTGGATGATAATACACGCCCTCAATGTACATTTGATTAATAATAAAGTCTGGCAAGTGCAAGCCCTCTAAAAAGGAACGAGTGACTTCTCCCCCATGAGCTTCCTGATTCATGAAATTTCCCCAGCGCCCAATCGCCTGTCCCAAAATAATGCTAGGGGCAGCAATATCCGCCAGCTTCCAAAACGAAATATTTTTTGCCATTGAAAAAGCAACCGTCGTCGCCACAGCTCCAATTAACGCCCCGTGGATCGCAATGCCGCCTTCCCAGATTTTAATAATGTCTGCTGGATGCTGCGAATAATATTCCCATTGAAATAGTACGTAATAAACGCGAGCACAAAGAATCGCAATAGGAATCGCCCAAATGAGTAAATCAGCAAAGGTGTCTTTTTCTAAACCAAGACGCTCGCTTTCCTTCGTCGCTAAATAAAAACCGAGTGCAATTCCACAACCGATAATAAGACCGTACCAATGCACCGGAAATGCACCAAGCTCGAACGCCACGCGGTTTAACGGGTAACCTTCCATCATTTTTCCCCTTTCTATAATAAATCAGGATCTTTCTCACTAATGACATTAGCAAGCTTGTTCGTAAACTCTTGTGCCGTGTTAATGCCGAGGCGCTTCAAGCGGAAATTCATCGCTGCTACCTCGATAATCACCGCCAAGTTTCTTCCCGGACGAACCGGCAAAGTAATTTTCGTAATATCTGTATCAATAATTTTCAATTTATCTTCTTCAATACCTAAGCGATCGTACTGCTTTTTGGGTCCCAAACTTCCAAATGAATATTTAACGTAATTCGTTTATGTCCGCGAATCGCTCCTGTACCAAATAACGTCATCACGTTAATGATCCCTAGCCCACGAATTTCTAGCAAATGTTCAATAAGCTCAGGGGCACTACCGACAAGCACATCCTCATCCTCTTGACGAATTTCAACACAATCATCCGCCACTAGTCGATGACCACGTTTCACAAGTTCCAAAGCCGTTTCGCTTTTTCCGACTCCGCTTTGGCCGGTAATTAATACACCAACACCATAAATATCGACCAACACCCCATGCACTGCCGTCGTTGGGGCCAGCATGCTTTCTAAGTAATTAGTCAACCGACTTGAAAGCCGCGTCGTCGTCATCTTCGAACGCATCACCGGGACAGCGTTTCGCTCCGATGCTTCCATTAATGATTCCGGCACCTCTTGTCCTCGTGAAAGAATAATCGCCGGTGTCGTATCATGACAAAGTCTTTCCATCCGGGATGTTTGCTCCTCCGGATGCAACTTACCGAAAAACGACATCTCCGTCATGCCAAGCAATTGCACGCGCTCCGCTGGATAATAATCAAAAAAACCAGCAAGCTCAAGACCTGGCCGCGAAAGATCACTCGTGATGATCGGACGATGAATGCCGTCTTCTCCACTCACAA
This sequence comes from Bacillaceae bacterium SAS-127, assembly GCA_002261155.1. Taxonomy (GTDB): domain Bacteria; phylum Bacillota; class Bacilli; order Bacillales; family Domibacillaceae; genus Bacillus_CE. Next base: position 15,311 of record NKXN01000002.1, on the reverse strand, counting down.
GCTCGAAATTAAACTTCTCTAACAAATCCTTTGTACGAACTTTAGCCAAACTTTCTACCTCCTCAACTGGCAGTCTGATCATATTGTAACATTTTTCAGCTCATCTCATATATAGGTGTCTCTTTTTCAATTGTTTTTCTATTATAAGGGGGAGGAGGGGGAAACATGAAGATAATAATTGATGCTGGACATGGCTTACACACACCTGGAAAACGAAGCCCGAATGGTATGAAGGAGTACGAGTTTAATCGAGAAGTAGCTTTGCGGTTACAAAAGGAACTATGCCCTTTTAAGAAAGTGGACATTCGCTTTTCACATTCAGATGAAATGGACGTGCCTTTAGCAGAACGAACGGCTCTCGCCAATCGCTGGCATGCCGACCTTTTTCTCTCGATTCACGCCAACGCTTATGGAGAGACATGGAATGGAGCAAACGGAATTGAAACCTATATTTATCCATCTCGCCCGAAAGAAGCACAACAATTCGCTACACTCCTTCAAGAGCTTGTGATCAAACGAACAGGACGAAAAAATCGCGGCGTGAAAACAGCGAATTTCTATCTGTTGCGAAAAACGAAAATGACAGCTGTATTGATCGAATTAGGGTTTATGACTAACCTTGAAGAAGCACAACTACTGCGGACAAGCCTGTACCAGCAGCAATGTGCCGAAGCGATGGCTGAGGCAATTATTTCTTATTATCAGTTAAAATAAAGTGAGGTTGGTGACTGACTTTCCCAGTCGACACAAAAAAGAGGCATCTATTCGCCGAATCATCGACGGATAGATGCCTCTTTTAAGCTATTCCTTTCGAAAAATCGTAAGCTGTAAAATGAGATTCACAAGCGCCATTATAACCGAAATCAACAGCGCCATGCCAAATCCGGATATGTCAAAATGACTCCCCATAATATTATCTGTCAGCATTAGCGTTAAGGCGTTAATGACAAACAGAAAGAGTCCAAGTGTCACGAATGTAATCGGCAACGTTAAAATAATTAAAATCGGCCGAACGAGTATGTTTAAAATAGATAGCACAGTACTAGCAATGATAGCTGAGCTCACACTATCCACTTCCACCCCCGTAAAATAGCCTGAAAGCGCAATAAACAATAGGGCATTAATTAAAATGCCAGCAATCCATCTCATCTTTACTCACCTTGCTCTAATTTAGGGATAAGCTCGTTTTCTTCCGTTTTTGGAGAAATCGTGCGAATCGTAATCAAGCCTGTACGCGTTTCCGCCATAATAAATACTTGTTGATCCGCTTCATTCTCACTTTCAAAACGAACGAGCTTTTGAACCATTTCCTCTTTCTCCGTCACTGTCTTCATGCCCGTTTCTGGCAAATGGAACGAGCCAAAGTTTGTGCGTAATTCACCCTTCATCGCCATAGAGGCTGGTGCATACACCTCAACGTTTCCAGTAATCGCATGTGCTTTAATCGTATGAACAGCACCTGTTTTCATATCGCATAACACATTGCCGTTCACCGTTTTCACATCAATATCACCGACGGAACCAATCACATGAATCGCTCCATTAAAGGAATTGGCTTCCACCTTTTTACCTTCACAATTCGTTAAGTAAATTTGGCCGTTGCCTGTTTCCCCTTCAAAATCATCTATCTGACAATTTTTTACTTCAATTTTGCCGTTTGCTGTTTTCACATCTAGCTCTTCTACTTGAATGTCATTTACAGCCAATGAACCGTTAAATAGTTTCATCGAGATATCGTCGATTTTTGCTTTCGGCACATACAATACGGTATCTACCTTCATTAATTTCAAGCCGACGGAGAATGATAATTTGTTATCGCGAGCATAAAATACACTATTTTTAATAAATTCTTCTCGTGCGTCCTCTTCTCGTTCTGCACCGTACACCTTCACATGGCATTCAGCTTTCACTCCTTGCTCATCCCAAGGTAAAAGCGTTAAATCGCCATTTGCCACTTCTACCTTTAAGCGCTTCGGTGAGAAAACTTCTTCATGAAACACATGAGAGAATTCGACCGCTTTTCCAAGAGGAAATTCAAAGTCCTTTAGCTTTTGAACTGTAGACTGAACGAACTGAAATAATTTATCCTTTGGCTGATGAAGCTGACTACCTGCTCCTTGCATTTGGTTGCCTAATTTCTGTCCGAAGTTCAATAATTCATCAAAGAAACTATCTTTCTGAGCAGTAGAATGCTGATTTTTTTCAAGTGCCTCCATCAACGACACCGCTTCGCTTGCAGTGATAATTCCATCTTCAACCATTTTCAAAATTCGCTTTTTCTCTTCGTTCATTTCAAGTCCCTCCAATTAGTTGAATTTGACTTTCTCTCTTTACATACGCAACGATTTAGAAAAAGTTTCAAGTTTTTAAACTTTCATAATACGTTCGCGGTCACGAACTAATACTTTATTCAAATAGTAACCGGTATACGACTCTTCCACTTCCGCCACTTCTTCTGGTGTACCAGAAGCAACAATCATTCCTCCGCGATCGCCACCTTCTGGTCCAAGATCAACAATATAATCCGCTGTTTTAATGACATCCAAATTATGCTCAATCACTAATACAGTGTCTCCATTGTCGACTAAACGCTGAAGCACATGAAGCAAACGGGAAATATCATCTACATGCAAGCCGGTCGTTGGCTCATCTAAAATGTAGAACGAGCGTCCATTGGAACGGCGGTGCAATTCAGATGCCAGCTTCACACGCTGAGCCTCTCCACCAGAAAGAGTGGTCGCGGGTTGGCCTAGAGTAATATAATCTAGCCCAACATCGGCAATCGTCTGCAGCTTACGTTTAATTTTCGGGATGTTTTCAAAAAATTGTAACGCATCTTCTACCGTCATCGCTAGCACATCGGAAATGTTTTTCCCTTTATATTTCACTTCGAGTGTTTCACGATTGTAACGTTTCCCATGACACACTTCGCACGGCACATACACATCCGGTAAAAAGTGCATTTCAATTTTGATGATGCCATCTCCACGGCAAGCCTCACAGCGTCCACCCTTCACATTGAAGCTAAAGCGTCCTTTCTTATAACCGCGCACTTTCGCCTCATTCGTTGTCGCAAACACATCGCGAATATCATCAAACACCCCTGTATACGTCGCTGGATTGGATCTTGGTGTTCGGCCAATCGGAGACTGATCAATATCGATCACTTTTTCAAGATGCTCAATTCCTTTCACTTCTCGGTGTTGTCCTGGCTTGCTTTTCGCATTATGTAGCTGTTGTGCCAATGATTTATGGAGAATTTCATTGATCAACGTACTTTTTCCAGAACCCGATACACCTGTCACCGCGGTAAACAGACCGAGCGGAAACTTTGCTTTGACGTTTTTTAAGTTATTTTCCTTTGCTCCTGTCACTTCAATCCAGCGACCGTCTGGCTGACGGCGCTCATTTGGCAACGGAATATATTTTTTCCCTGATAAATATTGACCTGTCAATGAAACAGGGTCATTCATCACTTGTTCCGGTGTTCCGGCAGAAACGATTTCTCCCCCATGAATTCCTGCACCCGGCCCCACGTCAATTAAATAATCAGCCGCCAGCATCGTATCTTCATCATGCTCGACGACGATCAACGTGTTACCAATATCACGCATCTCTTTCATCGTATGAATTAAGCGGTCATTGTCTCGTTGATGCAAGCCAATTGATGGCTCATCCAAAATATAGAGCACTCCAGTTAATCGCGAACCAATTTGCGTCGCTAACCGAATACGCTGCGCCTCTCCCCCGGACAATGTGCCCGCTGCTCGACTGAGCGTTAAATAATCTAAGCCGACATTAATTAAGAAGCCAAGCCGCTCACGAATTTCTCGTAAAATTAAATGAGCAATCTTCATTTCTTTTTCCGTTAACGACAGCGAAGCAAAGAACTTCTCCGCTTCTTCAATCGAATCATCCGTTACTTCACTAATGTGACGGTCATTGATTTTGACGGCAAGACTTTCTTTTTTCAAGCGATAGCCTTTACATGTCGGACATTTTTGCTGCCCCATATATTTTTCCATCATCTCGCGAATATAATCGGAGCTCGTTTCGCGGTAACGACGCTCAATATTGCCAATAACTCCTTCAAATGCCACATGGTTTTCACGGATTTGCCCGAAATCATTCTCATAACGGAAGTACACTTTTTCATTGCCCGATCCGTATAAAATTTTATCCATTTGTTCTTTCGGCAAGTCCTTCACTGGCTTATCCATATCGATACCATAGTGAGTACAAACTGACTCTAGAAGCTGTGGATAATATTGTGAGCTGGTCGATTCCCACGGAGCAATCGCATGTTCTTTTAAGCTTAACTCCCAATTTGGCAACACGAGATCGACATCGACTTTCAACTTCGACCCTAAGCCGTCACACGTTGGGCAGGCACCGTAAGGGCTATTAAAAGAAAACATACGCGGCTCTAATTCTCCAATCGAAAATCCACAATGAGGACAAGCATGATGTTCACTGAACAGTAATTCTTCTTGGCCGATAACATCGATAATGACATTTCCTTCTCCTAATTTGAGAGCGGCCTCTAATGAGTCAGCTAAACGTGCTTCGATCCCTTCTTTGACGACGATCCGGTCAATGACGACTTCAATCGAATGCTTTTTATTTTTTTCTAGTTCAATCTCATCTTCTATTTCGTACATTTCGCCGTCTACACGCACGCGAACATAGCCTTGACGCTTAATTTCTTCAAACACCTTCACATGTGTTCCTTTTCGACCGGAAACGATCGGCGATAATACTTGCAGCTTCGTGCGCTCCTCGTGTTGCATAATGCGATCCACCATTTGTTCGATCGTTTGCGACGTAATTTCAATGCCATGAACAGGACAAATCGGACGGCCGATACGCGCAAACAGCAAACGCAAGTAATCATAAATTTCCGTCACCGTTCCGACCGTGGAACGAGGGTTACGACTTGTCGTTTTCTGATCAATCGAAATCGCTGGCGATAACCCTTCGATCGCATCCACATCCGGCTTATCCATTTGCCCTAAAAATTGGCGAGCATAGGCGGACAGCGATTCGACATAGCGACGCTGCCCCTCTGCATAAATCGTATCAAAGGCGAGCGATGATTTCCCTGATCCCGATAAACCCGTCAGCACGACTAATTGATCGCGCGGAATGGTGATATCGATATTTTTGAGATTATGTGCTCTAGCACCTTTTACTGTAATTTTATCTATTCCCATAAAAAGTCATCCTTCCGATTTCAACTCTAACCAGGCATCGCGAAGCTCAGCCGCCTTCTCGAAATCAAGCGCTTTAGCCGCTTCCTTCATTTCGCTCTCAAGACTTTGCAATAAACGATTTCTTTCCGTTTTCGACAATTTTTTCGTTGTTTCGTACACTTCTGTTTCTTCGGCCGCATGGGTCGCTCGAATCACATCACGAACTTCTTTTTGAATAGTCATCGGTGTAATGCCATGCGTTTCATTGTACTGTTCCTGAATCGAACGACGACGCTTCGTTTCCTCGAGCGCTTTTGCCATTGAATCCGTTATTTTATCGGCATACATAATGACATGTCCCGATGCGTTTCGGGCAGCGCGGCCCATCGTCTGAATGAGCGAACGCTCTGAGCGCAAGAAGCCTTCCTTATCGGCATCTAAAATTGTCACAAGCGACACCTCCGGAATATCAAGCCCTTCTCTCAACAAGTTAATCCCGACAAGAACGTCGTATTTACCGAGGCGGAGATCTCGAATAATTTCAATCCGTTCGAGTGTTTTAATTTCTGAATGCAAATACTGCACTTTAATCCCGATATCCTTTAAATAATCGGTTAAGTCTTCAGACATTTTCTTCGTTAATGTCGTCACTAATACGCGTTCGTTCTTCTCAATACGTTCCTGTATTTCACCGAGGAGGTCATCGATTTGTCCTTCAATCGGGCGGACATCAACGGTTGGGTCAAGCAGGCCAGTCGGTCGAATAATTTGTTCTGTCATATGTGGGGTATGTTCGATTTCATAAGGACCTGGTGTAGCTGAAACGTAAACCGCTTGATGAACATGCTCCTCAAATTCTTGGAACATGAGCGGACGATTATCCTTCGCAGATGGCAGGCGGAAACCGTGATCCACTAGCACTTGCTTACGTGCCTGGTCGCCATTGTACATCCCGCGCACTTGTGGAAGGGTCACATGCGACTCATCAATCACGAGCAAGAAATCTTTCGGAAAATAATCCAGTAGTGTATACGGTGTCGAGCCTGATGGTCGTAAAGTTAGATGGCGCGAATAGTTTTCAATTCCTGAACAAAAGCCCATCTCCCGCATCATTTCTAAATCATAACGCGTCCGCTGTTCCAAGCGCTGCGCTTCTAGCAATTTATTGTCTTCACGTAAAATAGTTAGTTGTTCCTCTAGCTCTTTTTCTATATTTCCAATCGCAATTTTCATTTTCTCTTCCCGAGTAACGAAGTGGGAAGCTGGAAAGATAGCGACATGGTCGCGGTCGCCAAGAATCTCGCCCGTTAGCGCATCGACTTCACGTATCCGATCAATTTCATCGCCGAAAAATTCAACTCTCATGCAATGCTCATCACGGGAAGCTGGGAAAATCTCGACGACATCGCCGCGCACGCGAAACGTTCCGCGCTTAAAATCAATATCATTTCGTTCATACTGAACATCTACAAGACGACGTAACAGCTGATTGCGCTCTAGCTCCATACCCGTTCGCAACGAAATCACTAGCTCACGATATTCTTCCGGCGAACCTAAACCGTAAATGCAAGAAACACTGGCGATCACGATGACGTCATTGCGCTCAAATAACGCCGATGTCGCCGAGTGGCGCAGCTTATCAATTTCATCATTAATGCTCGCATCTTTTTCAATGAACGTATCCGTTTGCGGCACATACGCTTCCGGCTGATAATAATCATAGTAGCTGACGAAATACTCGACTGCATTATTTGGGAAAAACTCTTTAAATTCGCTATATAGCTGCCCCGCCAATGTTTTATTATGAGCGATCACAAGCGTCGGTTTATTCACTTCTTTAATGACATTAGAAACCGTAAACGTCTTTCCTGTTCCCGTTGCTCCAAGCAGGGTTTGATGCTTCTTTCCTTGCTTAATGCCTTCCACTAGCTCGGCAATCGCGGCAGGCTGATCACCTTGTGGACTATATTTAGAAACTATTTCGAATGGATTTGCCACATTTTGTCCTCCCTGCTGACCTTTTACCTTTATCATACTCTTGCACCGACTATTATTTCCATCTTGAACTCCATCGCTTTCGATACTTATCATATTTCCCATTTTATCATAAATAAAACAAAGAAAGCTAGTTTTTTACGCACGTATGTTCGTTTTAAATTACTTACACAACAAAAAAGCAGGAGCATCATGCCCCCACTATTTTCACCATAAAATATCCATCCAAATCTTCACAGCCGTCGCCGCAATCAATAGAGCAAGCAACCATTGAAGGATCTTTGTATTCATTTTTTGACCAGCTTTGGCGCCGAGTGGAGAAGCGATGATACTAGCAACGACCATAATCACTGCTGGTAAAAACAACACTTGACCAGTCATGAGCTTTCCTGCTGTGGAACCGATCGATGAAATAAAGGTAATCGCTAGCGAGCTGGCAATTGTCATTCTTGTTGGAATTTTTAAGACAACGAGCATGATCGGCACGAGTAAAAACGCTCCGGCCGCACCGACAATTCCGGCTCCTAATCCGACAACGAAAGCAAGTACAGCCGCTAACCATTTATTAAAGGTAATCTCTTCAAGCGGACGATCATCAAGGTTTTTCTTCGGAATAAACATCATGATCGCGGCTAACGCGGCTAAAATACCGTAAATAACGTTCACAGTCGCTTCCGACATATCCTCTGAGCCGAAGCCACCGATAAAGCTACCTATTAATACAGCCACACCCATGTAGATGATTAATGTTTTATTTAAATAATCGCTTTTACGATATGCCCAAACACCAGCGATCGTCGCAAAAAAGACTTGAACCGCACTAATGCCGGACACTTCATGAGCGGAAAAGGCAGCGAATCCTAAAAACGGTGGGATGTATAATAACATCGGGTATTTAATAATCGAACCACCGATTCCAACCATTCCCGAAATAAACGAGCCGATAAAACCAATGAGAAATATGGTGACGATAAAACCTATGGACCAATCCATTCTCTACTCACACCTTTCTTATCTATTGCTTCCAACTACAAATTCCATCTTGCACATTCGTCACGTTCGTAAAGCCTTTTTTCTTCAGCAATTGAGCCGCTTTTTGGCTACGCATACCGCTTCGGCACATGACAACAATTTCTTTGTTACGATCAAGTTCGTTCATACGTGCGGCGAGCTGCTGCAGCGGAATATTTTTAAATCCTCTCACATGATGACCTTTATATTCTGCCGGTGTTCTCACATCGACAAATTGTTTGTTTCCTTCCTTCAACTCTTCCTTCAAATCATCCGTTGAGATATGACGAATCCCTTTAGCAGGAATCATATTTTTTATAGAAATAAAGACGAAAATCGCTAATAATACGTAAAAAATCGTACTCATTATTGTGCTCCTTTTTAACGGCTTTTCATTAACAATTCAACCGCTTCTTTCACCATCTCATCTGTTTCTTCACCGTTCTCCACATTGTGACGAACGCATTGTTCTAGATTTTTGCTGACCACTACGCCGATTGTCCCATTAATCGCTCCTTGAATCGCACTTAGTTGCATGACAATATCGGTACAATCCTTTTCTTCCTCCATCATTCGTAAAACACCTCGTATTTGTCCTTCAATTCGCTTCAGCCGGTTTTGTACATTTTTATCGTATGTCATCGTGGTCACCTCCTATCAGAAAGAGCCAGGCGTAAAGCCCAGCTCATGAAATTACTTCAACAAAGACATAATAGCTTGCGGATCATAGCCTAGCACCCATTGTCCGTTGACTTCTGTTTGTGGAACACCCATTTGACCTGTCGTTGCCACTAATTTTTGTGCTGCTTGTTGGTCTTGCTGAACGTTTACTTCTTTATATGAAATACCTTGTTCATTTAAAAAGTTTTTCATCATCGTGCAATAAGGACATGTGTTAGTTGAATATACGGTTACTTTATTCATCATTAATTCTCCCCTTTTGTTACTTCTTCACCAGCGATTTTCCATGCTGCAAATCCACCTGCTACGTTTTCAATATGTTTAAATCCAGCTGCTTGTAGCACGCTCGTTCCGATAGCTGAGCGAGCACCTGATTGACAATGAACAATAATTTTCTTGTCTTTTGGCAGATCTGCTAGTTGATCTTGTAAATAACCAAGCATATGGTGATGTGCTCCTGGAATACGACCTTCATTCCACTCTGCTTGCTGACGGATATCTACTACATACACATCTTCATGTTGATGTTGCGCTTTCAACGTTTCGATATCGATGTTTGGATATTGCTCTAACTCATCTGCTTCGCTCACAGCTTTCGGATCAGCAAAAGCGACAATGCGATCTAACCCAATGGACTCTAGTGCTAGTTGAATTTCTTGCGCTTGATCTTTGTCAGCAACCAAAACAATATTTTGCTCATAACCTAACATCCAGCCCGCCCAGTTTGTGAAAATTTTCGAGAATGGAATATTGATCGTTCCTGCAATATGACCATTAGCGAATTCCATACCGCCTCTAGTATCTACACCGACTGTATTGTCTTTATTTAAAAGCTCCTGCAACTCTTTATACGTTTCTACATAAGGAACTTCCTCATTCGTTAATACTTTCGGACCTACTTTATTCACTTTTTTCATCATCGCAAAGTATTTTGGTGGCTCTGGTTGATCTTTCAGTAATTCTTTTTGAAATTCTTCTTTATCTTCAATTTGAAGCGCCCAGTTGTTCACTTTTTCGTAACCGACTGTTGAAAGTGGAACCGCTCCAAGCGATTTTCCGCAAGCACTGCCGGCCCCATGTGCTGGCCACACTAATAAATAGTCTGGAAGCTGTTTAAAGCGTTGAACCGAGTCAAACATTTGTAATGCTCCAGCATCCGCCGTTCCTTTCACACCTGCCGCTTTCTCTAATAAGTCTGGACGACCGATATCGCCAACAAATACGAAGTCTCCTGTGAAGATTCCCATCGGTACATCTGAGCCGCCACCTTTATCTGTGACGATAAAAGAGATACTTTCAGGGGTATGACCTGGTGTATGCATTACTTTAAATTCAATGTTTCCGATCGTAAATACGTCGCCATCTTTCACAAGTGTTGCTGACAGCCCATCTAAATATTGATACTTCCAGTTTTCATCGCCTTCATCTGATAAATATAATGTAGAACCGTGATCATGAGCCAACTGACGAGCCCCTGAAACAAAGTCCGCATGAATATGAGTTTCCGTTGCTGCCGTTAAATGAAAACCTTCTTTTTTCGCTGTTTCCACATAAGGAGTAATATCACGAGCAGGATCAACGACAATCGCTTCACCCGTTTTTTGACAACCGACCATATAAGAATATTGAGCTAATTTTTCATCAAAGTAAGAACGAAAGAACATAATGTGTTTCCTCCTTTTATTTTACCCTTAGGGGTATGTGTTATCTTGATTCTTATAATACCCCGTACCCTATAAAAAAGCAAGGGGAAAAGTTTAATTTTTTTCTGCCTTGCTTACTATTCCACAGAAGATCACAAAAAAATACAGCCTCCGCCAATGGAAGCCGTATCGTCATTTATTCAATTTGATATTTTTCATCATTCGATTGGATAGCCAAAAGCCGAACGTTAAGGAAGCGGCATCGATAATAATGAGCGTCCATGTATGGGTATACCCTTTGTAAACAGAAGCAGCGATTAAAGCGACTGTTAAGATTAAACCTAGCACTTGATTATATGTCACCTGTGTAAAAAAAACGACGAGCAAGGCCGGCATACAGATGGCTAGAATGATTTTGTCAATCATACGTTCACTCCCGGAAAAAACTCACTTTATTTGTCAGCATATTTTTGCACGATCATTTCAGTGACATAATTTAATTCATTGTGAGGAATGAATTCTTCAGACAGCATATCCGGTAATATGTGCTCGATGAAATATTGCACACAATTCATCTCATGGAATTTCATGATCGTCGATAAAGCTTCTTGATAGATTTCAAGAAATAACGGTTCTGGATTGCGCTTCAGTATTTCCCCAAAGGATTCGTAGAGAAGATCAATTTTATCCGCCACTGATAAAATGCGGCCTTCAAGTGTGTCATCTTTGCCTTCTTTAAAGCGTTCCATATAAATAGCTTGCAATTCTGCCGGGAACTCCTGCTCGACAAATTTCTTCGCCATTTGCTCCTCTACTTGTGAAAACAATGCGTTTAATTCGTTAGAAGCATATTTGACAGGGGTTTTAATATCACCAGTGAACAGCTCCGCATAGTCATGATTCAATGCTTTTTCATACAGTGAACGCCAATCGACCGATTCTCCCGCCATTTCTTCAATCGTTCCTAAAAATTGGGCAATCTTTGTCACCTTAAATGAATGAGCCGCTACCGTATGTGTTTGATATTTGAACTTCCCCGGTAATCGAAATAAATGCTCTAAATCCGATAAACTTTTAAAATAATTATGCACACCCATCGAACCACTGCCACTAAAAACATAGACAAATATACATTTTTAGAATTTTCCTGCTTCTTCGTACCCCATTTTGCTAAACTGCCAGCTACTCTGGTTGGTGTAGTACTCCACAAGCGTAATTTCGGGGGTAGCCCCACCTATCATACATCATTCTATTTAAGTTAAAATGATGTATTCTTTTGCTTGTAAAAGGTTGACCGCTGCGTTCAAATCTCTATTCATGACATGACCACACTTACATGTATAAGTACGATCCGATAGTTTTAAATCCATCTTTTTCTTTCCACAACAAGAGCATAATTTCGAAGACGGATAAAACCGATCCACTTGTCTCAGCTCAATGTGTAGTTCTTTACATTTCGCTGTGAGCCAAGTTTTAAATGTGTAAAAACATTGCTGAGCGACCGCTTTTGATAAATGACGATTCTTCATCATCCCTTTTACATTCAAATCCTCTATCGTGATAAAACGTGGCTTGGTTTTCACCACTTGGCTCACAACAGACTTGACATACTCTAATCGGATATTTGCCAATCGAGTATGAAGTTTTTGAACTCTAAGAATGTTTTTGTTTATGTTTGCTCTTTTAGCGACAGCCTTTTCACCTCTCTTTTTTAAGTTTTCGTATTTGCGTGACAAAGAGCGCTGTTCACGTGTTAATTTCTTTTCTAACTTTCGTACTCGTACGGAACGGTTGACGTTTTTATACACCGAACCGTTACTGCATACGGCGAAATCTTTGATGCCTAAGTCAATGCCCAACCCTTCATTTTTAACAGCGGGCTGTTTCCCTTGTGAATCTACTTCACAAAGAACGGACACATAATATCTTCCTGCTTTTTGTGAGACGGTTCCGCTTTTTACGATGGCCTTTTCAGGAAGGTACCCAAATTCTTTCAAACGCATCCAACCAAGCGTAGGGATTTTCACTCGATGACGTTCAATCGTCCAATCCGTTTTATTGTTCTTTGGAAAATAGCATTTCACATCTTGATTCTTTTTCTTTTTAAATCGTGGAAATTTCGCTTTCCCTACAAAGAAGTTTCTAAAGGCTTTGTCTGCATTCATAATCGATTGTTTAACCGCTTTACTAGATATCTCTTTAATCCACTGATCTTTTTCTAGCGTGTGAACATTGTTCAACCATTTAGAAAAGTCATAACCGCTCATAAATGATCCGTCTTTTTCATACACTTCTTTGTTCTTCGCCAGATAAAAATTGTACACGTATCGACAAACGCCGATCGTTTGATGTATTTTCGTTTTCTGCTCAGTTGTCGGCTGAATCTCGATGAAATAGGCTTTCTTCATCTCCTCACCACCTTGCATTCATTATACTCTATATTTGATGTTACTTGGGATAAATTAACATCAATTACAAGGTATCTATGAGGCTGAGAAAATAAGAATTCCTATCAGTAGGACCGTTGACATAACTGGTTCTTTTAGAGTATTTACTCATATTTGTACCTGATTGTCTATATTTTTGATAGCAGTGATAGCTCCTCAATCCTTTTAAATAACAATTGAAGAAAGTCGAAAAAAAGTCAAGTAAAACAATGACATTATCTATAAAAACAGACATATTCTTAATCTAACCCTATTTTTATGAGGTGAACGAAGTTGAATATATGGGAATTATTCGTCGCTTTTATTTTAGGCTTGGTCGAAGGGACAACGGAATTTGCTCCTATTTCCTCGACTGGCCATATGATTATTGTTGATGATATGTTATTGAAATCGAAAGAAATGTTTTCTCAGCCAGTGGCCAATACGTTTAAAGTAGTCATCCAGCTCGGCTCGATTTTAGCCGTCGTCATTATATTTAAAGATCGACTTTTTCACTTGCTTGGATTGAAAAAAAGAACAACGACTGGTCATCAAGAAATGTCTCAATTAAAGTTAAGCGTGGTCATCGTTGGTCTACTTCCAGCTACTGTTCTCGGCTTATTATTTGAAGACTCTATCGATGAACATCTTTTTTCAGTCAATACGGTACTGATTGGTTTAGTTGTCGGTGCTATTTTGATGTTGCTTGCTGATAAACTAGCACCAAAATATGTCCAAGTTGAAACAGTGGATGACGTCACTTATAAACAAGCCTTTTTAATCGGATTATTCCAATGTCTCGCACTTTGGCCAGGGTTTTCTCGTTCCGGTTCGACCATTTCTGGAGGTGTGTTACTTGGGATGAGTCATCGGGCCGCTGCCGACTTTACCTTTATTATGGCTGTGCCCATCATGGCTGGTGCTAGTACGTTATCACTGATTAGCAACTGGGAATATTTCACACTAGATGTTCTGCCGTTTTTCGTTGTCGGATTTATTAGTGCCTTTATCTTCGCCTTAGTGTCGATTCGCTTCTTCTTAGCGCTCATCAATAAAATTAAGCTAACGCCATTTGCCATTTATCGAATCGTCTTAGCTGCTGTCATTTATTTTTTCTTTTTATGAGAAAAAGCCTGGTTCGCATAAGCGAATCAGGCTTCTTGTATCGTTTCATCTCGAAGGTCATCCCCTGCTTCAGTGAGGACGATCTCTTTTTTAGTGACTTCGATAAATTTAATGTGATACCCTTCCATTTCGATGACTTTGAAGGTGCAATTGCCACGTTCAATCGTATCGCCTTCTTGGACTTCAAATTTTTCGGTTAAAATCCAGCCACCGACTGTGTCGACGTCTTCATCGTCAATGTCGAGTCCAAAGAGGTCATTCACTTCATCAATTAACACTTTACCATCTAGAATCACTTGATGTTCATTGATTCTTTTAATCATCGGTGTTTCATCTTGGTCAAATTCATCGCGAATTTCACCAACAATTTCTTCGATGATATCCTCAACAGTGACGAGTCCAGCTGTACCACCGTATTCATCAATTAAAATCGCCATTTGAATACGATCTTTTTGCATTTTGACGAGCAAATCATGAATGGCGATCGATTCGATCACTTGGATTACCGGACGAACATAATGTTCAATACTCACTTTTTTCTTACTTTCATCTCTAATAACATCGATCAACACTTCTTTAATATTGACCATGCCGATAATTCGGTCTTTGTCACCATCAGTCACCGGGTAACGAGTGTAATTCTCTTCTAACACCATCGAAATACAATCTTGCGCTATCTCCGATTTATCAATCGCGATAATCTCCGTTCGTGGCGTCATAATTTCTTTCGCTATACGATCATCAAATTCGAATATATTATTTACATATTTATATTCCGACTGGTTAATTTCCCCGCTTTTCAAACTTTCCGATAAAATAATACGCAACTCTTCTTCCGAGTGGGCCATTTCATGTTCAGCTACAGGCTTCAATCCAAACATCCTAACAACCAATCGAGAAGCCCCGTTCAGCGTTTTAATAAACGGGTACATAAGACGGTAAAAGATAATCATTGGTTTTGCAAACAACAAGGTGACCGCTTCTGCTTTTTGAATAGCTACCGTTTTCGGCGCCAACTCCCCAATTACGACGTGTAAAAAGGTAATCCCCGTAAAGGCAATGACAAACGATAATGCACTCACGACAGAGGCGGAAAGTTCAAATCGCTCAAATACTGGCTCCAATAAGTGAACGACTGTCGGCTTCCCTAACCAACCTAGTCCTAAGGCTGTCACTGTAATACCAAGCTGACAAGCTGATAAATACTCATCCAAATTCGAAATTACCTTTTTGGCTGC